>NZ_JBALDK010000235.1:0-10706 GCF_036917455.1 Nostoc sp. | reverse complement strand
GTTTACAACATACACAATTTCTGGTTTTTGTCAAAGCTTTTGTTAAGAAAGATGTTTATAATGGATAGCTTTTTAAGGGGGATTTAGGGGGATCTAAAATTTTTGATACCGACAAGAGGACTTGTTCATTCATCCTGTTAGACACCAATAATAAATAAGCCCTCTAATTAGCTAGTTATTGTTAGATTGAACTTTAATTCTCAGTTACAGAGCTATATATAGGACTCCTATTTGATTATTGAAATACGCTTAGGGTGTCTTAGCGAAGCTTAACGCACTTCTCCCGAAGCTTTTGGTGCGTTACGGCTTACGCCTAACACACCCTACATATACTTAGATTTTTTCAGGAATCAAATCGGATTCCTATAGTAACCACTAAAACAATAGTCTAAAAGATATAGAGATAAATGTTTTCAGGAGTTAAACATACCTGAAGAAAAATTTCCAATAATAATGGATGGAATAAATGGGCTTCTTGTTGACTTTGAATCTATGAATTAAAGGAATTTAAAATGCAATTATCACTACCAAACGAGCATTCACTGAATTCGCCATCGTGTAAAGGCAGCAGTATTAGATAAGCTTACCCTGCCTAAATATTGTAGAGACGCGATTAATCGCGTCTCTACAATATTTATTACACCGCGCAGCTCAACTCGCCGGCTTTTTGACTAAAGCGATGATTCTCCCGATAATCTACGGGACAATCTATCACCGCAGGTACATCTTGAGCGAGGGCTTCTTTCAAAGTGGGAATCAAATCTAAAGCTGATTCAACTCGGTAGCCTTTTAAACCCATGCTTTCGGCAAATTTAACAAAATCAGGGTTGCTAAAATGCACAAATGATGAGTTTCCTTTACCAAATTGATTTTCTTGCTTCCACTCAATTAACCCATAGCCACCATCATTGAAAATTATGGTGACAAAGGGCGTACCGACACGCAAGGCTGTTTCTAATTCCTGGGAATTCATCATAAAGCCGCCATCGCCTGTGACAGCAACAACTTTGCGCTTGGGATGAACGAGTTTTGCTGCTAAAGCGCCAGGAATGGCAATACCCATAGCCGCGAAGCCGTTGGAAATTATGCAAGTATTGGGGCTATGGCAATGATAATGACGAGCCATCCACATTTTATGTGCGCCAACATCAGAGATAACGATATCATCTGGGCCCATCACTTGCCGTAAGTCATAAATTAACTTTTGCGGCTTAATCGGAAATCCATCATCATGGGCATACTGTTCGTAATCAGCCCGAATCTCTGACCTTAAGCTAATAGCAAAGGGATCGGGTTTACCTTGTCTGTCTGCTAATTTTAAAATTTCATAGAGGGAATCAGAAATATCTCCCACGACTTCGGCGTTGGGAATATAACTACTATCAATTTCTGCTGGACTTACCCCAATATGCACAATGGGAATTTCACCATTCCGATTCCATTTCTTGGGGGAAAACTCAATCAAATCATAGCCGATCGCAATGACTAAATCTGTATTATCAAAGGCACAGGTAATAAAGTCTCTTTGCTGTAATCCCACTGACCACAAAGCTAATTGATGTGTGTAGGGAATCACACCTTTACCCATGAAGGTATTGGCAACAGGGATATTCAGCAATGTGGCAAATTGCGTGACTGCATCACTTGCTTGAGTGCGAATTGCCCCATTTCCGACTAAGATTAATGGGTTAACTGCTTGGCAAATTGCGGCTGCTGCTGCCCGAATGCTAGCAAAAGATGCATAAGTTTTTTCGCTATTATCCTTACGCAAAGGTTTGCCTTCGACGGGCATGGCAGCAATATTTTCTGGTAAATCGATGTGAACTGCACCAGGTTTTTCCGATTGCGATCGCTTAAATGCTTTCCGCACTACTTCTGGTGTAATACTCGGTCGCACAATTTGCTTATTCCACTTGGTAACAGGTGCAAACATTGCCACCAAATCTAAATATTGATGGGATTCAATATGCATTCTATCTGTTCCCACTTGACCGGTAATTGCCACTAAGGGCGCACCATCGAGGTTAGCATCTGCTACCCCAGTCATCAAATTTGTTGCCCCAGGGCCAAGAGTAGAAAGACAGACTCCAGCTTTTCCTGTCAAACGTCCGTAGACATCGGCCATGAATGCTGCACCCTGTTCGTGACGAGTCGTAATAAATTTAATGGAAGAATGTTTTAACGCTTCCAAAACGTGCAGATTTTCTTCGCCAGGGAGTCCAAAAATATATTGCACTCCTTCATTTTCTAGGCACTGCACTAATAATTCTGCTGTATTCATTTTATTTCCTAACTAGCAACTAATCTGGGGATTGGGGATTGGGGATTGGGGACTGGGGATTGGGGACTGGGGACTGGGGACTGGGAAATGGGAAAAATCTTTCCCAATACCTAATCCGTAATCCCTAATTTTTAATTTCTAATCCTAATACCCAGTCCCTATCATTTCACCCACACGGTTTTAACATTGACAAACTCATGTATACCTTGGATACTCAATTCTCTGCCATATCCAGAACGCTTGATGCCACCAAAGGGCAACCGAGGATCGGATTTGACCATACTGTTGATAAATACGGCACCGGCTTCGATTTCTTTAACTAAGCGATCGCTCTCTTGTTTATTGGTTGTCCAAGCGCTTGCACCTAATCCAAAGGGACTGTCATTAGCGAGTTTAATGGCAGCATCAATATCTGGAACCCGGAATAACAAGGCTACTGGGCCAAAAAATTCTTCTTTTGCAATTGGTGCTTCAGGCGGGATATCTATGATAATCGTTGGCGGATAAAAGTTCCCTAGACGATCTGATAATGGATGTCCGCCGGTGAGGACTTTACCACCACTTTTGGTAGCAGCTTGAACTTGTCCATCTAAATCCTGGAGAATACCAGGTGTTGCCAGGGGGCCTAAATCGGTATCCGGTTGCATAGGATCGCCTACTTTTAGCGCCTCAAATTTTTCTAAAAGCAATTTTTCAAATTTATCTGCGATCGCATCTGCGACAATAAAACGTTTCGCTGCAATACATGATTGCCCGTTATTTAACATCCGCGCTGTAGTTGCTGTGACAACTGCTGTCTCTAAGTCAGCACTTTCTAACACAATAAACGGGTCACTTCCTCCCAATTCCAAAACTGTTTTTTTAATTTGTTTGCCGGCGGCGACGGCGAGGGATATACCTGCTGGTTCGCTTCCGGTTAAGGTGGCAGCTTTTACGCGGTCATCAGCCATTAAATCGGCAACTTTGGCAGCGCCGATTAATAGAGTTTGAAACGCACCTTCAGGAAAACCTGCGCGGCGGATAATATCTTCAATTGCCAAGGCGCACTGCGGCACGTTGGAAGCATGTTTGAGTAAGCCGACATTTCCCGCCATGAGTGCTGGTGCAGCAAAGCGGAAGACTTGCCAAAAGGGGAAATTCCACGGCATGACTGCGAGAATTGCACCCATTGGTTGATAACGTACAAAACTCTGGCTGGCATCAGTTTTTACACTGACATCAGCTAAGAAAGCAGGGGCGTGTTCGGCATAGTAGCGACAGACAACGGCGCATTTTTCGACTTCCGCGATCGCAGCTTTAAATGGCTTACCCATTTCCAGAGTCATCAACTTAGCAAATTCTGCTTTGTCTTGCTCTAAAATGTCGGCAGCTTTTTCTAACCATTGCGATCGCGTCAAAAAACTAGTCTGACGATACTGTTCAAAAGTTTGATTAGCTAAATCGAGTTTAGCGGCAATTTCTGTATCATTGAGCGCCTCAAAGGTTTTGAGCGTCTCCCCAGTGGCGGGATTAATAGTGGCGATCGCCATTACCTGACCTCCCGTTAAAAAATAGCTTGAAGTTGGCTTCCTAATGTTATACATATAAACTGAGGAAGCTACCACCCAAATTCTAGTCTTTTAGCCAAAAATTAGCTGCTAAATATTACAATTTCGCAATTTTAATTGAATCAAAGTATACCAATCAATAAGTATTGACATTGATGAATTAAATACAAATAAAGTTGCTATAATTTGCACAATTGAGGAATCAAGCTATAACTCAAGTCTTAGGCAAAGTAGTTACATTCGATGAGTTCGTTGCTAACAGGTAATTCGTAATGGGCTACGCCCCGCTTTGCTAACGTAATTCGTAATTGCTAGCATTCCCCATTCAGCTTTAGAGGATGTTTGAGATATTCAAATAATCTTGTCATTTTCAAACATCTGAAAACAATACTTTATTTATTAGGATTTAAAAAGCCGGGGTTCTAAATTCAGCGATTTAGTAAGTGACAAACTGCCATATATAGCAGTTTGTCGATGGGTTACAGAATCTAGACCTCAAAGCCCATGCCAATCCCTAAAGATTCATGATTGGAGCAATGATTGTTGGCGCTGGTTGCAATTTTGTCTGATAAACCTTAACTAATCGCTCAATACCTTTGAAACGATAATCTCCCATTTCCTGAAAGTCTGAAGGTAGTGAAAGCATTTTATGAGTGGCTTGACTAATTACGCATTCGCTGGGGGGACAAACTGCTTCCATCCGAGCAGCAAGATTAATCGTCGCACCTAATGCCGTGTAATCTACCCTTTGAGAACTACCGACATCTCCCACAACAGCTTTACCGCTATTAATCGCAATCCGTAATTGCAAGGGTTCGTGCCAAAAACCATTGGCATTCAGATGTTCGAGACGAGTAAGCATTCCCTTGGCAGCAGTAACAGCGCGATCGGCGTGATCTGATTGTGGTTCTGGAGCGCCAAAAAATGCCATAATACAATCGCCAATATATTTATCTAAAGTGCCACCCCAAGTAAACACTTCTTTTAGCATTTCTTCAAATAAATTATTTAAGAGTTGAGCGATCGCAGTTGGTGTTAACTGTTCAGAAATTGCCGTAAAGCCGACTAAATCTGCAAATAAAATACTGATTTCGCTCTCAGTGGGAGCTAAACGACCACCTGGTAATGCGCCTACAGATATCAACTGCTGCACAACTGCTGGAGAATGATAACGTTCTAGTCGATGGCGAATCATCTCTTCCGTTTTGAGTTTCTCTACCAGCAACCAACGCTGCACACTAGAAGCCACAAGGTTCGCTAAAGCTGAAAAAAAGCTGAGTTCTTCCTCGCCTTCATTTGCCCAATGGTAAGAAGAAAGATTGGCATCAGCATAGAGTACGCCGACAACTTTATTTTCATCCCATAAAGGTACTGCCATTGCGCTACGAATGCCTTTGACTAAAATACTTTGTTCGCTAGCAAACCGTTCATCCTGATGGGTATCGGCGGTTTGAATAACAACTTTTTCGTCAAATACCTTTTGACAGATACTCCGACTAATCCAACTACCATCTGAGGGGAGATGTTTTTGTTGAGAAGTATTTCTAGTGGCAGCGTTCACTAATTCTAATTGACCGCAACCATTAACATCAATTAATAATGCCAAGCGATCGATACTATCAAGGTAGCGAAAAACTACTTGCTGTACCTGAGAAAAAATCTCTTCTATAGATGCTGCCGCACAAAGATTTTTAGCTATATCCACTAAGTCTTTGAGACGGGCAATGGTTTTGTCCTTATTGCTAATATCGCCATCCTTACTATCAGCTGCGATCCATTGCTGTTGTAATTGTTTGACATTGTGCAGGATTGTTCTCTGCTCATTATTTTCCGAACTTCCGGGATACTCAGGTGCGGGTTGGTAAACAGGGCTTGTAAGCAGCACTAACAGGCTAACATTGCCCAGCCAAATAATATCACCGTGATGCAACTCTTGAGGAGAGTTAACAAGATATTTATTGAGTTGCGTCCCATTTTTACTGCCCAGATCCTCAATAGTCCACACACCCTCTGCTGTTTTCACTAGGCGAGCATGGTTGCGGGATACTCCAGCAAAAGGTAAGTACAAGTTACATTCCGGCAAACGACCAATTGTAAATAAATTTTGGTCAACTGCGATCGTTGTCTCGGTATCTCCCTCTTTTAGGCGTAGCGTGAGTTCAGTCATGAGTGCGATCCATCGAAGCTAGAGGTGCAAGCAACTCTAAGGTAAGTTATACCCTACAGGTTAACCTTCACCTTTTCTTTATGACACTGTTAACTGCATTTCGACAACTGTATGTGACGGATATTACATTGAAATAGGGAATTTTGCTAGAGGTTTAGATGAGGTTTGAATCCCTTGGTGAAGGGGAGCCACCAAAGAGGCATGGAGATGACTGAATGGGACGCTTGTAAAGGGAAAATCGTTGAGGCTCTTGGGTGCAGGGGAGCAGGGGAGCAGAGGAGCAGGGGAGCAGGGGAGCAGAGGAGCAGAGGAGCAGGGGTGCAGAGGAGCAGAGGAGCAGGGGAGAAAGAAGAAGTTTTAGGTATTGCGTTCGGATATTCAGAAATTCCCCTCTGCACCGAATGGCACTAAGAAAAGCTGAAACCTCGTCAGGGCAGGGTGTGGGGGGTGTGGAAGGTTTGTTGCTTTTTTCTATCTCCCCACTATCCCACACTCCCCTCTGCACCCTTGCCCCCCTGCCCCTCTGCAATCTTTCCGCTGCACACTCTTGAGCTTAACTTAGTGCCATTCGGAAATGACCCTTGACTCCTGCTGTGGAATGAAAAAGGGAACATATAGGATTTGGCTTAACTACCTTAACTCTTGATTAATTTGGTGGTAATTCTAAACTCATTTCACCCAACAAGCCTTTGCGAAAATCTGTTAAAAGTTGTCTTGCGGCTCGTTCTACATCACCTTTGTAACGATGCTCCGCCAAGGCGTGTAAATAGGTATCTCCGGTGTCGGATGTCGAATCGAGTTGGTAACGGGACTGTAATGGTTTTTTGGGTAACAAATCTGTAGTTACAGCTTCCAAATAGTTGAATAAATCCACTAGGGCTGCTGCTACTAGTTGGTTATCATAAGATGCTTCGCCAATATCATCACAAATGGCTAATTTCAATGCTGCGTCTTGATCTTCCAACCTTATAGGGATGACACCAGGAGCATCTAGCAATTCTAAATGTTCAGAAATTCTCACCCAACGCAGTTGGCGAGTTACCCCAGGACGGGCTGCACTTTCCACTACTCGCCGTCCCAAGAGGCGGTTAATTAAAGCTGATTTACCGACATTGGGAAAACCAATTACCACAGCCCGTACTGGACGGGGTAACATTCCGCGATCGCTTCTTCTTTGATTGAGTTCTACTCCTGCGGCTTGCGCGGCTCGCGCTACTTCTGCTATACCTTTACCATGTTGAGCATTGGTAAAATAAGGGACTTCTCCTTGACGTTTAAACCAATCTATCCACAGCGATCGCATTTGCGGCGTAATCATATCTACTCGGTTAAGGATCAACACCCGTGTCTTACCCTCCACCCACTCACCTATTTGGGGATGGTGAGTCGCTAAGGGAATCCGCGCGTCTCGTACCTCAAACACCACATCTACGCGCTTTAGCTGTTCTTTAAGCTTCTTTTCAGCCTTAGCAATGTGACCTGGATACCATTGAATCAGGTTTAATCTATAGTTTTGAGTTATAGCCATAGTAAATTACCAAATAAATTATTATTACTTATCAATTATCATTCACTGGGGCTTGATGTAGAATAATACGATTGCCATCAGGGTCATAAGCATAAATTTCTCTACCGTGGGAAGCAATGGAAATATCTCCTGGTGGTGGATAGCCTAAAGCTGTTAAGTGAGCGATCGCATCTTCCAAGTTACTCACCTCTAAACACAAAGCGATCTTACTTTTGGTGACAGCTTCAAATTCCGATTCGTTTGTGTTCTTGGGTTTAAAAATACCTAATCGCATACCAAGTAAATTAAACTCAGTATAGACATTCGGAATCAAAATAACTGGCTTTTGCTCCAGGAATTTAGTATAGAAATTTACTAAATTCTCGCAATTAACCGACGCTATGGTGACAAATGCGTTAGTGTACTGAAAAACCATATTTGCCTATCGCCCTTTGAAGTTTTTAACTCAACTTTGTCTAAATGCGATCGCTTTGATCGTTATTTCTAAAGGTTATAAATTACCCCATTCTCAGCTAACCACTGCTTCCGCTCCCCAAATGCCGGGCTGTGATGCGGTTCAATTAGATATTGAATATGGGAATAGCCAAGGTGGGTAAAATCCCCACTCCGCAGATATATAGCAAGGGACTGGGTACTGGGGACTGGGGACTGGGTGAAAAGTCTTCTTGTGTCTAAGTTTCATCATCTGTTAATGTCCTAACCACCAAGGCTTGTGCTATATCAGGCAAAAAAAGCAAAAGCGGGTAATTTAGCATACAATGTGCCAACTTGCGCTAAATCTACATTTCCACCACTGACGATGACACCAATCCTCGACTCTGGTGCTTTAACTACACCTTCGAGTAAGGCTGCTGCTGCAAGGACTCCGGTGGGTTCAACGACAATTTTCAACCGTTCCCACAAGAAAAACATGGTGCGAAGAATTGCTTCTTCAGATACCGTCACCATGTCATCGACGTAATGCAGCACTAAGGGAAAAGTAATTTGACCAAGGCTAGGAGTCCGCGCACCATCGGCGATGGTATCAGCATTCTTGACAGTTTGCAGCGTTTTGGTGTGAAAGGAGCGGGTAGCATCATCGGCAAGTGCTGGTTCTACCCCAATTACTTTACAATTGGGTAAAAGTGCTTTGGCTACGATCGCACATCCTGAAAGTAATCCGCCACCGCCACAACAAACTAATAACAAGTCCAATTCCCCAACTTCTTGAATCAGTTCTAAAGCAGTTGTTCCCTGTCCAGCGACTACATGGGGATGATCGTAAGGGGGAATCAGAGTGAGATTGCGATCGCTTGCTAGATTTTGGGTTAATTCTTCTCGGTTTGTTTCCTGGCGATTGTATAAAATTATCTCTGCACCATAACCACGAGTAGCAGTTTGTTTGACTATGGGTGCATCATCAGGCATGACAATAGTGGTGGGAATATTGAGGAGCTTACCAGCTAGAGCGATCGCTTGGGCATGATTTCCTGATGAATAGGTGATAACGCCTGTTCGTTTTTGGGCTACCGATAGTTGCGTTAAGGCATTGTACGCCCCTCTAAATTTAAATGCCCCCGTGCGTTGAAAGTTCTCGCATTTAAAGAATACTTGGCTATTGGTGCGATCGTTAACAATTCTAGAAGTTAGCACAGGGGTGCGGTGGGCAATTCCCAAAATCCGCTCTTGTGCTGCTTGCACATCAGTTATAGTAACGGAATTATGTTGTGACATTAATAACTAGATTAAATATTTTTGCTCTTGTTTAGATAGATACAGATTTTTATATTTACGACTAATATGCTTGCTTTAAACATACTCATTTCAGGTGGACAGCATCATCTTTTACCATAATTTTAGCTATAGCAAAGATTATATACTGCTAGCGCTAAATTTATAAAAGTTAAATTAATTAACTCAAATTAGTCATTTTTGCAACATGAATAAAACATCCGAAATTCGGCGAAAAAAAACTGCTCTAATTACAGGAGCGGCTAGTGGGATAGGCTATCAATTAACCCAGATTTTTGCTCGTCATAGTTATAATCTGGTGTTAGTAGATAAAAATGAACAAAAACTTACTGAAATTATAAATGAGTTTCCCCAAAAGTTTGGTATATTTGTGAAAATTTTGGTTAAGGATTTATCTATCAAAACATCGCCAGATGAAATTTTCACCGAACTCCAGCAAGCATCCATCAAGATTGATGTGCTGGTTAACAATGCTGGCTTTGGTACTTATGGAACATTTACCGAAACAGACCTCAACATTGAACTGCGAATGCTTCAGGTAAATTTGGTCAACGTGACTCATTTAACAAAGTTATTTCTCAAAGATATGGTCGAGCAAGACTATGGGAAAATATTAAATGTAGCCTCAGCAGCAGCTTTTCAACCAGGGCCGTTAATGGCAGTTTATTTTGCTACTCAAGCCTATGTCTTATCATTTTCAGAAGCGATCGCTAATGAATTAGAGGGTACAGGTGTCAGCGTGACTGTTCTTTGTCCGGGGCCAACAGCATCCGAATTCCAACAAACTGCTGCAATGAAAGATTCCAAGATTGCTAGTGTTAACAGAATGATGGATACGGAAACCGTTGCTAAGATTGGTTATCGCAGCTTAATGAAAAACAAAACTGTTGTTGTTCCTGGGATGAGAAATAAGATATTGACCGAAAGCGTCAGATTTACACCCAGAAATTTAGTAACAAAGATTGTGAGAAGTATGCACGAACTTAAAAAAAGTAGATAGTTCGATATTTTATCCTTTTTTCAACTAAATCACGGGAGTTACTTTCCTCACACAACTAAGTGGACAAGGGCATCTACCTAAAACCGAATAAATCGGTAACTGCATCACAGAAGGTTTTTATTGGGAAGCCCACAGTAGATATATTCCACAAGATAGCTGTTTTTTGAATATATATATGTTATTAAATTGGGCAGAAGTGCCTGAAAGATAAAAATAAGTTAAAAACTACAGATAAAAGAGTTGTGTTACTTACGTATAGATGCTTGTATGTTCAGGTAGTGCTGCGAGAACAACAAGAACGCCTATAGGACAATCTGCAATGTCTAGTGGAGTCTTTAGAACAGACGAAAAGAGCGGGTTTTAGAAGTTAGTGGTAGTCAGTGAATTTTCATAGATAACTTTATAGGTTTTGGCATTTTATTTCATTTCACTGCCTACAAAATTTCTCCAAA
>NZ_JBALDK010000234.1:0-21059 GCF_036917455.1 Nostoc sp. | reverse complement strand
TTATAAATTTAAAAGGTAATTATGACTACAGTATCTAAAAGTACTTTATCTCCATCTGCTCAAGAGCGATCGCTCATTTTGTGGTTTGATGAAGTTGGCATTGCTGATATACCCTTAGTTGGTGGTAAAAATGCCTCGCTGGGTGAAATGATTCAACAACTAACGCCCAAAGGGATTAACGTTCCTAACGGATTCGCCACCACTGCTTACGCTTATCGTCATTTCATCAAATCAGCAGATTTAGAAGCAAAGCTACGCAAACTCTTTGCTGACTTGGATGTTGAGGATGTCAAAAATTTACGCGAACGGGGTAAAAAAGCGCGATCGCTATTAATCCACACCCCATTCCCTGTAGAATTGCGAGAGGCGATCGCTACAGCCTACCATAGTCTTTGCGAACGATACCATGCAGAGACAGATGTAGCAGTCCGTTCTAGCGCCACCGCCGAAGACTTACCTGATGCTAGTTTTGCCGGACAGCAAGAAACTTATCTCAATGTTGTGGGTGTTGAGGGAGTTTTAGCAGCTTGTCATAAATGCTTTGCTTCCCTATTTACCGATCGCGCCATTTCTTATCGCCATACCAAGGGATTTGACCACTTTAGCATTGCTCTGGCTGTGGGCGTGCAAAAAATGGTGCGCTCTGACTTAGCAACCTCTGGGGTGATGTTCTCCATCGACACAGAAACCGGATTTAAGGATGCAGCACTGATTACAGCCGCTTATGGTTTGGGTGAAAACGTTGTTCAAGGTTCTGTAAATCCTGATGAATATTATGTTTTTAAACCTACTTTAAAAGCTGGTTTCCGCCCAATTATCGATAAAAAATTGGGCAGTAAAGAACTGAAAATGATTTATGATGACGGTTCCAAATTTACGAAAAATGTGTCTGTTTCTGTCGGGGAAAGAGGCAAATTTGCCCTCAGTGATGAAGAGATTTTACAACTAGGAACTTGGGCGTGTTTAATTGAAGATCATTATTCTCAAATTCACGGTATTTTAACTCCGATGGATATTGAGTGGGCAAAAGATGGAATTACTAACCAACTTTTTATTGTGCAAGCGCGTCCCGAAACCGTCCAGTCGCAGAAGACAGGAAATGTGCTGCGGAGTTATCGGTTGTTATTAGGGAATAGGGAAAAATCTTCCCACTCGTCACTTCATGATTCCCAATCTCCAATTCCCCTGGTTACGGGTAGTGCAATTGGAGAAGCTATTAGTCAAGGGAAAGCCCGCTTAATTTTAGATGTTCAGAAACTCGAACAGTTTCAAGTCGGGGAAGTTTTGGTGACAGAAAGAACCGATCCAGATTGGGAACCGATTATGAAACGCGCTAGTGCAATTGTCACCAACTCTGGTGGTAGAACGTGTCACGCCGCGATTATTGCGCGAGAATTGGGTGTACCTGCGATCGTGGGATGTGGCAATGCTACAGAAATATTAAAACCTGGTCAAGAAGTAACAATTTCTTGCGCTGAAGGGGAAGAAGGAAAAGTTTATGCAGGTTTATTACCTTTTGAAGTTGAAGAAGTTCCTTTAGAAAACTTACCGCGTACCCATACTAAAATTTTAATGAATGTGGGTAATCCCCAAGAAGCATTGAGTTTATCGGCAATTCCTAATGATGGCGTAGGTTTAGCACGGACAGAATTTATTATTGCTAACCAAATCCAAA
Source organism: Nostoc sp. (assembly GCF_036917455.1). GTDB lineage: Bacteria > Cyanobacteriota > Cyanobacteriia > Cyanobacteriales > Nostocaceae > Nostoc. The sequence continues at coordinate 19,384 of NZ_JBALDK010000234.1, read as the reverse complement.
TTCATCCAATGGCGTTAATTCATTATAAATTATTAAAAGATGAATTTGCGAAAGCTAAAATTGCCGATATTACCTCGCTTTATGATGACAAACCCCAATATTTTGTAGATAAATTAGCTCAAGGAATAGGCCGAATTGCCGCAGCATTTTATCCAAAACCAGTGATTGTGCGAATGTCAGATTTCAAAAGTAATGAATATGCAAATTTGTTAGGTGGGCGACAGTTTGAACCCCATGAAGAAAACCCAATGCTGGGTTGGCGAGGAGCTGCACGTTATTATGATGAAGGCTACAGAGAAGCTTTTGCCCTAGAATGTCATGCCGTCAAACGGGTACGGGAAGAGATGGGTTTAACAAATGTTATTCCGATGATTCCCTTTTGTCGCACTCCCGATGAAGGGCGGTTGGTTTTGGCAGAGATGGCAAAAAATGGTTTAAAGCAGGGTGTTAACGGCTTACAGGTTTATGTAATGTGTGAGTTGCCTAGTAATGTGATTCTGGCTGAGGAATTTGCTGAGGTATTTGATGGGTTCTCCATTGGTTCTAATGATTTAACTCAATTGACATTAGGGATAGATAGGGATTCGGCATTGGTAGCACGATTATTTGATGAACGTAGTCCGGCTGTCAAACGAATGGTAAAAATGGTCATAGAAACAGCAAAAAAATGCTATCGCAAAATCGGCATTTGTGGACAAGCACCAAGCGATTACCCAGAATTTGCTCAGTTTTTAGTTGAACAAGGAATTGACTCGATTAGTCTGAATCCAGATTCAGTTTTAAAGACAATGTTAGAAGTGGCAAAAGTCGAGGGTAGTAATTCATAATTCGTAATTCGAGTCATTTATGCCAGCTAAAGACCGCTACCATCAGAACGTCAAAAATGCCCTAATCAAAGATGGCTGTGATGGTACTGAAGATGGGGTAGCAACAGAACTGGTGAGCGCTGGTGTACCAAAGAATCGGATTGTGTTGGGATTTCGGTCTGAAGAACTACGAAAAGATTCAGAATTTGCGATCGCATAACCTGCAATAGTTGAACTTCTGGATCGCTGCCTGTAATATAGCGATCGCTAGATTCTGCTGATGATTACACCCATGTCTAATGCCCCATGCCCCATGCCCCATGCCCAATACCCAATAACCAAAAAATGGTTCCGAATTGGGATGTTGGGTATATTTATCCTCTCACTCGCCTTACGGTTTTGGGGACTGGAGCGATTCAACACCCTGGTATTTGATGAAGTTTACTTTGCCAAATTTGGTAATAATTATCTCACACATACGCCATTTTTTAATGCTCATCCGCCGCTAAGTCAATATATGATCGGCATCGGCATTTGGATTGGCAGTCACATTCCTTTTTGGCACGATACCGTAAATGGGTTGACGGGTTCAATGCGATCGCCTTGGACTTATCGTTGGTTAAATGCTCTTACAGGCTCATTTATTCCTTTAGTTGTGGCTGCGATCGCTTATCAGTTGAGTTATCGGCGTAGCTTCGCAATTTTAGCAGGTTTATTTACAGCCTGTGATGGCATCTTTTTGGTTGAATCTCGCTATGCTTTAAGTAATATTTATATCGTCATCTTTGGTTTATTAGGGCACTGGTTTTTATTATTGGCATTAGATAACCACAATGAGCGTCGCCGATTTTTCTTAGTTTTTGCTGGCATTACTTTTGGTGCATCAATCGGTACCAAATGGAATGGTTTATGGTTTCTATCAGGTGCTTATCTCATTTGGATAGTAGCTTGGGTAATTCGGGGAATACATTCTTTTGCTAACCCCAAACTCTTTCTTAAATCTCCTTCATTGCAGGAGGCAGAAGAGGATGGAGAAAGTAGGAGTCACGATAGCGCAGTGGTAGCGAGTCCACGAGCGACGGCAGGAGTTAGTGCTTATTCTCCCCCATCTCAGACACCGCTACAAAATTTAACTCAGCTAAATATTTTTCAGATGCTGTTTTATCTAGGAATTATCCCAGCTTCTATCTATAGCATCATCTGGATTCCCCACCTTCAGCTAGATAAAACTTATGGATTTATAGAAGTACATCGGCAAATTTTGAAATTTCACTTACAACTCGGTGGTAATAGTCCGAACGTGCATCCTTATTGTGCTGCCTGGTACAAATGGCCATTGATGACTCGACCAATGGCATATTATTATCAAACGGCTGAAAGGATCACCGAACCATTACCTGTAATGGGTCCACCTTTGCCTGCTGGTGCTGGAAAAGTTATTTATGATGTCCATGCAATGGGTAATCCATTTTTGTGGTGGTTTGGTGTTGCTGCCATGTTATTTTTAGCAGGAATGTTAGTCGCACAAATCGTAATGCCTTGGGTAAAGGAAAAGCGTTTTTCTGTGCCAGCAACCCTTAGTGTTGATACTTGGATTGCCTTATACTTAGTTGTAAATTATGCTGCTAACTTAGCACCTTGGGTGGAAGTGACGAGGTGCGTTTTCATCTACCACTATATGTGTGCAGTAGTATTTGTATTTTTAGCGATCGCTTGGTTTGTCGATCAGTGTCTTCGCAGTTATTATCAACAACTCCGGGTTTTAGGTGTCACCATTACTTTTATGATTCTGGCTGCTTTTATTTTCTGGATGCCTATTTATTTGGGTTTACCCCTTTCCCCTGACGGTTATAAAATGCGAATGTGGTTTAACTCTTGGATTTAAAGGGCATGGGGAAGAATTCTTATAACTTCTATTTAGTATTCGGTTATTGATGGTAATAATACCTCTAAGTAAGTGGAGCAAATTAAATATAAAACCTCACCCTACCTCCGGCTTCCCTCTCCGAACTCACGGAGAGGGATTGAGGGTAAGGTTTGATCTTATATTTAATTACGCCTACCTACTTAATCTCTAGTTATCACCCTTTCAAACAAAACCCGATAAACAGGTTCACCCTTTTTTTGCGTGCCTATTTCCCGTTCTGTGGGGACTGGTAGCGGATTTTCTGCTAACCATTCTCCTGCACCAACTTTCTGATAAGCTGGGTTAGCAGCGAAGCGATCGCGCATTTCCACCGCAATAAATTCCATATCTGATTGCACAAACACAATCCCACCAACTGCAAGATAACTGGCTAACTCCGCCACTAGTTCTGGTTGCACTACACGACGTTTAGCATGGCGGGTTTTAAACCAAGGATCGGGGAATTGAATTGTAACGCGCTGTAAACTCCCTGGAGGGAGTGAAGATAATAGAGAGTCCAGTGAGTTATTCACATTGCAAAATAAATAGTGCAAGTTTGTTAAAGCGAACTCAGAACGTAACTTATTCGCCTCCACCACTAGAGGTTCCCGAATTTCCAAGCCAAGAAAATTCCAGTTGGGTTCTATTTTGGCCATATTTAGCAAAAACTGTCCCTTAGCGCAGCCAATATCTAAATGTAGTGGTTGATTTGGCTTTGCATAAATCTTTCCCCAATCAAGGGGACTTGCTGGTGTTTGATACTTTTTAGCAAGTGGATTAACATGCTGGCGGACTCGGACTACTGCCAAAACTTCCTCTCCTTTACATTAAAATATCTTGTAAATTTTGAATACTAATTTATGCAACTTTTCCTTTAATTGCATCTTGGAAGACTTTCTCCAACTCTGCTATTTTTTGAAGTATAAATTATCAACTATGCTTTTATTTTTCAGACTTGATTGAACTAAAATTCTGGTAAATAACGGTTATCAAACTAAGAGTTTATAAAGCCGATTTTAGATTGTTTTCTTAAATTTACTCTGTCATATTTCAAGTATAGTGAATTTGCACCAAGGAACCTTTTAGTTTACCGCTCTTGTTAGATAGCTAAAAGCTTTTCAAATGTAGGTTATTATATCTTTTTTGACTAAATATTTGGATTAGCTACTCAGGCAAAATAAGGCATTAATATGCTAGAATTATACCAAATTATGGCAATTATTCAAGAGCAATTTAGAATAATTTTGCGCTTTGTTGAGTAAAAAAGCTAAAATCTACGATTTTTGGAGATTTTTAGGTTATGACAACCTCACAGGAGAGGATTATCCCGATAGATTTGCGAACCGAGATGTCGCAATCTTATCTGGAATACGCCATGAGCGTGATAGTGGGTCGGGCGTTGCCAGATGCCAGGGATGGTCTAAAACCTGTGCATCGCCGCATTCTCTACGCAATGCACGAGCTAGGTTTGCTCCACGATCGCCCCTTTAAGAAATGCGCCCGTGTGGTGGGGGAAGTGTTGGGTAAATACCACCCCCACGGCGACACAGCAGTGTATGATGCCTTGGTGCGGATGGCGCAAGATTTTTCCATGCGATCGCCCCTAGTTAACGGACATGGTAACTTCGGTTCGGTAGACAACGATCCGCCAGCCGCAATGCGATACACAGAATGTCGCTTACAAGCTTTAACGAGCGCTGGTTTACTGCACGACATCGAGTATGAAACCGTAGACTTTGCCGATAACTTCGACGGTTCGCAGCAAGAACCCACAGTCTTACCCGCACGGATTCCCCAATTGTTGCTCAACGGTTCCTCTGGGATTGCCGTGGGCATGGCAACCAACATTCCGCCGCACAATTTGGGCGAATTGATTGATGCTTTAGTGGCTGTAATCCATAATCCCGAAATCACCGATCTCGAATTAATGCAGTATGTCCACGGCCCAGACTTTCCGACTGGGGCGCAAATTTTGGGAACATCTGCCATTCGAGAAGCTTACACTACCGGGCGTGGTTCCATTACCATGCGTGGTGTCGCTAACATTGAAACCGTTGAACAACGGGGACGACCAGATAGAGAAGCAATTATCATCACCGAATTGCCCTATCAAACTAATAAAGCGGCGCTGATTGAAAAAATCGCCGAAATGGTGAACGAAAAGCGGCTAGAGGGCATCGCAGATATCCGAGACGAAAGCGATCGCGACGGGATGCGAGTTGTCATCGAACTCAAGCGTGATGCTTATCCCCGTGTCGTTCTCAACAACCTCTACAAGCAAACGCCACTGCAAGCCAACTTTGGGGCGAATATGCTGGCGTTGGTAAATAGCGAACCCCAGGTACTCACCCTCAAGCAATTCTTAACCGTCTTCTTAGATTTCCGCATCGAATCCATTGCTAGACGCACCCGTTACGAACTGCGGAAAGCTGAAGAACGCGATCATCTACTGCAAGGGTTATTAATTGCCCTAGCCCAGTTAGATCCAATTATTGTCTTGATTCGCCATGCACCCGATGCACCCACAGCCAAAGGCGAGTTAATCACAACTTACGGACTCTCGGAAGTGCAAGCAGATGCGATTTTGCAGATGCAATTGCGGCGGTTGACTGCCTTAGAAGCAGACAAAATTCGTTTAGAACACGAGGAATTACAAGAAAAAATTACCGACTTGCAAGATATTTTGGCACGCCGGGAGAGAGTGCTAGAAATCATTGAAACTGAAGTCGGGCAACTGAAAACTAACTTCGCTACACCCCGCCGCACGGTGATCTTACCAGGGGAAGGGGAATTAGACGATCGCGACCTCATTGCCAATGAAAAAGCAATAATTCTGGTTACAGAACAAGGCTACATCAAACGGATGCCAGTTAATACCTTTGAAGCACAAAGCCGTGCTACTAGAGGCAAAGCCGCAGCCAAGGTGAAAGATGATGATACCATTGAGCATTTCTTAACTTGCTGCGATCACGATAGTATTTTATTCTTTAGTGAGCGTGGTGTTGTTTATTGCCTGAGAGCTTATCAAATTCCAGCGAGTTCGCGTACCAGTCGCGGGACACCAATTGTCCAGATGCTACCCATCCCCAAAGAGGAAAAAATCACCTCGATTGTCCCTGTTGACGAGTTTAGCAACGAAGAATATCTCGTCATGCTCACCAAGGGCGGTAATATCAAGAAAACCGAATTGGCAGCCTTTAGTCATATTCGTGCCAACGGTTTGATTGCCATTTCCTTAGAAGAAGGCGACCAACTGCGTTGGGTGCGACGCGCTAGAGTAGAGGACAGTGTAATCATTGGTTCTCGTAACGGGATGGCGATTAACTTCCGGTGCAACCACGAACAACTGCGTCCTTTAAGTAGGGCAACTCGTGGGGTGAAAGCCATGAAACTCAAAAATAAAGATGAACTGGTGGGTATGGATATTCTGCCCGCAGCAATTCTGGAAACTTTAGATATAGTTACAGAAGCTGAAATAGCCGAAACAGAAGATATCGAAGCAATCGAGATAATCGAAACTGAAGATATTGAAGTTACTGAAACTACTGAAGAGTCAGCAGAAGTGCCTAGCAGTGGCATTGTTGGTCCTTGGGTGTTGGTAATTACGATGGGAGGATATGGTAAGCGCGTCCCTGTTGCCCAATTCCGGCTGCAAAATCGTGCTGGTCAGGGTTTAATGGCAACGAAGTTCAAAAACCGCAAAACAAAAGATAAGTTGGCAACCCTACGCATTGTCAACAATGATGATGATGAAATCATGATGGTGACAAATCGCGGTATTATCATCCGTCAAGCGGTAAATGCGATTTCTATCCAATCGCGATCGGCAACTGGAGTCAGAGTGCAGCGTTTAGACGAAGACGACGCTATTACCGGAGTGGCAATAGTTCCACCTGATGCTGCCGATGCAGAAGAAACAGAGTAAAAAGCAGGGGGAGAGGCTAAACGCCTTACTCCCTTATTTAATTGCCTTAGCTAGCGGCATTTTAATGGGGCTAACCGTAGCCCCAGTAGGTGCATGGTTCCTGGCTTGGATTGCCATAGTTCCCTTATGGGTGCTAGTTGTCACTTCAGCCAAAGGTAAAAACCAATACCCCCCAGCTTTCCTCTGGGGTATTGGTTTTCACGGTGTCGCCCTATTCTGGATTACTGGAATTCATCCGATGACATGGTTGGGGGTTCCTTGGTTGCCGAGTTTGGCAATCACCCTTTTTTGTTGGGGATTCATCAGTGTTTTGGGAGGGGTGTTCCTGACTATTTGGGCGGCTGTGATGGTTCGTCTGGTTGGGCAAAAACCGTGGTTGCGTGTACTGATTGGTACAGCCATCTGGTGTGGATTAGAGAGTCTGTGGAGTGCGGGGCCTCTGTGGTGGAGTTCTCTTGCTTACACACAAAGTCCGCACAATCTTGTAATTGTCCATTTGGGTCAACTCTCTGGGCCTAATACTGTGACAGCAGCGATCGTTGCCATTAATGGTTTAATTGCGGAAGGATGGATGAACCGCAGAGAGGCAGAGAGAATTTCCTCTGTGTCCTCCGCGCCTCTGCGGTTCGTTAATAAATACTGGATTATCGCCACAGGATTATTAATTACCCTACACTTGATTGGTTTTATCTTATACAGTCGTCCCATTGCCCAACCCCCAGAGGCAGCCTTGAAAGTGGGGATTGTTCAGGGTAATATCCCAAACCGACTTTTACGAAGTTCCGAAGGGTTTCGTCGCGCTCAAGAAAATTACACCAGTGGATATCTAACTTTAGCAGACCAAGGTGTAGATGCAGTTCTCACCCCAGAAGGAGCCTTACCGATTTTTCAGCGTAACTTGCTGGGAACGGCCTTAGTCGCAGCAGTGAAGGAAAAAGGTGTGGTTGCTTGGATAGGCGCTTTTGGCGAACGGGGACACAGTTATACAATTAGCTTGTTTACTTTTGACAGTAAAGGTGAAATTGTCAGTCGCTACGATAAATCTAAATTAGTACCTTTGGGAGAATATATTCCCTTTGAAGGAATTTTAGGCGGGTTAATTCAACGGTTGTCACCTTTGGATGCACACCAAGTTCCGGGTTCAGCAAATCAGATATTTGACACTCCTTTTGGTCGGGCGATCGCTAGTATATGTTATGAATCTGCTTTTCCTGAACAATTTCGCCGTCAAGCTGCGGTGGGTGGGCAATTTATCCTCAGTTCTTCTAACGATGCCCATTACACTGCATCGATGCCATTCCAGCACCATGCACAGGATATCATGCGGGCAATTGAAACCGATCGATGGTCAGCACGGGCAACTAATACCGGATATTCAGCCTTTGTAGATCCTCACGGTAGAACCTTGTGGATGTCTGGATATAATACTTACGAAACTCATGCTGAAACAATTTATCGGCGACAAACACAAACTTTATATGTGCGTTGGGGCGATTGGTTAACACCCTTGTTGTTGATTTCTTCTGGAGGAGCTTGGCTGATAATTCGTGGTATAAAAAAAACTAGCAATTTTGGAAATCCTTAGTGTTGTGCTGGATGAGAAAAAACGAACCACAAAGGACACAAAGGACGCGAAGGGAAGAAGATTGCAAAGGATTTTGCGCCAATCTCATATATTTTTAAGAATTTGGGATGCTCCCGGTGGTAGCACCTTAATTATTTAAAATTTAACTCAGAATATTTAGTAGTTATTGTTTGCATTCAATGCAGTTTATATACATCTTGTGGATGCAAAAAAGTCTGAGCTAAGGCTTCCATAAATCAAACTTCGAGGGCATATTTCCCTACTAGAGAAGGCTTTTGTCCTATATTACAAGAAAAAACGTAATGTATTTAATTCAGAAATATTATGCTTTTTTATGTGAAAAAATTAAATTTTTATATATAGCAACAGCTAAAATGGTTAGGACATCAACAGATGATGAAACTTAGACACAAGAAGACTTTTTACCCAGTCCCCAGTCCGCAGTCTCCAGTCCCTTGCTATATATTGACTATTTATATACACAGAGAGAAAAAATTTACAATGATCCATAAGGGTGAAATTTAAATACAATATTTCATACCAAATTAAGTTTAAAAAAACTCTATGAGCGGTAATTTGTATACTTTCAGATGTTTTAATAAAGTTATTAACGAAAGTCTAGTAGAAGCAAAAACATGAAAGGTTTCAGGAAGTTATCCTCAATAGCACTGTTGCTATGTGCCTTTGTGTATCCGCCCTCATTAGCTGAAGCAAAGGATATTTCTTTAAGTAATGCTCGCAATGAACAGAGTGTTGCACCAGAGGCTAACCTAGTTGGGAATAAAACCGGAGAGCTTTTAATTGCTCAACGGTGGCCAGGACGATACCGAACGATCCAAAGACGGCAGGAGTTCAGACAACGGCAGGAGTTCAGACAACGGCAAGAGTTCAGACGACGGCAGCCCGAACGATACCAAAATATCCGAGAACGGCAGTTTATCCGACGGCAGGAGTTTAGACAACGGCAGGAGTTTAGACAACGGCAGCAGCCCTACGGACGATACAACATTATTCGAGGTCGTTATTAATAACGGCTGATACAGCTAACTAATGGTTAGTGGTTAACCACCACTAACCATTAACAATTGTTATCTTCTAATGACTTGCTACTACTTCTGCTTCAAGGCGAACTAGTCGATCTGCCAAAAGTTTTTCAAGGTCTTCTAATGCCTTGGTGAAACCTTTGATGCCCTCGTCTAGTTTGTCTGTTGCCATGCGATCGCCAGCGTGCATTTTATCATACCTAGCTTTGTCAAGGGATATCTTTTCGATTGACAAGTTTGCTACCTTGGCGGGGTCGAGTTTACGTGATAGTTCTCCCACATTTGACTGCAATTCAGCCAAAAGTGATGGAGAAATGGTCAGCAAATCACTACCTGCAAGTTCAGTAATTTCACCAAGGTTACGGAAGCTAGCTCCCATAACTTCAGTTTTATAACCAAATTTCTTGTAGTAATTGTAGATTTGGGTTACAGACAAAACTCCTGGATCTTCGGTTGCTGGGTAGCTATCGCGTCCGGTATCTTTTTTGTACCAGTCGAGAATCCGACCGACGAAGGGAGAAATTAGGGTAACGCCAGCTTCTGCACAGGCGATCGCTTGGTGAAGACCAAACAACAAGGTAAGGTTACAGTGAATACCTTCTTTTTCGAGAATTTCCGCAGCGCGAATGCCTTCCCAGGTGGTGGCAATTTTAATTAAGACGCGATCGCGGCCAATTCCAGCAGCTTTATACTGGGCAATTAATTCCCGTGCCTTAGTCAGAGTAGCTTCGGTATCGTAAGACAAGCGAGCATCTACTTCCGTAGATACGCGACCGGGAATAATTTGTAAAATCTTTAATCCAAAAGCAACTGCCAAACGGTCAAAAGCTAGAGAAACTATCTGTGCTTGGGTGGCTCCGGCTCCAGCATCTTTCTTCGCTTGCAGTAAAGTTTGATCGACAATTCCCTGATATTCTGGCATTTGTGCCGCAGCAGTAATCAGAGAAGGATTGGTGGTGGCATCTTGGGGTTTGAACTTTTCAATTGCCTGGATATCCCCCGTATCCGCCACTACAACAGTCACTTCTCGCAATTGTTCTAGTAAATTCTTAGACATAAAAGACTCCGTGATGAATGTTATAGGATTTACTTATTCCCTAGCGAGTGCTGAGTGCTGGGTTAGAGTTAGGAGTTAGGAGTTAAGAATTAGGAAGTTAAGAGTTATTATTCTGCTCCTTGTCTCCCCATCCCCCGTCCCTAGTCCCCAGTCCCTACTCCTCAATCACCAGTCCCTTCAATTCTGATTCTGGCAATTTTTCGGAATCATTGCCCAATTTTGCTTACTATCTTGAGCCACAGCCTTATTCTAAGTGGCTTATGCTGAAATTGGCTGTCCAATGGAATGCACTTTGATTAAGCTAGTTGTGCCCGATTTACCAATTGGAACACCAGAGGTAATCACTACTTTATCGCCCTTATTCGTTAGACCCATATCTACAACTGTATTTACCACGTTGGTAAACATCTCTTCAGCATTGTGGACTGGTGGGATTAGCAAAGCTTCCACACCCCAAGAAAGTGCTAGTTGGCGATAAGTGGCGATCTCAGAGGTGAGGGCAATAATGGGAGAAGTTGGCCGATATTTAGATACCATTCTCGCCGTACTTCCTGATGAAGTGTTGCAAAGAATTGCCCGTGAACCTGTTTCATAAGCGATGCGACATACTGATTCTGCTACAGATTCGGTAACGCTGAGACTGCCTGCTTCATGACACCAAGCATGTTTGCTACCCTCATCTAGAGCCTGTTCTGTCCGCACCGCGATGTTGTGCATCATCTGAACGGCGGCTACGGGATATTGTCCGACAGCTGTTTCACCAGAAAGCATGACTGCATCCGTACCATCTAAAATTGAGTTAGCAACATCTGTTGCTTCGGCGCGGGTGGGATCGGGGGCGCTAATCATCGACTCTAGCATTTGGGTGGCTGTAATCACTGGTTTGCCAGCCTGATTGCAACGGCGAATAATATCTTTTTGAATCAGGGGTACTTCGTGAATTGGGACTTCCACTCCTAAATCGCCACGAGCAATCATAATCGCGTCGGCAACTTTTAGAATGGAATCAAAATTCTCTACTGCTTCTGCTCTTTCGATTTTGGCAATTAAGCGGATGGAAGCACCAGCGGCTTCAATCATGCGCTTGGCGGGTTCTAAGTCTTGTGGCGATTGGACAAAGGACACCGCTACCCAGTCTACACCTAACTGAATTCCAAAGCGTAGATCCAGCAAGTCTTTTTCGGTGATGGAACTGACAGGTAAAGGAGTTTGTGGAAGGTTTACTCCTTTATGTGTGGAAATTAACCCGCCAGTTTTCACTTGGGCGCGAATGCGATCGGCATCGCGATCGCTAACAATTAATTTGACGCGACCATCATTAATTAAAATGGGTTCACCTGGTCGCACCATTGCGAACAAAGTCGGCAGTGGTAGAGGTATTTCGTCAATACTCTCACCTTTTTCTTGCAAAACAAAGGTGACTTCAGTACCAGCTTCTAAATTTAACCCTTCCGGTGGTAAGATTCCCAAACGAATTTTGGGGCCACACAGGTCTTGCATAATTGCGATCGGCTTTTGCTGCTCAGTGCTAATTTGTCTGAGATAGTGAGCAGTTTGGGCGTGGAATTCATAAGCCCCGTGGGAAAAATTCAACCGTGCCACATTCATACCAGCTTCTACCAAGCCTTGCAGCTTTTCGGATGCAGATGTAGCCGGCCCAACAGTACAAATGATTTTGGTTCGACGCATAGGGATTAGGGGTTGAGGAGTAACCTGTGAATTCGTAATTCGTAATTCGTAATTCGTAATTCAGAGACTTCAGATTTTATTTGGGTTTTCGGGTTTAAATCTTTAGCCTTCTTTCAAAGAATTAGTATTACGAGCCACAAATCACATTTGCTTCATATCACTGGTTTGCTAAATAAAAATACTAGATTGCGTTTTGTTTTCGCTATCTTTCCCATTTGACCCAAATCCCAAAAGTCAAAGGTTAATCACCAATGACCATTAAACAATTCGTAGTTCGTAATTATGTTTTGTAATGGGGATTTCAACCCCGACTAATAACACACAAGCTGTTTATTATTCGTGAGTTTCAACCCCTATTCAATTACGAATTACGAATTACGAGTTACGAACTATACAACAGCTGTCGGAGCGAGTTTTTCCTTTTGTGACATAGACAACATCAGGTCAATCACGCGATTCGAGTAACCCCACTCGTTGTCATACCAGGCAATTACCTTGAAGAAGTTGGAATTTAACTCAATCCCAGCACCTGCGTCGAAGATACTAGAATGGGTATCGCCTTGAAAATCTGTGGAAACTACTTCTTCATCTGTGTAGCCCAAAATACCCGCTAGTGAACCTGCGGCAGCCTCCTTCATGGCAGCACAGATTTCTTTATAACTAGTGGCTTTGGCAGTTTTGAAAGTTAAATCAACTACAGAGACATCAGGAGTTGGAACTCGTAATGCCATACCAGTCAATCTACCCTTCAATTCTGGTAAAACCAGTGCTACGGCTTTAGCTGCGCCTGTGGAGGAGGGAATAATATTCTGGCTTGCACCTCGACCACCCCGCCAATCTTTCTTGCTGGGGCCGTCTACGGTTGGCTGAGTGGCTGTCATGGCATGAACTGTGGTCATCAACCCTTCAGTTAACCCAAAGTTGTCATTGATAACCTTAGCTATGGGAGCTAGACAGTTTGTAGTGCAGCTAGCATTGGAGACAATGATATCCTTGCTGGGGTCAAATAGGTGATGATTGACACCCATGAGTAAAGTAGTAACTCTCTCTGGGTCTTTGGTGGGAGCGGAAATTATTACACGCTTTGCACCTGCCTTCAGGTGGTTTGCGGCTCCTTCGTGGTCAGTGAAGAGTCCTGTAGATTCCACGACATAATCTGCACCTAATTTTCCCCAAGGTAACTCTGCTGGATTCCTCACCGACACGCAAGGGATGAAATGTCCGTCAATGAGGATGCCGTCTTCCTTGGCTTCAACCTTATGCTTTAATTTACCGTGGGTTGAGTCGTACTTTAAGAGGTAAGCGAGGTTATCTGGTGGTACTAGGTCATTAATGCCCACAAACTCGATATTGGGATTATCGATGCCAGCACGAAGCACGAGTCGCCCGATTCGACCGAAGCCATTGATACCAACTTTCAATTTAGTCAAGATTAAGCCTCCCGTTGTGGTGGAAGTTGAACAAAAGGAGAAAGTTAAAAGTCAAAATAGATTGCCTTTTACTCTTTACTCTTTGATCCTGACAGTATCAGCAAGTTAAGGCATATTTACTTGGCATATTTTAAGGATTGGGGCATTGGGGATTGGGAAAACCCCATTGAAAAAGTCTCGATAGGTTGTTATACCAATTCTCTGTAAACTACTTGCACTTAATGATTAATTCCTCAAGCGATCTCTTTCTTTGCGGACTTTGCGGACTTTGCGGTTCGTTTAATAAATATTATGTGCATCTTCATCGAGAATTTGTATTAGATCGCCCAGACTGTTTAAATAATTTGTTAAATAACTTGCCCTTGCAACCCGCGATTCGTTAAAAGATAAATAGCAAAAGTTCCTAGCCAGTGACTAGCTGCATAATGTTCAATTACAACATCTGTTAGTCCATGCTGACGATGGTGAAGGGCAGTAGAGCGGAGTGTTTCGATGCGGCGATCGCTATTTGCCAATCCAGATATGATCCCCTCAAGCATCCAAGCCCGACTGAGATTAAGACCGTAGAAGTGGGTTTGCATATAATCTTGGGGATTATCCACTGTGGCAGGTTCTAACCAATTTACTGAATTATCAATGGGTATTTGGGGAAGAAAATCCGTCAGCCAGTTAGTGAAATCTGTTGTTGTAAGGACTCGCCGCATTAAGTCTGCTTCAGCAAGTCCAGGGGAGAGAAAATCGTAGCCAAGCGGCTCAAATTGTAAGGAGTAGTTGCGATCGCTAAGATAAAATTGCCGTGCTTTATTCTCCACTAACTGAGTGAAATCAGCATTTTCGGTAATCCTTGCCCAATCTACCATCAAACCAAGTGCAAAAGCTGTTTGGCTATGCATCCCTGTACGATTTGGAAGTTTCAGTCTTTCAATCCAGCGCTGTAAGTTATCTGCAATCAACTTTTCTAACGGTTCCAATACAACCCGCCATTCTTTCCCTTGAGGATGATTCCACTCGTGAAGTTCCGCAGTCAGTTGCAGAAACCATGCTACACCGTAAGGAAATTCATAAAAGGGTAGCCGTTGGAAATGGGCAATTTCTCCTTGAATTTTCTCAGGTGTTAAACTCTGTCCAAGTGCTTGCTTTGATGCTGCATTGAATGATGCTTCGGGGAAATGACGCATCAGACGTATCAGCAACCAGTGACCATGTACGGCTGAATGCCAATCTAAGCACCCATAAAAAGCGGGAGTCAATTGACGCGGTGGTTTGATATCCTCGTCGCTATCAGCCCAATACAGATTACTGTTGGGATACTCCCGCCCGATACAATCCAGCACTAATTGAGCAAATTGTGCTGCGATCGTTTCATTAATCTCCAAATTATCCGATGGCATGGTCACTTAATGCAATTTTGCCTAAAAGCGTAGCGTTTTAATGCAAGGGGACGCATTAACATTGTATCGAGATGCATTGCTATTACAGAAGGACGCATTAACATTGTATCCAGATGCATTGCCATTGCAGAGGGACGCATTAACATTGCATCCAGATGCATTGCCATTGCAGGGGAACGCGTTAACAATGCAGCCGATGCATTGGCATTGCAGAATAGAAATATGAATTAGAGCGATCGCTATGAAATGTCCAAGATGTGCATCAGATCGCATTTGTAGTTCTGTGGCGCTACGGGCGTTAAGCTTAAAGCGATGTCTAAGCCGGGCTGTTCGGTGTCGCCTAATTCATATTTTGATTCAGCAACACCAAAGGGCGTGGGTGATTTTCTTGTAAGAATGTCCTTGTCTGGTAAACTCAAAAAATATCTTAACTAGTATGTTAAGCCCTGCTGGATGTCCTTCACCACACTTCTTATGTCAGATAAATCTGCACCAGAAATTGAACTGATCCGCGCGGCGTACGCTGCCTTCAACGCGCGAGATATTGATGCCGCCCTTGCCACAACGACTCCTGACGTGGCTTGGCCGAAAGCGTTTGAAGGCGGTTATGTCGATGGACATCAAGCAGTCCGCGCTTACTGGACGAGGCAATGGTCTGGCATCAATCCGCACGTTGAGCCGATTTCCTTTCACCGAGAGGATTCCGGGCGTATTTTAGTCGATGTGCATCAGGTCGTGCGCGACCTAGCTGGGACAGTTCTTTCCGATCAGCACGTTGGTCATCGTTATACCATTGAGCATGGCTTGATTCAAACTATGGAAATCTGTCCACCTCCATTGTCTGGCCACTGAGCCTAACAAGGCGCTGCAACAAACTGCGGGGTAATGTCTGACGCAAAGAGGTTGCTTTTCTTAACACACCCAACAATTTGTCTTAACCCAAGGGTATTGTGATATGAGTTATTATTTTAAAATTCCTAACACTTCCATCACTTCTACTTCAGGTTTTACCCTAGCTTCTGCTTCCAAAAATTCAGCCACTTGAGCCTCAATTTCATCCCGGACAATTTGGCGATACTCTAAGAAATGCTCAATTTGGGCACAAACGGCTAAATAGCTACTCACTCCACCCGGATTATGCCGATACATACTCCACAAGTAACGCCAGAATTGCCAGCGCGTTTGACGACGTACACCCTGCCGCCAGCAAATCACCAGCAATGCTCGGAGGACTTTCCAGTTCAATGGTTTCTTGGCAGCTTTGCCCTTTTTCGGATAGGTTGCTTCACCCAAAAGACGGAAGTGTTTGTATGTACGCTCCAAAAACCGCTCTGGCTCATACAAATCACAGAAAGCCTGCACATATTCACGAGCGATGTCTTCTAACGGTCGAGTTGGGACAAAATTCATCAACGTGGTTTGGTTGATATTGGCCGATTTATTGCGGAGTCGTCCTTCTTTTTCTAATCGATGCCAGAGGGCTGTATCTGGAAGTGCTTGCAACATACTAAATAAAGCCGTAGGAATTGCTGTTTGCTCTACAAACTTGACAATTCGCGCACCGGCTCCTATTTTCTCACCATCAAACCCAATAATAAAGCCTGCCATGACTCGCAACCCTGAGCGGGTAATCTTATTCACCGCATCACTGAGTGAGTCTCGCGTATTCTGATATTTCTGAGTGAAAGTAAGACTTTCTTCGTCCGGGGTTTCAATTCCCAGAAAAACGGCTCCAAAATTACACACTACCATCAAGTCCATCAGTTCTTGATCTTGGGCTAAATCAACTGAGGCTTCTGTCGCAAAAGAAAAAGGATAATTATGTTCTACCATCCAGGGCAGAAGAGACTTCAAAAATAATTTGACATTCCGCTTATTACCAATAAAGTTATCATCCACCATAAAAATACTGCGCCGCCAACCCAGTTTGTAGAGATAATCTAGTTCTGCTAATATTTGTTCTGGGTTTTTGGTACGAGGTTTGCGACCGTACAGCACAATAATGTCGCAGAATTCACACTGAAAAGGACATCCACGAGAAAATTGCACTGACATCTCTGCATAAGCTTCAAACTCTAGCAAGTCAAAGCGAGGGGTGGGAGTGTTGGTAACATCTGGTTTTTCACCCCCAGAGCGAAAAATACCTGTGCGATCGCCGCGTGCGATCGCTGCTACAAATAAGGGTAGGGTAATTTCCCCTTCGTCTAATATTAAGTAATCTGCGCCGGCAGATGTCATTTCATCTGGTAACGCTGTTGGGAAAGGCCCACCTACAGCTACTCGTTTACCTCTGCGTTTTGCTTCTAATATCTGACAGAGCAAATCTTCTTTTTGCACAATCATCGCCGACATAATCACCAAATCTGCCCAATCCCACTCTGCTTCAGTACAGACGCGAACATTTATATCTACTAATTTATACTCCCATTCTTGAGGTAATATCGCGGCTACAGTCACCAACCCTAAAGGCGGTAGCATTGCTTTACGATCTAATAAAGCCAGTGTTTTTTCAAAAGACCAAAAACTTTTTGGAAAACGGGGATATAGAAGTAGAACATTCATATTTGATGCTTATAAACCTTGATTATCGTTGCTGGCTAAGTTCATGTAAAGGTGAACCAGCCTGACAGCATATTAGAAAAGCTTCTGTATCCAGTAGCCATAACCTCTACTATGACTTATTTAAACTATTACTGCTTTTAGATTGGGGAGGACTCTGAAACTCTGGGCTTATCTTCAAACATCGCAATCGCCGCAAAGCTTCAAATATGCGTGGGTGAATGATTTAGTCGAAAATATCAGGATTTTTGCAACGATTCTAAAATTTGTTCTTTTTATGATTTGGCAAATTGGCAGCTCTAAAAAAATTAACCGTGTTATCTTCAGTCCTAATACAAGGTGTATTTGCACTTTCAAGCTATTTAGACGGGCTGCAACCCGTCTTTATTTATCGCCAGATTCTTTATAGATATCGATTTTACAAAAAGAACTAGGGATTTTTAGAATATTGGGATAGGTTCAGGGAATCATCGCAATTTGGCAAAAATATACAGGAGTGATACAAAAACCCTTTTCAATCTTTTTCCCTTTGTGTCCTACCCTGCGGGAAGACGCTTTGCGTCTATGTGTCTTTCTCTAACGAGACGCTGCGCGTAGCTTGCTTCCCCGCAGGGATATACGGTTCGTTTTTTATCCTTCGGAGTAACGTCACAATCCTGTATATAAATTAAATTTAGCTATCAGCCTCAGAATTGATTCTGAGACTGATAGAAACTTGTATAAGAGGATGTTTTAAAAGTCCTCTGGTCGGTAGCAAAACGTTTTAGATCCCCCTAAATCCCCCGATAAATTGGGGGACTTTTAGAGACTTTGCCCCCCTTTTTAAGGGGGGTTGGGGGGATCAACAAGTGCCTAAAATTACAGCCAACCACTTTTAAAATATCCTTTAAGTTCTGAGCTAAGAAGTTTAATCTTTTAACTTATTACTCCTGAAAGTGGGTGCAGTATTGTTAAATGAAAGCTATGCCTAGTTTCAGCTTTCAGATACCGTTCTTGCAAAGGCTGCCACTGCTGCCACGACTGGTAACGATTTTCAGTTAGCAAAGTAGCAAGAGTAGGCAACTCGGTCTGAATTTCTGATTTGAATACATTTGCTAGCCAGTCAGTTAAGACTGCACTATCTTGCATAGTACCCAAAATTTCTTGGATACTTTTCACTTCTGTAAGATAAGCTTCGTAAGACTCGCCATATAAGTCAGTAAATAACTCCATCTGGTAGCGGATGCGTTTAGCTTCTTTTCGCAAACTATGAAGAATTTCGCCTTCTGTTGTCAATTGTTTTTCGATCTTTTCTGGTTCCCAGTTTTTCTGAATCTTCAGTTCTGAATCGACAAATTGAGTGCCAACTAACCAACCTGGATGTAGTAAGAAGTTACTCACTTCTGGTAAAAGTAAATCTGGTAGTACTTGCTGAATAGTAATAGATGCCAAAGGTAGATAACTTGGTTTATCCAACCACTTATCTAATGTCTCTTTTAAAGACTTGTAAGATTCATCTTTTAACGTTTTCTGCACACTCGATAGGACATCTTCACGTTGTTTAGCTAAAGCCGTGAAAGCTGTTTGTAGAGATTCTTGTTCTTTGCGGGGTAATTTTGGTTTGTAATTGTTTTCCAAACTTTCTTTGAGTACATCTAAATCTCGGAGATTACCAAGACGACGGGCTATTTTACCGATATTTTTATCGCTGACTGGTTTTGACACATCTAACGCTAGCTCAAACCTAGTTACAGCTGTCCGTAAGCGACGCATCCCCACTCGCATTTGATGCAGTGCTTCTGGATCTTCATCTTTCTTGACTGATTTTTCCCACTTCCAGGTTTTCTTAACGTGTTTTTGAATAGCTTGGTAGGCGTAGTCTCCTAGAGTTTTTACGGTAGGTTTTGTAGCTAATTTCATAATTTATCTTAATGACATACCTCATGAGGTGATTGCATAATAACATTAGTTAAAAGTTTGTATCTCATCTAATGGTATTGTTATATTTCTTCGT
>NZ_JBALDK010000233.1:0-20474 GCF_036917455.1 Nostoc sp. | reverse complement strand
GACAGAATTGATACTATGGGTGAAAGGCTTACAAAGCTTGAGGCTAGGAAGTCTTAACAGCAGTTATTGCATTAATTAGCTGAGACTTGCTCATGTTGCCATAGCCCTTAATCTTGAGGTCTGTGGCTATTTTTTTGAGTTCTCTGATTGAAAGGTCAAGAATGCTATGCTTTGCACAAACATCACTTCCGTCGTCAGTATCATCTTCCGTGAGCGAAGCAGGCTTCCAGTCCCCACAATCCTCTTCTATATCGGCATCACAATCATTCATCGATATCATTTTTTCGTCGTCATCATCCGTAGTACCTATACCTTCTCCTAACCATTCAGCTTTACTGCCCCAATTAGTTACGCCAATTACTTCTTCTTCTGTATCAGGGTAATTGTCTTGCAATTCTATCCATTTGCCATGCACGGCTACAATGGGAATCTCCAAATGTTTGGCTTCATTAATTAAATTAACTACATCCATTATTTCTTCCTCCTCAGTTCTTGTAGCGTCATCAGTAGAATGAATTTTCTCATCCCTGCTTGTTGACTCCAATTGCGTCTCAATATTCGTTTCATTCCCTATTAATTCCTTCTCCCATTGCTGTGCTGTTTTGTGTGGAAATTGCTCTGACAAATACTTTGCTTGTGCCTCGATAGATGTCTTGCTTGCATTGCTATAGCGTTTATCACAGTACTCGTAAAACTCGCCAAGGAATGCTTTTAGTACTTCACTGTCAAGCTTTCCATTATCTACCCAATTCATGTTTACTACTACTTTTTGACACAGATAATCAAACACGTATTCACTATCAAAAAGCACTGCGTAAGTTACTTCTTTCTTCTTATCAACAAACTCGCGAATACAACCATTATCGAGCATCATTTCTACGCGTGGAACAGTACTACTTACTGCTACATTACGTTTACCATTTTCTAGCTGGAAATACTTCCAGTGAAATTGTCCGATGTGTGGATATTGTAATTCTTCTTTCATTTTTACCCTTGCACTATTTGACGCAATGTACTTTCTAAAAGATTGCTGCTTACTATTGGATGACAGTAAAAACGCTTGCGATTGTTGTCATAGCACCCGAAAGCCGTATTGTGGTCGCTAACAAGTATTATCGTTTTTGCAAACATTGGAGTGATACTTGATAACTCTGACATCTTGGCAATAAAGTTGTTATCTTGTACTCCTTTGTACTCAATAAATATTTGAGCCAATGATGTATGTGTTGTGTCATGGAAAGTGTTTACAAGTTCTGCGAGAATGGCATTAGCAATAGGTTGTTCGCGTCTTGCTGTTACCTGAAAGTCTATACTCCACTTAACACTTCCAAAATCTAAAGTGCTATGTACACTAATATCAAACATTGGTGAGTGAAGGTAGTTTGATATCATTCTGTAGCAGTTGAATTCCGATGTAGAGTCAAAGCACGTTTGCTCTTTTGTATGTCTTGTTTCACTTCTTAAACCTGTGTGTAAGTCATAGTAGACGCGTTTCACCTTGCTGTATTGTTGGCTAGTTTTCACCTTGTTGCTCTCTTTCGTAAAGTGTCATTATTTGTGTCATTTTTTTTGACAAAAAAAGTGTCAAAAATAGTGACACTTTTGCGAATACCTATCATCTACTCTTTTTTAAGTGTCGCTTGTTTGACAAATCCCATTGCTTGTCCTACTTGCTCGTAGTTGTAGCCAAAGTTAGACATGAGTGTTATTACTCCATCCATATCCCTGCGACCTATTGGAAACCCTAAACGCGTTGTTACCTGTTTGACGAGTTCATCTTGACTTATTTCCATGTCAATACGTTTTGATACGGCTGAGGCATATCTATTAGCTCTGTTACTTTCACCTTGTTTAGGTAACTCTTCTTTGATGAGTTTTGTAAGCACTATGCTCAAGGCACTACCTACACCATTGTTTTTACTACCTTTTAAGTATTCAAAGTGATCAGCAAAAGCCTGTATACCCTCTTCTTGTGTTTTCCATACACCACAGTAGACACCTACTGCAATTGGCACTTGGCATATCACCCACTTTTTAGCAGGAATAGATGACGGTATGGCGACAGGCTTTAAATTACCTAACTTGGCAAGTGCTGGGGCATAAACCTTATGCAACAGTTCCATTGACTCATCACCCCACATACGTTGAAAGACTCTCTCCATGCCTTCCCACGAATACATAATTCTGTTGTTCTCAGGGCTTCCTTCTCTGAAATTAAGTGCTATAGTTCTTCGCTCTATTTCACCAAACTCACCAGCATCCCCCTTAGAAAGGTCAAATATGCTTGTAAACATTTTGTACGAGTAGTGCCTAAACTCACTTTTGTTGCCATCACTTCCACCACTTATGCGACTTATTGCACTTTCCTCGTTATTAGCAAGCAATATGTCATAATGTGCACCCCATTTTTGAAGTGCATCATTCGTATTGAAGTTATCTATAAGGCAAAATCCCGCATCACCCCTACCAAACTTTTCATCAAGTGCATCCCTAGCGCCCGCGCCTGTGTTACCAGGACGTATCTCTACGTAAAGTTGTCGTGGGTAGTGCTGTGCTACTGTTTTGCCAAACTCTGTTTTGCCACTACCATTTGAGCCTATGCAGTATGGCATTGGAATGCATTGGCGAGGGCTTAATACACACTTACAGTTCAAAAGTGCAAACACTGTAGCGATAGGGTATTGAAGTTCACTGCCAGGCATAGGCAGAAATTTTGGCAAGTACTCTGCCTTGAACCAACTAGCGTACTCCTTCGCAATGTACAAGTCGCTTATTTTTTCGTTGAAATTAAACTCTTTCAGCCCGTCTAACTCTTTAAAATCTTGCTTAAAGTCGTAACGGGGAAAGTGTCGCTTATTGTCGTTACTTTTGCGTTCACTGTTACCGTCTTCTACCTTTGCAATGGGAATATTTATTTGAGTGATTTGTGACTCAATAAGCAATTTATCGTCATCCGTTAACTCTTTGTCATCTTCCATCTGCTTGAGAATTTCAGTTATTTTCTGCTGTTGCTTACTACCGCTAAACACTGTCTTTGCTATTTGTTTTTTGTAGCTTTCTAACTTGTCCTTGTTTGCGCTATCAATGCTTACTTCACTCATATCTACATCTCACACGAAGGAAATTTGGTATTTGTTGGTATCGATAAAGTCATGCTATTAGCAGCAATTATTACTTGCAGTAACCACATGAGAGAACGCATGTAATGTCCTGTTTTATCGCTCGCTAACACAGGGATTGAAAATATCCTGGCATACTCATTCCGTCGAGTTTTGTAGCCCTGTTCTACTAAGTAGTTTGTGAGAAATTTACCTACTTCTTCCCTTTGTAGAATGTTTCCCTTGTATCCAAAGTATCGTAGTGTTTGATGACAGAATTCGTAGTTATCTATGGGGTCAAAAAAAGTAGTCATAATTTACACCCCTGTTATTTTTGATGAAGATAAGTAAAGTATTTAAGGCAATCACTAGCGTCAAGTTCTATGTCTTTGGGGTAATTTTCAAGTGTTTTATGAAACACAAAAACAAGTCTTTTGCTTTCATGTATTCTGACTTCCCTAAATGTTAGCTCTGCATAAACAGGAAGTTTTGAATCGATACAAGCGTTATATGTTTGTCCGGTGATGAAACTCAGCATTGATGTATACCTATTCGAGAAAGTGTCATTATTTGTGTCAGAAAAAGTGTCAGAAATTATGTCAGAAAAACTGACACTTTTATTCAGAGGGTACTACTTGATGGAGTTGTGTTCTAAAACCCGTTGTATTGTCTGAAATTGATGCTGAAGGTCTGTTAATACTAGTTGTAGAACTATTAAACTTACGCTACCTGGTGTAGCCTTACCCGTTGCTTGTGCTAGTGAGTTTTGTGCCAAAGTCAATTGGTTAAGAGCGTCCAGTAATTGCTCTGTCATTGCTATCTTCCCATCACCTTGGTGATAAATTCCAAGAATTCCTTCCCTTCCTTACTCGTCAACCCTGTCGCAAAAATGTCTTTCAGAGTTGTTGCGTTCGTGCATAGCTCTGCATCGTTATACGCCTTGATAACAAAGGCTTGTCGTGCTTCTAGCGCTGCTTTAGGGTCAACACTTCCACCACTACCCCAATTGTTTTTGCCACCCTTCTTTTCTTCCTTTTTGGGTAGCACAACATCTACACCATCAATGGCAGGTAACTCACCCTTGAAAGGAAAACATTCAACCTTGTGCCCGGTAATTTTACCCGTCAAGTTCTTGAGAGGAATATTTGGCAATGCTTCACTGGTCATTGCTGGCAACGTCATAATCCCAGCTTCGTTAAGCTTTAACGCATGGTCATACTGTGGCATCCCTTCTGCAAGGTCATCCACATTATTCGCCAAACACCATACCCAAAATTCTGCTAGTGATGTTTCGATATCGCCACACATATCCTCTGTAATGTTAAGTCTCACAGTAAGTTCTCTTGACTCATTGGTAACGATGATATTCAACTCTGATAAAACTTTCACCATCACTTTGAGTACTGGTATGTCATTACAGTGAATTACTGCATTGCACCCGTCAATTTGCCATTGCTTGCAAAGTTCCTCTCCCTTAGTCTTATCAAACGTACCCTTAGCACCGTTTTCTCCACTCTTCCAACTTTTGAATTCAAATACTCCACCTTTGTTACAACTACCACTACCAAGTGTTGCTACAAGCCAGTAGTTATCGCCATCGATAATGCCTGCCATGGCTGATACTTGCAAGATAAAGTCTGTGCCCGTGAAATCGTATTTACCGGGTTCTGTGCCGACAGTCTTATTGAGTCGTAATGCAGCCCACTGTTTGTCATTGCTAATGAATTCTGTTTTGCCGAAACCGATGTAGCTGTCTAGTGGTAATGCCATTGTTGCTGTGTCCTTTATAGTTTGTAATGTTTGCCTGTCTTTTTGTGTGTCATACCATCACGGTTGTCACAATGTTGTTAATTTGTCTTGTTCAACAATTCCAAGTATTGAATGATTATTTCAAGGTCGTAGGCAGTAAAATCGCAGTTATCAAAATCATCCAAATTAACACAAGTTAAATTCAACTTTGATGTCAATGCTATTATCTGTCTTACGTGTTCTTTTTTATTTTTCATGGCAGTAGCGTTATCAAATATCCCTTGACTTTATCAAGTTCATCATCAGTCAACCTGCAAATATCACTCACTGATACATACCTCTTGAGTATTATATTTAAGTTGATTATGTCTTGTATTGTTCGTACTCTTTCTCTACTGTTCATTTGCTTAGATATACTGGTTTTCTTATTTGCCACTCTTGCTCTAGAAGCAATATAGATTCAGGCTTGTATGTCTTCGGATATCTACCAATGTTTAACGATTCTTCAACGAAAAGCTTTTCATCCTCTCTTATCAGCAATATCCCTAAATCCTTGAATTCATCATTTATTTGGCTAACTACTCGCCAATAATATTTGCGTGCTTCCAACGCTATTGCGCCAAGTGGCGTATGTCCGTTTTTTTTCATTTCTGTTATGCCAAATTTTGGATTGCGAACACGCAAGTTATCACTTGACATTTCATTGAACAAGAGTCGTAGCTTTAGCGACAATTCATCGGGAACACCTTTATCTAGCGTATGGTAATGCTTGTTGACACCTATTACTGGACAAGCAATGCAGCCAGTTCTTAAGCTTCCAGTTTTACTGTTTCTGTTGTCATCGCCGCTTATGGAGTAAACAGAAGTCAGTCTCTCAAAAATATTCCACCTATCGTGTAAAAAAATAAAATCCCATACATTGCAATCCGACCAATTCATGATAGGTCTAAGCAAGTTTTCACTACTTACGGTTTTCTTAATATCAGCAACACCACAGTCAGATGTTCCACAAGATGAAAGCTTTTTATCTCTATTCGCAGACTCACCAAAATGTTCACCCGTTAGTACCCACGAGTTTTTTAAAAGCTTTCGCTGCCTTTGCTGCGGACGTAACTTCAGAAAATCCGTACACCATCTAATGGCGTAACTTGGTATCGGTCTCCCTACTCCAAACAAAGTAGAGTAAAAACGTTCTTGAATTGGTGCTGATACTACATCTACCCTTATTCCTAGTTCTCTTACAGAGTCAAGAACTGAGTGAGTAAGCGTTGCAAGATATGGGTACTCTATCAAGGTATCTGAGTGTATTACTGATACATTGTGAGGCTCTAGCGCCCCACCCTCTATTAATTCCAGTGTCAACAAGAGAACTGCTGTTGAGTCTTTACCTCCAGAGTAAGATATTGAAATATTTTCATTAGTTGCCGATGCATCCACGATGGATTTGATTGAATCTTTTAAGTAAGATTCCATATCATCACCTATTACCTGTGTATTGAAGTATTTCTTGTGTAGTAAAGCGTTGAGTGCCCTCATCTTCGTTTCTGCAAGTCCATAGATTAGGTTTACCTGGAACTTGCTCAAGCACTAACCAACCGTGGCGGGGCACTTTCACGTCAAACATTATCCCTGGCTGTACTATCATTGTTGTTGTCCTTGATGTTGTCCTTTGTAAGCAGTGTCAATAGAAATTATTGCTGCTAAATTTTGTGCCAAATCACCGTAAGTCATCGTTCCTGATTCCCACATTCTTAAGCTTTTCCACACTCGTAAATAATCCATCCATCGTGTTTGTAGTGTGCGTTTAAGGCAATAACAGAGTAGGTAATTCATGAGTGCGTTATCGTCTTCCACATCCCCTGTATACTCTAGAGTTTGTGCTAAATTTTGGCATTGCTGTTTGATGTGTATCATGGCTTTCATCCTTATATGTTGTGAGTATCGATATTAGTAAAATGAGTATTGATATTTGAACTCTCACGCTCATCGTCCCTGTGGTAGGTGAAGTTGTACCATTGGTATTATTTGTGCGTTACCTGTGCGTTCGTTCGTGCAGTGTGCCATGAGTAGCAACCCATTGTAGAAAAGCTTGTCTATGTGGTAGATATCAATCTTTCCTGCAACACTAATGTCATGCTGTAAGAGTACTTTTGCCCCTACCTTAAACGCGTGCTGTCTAGCACCCTGAGCAATACTAATCCACGTCACATCACCCCTAGAAGAGCGTTCAGAATACATCCACTTGCCACCAACATAGATAAAAGTGCCAATTGACGGGAAATAACGAGTAATGCCACAACGAACGTCATCGTACATTTTTACTATGCAGATGTCTTGTGACGTAACAATACTAGGCTTTTGTATATCTTTATCAACATATATAGAAAAGCTTCTAGTGTCATATGGTGTAAGCCGTGCCTTGATGATGTGGTATTTGGTATTGTCTGTCGGATATAGCCATTCAGGTTTACCCTCGATAGTTGTCATTGGAAATGCACGATAGTTACCTTTTCCATCGCCAACAATCTCTATCTTGCAAACATCGCGATTTTTCTCTACAACCTCTGAATTATTCATCACCACGACTTCTTTGTGAACAGTAATAGCAGTGTCACGCTCATCGTCCCAATAAACAGAAAGTATTCTTGACTCACCTTTGATGCCGCATACAACGGTAGTTTCATCAACAGATAAAATACTTATTGATGTTTTTTTGCTGTCAACTATCTCTACTTCGCCTGTTTTGAGTATTGTGCAATTCTCTAGTCGCTCTAATTCTTTACGCAGTTCTTGGCTTGTTCCATCTAAACGGCATTGAATCGTAGCACCGTTTGAACGCAGATCTCTAAGTGTATCTTGCAAGTCTCTATAGTGTTTCATGGGGTGTTTGTGAAAGTGTCAAAAAAAGTGTCAGATTTTTTGTCAGAATTTCTGTCATTTAAAGTGACAGTTTTACAAAGAGGGTATGCAAGCCATTTCTTCCATCGCACAATCTAGATAACTGTCTCTATCTAATAGTCGATTACTGGATGTATCCCAATACCACAATTGCATTGGCTGATGATACATTTTTTCAAGCACGATGCGATTGTTGAATTCTTCCTCACTTTCTGTTGCCTCAAGTGCATTACAAAAAGCACCAAAGCTGTCATCTTTGAGCATTGGCTGTATTGTGTCAACAGAAGCGTTTATCCATTCGTATATGCCGTATCCTAAAAAGCTTTCATCCTCTAACTCAAGTAATTGCTGCATTAAATCATCTGCATTATTGGCTAACCACATTGCCTTTGTACCAAGGTCATCAACGACTACCATTTCAGGATGCAAGCCTTTACCTGAGAAGTCTTTTGACATTTCAGCACAGTAAATCTCTATCACTGCAACAGTGAGTTTGATGTTGAATGCCAACAAAAACATATCGATAGTGATATTGCTTGATCTTTTACAATAGTCCCAATCGTCTGTTAGCCAGATGTAATTTACTACATCAAAAGTATCTTCACCGTTGTCTCTGTCTATCACAGACATCCACTGTTCTTTTGTTCCGTACGTTGTTTTGTAGGGATTGTTTGTAGGGTAAATTTTAGCAACTTCACCACAAATCTCTATGGTGTACATTAGCGGGTGTTTTTCAACCTCAAATATTTGTACTTCCTCCCTCGTAAAATCATTCACCATGTCAATGCTATCTTGCTCATCCTCATCCTCTGGCAGTGCTGGCAATGACGTTGCAGGGCATGTATTGTCAGTGCATTCTTCAAGTTCGTTTACTTTTTTTGCACTTCTAAGTGACTCAGCTATTACAAGTGCATATTCCCAATACTCTTTATTGTTGTACCCTCTTAATGCAACAGCCTTTGTGAATGCTGCGGCACTGTCGTCAAGTCTGTTGAGTAAGATGCCGTTGCATCTACCTTTGGTAAATTCTTTGTCTGATACCTCAGTAAAGCCCAATGCTGATTTGATGTCTTGTTTTATCTGCTGGATAGTTGTCATTTGTTGCAATTCTATGTGATGTGTTTTAACGAAATTTGTTTTTCTCTCGTGAAAACAATTTAGCAAAGTGGGTATCAATGTGGTATCAGTTTTACTACTAGATTCTGTATATAAAGTAAAAGTGGTATCTGAGTGGTATCACTGTTGTATCATTTTTACTCTTGCACTTATATTAAGCCAATATGTTAGATGTCGTTTTTGGCATCTACCATGCAAGACAAAAAAGATAAAAGCAAAAAGTACAACCTTTTGCTTCCACCAAAAATTCGTGCCTTGTTAGAAGTTGAGGCAGAAAGAGAATATACCAGCGTTGCAAAGATAGTCCTTGGGCTTATCGTTAAACACTTGAGAGAACAGGGAAAGCTTGTAGGCGATGAAGAGGTAAACACAGAATCAGAAGGAGATACTGATATAGAAGAATAATTGCTTGACCTGGGCAAGTCACAAAAATGCCCAACAAAAAAGCGCCAAGTAAATGACGCTTAAAAAAATAAAAGGTTTGCTTGACTACGAGAAAGCTGGAACTACTTCCTCCGTCTTTATAGAAGTCAAAACTTTTAACTTATAGGTAGAAGTAAAAAATTGCCCACCATCACCGTCTTCTACGACACCATTATCAGGAAGAGAATAGCTATCTAGAAGCATTCCTGTTTCTTTTTGATTCCTTTCTTTTTGCGCTATCGCAGCAGCGTGCAAGAAAGAAGAGATAAATTCGCAAACACTAATATCTTCTGGCAATGGAGATATCGAAGCGATATATTCAGCTACCTTGGAATTCGTGAATTTATTCTGTACTTCGGTGATTGTCAAGTCTGGCACGGAACCCATATATGCACCCGCAAAACGTTTATCGCATAAAACTTGCCCACTAAGTACCACAATTACGTCACACTGTAATATTTCATTACACGACCTCAGTATGTCGGTAAACTGCTGGCAATACACGTACATAGGATGAAACACAATGTCTAACTTATCTGTTTTTAACTTTGAATCACACGACATACGTTTTGTGGGCACTGCTGACAATCCTTGGTGGATAGCGAGTGATGTCTGCAAAGCGATAGGACTAACAAATACAAGTCAATCGATGGAGCGTCTTATTGACTCAGAGAAAGGGTATATAGAAGTAGATACCCTTGGAGGGAAGCAAAAATTATTGGCAGTTAACGAATCTGGCTTGTATGGTTTAATATTTGCTAGCCGTAAAGAAAGTGCAGTTAGGTTTAGGGTTTACATCACATCAGAAGTTATCCCAGCTATTCGCAAGACGGGCATTTACAGCACTCCCACGACTACTGCTAAACAACCTACTTCACTAACGCTTGTCGATACTTCAAAGCTTATTGCACTCACTGATAGGGAGTTAGAACTACAGGCTGATATAAAGCAGTATGAGTCACTTATCAATACTACAAAAGCTGAGTTGCAGAGTATCAGGACGGAGAAAGTAGCGATAGCGAAGGCTTTTGCACTTGCTCACCCTGACGTAGTGTCCCACGCACTTAAATGTAGTGAAATATTGGGTGCTTATGGTGACGGCAATAAGTACTTTTCTAATCCCTTGAAAAAGTAGGGTATACCCTTTCGCAAAAGTGTCACTTTAAGTGACAAAAAAAGTGACAGATTTTCTGACAGAAAAAGTGACAGTTTCTCAAATACACCTATCACTACTAAAAAAAAAGGACAAAATGCAGACACTAAAGCTTACTACTCAACAATGCGAAAAATGCCTAGGGCACAGAATAGTAAAAAACGGTTTCTACAAATTACCTAACGGCGACAAAGTTCAGAAGTGGTTATGTGTGCCTTGTAAGCAAAATCTCACACATATAGACCATAAACGTGAAAGCAGTAAAAAGAAAGCTATGCATAAAGCAATAATATGGGAAGGTAAAGTGTTTATATCGCAAGGATTTGAGTACACAATCGGCAAAATAAAAACAGTGTCTAATGGAGTGACGATACGATACGTACATTGTAGTAATGCCAATAGTGCTACTTGGATGTACGAGGACACTATTAGTGCAAGGATAAAAACCAATGAGCAATAAAACTCGTGTAGATAGCAATGGTAATTTTATAACAGACGATAGTGGTAAAGATAGAGAAGCTACGCCACAAGAGATTGACAAAACATTGAGGGAGTGGGAAGAAGATAGTGGCAAGAAAACTAAAAGGAAGTGATTTAGTAGTTGGCAAGCGTGTTCACTATTGGGGAGAAAACTGGAGTGTATGGAGTATTGGCGATGATGAGATAGTTTTAGTAGTTCCCGGATATTTTCCTGACGGATGGTACAGACCTTACCCTGGGGAACTTACTAAGCCTACAAGTGTTGTAGTGGGTATTGACAATGATTTTTTGTGGAGTTTTGACGAAATCAAGCGCAACGTATTTGGAAAGGAAATAAAGTGATTAGCACACTTACCGCATAATTTACAATACATAAGCAAAACTCACATCTTACTACAAAAAAGTAGGGTGTTTTCTTGTGAGTGAATGAACGATAAGTAAAACTTGTGATATTAGTCGCGATTGCGCATAATTCACTTATGAATTATTATATATAAGTAAAACTTTTGGTGTATGCCAGTGATCGTCACAAAATGCTTATCGGTTAAGCATTAAACCACTTCAACCAATTTTTCAACCACTGCAACATCACACAAAAGGGTAAAATAGTAAAGGGCAAAGCTTAAAAACCTTACCCCGTCTATGCTTAACGGAGAGATAGGGATTTGAACCCTAGAAGAAGTTACCTCCTTACAGACTTTCCAGGTCTGCGCCTTCAACCACTCGGCCACCTCTCCAGGTGCCACAAGTTACGATCTTACTATAGAATCCCAGAAAATGCAAAGATAAAGAAAGATATTCTTAGATTGAATCTGAAAGTCCTAATTCCATAACGCAAATCCAGATGTCTCGTACATACACAATTAAAGTTCGCGATCGCGCCACTGGTAAAACATACACCCTAGAAGTGCCAGAAGACCGCTACATCCTGCACACAGGCGAAAAACAAGGGGTGGAACTGCCGTTTTCCTGTCGTAACGGGGCTTGCACCGCTTGCGCTGTAAGGGTTTTGTCGGGAGAAATTTATCAACCAGAGGCGATCGGATTGTCGCCAGATTTACGTCGTCAAGGTTATGCCTTGTTGTGTGTGAGTTATCCTCGTTCTGACTTGGAAGTAGAGACACAAGACGAAGATGAAGTCTATGAACTCCAGTTTGGACGCTATTTTGCTAAGGGGAAAGTTAAAGCGGGTTTACCGTTAGATGAGGAATAAACAATTGGAGGAGGCGGGGGGCAAGAGGTTCTGCTTGCTAGGTGCAGCTGCCATAGGAGAATTTTTGATGGTTGTGAGTCTTGGTAGCTGGGTGCGAAAAATAGCTATTTTGGTTTGCTTATTGCTATTGGTGAGTTGCCAAAGTAAAAACCAACTGCCAAATAATCAGGCTCAGGTAAAGGTAGCGCGGGTAGTTAGTGGGCAAAGTTTGGAAGTGTTAGGTATGGCTGAACAACCGAATTTGATATCCCAAGTGCGGTTAGTTGGCGTTGATGCACCAGATTTGCGACAGAGACCCTGGGGAGAAGAGGCAAAAGAACAGTTAGAGAATCTAATTGGTGGTGCGGAAGAATCAGTAACCTTGGAGTTTGATTTAGAAGCAAAAGACAAAATCGGGCGAACTCTCGCTTATGTGTGGAAAAATAAGGTGTTGTTGAATGAAGAATTAGTCAAACAAGGAAATGCAATGTTTGTTGGGCGATCGCCTAACCACAAATATGACCAGCGTTTAGAACGTGCCCAACAATGGGCTAGACTCATGGGCCAAGGAATCTGGAACCCAGAAAAACCCATGCGCCTCAATCCCGCCGAGTTTCGCCGTCAAAATCTTTGAAGAGTGGGGATTGGGGATTGGGGGCAGATGAACCAATGACAAATGACAAATGACAAATGACAAATATACAAATTTTTCTAGATATTGCTACCGAAGCGGCCTTAGCTGCTGGTGCTATTTTGCAAGGTTACTTGGGTAAGTTAGAAGACGCAATTATTGAAAAAGGTCGCCCTGGTGATTTAGTCACGGCTGCTGATAAAGCCTCAGAAAAGTTGATTTTAGAAATTTTGCGTCGCCATTTTCCTAAGCACTCTATCCTCGCTGAAGAATCAGGCAAATTAGGTAATCAAGAAAATCAATACCTCTGGGCAATAGATCCTCTTGATGGCACAACCAACTACGCCCATCAATACCCGTTTTTTGCTGTCTCCATTGGGCTGTTAATTAATGGGGTTCCAGAAGTTGGTGTAATTTACGATCCATTTCACAATGAGCTATTCAGTGCTGCTACTGACTTGGGAGCAACCCGAAACCGTCGTCCTATTAATGTTTCAACAACATCTGAACTGAGTAAAAGCCTACTAGTAACAGGATTTGCCTACGATCGCCGCGAAACCTCTGATAACAACTACGCAGAATTTAGTCATCTCACCCATCTTACGCAAGGGGTTAGACGTAGCGGTTCCGCATCACTAGATTTGGCGTATGTTGCCTGTGGACGTGTCGATGGTTACTGGGAACGAGGGCTTTCACCTTGGGATATTGCCGCCGGGATCATTTTGTTACAAGAAGCCGGGGGCAAAGTTACTGCCTACGATGGCACTTCTGTCAAAATTGAGTCAGGTAGAATTCTGGCCACAAATGGTTATATTCACGACTCCCTCAGTAACGAACTTTTACAGGTTCCGCCACTGTCAGCCTGGGTATAGCGGTTAGGGTGGGGGCTTTGCCTTCGACTTTGGGTAAACTAAAAGCAACCTAACTGCTCCCTTGGTGCAAAAACTCTATATGTCTTTCAAAATAGATCGTGGACTATTTAAATATGATTTCATAGATCATCACGCAGTATTGTGCGTTCCAGTTGATGCGGATGTCAAAGAGATTCGGAAACGCTATCTCCAAATTGCCCGCCGCTTACACCCGGATAGTAGTTTTACTGAAAGTGATGAACAAAAACAGCTAGGGAACGAATTATTATCAAAGTTGGTTAACCCAGCTTACGAAAAACTGGTTGGCGATCGCACTCGCACGGAATATATTTTAATTTTGTCGCAAATTGGTAAGCGCCTGTTACAAGAGGCTACTTCAGTAACTCTCAACACCGACTGGGGTAAACAGTTAGCCCAGACACCTAATCTCGATCATGTTTATAAAAGTGCGATCGCTAAACTTGCTCAAACTCAATATGATTCTTTAGAGCAAGTGCTGCAAGTTATTGCCCAAGTTAGTGAGTTGAATTTAGTCTATTTAATGCGGAGTGCAAGCAAATCATCCGCATCGCCGCCACCTGCTCAACCCAAAGTCCAATCAGGTACACTTCAGCCAAATACACCAAAAAATCCACTACCAGAACCAGCGCCAGCAAAAGAAGACTCGGTTGTAGAACAGTATGTTCGTCGCGCTCAATCTTTGATTGACAAAAACCAATTTGCCCAAGCCAAAGTAGAGTTGCAGGATGCTCTGAAGTTAGAACCTAAAAATAGTCACTGTCATAGCTTAATTGCAATGGTGTATTTGAAGCAAAATCAGCTAAAAATGGCAAAAATCCACTTCGACAATGCTTTAAAACTAGACCCCAATGACGAAAGGGCATTGCAATGGAAACCTAAAATAGATAAAGCTCTCGGACAACAATCTAGCGATCAGAAGGTGACTTCATCCCCTAATAATGGAGATAAGCTACCAGAGAAATCTGGTAGTGGCGGTTTGTTCGGTGGTTTGTTTGGTGGGAAGAAAAAATAATGGTGTATCAACCAGCAGCAGGAGCCAGGGATTTATTGCCCTTGGATGTGGAGAAAAAACGCTGGATTGAAGATCGGTTACAGCAGGTGTTTCATCGTTGGGGATATCACAGGATTATCACCTCAACTTTAGAGCGCATGGATACGCTGATGGCAGGAGAAGCAATCCAGCGCCAGATGGTGATTCAACTACAAGGCGAAGATGATGAATTAGGGCTACGTCCAGAATTAACAGCGTCCATTGCTCGTACCGTTGTCACTCGCATGGCAAATACAACTTATCCACAACGGTTGTACTACAACGCCAATGTGTTTCGCCGCACGTGGGAAAGTAGGCATAATCGCCAGCAAGAGTTTTATCAAGCTGGGGTGGAGTTGTTAGGTGCTGGCGGATTGCTGGCAAATGCGGAAGTAATCCTGTTAGTCGCAGATTGTTTAGCAGCACTGGGTTTGCGGCAATGGCACTTAATTTTAGGTGAAGCGGGAATTACGCGATCGCTCCTGAGTGCATTTCCTGCTAATTTACAGGATAAAGTTCGTAGTGCGATCGCTCATCTCGACCGGATTACTATAGATACTTTACCCTTGAGTGACAAACTCCGCGATCGCGCCAGAATCATGCTAGATATGCGCGGCCCCAGTGCAGACGTGTTACAAAAAGTTAGTAGTTTGGATCTAGATGAAGAACAGCGAGAGGCAGTGAATAACCTCAAATCCCTAGTAGAGTTACTAGAATCAGAGAAAAAATTTCCCTTAATCCTTGACCTCAGCCTCATCCAGACCATAGATTACTATACTGGTATTGTCTTTGAAGTCGTCAATGATACCGAATCTCAAGCCAGAGTTTTAGGGCGTGGTGGTCGCTATGACCAGCTTTTGGGGTTATATCATCCCCAAGGAGAAAACATTCCCGGAATTGGTTTTGGACTCAATATCGAAGATTTATACCAAATTTTGTTATCTACTCAGCAATTACCGCAAGTAACCCCTGCGAGTAACTGGTTAGTAGTACCAGAGACGCAGAGTGCCAACGCCCCTGCCTTTGCCTACGCGCAAAAACTGCGAGATTCCACTCATTTAGTGCGGGTAGAAATTGATTTAGGGGGAAGGAATACAGACGCGATTCGTCAATATGCACGCGATCGCAGCATAGCTCAAATTGCTTGGATCAAAGCTGATGGTTCCCCAAAAATTGAATCCTTACGTTAGTGGGGATTGGGAATTGGGCATTGGGAATTGGGCGTTGGGAACTGGGAACTAATTAGTTATTGTTTTCCCTCTGCCCCCTGCCCCCTGCTCCCTGCCCTCTCCCCTGCTAGGCTAGAAATAGCCGATACAGAAAAGAGGGAATCGAGAACATGCCGCACACAATTGTTACAGAAGTCTGTGAAGGCGTAGCTGACTGCGTAGATGCCTGTCCAGTAGCTTGTATTCATGATGGCCCGGGCAAAAATGCCAAGGGAACAGATTGGTACTGGATTGACTTTGCCACTTGCATCGACTGTGGTATATGTCTCCAAGTTTGCCCAGTCGAAGGGGCGATTCTTGCAGAAGAACGACCGGAGTTGCAAAAAACCCCGTAATAGTCCATAGTCAACAGTCAATAGTTATATTTTGACTGTTGACCAATGACAAATGACAAATGACCAATGACAAATGACTATTTACTAGATGTTCAAAATGTCCATGCTGGATACATCAAAGATGTAGATATCCTGCAAGGTGTGAATTTCCAGGTTGCACCAGGGGAATTGGTAACAGTGATTGGCCCCAACGGTGCTGGTAAATCTACTTTGGCAAAAGCAATTTTTGGGCTTTTGATCCCCCACACAGGGACAATTACCTTTAAAGGTGAAAATATTGTGGGGCTAAAGTCCAATCAAATTGTCCAACGAGGAATGTGCTACGTACCGCAAATCGCCAATGTTTTCCCCTCTCTGAGTGTTGAAGAGAACTTGGAGATGGGTGCTTTTGTGCTTAACGTTCCCCTGAAACCAATTAAAGATAAAATATTTACCATGTTCCCCAGATTAAGCGATCGCCGTCGTCAACGCGCTGGTACTCTCTCTGGAGGAGAACGCCAGATGTTAGCGATGGGCAAAGCTTTGATGTTGGAGCCTAGTTTGCTAATTTTAGATGAACCATCTGCTGCTTTATCACCAATCTTGGTGACACAGGTGTTTGAGCAGATTAAACAAATTAATCAGGCGGGAACTGCGATTGTATTAGTAGAACAAAATGCCCGTAAAGCTTTAGAGATGGCTAATCGTGGCTATGTACTGGAGTCGGGACGCGATGCTATCTCCGGCCTTGGTCAAGAACTATTAAACGATCCTAAAGTAGGTGAACTATATCTGGGAGCAGGTAAAAGGCATTAACCCTCTTTAATTACTCTTGCCCCCATTCAATATAACACCACTTGAAATAAGGAAACTTCACGAGCCGATAGCAATGCCAAACGCGAGTGCGTCTCGTAGAGAAAGCGAACTGCGCCTACGCTATCTATAAACTAATACAAAAACTATAACAATTCCTGCCACTGCCGCGACCGTCGTTTTCGATGCTCAAAGAATTCTCCCCAATAATCCTTGCGTTTCTAATCACATCTACAGCGAGTAAAAAGGTAAAACAGGACATTCATTTAGGAAAAAATGATAAAAATGCAAATTAACCGGATTTGCCAGAACCCCAATTGAACAAGAAGGCTTACTGAACTTCCTATATATAAAGCTCTGCATCACTTTTTGATATACTGCTGAGTCAAAATAACTTCTGTAAAGCCGCTCCAGAGGGAACCTGGGGCGTTTTTTATGGTATAAAAACGTCTATGTTTACCCCAATCAAAATTGATTGAGTGCTTTTGGCAATTTGGCAGCCAAAATTTTTTTGTTCCAGTTTTAATTGATATATCAGCAGGGTTACTGGGACATTGAGAAACTTCTACAAGGGATCGATTCCCGTCTCAAAATCCCACCCAATGGCCAGTTGTTGACGCTCACGCTCTGTAAACTACCTGAAATGGTATGGTTGCAGTAAACAAGCAGAGCAAGCGTCACCGCTTCACCACAACTGGCTAGAAATAAAACAGAAAACACATAGTTACTGTAGGGAATCATCCCAGCCTCGGGGACATTGGGGGTATCTTCCTGGGAAGGATATCACTAACGCTAATCGTATAGAGCGATCGCCACAATTTACAATTTATAAGGGCGGCTAGCTGAAAACCCTTGAGGAACAGGCAAATAATGCCATATTCCGTACTTTAGGCAAGGGATGAAAGCTGCCAGAAGGTGTTTACGCCTGAGTCAAACATGGTAAAATACTTCTATTAATATAAGATTTAAAAACCTCCTCCCGGACTGGGAGAAAGTCATGCCCGAAAAATCTTGAGGAGATATCACTACGCTTTATGAGCAAACGTAGTGAGCCTGGGAACCTGAGTAATTAAGATATTAAAACAGCGATGTTTTAAAAATCTCTCTGACCCTTTAGGCTCAGAGAGTGTCAATGAACCTGTAGCTGCCTGAGTTTATTTTTTGCCGATAGTAGTAAATCTTGAGCTTTTAGATAGGCTGTTGTACCGTTTTGCACTTTTTCTAATTTATTAATAATACTCTGCAATTGGCTCAACACCTGATTGCGCCTCACATCATGAGCATCAACAGGAATTGAAGCCAACAAGCTTTCGATTTCTCGCTGTGCTAATTCCATTGCCTCCACAGCATCCGCCTCAGCTTGCCGTCTCACCTTGACTTCACCTAAATTAGCCTCATAAATTGCTAATAACTTCTGTGCTTCGGTATAACCCGCCACGTCGTTTGAGGGAATCTCTTTGAGCCGCTCAATTGCCTCCATCCACAAATTTTCTATTTGTCGCCATTGTGCGACGCTATGCGGCGGATTTTGACCAGTTTTGGCAGCTTGCCAAGAAAATTGCCGCGCTGCGGTGATTAAGGCACTGATGTGATCGTTTCCCGCCGCCAATCCAACAACTTCCTTGAACTCACGCTTATAATTATCCAGTTGATTTTGGATAGTTTTTCCTGCCAGAGTTTGACCAGGAATCTGCTCAAATTGATTCAGCGCCGTTTGCCAAGCAGCTATTGCAGTCTGTTTATCAGTTGCTGTTATCGCTCGTTCATATTGCTGTTTCGCATTTAAGAAAGCCTTCATATTATCTGTAAGCAAAGACTGAGCATTTTTTTCCTGAAAAACCTGAGCTTCTAGCTTCCCAACTTTACTCCGAAATGTATTAAAACCATAGATGCTAAAGCGCGAGTCATACCACCAATATCTGTATTCACTCCAATCGTCAACAAAAGAAGTTGGTAATTGGTCTAAATGTTTTTGTGCTTCTTGTAGCTTCTCTTCGCCCAAAGCCAAATCAGCAGGACTGGTAGGTTTTTCAATCAATTGTTCAGCTTGCTCGACTGATACCAACGCCTGCCGATAGTGATTATCCATACTCATATAGCTGGGTAGCAACAAAAAAGGCGCATGGAGCATCACTGGACGGCGAATCACCGGGTAAGGCTGGTTCGCCACCCAAATCACACCACCTGGAATACCGATAAGTATTGCTATCCAAATAAGTCT
The DNA here is from genome assembly GCF_036917455.1 of Nostoc sp. GTDB lineage: Bacteria > Cyanobacteriota > Cyanobacteriia > Cyanobacteriales > Nostocaceae > Nostoc. The sequence continues at coordinate 1,234 of NZ_JBALDK010000233.1, read as the reverse complement.
ACTACCTATACCCCGCTTGGTTTTGCGATGCGGTTGCAGAGGGGATGTTTTGATCGCCTGCCTCTCTAACTCTATTTCATGCTCTAATTTAGCTAGGTTTTTGGAGGTTGATAGTGTTGCAGATTGTTGGCTGAGGGCAGAAGGATCTATCCCAGGGCTATTTGGAGCATTTTTACGTAGAAAATTCCAGTTTATTTTATTTAAAAAAGCCATATCTATAGCCAGTACTGTGTTAAGTATTCCCAAAAATGCAGGAAATATAAACAAGTAGGTCGTTTTGACTGTTTACACAAATTATATTTTTTATCAACAATAGAGTGATGGATTAAAAAAATATTATATTTATAGTTGCCCAGAGCTTAATTTTGACAAATAAGCTCACATTTACTTAACGCATATAATAATCACCTTGGACAGTTTCTAAATTAAAAATTACGATGTTATATGAATATTAATTGACTCTTAAACCGTGTAAAAAGGTACTCTTGTATCCTGCTTAAGTATGATATTTTATGAGAAAAAGCTTTGTTGTCAGGTAGATTGATGAGCCGAATTAATGGATTTGTCGGGCGACGTGATTTCTTGAAACTTGCCAGTTTGCTAGGTGTTGCAGCTACTGCTTTTGCTGATAGCTTTTGGAATCCAGAGCAAACTGCTGTTGCAGATATTCATCCAGTTAACCCTAATCCAATCAGTCCAAATGAAGCTATTAGACGCTTGCTAGATGGTAATCAAAGATTTATCCATCAAAAACGTCAATATCTTAGTCAGTCACTAGAACGTCTACTATTAGTTGCTAAAGCTCAGTATCCTTTTGCAGCTATATTGGGCTGTGCAGATTCTAGAGTACCTGCGGAAATTGTCTTCGATCAAGGACTTGGAGATTTATTTGTCGTGCGTGTTGCTGGTAATGTGGTTAGCGATCCGGTTATAGGTAGCCTAGAATACTCTACAACAGTATTAGGTTCACGGTTGATTGTGGTATTAGGTCATAAAAGATGCGGTGCAGTCGCGGAAGCGCTCAAAAATGAAGCACTTCCTGGCAGAATTGGTTTAATTGTTGAGGGCATCAAACCATCTATAGAAAGGGTAAAGTTTAGAACGGGTGATAATATGCAGGATGTGGTTATAGCTAACATTCAATATCAGACTGAAAAGTTGCAGGAAAGCTCAACAATTTTAGCCAAATTGCTTGGTGAAGGTAAACTAAAAATTGTCGGTGCTTGTTATGATA
>NZ_JBALDK010000232.1:0-39892 GCF_036917455.1 Nostoc sp. | reverse complement strand
CTTTAGGATTTTCGTTTACAACATACACAATTTCTGGTTTTTGTCAAAGCTTTTGTTAAGAAAGATGTTTATAATGGATAGCTTTTTAAGGGGGACTTTGATTCTTCCCCCTTTTTTAAGGGGGGTTAGGGGGGATCAACAAGTGCCTAAAATTACAGCCAACCACTTTTAAAACATCCTCTTACAGGTTTTACTTAAAAGATTATGAAGCAACTTGTAGGCGCGACAGCTTACAAAACCCTGAGTAGGATAATTCAAATCACCCGATCGGGTGATTTTTAAATCATCCGATCGGGCGACCTAAATGTAGGAAGATGAGACTGCTCAAAAATAGGATTCTAGAGGACACTAATTGATTGGACGTTGTTCTTTGTGAGGATAACTTGATGCAACTCTAAACCTTGCTTAATAAAGCTGAATTAATCAGCGTAGCCCGCATTCTGCGTAGCATCTTATAGATAAAGACATCGATTCCATACCTTTTTATTGCCTAAGTTTAGTATTCAATTCGACTCAAGAGGGATAAACTCATCTATAATTTATACCAATATTGTCTGCTTTGTAGTTATAATGCAAGCAAGTACTTACATTTGCAAGCAAGTGCTTGCAAACGCTTATGGAAAACTTAGCATCAAGGAGGGCACAAACTCGCGCCCGCTTGATAAAGGCAGCAACTAAAGTGTTTGCAACGGCGGGTTTAACTGGAGCGACAACGCGAGAAATTGCTCGTGTTGCTGCGGTCAATGAGGTAACATTATTTCGTCATTTCCAGAATAAAGAGCAATTACTAGCTGCTGTAATTACCGAAGCGATCGCTTTACAGTCCCAAGCCCTAGTTCATGATGACAACTGGACTCAAAACCTACATGTTGACCTCAAGAATTATGCAAGGCTTTGCAACCAAATGATAGAGGAGCATGAAGACCTAATTCGGACATTTATTGGGGAAGCAAAGCGACATCCCCAAGCCGCCCGTCTGATCTTATATGAAACTGACAAATCGCTACGCCAACAGCTAGTTGTGTACTTGCAGAAAAGTCAAGATCGGGGCGCAGTATCTTCAGATATAGATTTAAAAGCATCTGTGGATAGTTTTATGGGGATGTTGCTTCACGGTATTCTGCGTTTTAGCGATATTCCTACCACACTAGACTACAGTCGCGAATGCTACATGGAAACTTGCGTCAATTTATTTGTCCGCGGTATTAGCACTTTGCCATTACAACAGATAGGAAGTTTTGTTAATTCGCCAACAACAAGATAAACTGTGTTTTCTCTCTAACTTAAAGACTGAGCTTTTACTGACTAAGACAGATTTATAAATTACACTTTCAAAAAACCATCGGAGTTAAGCAATATACAAATTAACCAGAATACGCTGAATCATATTTATGCCTTTTAGGTGCTAGACATCGTGAGCGATCGCCCAAAGACCAAAACTTATATTTGTCACCAACATCAAGAAAAAAAGGCTAGAAAACTATTCAAAATAATGCTTTTTTAGCGAAGAGTAGATTGCCCAAGTCTAAATCCACAAGCTGAGTAACTGAAGATGTCTCATTCTGAGTTCCCTGATTCTCCCCGTCCAATTGAAATAGAACAGCCTACTGTTACTGATTCTAGTCAAGAGTCGCAACCATTGGTAGAGCGATCGCCTAAGCCACCTCAAAAGCGCCGTTGGCCTTTAATTTTGGGAATTATCCTCTTAATTGGAGGCATTGGTTTTGGTTGGCGCTGGTGGCAAACTAGTCATGCTAGCAATTCACCAGCAGCAGGGGCAGCTGCTGGTCAACCGATGGCAGTTCCTGTCCAGCTAGCAACTGTGGAAACTGAAACTGTGCAGGATAGTTCGGGGTTTATCGGCTCCTTAGAGGCTCCACAGTCTGTACCAATCAAACCACAGATTGGAGGGCGAATTAGCCAGATTTCCATCAAAGAGGGCAATCGCGTTCAACAAGGGCAAGTAATTATTAGCTTAGAAACTGATGATGCTCAAGCCGTGCTACGAGAAAAACAAGCAGCACTTCAACAAGCACAGGCAAATCTTGCTGAACTCAAAGCAGGGACTCGAACAGAAGTAGTTTCCCAAGCCAAAGCCCAGCTAGATCAGGCCCAAGCAAAATATCAAGATGCCGTATCTGGATCGCTACCACAGCAAGTTCAGCAGGCTGAAGCTCAAGTTAATTCTGCCAAATCCGATCTCGTACTAGCACAAGCACGAGCAACGCGATATGCACAATTAACAAAAGAAGGGGCGACTTCCCAAGATACCCTAGACGAATACATCAAAAACAAAGATAGTGCCCAAGCAGCGTTAGTTGCAGCCGAGAAAAACTTAGAGCAACTCCGCAAAAGCAGAACTGCTAATATCCAGCAGCTAGGTGCTGCTTTAGAACAACAGAAACAATTCTATAATCAGCAGGTGAACGGCAACCGCCCAGAAGATATTGCCCAAGGGCGATCGCAAGTAAGCCAAGCGGCCGCTCAAGTCCAGTCGGCTCAAGTCCAACTGCAATACACAAAAGTCTTAGCTCCTTTCACAGGTATTGTTGGTGATATCCCAGTCAAGGTAGGACAGTATGTTGCCCAAGGGGATCAACTCACCACATTGACCAAAAACGACTCTTTAGAACTGAATATATCCATTCCGCTAAGTCAAGCCAGAAAGTTGCGCTTGGGATTACCTGTGCAAATGCTAGATGCCCAAGGCAAACCCACAACAACGGGTAAGATCAGTTTTATCTCCCCAAATGCCAGTTCCGATTCGCAGACAGTTTTAGTAAAAGCCAACTTTGGCAATTTGAGAAATCGATTGCTTAATCTTCAGTCAGTGCAAACTAAAGTTATCTGGGATGAACATCCAGGAATCTTAGTTCCAGTTACAGCAATATCTCGCCTGGGTGGAGAGACTTTTGTGTTTGTGGCTCAAGCGCCAGCAGCAGAGAACTCTAAACCTGGAGCGCCAGTAGCAGAAAACTCTAAACCTGGAGCGCCAGCAGTAGAAAACTCTAAACCTGGAGCGCCATCTTTAGTAGCTCAACAAAAGCCCGTGAAATTGGGAGTTATTGAGGGGAATAATTATCAAGTTCTCGAAGGACTAAAAGCTGGAGAGAAAATTGTTGTTTCCGGTATTCTCAACATCAGGAATGGTGCTGCCATTACTCCTGCACCAGCAGAAGCGGGTAGTCCGAAGCCTTAATTGAAGAGGGAGCAATGCGATTTTGTGAGCAGGGGGAGCAGGGGAGGCAGGGGAGGCAGGGGAAGAGAAAGAAATAAGTGTATTTATAGCTATAAAGGTCGTAAAAAATACTAAAGTTTTCTCTTTACTCCCCCTGCTCCCCCTGCTCCCCCTGCCTCAAGAGCTCTTTTCACGAGGATCTCTCTCACTTTTTCGCGTTGCTCCCATTGAAGAGGGGAAACGAGGGGGACAAGACAAAGATAAGCTGTCGCGCCTACAAGTTGCCTTATAATCTTTTAGGTAAAACCTGTAAACCCTCTCCTCTGCCCCTCTGCTCCCCTGCTCCTTTGCTGTCTCAATGTGCAAATTAAAAACACAACGGCTTAAGGGATTTCCAAGGAATAAATTATCCCAAAAAACGAACCACAGAGACGCAGAGAGAGGAGAGATTAAGAGGATTTTTGCGTCAGTTTTGGAATATTTTTTTATTTGGAAGTCCCTAATAACCAATACCCAATTTCCCTGTCTCCTAATAAACATCGTAGTATGAAAAGATGGGGAAGACTAATTTTAAGGGGGAATGCATGAAAATTGCTATTGGCAGTGATGAACGCACCAACCTTACCGATCGCATAGTGGAAGAACTTCTGCAACGTGGGCATGAAGTTATACCCTTCGGTTCTTTAGCCGAGAATGATTTAGAAGTTGATTGGCCCTTGAGTTGTAGTAAAGTTGCTTTGGCAGTAGCAACCCAGAAAGCAGATGAGGGAATTGTCTTTTGTTGGACTGGGACTGGCGCATCTATTGCCGCCAACAAAGTTTTAGGGATACGTGCAGCTTTGTGCCATGATGCTGAGACTGCACGCGGGGCGCGGATTTGGAATCATGCAAATGTCCTTGTATTGAGTTTACGTGCGACTACAGAAGCGATCGCCAAAGAAATATTAGATGCCTGGTTCACCACACCCTATTCTGAAGATGAGTGGAATATCTTGCAAATGGAACGGATTAGACAGTTAGAGAAAAGCGCTTTATTTCAGCAATCTTAGACCACTGAGGGTAACTAATACTGTCGAGCCTTCATGCCCAATCACACCAATGGGTAAGTTAATACTTCCGAGAAAGTTGCCCACCAAAAGCAACATAATAAAACCTAACGCTACGACTATATTCTGTTTGACTATGGATTGCGATCGCCTTCCCAAATGTATCGCCACCGCAATTTTTTCTAGCTTGTCTACCATCAGTACTATATCTGCGGTTTCTAATGCTACATCACTGCCAGATATTCCCATCGCTATACCCACAGATGCTTGGGCTAAAGCTGGTGCGTCATTAATTCCATCACCCACCATTGCCACGGTTTGATACTTTTGCTGGAGACTGCGGATAACATTTAGCTTATCTTCTGGTAGAAGTTGAGCATATACTCGATCGATTCTTAGGGCGTGTCATCAATTAGGTAAACTGGAATCAGAACTGCTGGAAAAGAATAAACACTATTGAAACAGATGACGCGCCGATACGCGTTTGCGTGATGACCAGTGGGAGAGAATCAAAGACCTGCTACCTGGGAGAGAGGGCTATGTGGGAGCCACGGAAGACAGATAATCGATTGTATGTTGAAGCAGTGTGCAGTACCGAGCGATGCCTACGGCAGGCTACGCCTACGCAACCCGCTATGACAAACGTGCTACAAACTTTTTAGGTGCAATTTATCTGGCTGCTTCTGTCATTTGGCTCAATTGATGACACGCCCTAAGCCTGATGAGAAAATAGCAATCTTTGTGCCCAAAAGAAATATCGAAACTTGGATACATTATTTACAAACAGGAGAAGTTGTTGAAGAAGAAGCAAAAAAATCGAAATATCCAAAATTCCCTAAAAATGAGGCAATTTGTAAACCCGGCGTTGAATTAGCCAACCAGTGTTCTCAAGGAAGTTTAGATGAAAATGCACCGCCATCTCTCCAGGCGGCTTGTGAAGAATTACAAAGGCTTTTACCGTTATTAGATAAATTATGAATGCTGGTTGCTTAACTATTAAAGAACTCACTGATGCAGTAGGCGGGGGGTTAACTCCGCGGATGGTGCGACATTACCATCAATTGGGACTGTTACCGCAACCAGTACGATCGCACAGCAATTATCGTCTCTACACTAAAAAAGATGTTCTGCGGTTGCAAAGGATTGTTGCACTGAAGCAGCAAGGGTTTCAGCTAAACCATATCCGCAATATTTTAGAGGTGGAACCAGAGGCGGAGACAACTGTTAACCTGATGGGACAACTTCAGCAGCAATATCGGGCGGTGATGCAACAAATTTCGCAACTGCGCCAAACTGCATCAGCATTAGAAGGACTATTGGGGCGCGATCGCCATTGTCAAATTATCCAGGCGGAAGTTTTGGCTCAACTAAAGTTACTCGATGTCGAAACTCAAGCCGGATTGGGAGGATTGGAAAATCTCTGGAGTGGCTTGGATGCCGAAATTCATACTCATTCGGAAGCTTTTTCAGAATCACTACAACGCTTACTACCCGATTTGTCTCAGCGTTCGGAAATTGAACAACACTTAATTTCTCAGTTGGTTTTGGCTTGTGGCGATGTCAGTTTAGTGTCTTTTGTGAAATTGAGCCGAGGTGCGATCGCAGCTAGTCGAGAAGCCTTATCTTCAAGATGTCAAATTGTTGTCGATACCCAAACGGTTGCTGCTGCTTTAGATCAAACCCGATTAGTTCACTTGGGATGCCGCACTGAAACTTTGATTGATAATCCCCATATTACCACCGCCACAGAAGCCGAAGTTGCTTTTTGGCAACATCGACAATGGCGAGAAAAATTGCTGCAAGTAGATCGGGGTTGCGTGTTGGTAATTGGTTATGCTCCCTCAGTCCTTGTAGAAGTTTGTGAAGCGATGTCTAACCAAAAAATTCAGCCAGCATTAGTAATTGGAATGCCTATTGGCTTTAGTCATGCTCCCGCAGCTAAACGACAACTGATGCAACAAGGGATACCTTTTATTACAGTTGAAGGAACTTTAGGAGGTGGCGCTTTAGCTGCTACTGCTTTAAATGCTTTGGTGGAGTCACTGATTGATAAGCCCGATTGCCATTGTTATCTCAAAAATATAGTAGATGCTTCTGAGTGCTGAACAATTACCCCTCCACAACGCACAGAGAAGCCAGTGCGTTGCGGTGAATCCCGCGCTGTAGGCGGGTTTCCCAACCTAGGCGACTGGTGCCGAAGGGGAATATCCCCCCGTTGTAGCAACTGGCGCAACACAGAGGCAAGAGTTTAAAGAGGATTTTATTATCCAAATTTTTATCCACCTTGAACAATCAAGTACTCGGTTAAGACATTAGGATACCCAGTACTCAGCACTACTAAAAATAATATTGTTAAATAATATTGAATTTGCTAGACTTTACCAGTTTTAGTAATTCAATAATTCATAATTGTGGCCAGAAGCTAGCAACTTGGTATAAGTTGCAATATAAATTAGAACATTTTATAGTAAACAGACTCTGGCAATTAGAGTATAAATTATCATGTTATCCAATCTCAATCAAAGTATAAATCAATACAAATGCGCTGAAGGAAATTAGAAGTAAAGATAACTCAGATGTATAATTAGCGCGTCTCCTCCATAATCCCTAACAAGATTGTGATTTAAAACTGGTAGGCTTTCTATTTTTTACTTTAATTAAGGGGCTTATGTGGCAACAAGAAAAAAAAGATACTTCGATAATCAGGCTGGTACTATGGATTTCCTTAGCTACCACTCCAATGGCAGCAAGGTTACTGGTATTACAACCCATCCTGGCGCAATCTAAACCTAATTCTCCTGCTTTTACACTGCCGCAAACAGTGCAGAATGGGACGACAGTTCGGATTGATGGTTCAAGTAGCTTGGGTGCAATCAACCAAAGCCTGAAAGATAATTTTGAAAAACAGTTTTCGGGTACTAAGGTCGAAGTTGCTGCTAATGGCACTGATACGGCACTGAAAGAGTTACTAAATGGCAAAATCGACATAGTAGCAATGGGGCGTGGGTTGACACCAGCAGAAAAAACCCAAGGACTAGAGCAAGTCCGCTTGCGCCGTGAGAAAATTGCGATCGTGGTTGGTGCTGATAATCCTTTCAAAGGCAGCTTGACTAGTAGGCAATTCGCTCGGATTTTCCGGGGACAAATTACAAATTGGTCACAACTGGGTGGGCCTCCAGGGAAGATTCGCTTAATCGATCGCCCGACTACAAGTGAGACTCGCAATACTTTTCGCACTTATCCAGCCTTTAAGACTGCTGAATTTGCTACAGGGTCTAATGCTACCCAGCTAACAGAGGAGAATACCGCAGAAATCATCAAACAACTGGGCAAAGACGGCATCAGCTATGTGTTAGCTAATCAGGTGTCGAAATTGAAAGATGTGCGAGTTCTGCAATTAGATAAAGCCTCCCCAGATGATGCAAAATATCCCTTCTCGCAACCTTTAGTTTACGTTTACAAAAAAAATCCCAGCTTAAGCATAGTGGATTTTCTTGGCTTTACCCTTGCACCGCCAGGACAGCAGGCTATAGAACAAGGTATAACGGCAGAAGCAGTTGCGATCGCAGCCAATGGATCGCAACCTGCTGTCCCCCCTTCCCCCATTGCCCAGACAACACCTGCTGCTACAGCTTCCCCTAGTGCCACTGCTTCAGCATTTGGCGAGCAACCTTTTGTGGCTCCTGCTACTCCACAAAACAGTCCAATTGTAAATAAGGAAACACCATATTGGTTGCTCCTACCTTTATTTTTCATAACTGTAGGTGGATCTTTACTATGGTGGATTCTAGGAAAACGCCCATCCCCCGCCGATCAAACAGACAACTTACCAGAATCAAATCCTCATCCACCTAAGACAGAGGATGAAGAAATGGCGGTACTCAACGCCAGCACTGTTTCTTCTCTTAACGGAGCGATGCTTGAGGAACAGCCAATAGCCCACTTCCAAGATCAAGAAACCCCCGATCGCACTCCCTTCAATATCTATGCTCAAACACAATCTGACCTGAATGAAAATAGTCCTCAAGGGACATCAAATTTAGTCCAAGAGGCAACTAATGGCACCTCTAACCTTTATGAAGGTACAGGTACAGCCTCTAGCGTAGCTAATGGAGCGGGAGCCGCAGCTTTAAGCGGTGGTGCAGCTATCGCAACGGGCATCGGGGCAGCTACCTGGTCTACCTTTAATAACAAAGAAACAGAAACAGACGCAATTGATGAGACGGTCGAGCTAAATAATTATCCAGAGACAAATCTCCCTGATTCTAATGAGGTTGCATGGGACATAGAAGCCCCAGCAGCTGTAGTAAATACTCCGTATCCCCACTTGGGTAATATTTCCGAAGAAATATCTGATGTAGAACTGCCTTCTTCTGAGGTGACAGCCCCACTGCCAGAATTACCAGATGTGACTTATGGCACATCTGATTTGGAATATTGGGACACAGAAATTAGTGAAAATGAGATAGATGAGGAACTTCAGGCAGAATTGAATTGGCTAGAGAGTATAACCTCAACTGAAGATACAGCCCCAGTAGATGAATTGCCCTTTCCAGAGTATGGTAAAGCAGAACCATCACCATTACCAATATCTTCACAGGTCGATTTACCAGAATTGTCAGAAGAAGATGTATTCAATGTGGTAGCGGATGCAGCAGAACCTCCGATCGATGTGGTAGACGAAAAATCTCAACCAGAGCCAACCGTTAAAGAAGGTGTTGCTGAAAATGACTCCATAGATTTTGCAGACGTTGCGGCTGTAGCAGCAGGCGCAGGGATTGGAGCCTGGGCTACGAATCTTGCATCAGAAACCCAAGGAGAAACTAATACTCCGGTTGACAATGTACCGATCGCAGCCGAAACAGCTATTGACGATGATGAGAGCAGTCTTTTGCTCACAGCGCATACCTTTACATTGGCTCATGTCTCTTGGGAAATTTCTGAAACCAAGAAAGCAGCGCTGCGTCAACAGGGCGGCTCTCAATTGGTAGTGCGGCTCTATGATACAACTGGCATTGACTTGAGTTATCAAAGTCCTCAGCTTGTAAAGCAGTATGAATCTGAAGAGACAGCACACGATCGCTTGCTAGAGATTCCCTTCAACGATCGCGATTACATCGCTGAAATTGGTTATATCGCTGATGGCGATCGCTGGTTATTCATCGCCCGTTCTGGAATTGTTCGTTTCTTCAGTCCTGTGCATTCAGATCCAATCGTCGATCATTTGGCGACTACGGATGAAACAGAGATTCACTTGGAAGAAGAGAGCAGTATTTCGCTCACACCTTATACTCATACATCGGCTCATGTCTCTTGGGAAATTTCTGAAACCAAGAAGGCAGCACTGCGTCAACAGGGCGGCTCTCAATTGATAGTGCAGTTGTATGATGTCACAGGCATTGACTTGAGCTATCAAAGTCCCCAACTTGTCAAGCAGTATGAATCTGAAGAGACAGCAGACGACGGACTGATAGATATTCCCCTCAGCGATCGCGATTATATCGTTGAAATTGGCTATCTCGCTGATGGCGATCGCTGGTTATTCATCGCCCGTTCAGCAGTTGTTCGTTTCTTCAGTCCAGTGCATCCAGATCCCATAGTTGATGTAGCGATTGCGGATGAAACAGATATTGACTTGGTAGATACTCAAGAAGAGATTGGTGAAGAACACAGCAGTATTATTCTGACACCTCGCACTTCCCAATGGGCTGATGTCTCTTGGGAGATATCCGAAACCAAGAAGGAAGCACTGCGTCAACAGGGCGGCTATCAATTGGTAGTGCGGCTGTATGATACAACTGGGGTTGACTTGAGTTATCAAAGTCCTCAGCTTGTTCAGCAGTATGAATGTGACGAGACAGCACACGATCGCTTCGTGGAAATTCCCATCAGCGATCGCGATTACATAGCTGAAATTGGCTATGTCGCTGATGGCGATCGCTGGTTATTTATTGCCCGTTCTGCGATCGCTCGTGTCTTCAGTCCCGTTCATCCAGATTTCCCCATTGAAGATGTAGCGATCGCAAGCGAACCAGCAATTGGCTTGGTAAATGTAGAAGAAGAAACCACTGAAGAAGAGAGCAAAATACTGCTCACACCCCGCACTCCCAAATGGGCTTATGTTTCTTGGCACATTTCCCCGATTCAGAATGAAACACTGCATCAACAAGGTGGTTCTCAATTAGTAGTGCGGCTTTACGATGTGACTGGGATTGACTTGAGTTATCAAAGTCCTCAACTTATCCAGCAGTATGAATGTGAAGAAGTAGCCCGCGATCGCTTTGTGGCCATTCCCGTGAGCGATCGCGACTATATGGTTGAAATTGGTTATGTTGCTGATAGCGATCGTTGGTTACTCATCGCCCGTTCACCTAACGTTCGCATTTTCAATCGTTCCCACGAAGATTTTTGGTTTGTAGCAGATGCCGAGTTGATTATTCACGGAGCAACCCAACCAAATACAAACGTAAACATTAGTGGACATCCCGTCAAAGTCAAACCCGATGGAACTTTCCACCTACGTCTTCCTTTTTCAGATGGTTTAATGGACTATCTCATCACAGTAGCTGCTGATGGGCAATCTAGTAAAACTATCCATAAGAAGTTCTCTCAGGAAACTTCAGAAAGCTAGTTATTACGCTAAATTATCCCTTTTCACCCTATTCTCCCTTTTTAGGGGGAAATAGGGAAAGGGTTAATTTGCTCGAAATTTATAGCGTTTTTCAGGTAAATAGAGGGGCAGAGGGGCAGGGGGGCAGAGGGGAATTTCTATCTCTTCTGTTCGTATGCTTAAAATTGCTTAAAATTTTTCCTTTCTCCCCTGCTCCCCTGCTCCTCTGCACCCCTGCTGCCTCAACGATTTTCCCTTTTCTTAGTGCCATTCCATCTTGCCCCAAACTTGCATAAAGTAGGTTTAAAAGATTGAAGCTAGTTCGTTGAAAGCCTGGCTATATATAAGTGGGCGATACTGGATTTGAACCAGTGACCCCATCCGTGTGAAGGATGTGCGCTACCACTGTGCTAATCGCCCAAGACTTTTTATAATATCATAACTAACTCAGACTTCCTGTTGCAAAATGCCTAACTGGGCATAATCTACTTTCTTTTGTTTTTATTCAAAATTGTAAGTTTGGGAAACAATTTCTAACGATAATTTTGGGGAAATACCATCTTCTTCCCAAAGTACATAACTAGAATGCTCATTTTCTCCAACAAAACGTTCTCCACCCAAACTTAAAAACCCATCAGGGACAATCGCAGGTTTATTTTTATATTTAAATATGTCTACCTACTTATTACTTTCTATAATTGCTTGACTTAAATAAATTACTGACTCAATTTAGTCATATATTTAACTAAGTGTTACGTGTCTAAGCTCTGAGTACAAGAGTCACTGAAAATTCATTTCTTTAGTTTATCTAAAGTCGTATCTAAGTTCTCAAATTACCTTCCTAAGATAGAAGCAGCAACCATAAATTGCCATACACAACTAAAACCCAATTAACAGCTAGTGGCTGCGGAGAACATCAAAATGGCTAGAACGCCAGAATCCTTAGAATCATCTATCAATGAAATTACAGATAGAGCTTTAGATCGCGATTGTACAACCTTATCCCGTCACGTCCTCCAGCAACTTCAGAGTTTTTCCCCAGATGCCCAAGATTTAAGTGCGCTCATGAATCGCATCGCCTTGGCTGGTAAACTGGTTGCACGTCGCATGAGTCGCGCTGGTTTAATGGAAGGCGTTCTCGGTTTTACAGGGGAAGTTAATGTTCAAGGAGAATCCGTCAAAAAGATGGATGTCTACGCCAATGATGTGTTTATCTCAGTGTTTAAGCAAAGCGGCTTAGTCTGTCGCCTAGCTTCTGAGGAAATGGAAAATCCTTACTATATCCCCGAAAATTGCCCTATTGGTCGCTATACCTTACTGTATGACCCAATTGATGGCTCATCCAACACTGATAATAATCTCAGCTTGGGTTCCATTTTTGCCATTCGCCAACAAGAAGGAAATGATAGCGACGGTAAAGCAACCGACCTTCTCACCAACGGACACAAGCAACTCGCTGCTGGATACATCCTGTATGGGCCTTGCACAATGCTGGTTTATACTATAGGTAAGGGCGTTCATTCCTTTGTCCTCGATCCCAGCTTAGGAGAGTTTATTCTCACAGAAGAAAATATTCGGATTCCTACCCACGGTTCCGTTTACAGCGTAAATGAAGGTAACTTTTGGCAGTGGGAAGAATCGATTCGAGAATACATCCGCTACGTTCATCGCACAGAAGGCTACAGCGCTCGTTATAGCGGCGCAATGGTGAGCGATATCCATAGAATTTTGGTTCAAGGTGGTGTGTTCCTTTATCCCGGTACAATTCAAAACCCAGAAGGGAAATTGCGCTTGCTTTATGAAACCGCTCCTCTAGCCTTTTTGATTGAACAAGCAGGCGGTCGTGCTACTACAGGATTAGTAAATATCTTGGATGTAGTACCGAAAAAACTGCATCAGCGCACACCTTTAATTATTGGTAGCAAAGAAGATGTAGCAAAGGTAGAGTCTTTTATTCAAAACGGACACTAGAAAATAATTCGTAATTCGTAATTACTGTTACGTAAGGGTTCTAGAGGTTTGATTTCTGTGGTGCTGTAATCTCATCTGCCATTAATTAAACGTTAATCATGGTGATTTAGGATTGGGAATGCAGAATAGCACTTTTTGAAGATTAATTAAGGATTATCTCAGCTGGCCGATGCGATAAGTGATTGGCAACGCCACAATTCAAAAGTAACCATCAATATTTGATGCGTTTTGCCAACTTTACTTAGAAACATCACTATACAGGAGTGAAAAAACTACCTATGTCTACCAATCATCTACTAGAAATTAAGCAGTACGGTCAAAGTATCTGGATGGATAATTTGACCCGTGACATTATTCAATCAGGTGAACTCAAAGACATGGTTGAAAATCAAGGTATATCTGGGATTACTTCTAACCCAGCTATCTTTGAAAAAGCGATCGCAGGTAATGTCATTTATGATGCCGATATAGAAGCCGGAGTTCGTGCTGGCTTACCGATACAGACAATTTACGAATCGTTAGTTTTTTCAGATATCCGTAACGCTTGTGATATTTTACGCCCAATTTATGAAGCCTCGAATAGACTAGATGGTTATGTGAGTATCGAAGTCCCACCAACCATTGCCCATGATACTGAAGCAACCATAACCGAAGCTCGGCGATATTTCCAAGAAATTGGTCGGGAAAATCTCATGATTAAAATTCCCGGTACAGAAACTGGTTTGCCAGCAGTGGAGCAAGTAATAGCCGAGGGAATGAATGTTAATATTACATTGTTGTTTTCTGTAGAAAGCTACATAAACACAGCTTGGGCTTATATTCGGGGCTTAGAAAAACGGCTGGCTGAAGGTAAAGACATCAGTAGAATTGCTTCAGTCGCTAGCTTCTTCCTCAGCCGGATCGATAGCAACATTGATGCCAAAATAGATGCTAAGTTGAAAAAAGGCGTTGATGATATTGCCGTGGAAGCAAAGTTAAGAGCTGTGAAAGGGAAAGTAGCGATCGCTAACGCCAAGGTAGCTTACCAAGAATACAAGAAGATCGTTAGAAGCGAGCGTTGGCAAGAGTTGGTAGCAAAAGGAGCCACAGTACAAAGGCTACTTTGGGCTAGTACCAGCACCAAAGACCCCAACTACAACGACGTGATGTATATCGAAGAGTTGGTTGGACAAGATACCGTTAACACCGTACCACCAGCGACCATTAAAGCTTGTGCCGATCATTGTAACGTGAGCGATCGCTTAGAAACAGACGTAGATAATGCTTACACGCTGCTCGAAAACCTCAAAGATTCCGACATCAACATCGATCTTGATGCCGTCATGGATGAACTGTTAGATGAAGGTATTGACAAGTTCATTCAGCCCTTCCAGTCCTTGATGAACTCTTTAGAAGAAAAGATCAAGGTATTGTCACCAGTGTAGGGACCGGGAAATGGGTAATGGGGAATGGGTAATGGAGAATGGGAGTTATAAGTTAGGAGTTAGGAGTTAGGAGTTATAAGAATTCTTTCCTAAATTCCCAATCCCCAATCCCCAATCCCCAATCCCCAATTCCCAATTCCCAATTCCTAATTCCCAATTCACAATTCACAAAATCCAAAATTCCTATGGTTAGTCTGCTAGAAAATCCCTTGCGCGTTGGCCTGCAACAACAAGGGATGGCTGAACCCCAAATTATAGTTATCTTTGGCGCTTCTGGCGATCTCACCTGGCGCAAATTAGTGCCAGCCCTTTATAAATTGCGGCGAGAACGGCGTATTCCTCCAGAAACTACCATTGTCGGTGTAGCACGACGAGAATGGAGCCATGAATACTTCCGCGAACAAATGCAAAAAGGCATGGAAGAGGCACATCCTGATGTCGATTTAGGGGAACTCTGGCAAGACTTCTCTCAAGGTCTGTTCTACAGTCCTGGGGATATAGACAACCCTGAAGGCTACCAAAAACTAAAAACCTTACTGAGTGAATTAGACGAAAAACGGGGCACGCGAGGTAATCGCATGTTCTACCTCTCCGTTGCGCCCTCATTCTTTCCCGAAGCGATTAAGCAGCTAGGAAGCGGCGGGATGCTAGAAGATCCCTACAAACATCGTCTAGTAATTGAAAAACCCTTTGGTCGGGACTTGGCTTCTGCCCAAAGTCTTAACCAAGTGGTACAGAAATATTGCAAAGAAAATCAAGTATACCGGATTGACCACTACTTGGGTAAAGAAACAGTCCAGAATTTGCTGGTGTTTCGCTTTGCCAATGCGATTTTTGAACCCTTGTGGAATCGTCAATTTGTTGACCACGTGCAAATTACCGTAGCAGAAACCGTAGGCGTAGAAGACCGGGCTGGCTACTATGAAAGCGCTGGCGCACTGCGGGATATGTTGCAAAATCACCTCATGCAACTTTACTGCTTAACAGCGATGGAAGCGCCAAACGCAATGGATGCCGACAGTATCCGCACAGAAAAAGTGAAGATACTCAGAGCTACTCGTTTAGCTGATGTTCACAATCTGTCGCAGTCAGCAGTCCGCGGTCAATATAGTGCTGGCTGGATGAAGGGTGAAGCAGTGCCAGGGTATCGGACAGAACCAGGTGTTGACCCCAACTCCACCACACCCACTTATGTAGCGATGAAGTTTTTGGTAGACAACTGGCGCTGGAAAGGTGTTCCTTTCTACTTGCGGACTGGAAAGCGGATGCCGAAAAAAGTCAGTGAAATTTCCATTCACTTCCGCGAAGTTCCGTCTCGGATGTTCCAATCTGCCGCCCAACAGACAAACGCCAATATTTTGACGATGCGGATTCAACCAAATGAAGGTATTTCCCTACGTTTTGATGTGAAAATGCCAGGGGCAGAATTCCGCACCCGTTCCGTTGATATGGACTTTAGTTATGGTTCCTTTGGCATCCAAGCAACATCCGATGCCTACGATCGCTTATTCCTTGATTGTATGATGGGCGATCAAACATTATTCACACGGGCAGACGAAGTAGAAGCAGCTTGGCAAGTAGTAACACCAGCCCTTTCCGTCTGGGATTCACCCACCGATCCAAATACTATTCCCCAATACGAAGCCGGTACTTGGGAACCAGAACAAGCAGAACTCCTAATTAACCAGGATGGCCGTCGCTGGCGCAGACTCTAAATATTAGTCATTAAAAGCCACTGCGTTGCGGGGGTTCCTCCCGTTGAAGCAAGTGGCGTTCATTAGTCATTAGTCACTAGTAAAAACAAATGACGAATGACAAATGACAAATGACCAATGACAAATGACAAATGACAACTCAAAACTACTATGCCTACGCAAACTTCTACAATTTTTTCACTCCAGACACCGAAAGATATTTCGCTTAACGAAATAGATGCCGAACTAAATCAAATTTGGCAAAGCTACGGCATAACTGGCGAGGACGGTGGTCTTCCTAGCGCTACTAGGGCAACAACATTTACTTTAGTAGTCTACGAACCAGAAGAAACTCAGTATTTGTTGGCTGCTTTAGGATTTTACAACGGCCCAATTGATGGAATTTTAGGGCCACAGATGAGAGCAGCATTGCGGGAAGTGCAAAAGAAAAATGGTCTGCCAGAAACCGGAACAGCAACACCAGAAACTCTGACTGTATTACGAGAAGAATTCGCTAAAGGTCAGCGAGGTGGAGAACATTCTGCTGGGTTAAGTGCTGGCAGCCCCAGAATTGCCGATGAAATCGCTCTCCGCAACCCCTGTCGCATCATTGCGCTATTTCCCATTGCTGGCGAAGATGAAGGAGTTAAGGCTCAAGTTTCTGCCTATTGCCCCATCCAAAAGCAATCGTCAAGCACACTTATTTGCTGCGAATACATTACTCTCAGTGGAACTGCTGCTGCCTTAGAACGCATTGGTGGCATGATTCCAGCATTGTTGATTGGCGGCTTGCCGAAATTTCTCTGGTGGAAGGCAACCCCAGACCCTAATAACGGTCTATTCAAGCGCCTAGCAGCAGTCTGCAATAATGTGATTGTAGATTCTTGCAACTTTAACGACCCTGAAGGTGATTTACTCCACTTAGAAGAGTTAGTCGAAACGGGTGTACCTTTAGCTGATTTGAACTGGCGTCGCCTCGCATCATGGCAGGAATTGACAGCTGAAGCTTATGATTCACCTAATCGTCGCGCTGCCCTTAAAGAAGTTGACCGCGTTACGATTGATTACGAAAAAGGTAATCCTGCCCAAGCTTTACTGTTTTTGGGTTGGCTGGCAAGTCGCCTGCAATGGCAGCCAGTTTCTTATCAAAAGGAAAGCGGTGATTATGATATCACTCGCATCCATTTTATTTCTCAAGATCAGCGACAAGTAGAAGCGGAATTAGCAGGAGTTCCGGTTGCTGATGTGGGTGATATTATGGGCGATTTGATTGCCTTGCGCCTCAGTTCGACAAATCCCCAGGCAGACTGTGGTACAGTTATCTGTTCAGAAACTGGTGGTTGTATGCGGATGGAAACACATGGCGGCGCTCAATCTGCCGGTCTGTTTCAACAGGTGACTTCACTTTCAGAACAAAAGGCGGAAGCATTGCTAAGTCAGCAGGTGCAACGCTGGGGCCGCGAGTCACTGTTTGAAGAAAGTCTAGCAGTGACAGCCAGTATTTTTAAATTGGCGAATTAAAAGACACGCGATTAATTGCATACAGGAGAGACGCGATTTATCGCGTCTGTACAAAAGTTAGGAGAGACGCGATAAATCGCGTCTGTACAAGAGTTATAATTCATAACTTCTCACTCTTAACTCCTAACTTTTTTATGTCTGTAATCATTGCTGGAGAACGTAGTGGGGTGGGCAAGACAACAGTCACGCTCACCCTTTTAGCATCTTTACGTCGTCGCGATCGCTCGGTACAATCTTTTAAGGTAGGCCCAGACTATATAGATCCGATGTTTCATCAACACGTAACTGGTCTTCCTTGTCGTAATTTAGACCCCGTTTTGACTTCCGAAGCCTACATTCAGCAATGTTTTGCCCGTCATAGTCAACTAAGTGAATATGCCCTAGTAGAAGGGGTAATGGGATTATTTGATGGTGTTTCGTCATTGGTCATTAGTCATTTGTCATTTGCAAAAAACAAAGGACAAATGACCAATGACCAAAGACAAATTACTGATTTTGCCAGTACAGCACACATTGCGCGGCTTTTAGATTTACCTGTGGTGTTGGTAATTGATTGCAGTCGCTTGTCTGGTTCTGTAGCTGCGATCGCTCACGGCTATCAATCTTTTGATCCGAGAATTAAAATAGCTGGGGTAGTATTAAATCGCGTGGGAAGCGATCGCCATCTCTCTCTCCTCAAAGATTCCCTAGAACCCTTACAATTACCCATTTTGGGCGTGCTGCGCCGTCAAGATAACATCACAATTCCCGATCGCCATTTGGGTTTAGTTCCCACAGCAGAACTCCCCGAACTCAACGCTTTAATCGATCGCCTCGCCGATTTAGGAGATAGCTGCTTCGATTGGCAACATTTGTTACCCCTGTTAAAATCAAAACCTCTGCCTCATCCCCCTCATCTCCCTCATCCCCCCTCCTCCATCAGAATTGCAGTCGCCCGCGATCGCGCTTTTAATTTTTACTACCAAGACAATCTCGATTTGCTGCAACAACTTGGCGCAGAACTGGTTTTCTGGAGTCCTTTAGAAGATGCTGCAATCCCAAAAGATATACAGGGAATGTATTTTGGCGGAGGTTTCCCAGAAGTTTTTGCCCAGCAGCTAGCAGAAAATACCAGCGTTCGGGATGGAGTGAAAACAGCAATTCTCAAAGGTATGCCTGCGATCGCTGAATGCGGCGGATTGATGTATTTATGCGAGCAAATTATTGATTTTGAGGGAAAATCTTGGTCGATGGCGGGAGTTTTACCGACATCTGCTGTCATGGGTGGGCGTTTAACTTTAGGCTATCGTCGTGCAGTCGCTTTGCAAGATAATCTGTTAGTAAAGGTAGGTACAACTGTTTACGGGCATGAGTTTCATCGTTCCCACTTAACCATAACTCCCACTCAGCCCCTATTTGCAACTTCTCGCTACGACTGTGACGAAAATATGGGATGCGAAGGATGGGGTTTCCCTGCAAATGTTCACGCCTCTTATGTGCATCTGCATTGGGGAGAAAGTGGAGAAATTCCCCAACAGTTTCTTAAAGAATGTGTGAAAGTAGCATTTTGAGAAACATTCCTTCACCGATTTGTTTAGGTGCAAACTTGACAAGGCAGACTTTTTGAGCAAAACCTTTGTCACTACTCTCATAATTCCTTGCTGGCATTAATTGCGATTTTTGTTATAACTAATGACGACCTGATGCAGTCACATTCATATCATCATTCAACTTGCGAATCAGACGGGATAATTCACGAATGATATTCACCGCAATTTCAGGAGTTTCTTCGATCGCATCATACAATTGCTCTTGCGTCAGTTCCAAAAATTCGCAAGGTTCCAAAGTCGTTGCAGTGGCGGAACGAGTTTGAGTATCAAATACTGCCATTTCACCAAAATATTTCCCCCGATCCACCTCTGCAAGTTGTTTATTGCCGATGTGAACTTTAACCCTCCCTGACACTACAATATAGAGCGATCGCCCTTCTTCTCCCTGGCGAAAGATGGTGTAATTAGCTGGAAATGACAGTTCGTTCATCACTGAAGTGAGCCGCACAATAAAATCATCCCGCAATTCCTTAAAAATCGGGACTCGCCGGACAAATAATAAACGGTCAACACTGGTTAGCATAATTACAATTTATAGGTCAAATATTACTGAATATGTGAAAACTGAAGCCAGAGCGCAATTAGTCATATTAACCGATGACGATCGCTAGCCGCAAAGAATATTCTAGACTTTGACGACATAAGGGACTTGCAAAAAATAAAACATCACACATAGCGATTTTTATTTTAATGAAGTACAAGGTAGGGTAGCACAGCTAGCTGTGCTACCCTACGATGGAATGTTTTTTTACTAAAAGTACTTTAAGATAAGTATTTTAATCAAAAGTCAAGGTTCTTTAGTACCTAGTAAGCTAAATTTATCTGGGAAAATCTCAAAAAGCTTGCTATACATGGAAAATCAAGCTTATTTCTCAGATTATTTCTTAATATTGCCTCTTTCCCCTGTTCCCTGTTCCCTTCTAAAGCCAAAGTCAATGATTAAAGCAATAGTTGCCTTTCTCATCATTGGGCTGATTATCATCGGGATTTTAATCAATCCCATTCTAATCAAAAGGCGAAGAAACCGTCTCAAACATCGTCCTTTTCCCCCACTTTGGAATGCAATTATTGAGAATAATCTTCCCATTTACCTTTGTCTTTCTCCCGATGAGATCAGACGACTTCAAGGACATATTCAAGTATTTCTAGCAGAAAAACAATTTATTGGCTGTAGAGGATTACAAGTCACAGAGGAAATGAAAATAACCTTGGCTGCTATCGCCTGTTTACTCCTACTAAATGAACGTGGGCAGTACTTTCCCAGACTTCGTTCAATTCTGGTATATCCCAACGCTTATTTTGTGAAAGAAACAACTTCCGTTGGAAATTATGTTGTTGAAGAAAGGCGCGTAGCAAGACTAGGTGAATCGTGGACAACTGACCAATTAGTACTATCTTGGGAACAGGTGAAACAAGACACTAATTATTGGAGAGATGGACGTAATGTTGTGCTTCATGAATTTGCCCATCAGTTAGATCAAGAAGACGGTAAAGCTGAAGGAGTTCCGATACTGCAACACAACTCAGATTATCCTATGTGGGCAAAGGTAATGACAGAAGCCTATCAGCAACTTTGTAATGATGTTTCACAAGATGTAAAAACAGTAATGGATAGCTATGGTGCAACAAATCCCACAGAATTTTTTGCTGTAGCGACTGAGACATTTTTTGAGAAACCGCAGCAACTATTGTCCAAGCATCCGGCACTTTATGAGCAATTGCAACGTTACTATCAATTAGATCCTATGCAATGGGTGTGAGTTCGCGTTAAATAAGCAAGATAAAATTAGCTTCTTAGTAAGGATTTTAGTTCTATTTAAATGACTAAAGTTATTACTATAAATCTTAAAGGATTGTAAGAATTCAGTTTTTCATGATCAGAATCTTCAAAGCTACTGCTTCAGGAACAGGCATCACCGATAACCGATTTCCTTGTCTTACTAAGATTAACTCTTCAGCGTTAAACTTTTCTTGGAGTATTGATAGCAAAATAGGATTAGAAAAAGCCTCAACAAATTCTACTACAACTGTTTGCCAACGAGGGGATTCGGAAGTTGATTTCGGGTCGTAGTATTTACTTTTTGGCTGAAACTGAGTCGGGTCAGCAATATCTTTTTTGACGACACGCATTAACCCAGCAATACCTGGAAAATTAGTATTTGAATGGTAGAAAAAAGCTAAGTCTCCTTCCTGCATAAGGCGCAAAAAGTTGCGAGCTTGATAATTGCGAACACCGTCCCAAATAGTCTGGCTTTGCTGTTGAAGGTCAGCAATGCTGTAGGCTTCTGGTTCTGATTTCATTAGCCAATAATTCATCTATACACGCTATAAATATACAATTAACAATGGTTTTTTAGACAAGGAGCTTAAGCCCCTTATCTGAAATGGTCGCTGGATTTCTGTCAAGTTGTACTAGTGACTATTTAGCTTAACTACGGTAAGCTATGACAGCATAAAATGGATCTCCTCCAGCTGCACCCAACCACTGTAAGAAATTCGGTAATGTTGATTTATTAGCTATAACTTCTGGGGTTGTAAATCCTGGGACTGAGGCGAAGTACTCTTTGACTAATTCTACTCGCTGTGCTTCAGAAGCCTCCCGCCAAGCTTGAATTGCCTTTTCAAAAAACATCCGGTTAGAAAAGCTGATAATTGCCACACCCCCAGGTTTCAATATGCGGTAAATTTCAGAAAATACTGCTTCTGGATATTGCACATACTGCACAGATACGCAATTGAGAACAGCATCAAAATCTCCATCTGCTAAAGGTAGCTGCGGATTTTCGTTAAGATTTTGCACAAAGTAATGATTTAAGCGACTATTTCGTGCTAATTCCTCACTATTTAGTCCGTGTCCTTCCACATGGTCAAACTGCATCTTTTCTGGCAGATGAGACACCCAGCTGCTCATCATATCAAAAACGCGGGTGTTGGGTTTGAGGCGATCGCGATATAAATCCGTTAGCTGTTGAATAAATCCTTCATCGACATGAGTGACGAAGCGGGGATAGGCATAGAACAGCTTATCGTCTTTGTCGTCTAATTTCAGGCGTTGATTCGGTCTTAACTGCATAAATCTCTCTTTTGGAGTACTTTTTCGGAAAATTGCGGTAATTCCAGATATTTTTCAACAATCACTATGTAACATATTTTAATAACAGTAGGACACATAAACGAGTCTAGATAGCAGCATTCAATTTTATCAATTCAATGTTCTATAAATTACACTTTTTGCAGCATATTTGGCGACAAATCCGCCTAGTCGGATCGTTACCCTATCTGAGTTTGTTAGTTTGGATATTGCCCTTATTACTATTTACTTCTGGACACAATAGCCTGATAGCACATGATGAAGCACTTTATGCTTCGCGTGCCCGTTTGATGTTTGATTCTGGTAATTGGATAACTCCTTGGGAAAGGGCACATCATAAAACCCCCGGCCCTTATTGGTTAATTGCTAGTTTTTTTAACCTGTTTGGGATGAGTGATACTAGTGCGCGTATTCCTAGTATGATTGCTAGCATTTTTAGCTTATGGCTTGTATATGAAATAGGCAAAATTATGCTAGGCAAAAATTTGGCTTGGCTAGCTGCTGCAATTTTAAGTGTTGAATTTCTCTGGCTACAATACTCTCGCTTAAGTACACCTGATGTCCCGATGATTTTCTTAGTACTTTTAGCTATTTTATCTTTAATAAAAACGGAAATACACCCTAAATATCGCTACTTCTGGAGTTTTATAGCTGGTTTAACTTTAAGTTTAGGCTTCTTAGTTAGAAGCTTTATGATTTTTTTACCAATTATAGCTTTATTTCCTTATTTAATTTGGGAACATCACCGTCATCGGCATCTTAGTAATCCACTTTTGTACTTAGGTTTTTTCGTAGGTTTAATACCCACCTGCATTTGGCTATGGTTAAGTTGGTTGCACTACGGAAATCAGAGTTTTGAGGAGTTACTCAAGTTTGTTGTGCAGTTAGGTTCTGAGAATCAGAATCATAATACTCCACTATTCTATATGTGGAATATCCCCTTAAAATCATTTCCTTGGGCTTTTTTCGGGATTTTAGGTTTAGTTTTGATTCTCCGTCGTCCTATTTATCGCTACCAGTTAATATTAGTTGGTTTTCCAGTTGTCTTATTTTGTGAACTTAGTATTTTTACCACTCGTTTCCCTCACTATAGTCTTTGCCTTTATCCGTTCATTGCTTTATTGGCATCTGTGGGTTTAAATTGGCTAGGGAATATTTATCAGACAGGAATTCATCCCAAATTACCTATTGAAAAAGGTAATGGAATAAGGAATCTTCCTCGGAATCTCAGTTATGGCTTTGGTGGTTTCGGTATTTTGCTTGTTATAAGCAGTATTGGCATTCTTAATTGGGGGAATTCTGATATTCGCAGGTTTGCGACTATTACCTTGGTTATGGGCTTAGGTTGGTTAATTTTACCTGTGGTGTGGATTAGTCGTTACCACTTTGGCAAAAAGTTTCTCACAGCGCGTTACTGGATTGCAGCTTGGTTAATTCCTTGTTGGCTAGCTTTAGCGACGACGGGTAGCATAGGGCTGTTAAGTGACTATAACCCAGTTTTAAGAACTTTTTTACAACAAAGTGCGATCGCCTCAATTATCCAATCTCATCCTACCTACTATGTCAAAATAGATCAAAAAACCCAAGTTCTGCTTGAGTTCTATCTTCCTATTCATGTCCAACCAGTAGCCTCTATTTCGCAAATACCAGCTTTGAGCTATGCTTGGATCTATGCCGATCAATCCCCTAGATTATCTAGACCTCACCGCATCATCGGCACTGTTCAAGAGTATCAATTGATTCAATTTATTCCCTAAGACAGATGCAAAGCAACTATTGCTAAAAAAGACTAATCTATGTAAAATAGTACGCACACTAAGTATTTTGCTAAATGGTTTCTACATCAAATCATTCCCCAGCATTAGAGTCGTGGCAGCAAAATCTGGCACCATACAATTTGGGCTATAGAATCAAATTAGTCTCACAACTGCTCGGACGCAAGTTTACTGAGAGGCTAGAACCCTTTGGACTTACACCATTTCACTGGCTAGTATTGTGCTGTTTGTGGCAAGAAGACGGTTTACCTACTTCTAGTATTGGAGACAAACTCAAACAAGTAGGAGGGACTTTAACAGGTGTGCTAGATCGGATGGAGGAACGCGGCTTGGTGCGTCGAGAACGCGACACCAACGATCGCCGCATCTGGCGAATCTGGCTAACGGATGCAGGTAAAGAACTAGAAGCTATCTTACCGCCAATCGCCGCAGCAATTCGTGATGAAGCGATGGATGGTGTTTCCTTTGCAGATCGGGAAATATTTTCCCAAATCTTGAACCGGGCGATCGCGAATCTTTCCTAAAGATGATCTCATAATCACCCGACTGGGGGAGGTGCTGTAAAGATTTGTTTTGAGATAATATTACGCATACTAAGGAAATAACATTTTTTTCAGGAAATATTACGCATTCTAAATAAACGATTATCAATCAAATTATTGAACGACGAGGAAGCGAGGTAACAATCATGGGTGCTAATACTTTTAACGGACGCAACGGACACAAAACCCCAGTTTTAGAAAAAGAAGTGATTCCTGATTCAGAGACTTTAGAAATTCTGCCCGCAGAGACATCCGCAACAGCAGAAGCACCTGTTGTGACTCCTGAGATCGAGAAAGAAGTTCCAGCGAAACCAAAGCGAAAAAAACCGACTGGTTTGATTTTGGCAGGATTAGGCGTGGGTGCGATCGCCGCAGGTACTTTTGGTTATCACTATTGGCAATACGCTTCCACCCACCAGGAAACAGACAACGCCACTGTTGCAGGAAACATTCACCAAGTTAGTACCCGCATTCCTGGAACAGTGAGTGAGGTACTTGTAAATGACAACCAACTGGTGCAGCCTGGACAATTATTAGTCAAGTTAGATCCACGAGACTATGAAAGCAAGGTACAACAAGCAGCAGCAGCTTTAGAAAATGCGCGGGGACAAGCCCAAGCTGCCCAAGCAAATATTGCCTTAACTTCACAAACTACCACTGGTAAGACGACTCAAGCGCAGGGAGATGTTAGTAGTGCGGTAGCAGCAATTTCCACAGCCCAAGCAGCAGTACAAGAAGCCCAAGCGGGGATACCAGCTGCTCAAGCTGAAGTCAGACTAGCCCAAGCGGGGATACCAGCTGCCCAAGCACAGGTAGCACAAACAAATGCGAATTTGAAAAATGCCCAAGCAGATTACAATCGCTACAACCAATTGTATCAATCAGGGGCGATCGCTCGTCAGCAACTAGACACAGCTAAAGCAGCTTACGATGTGGCTACAGCCCAAAAAAATGCCGCCATTCAGGGAGTAGAACAAGCCCAAGCTAAATTAGCCTCTGCCAAAGTTGGTGTCGCCAAAGCCCAGTCTCAACTAGCGCAGGCGCAAGAAAATGTCACCAACGCCCAAGCTAAATTGGCAGCATCCAAGGGAGGATTGCAACAAGCTACCGCAGGTGGACAAGATACAACAGTAAAACGCAGTCAATACGAAGCAGCCAAAGCAGCGATCGCGCAATCAGAAGCATCGCTGAAAGATGCACAATTGCAACTATCCTACGTCAACGTTACCGCTCCTAGTGCCGGACGCGTAGGGAGAAAAAATGTAGAAGTTGGCAACCGCATCCAATCGGGAACACCATTAATGGCGATCGTAGATAACAACTATTGGGTAATTGCGAACTTCAAAGAAACCCAATTAGAAAAGATGCGCCCAGGAGAACTAGTAGAAATCAAGCTGGATTCTTTCCCTCATCACACCTTTATTGGTCGTGTTGATAGTCTTTCGCCAGCTTCCGGCGCTCAATTTGCCCTATTGCCACCGGATAATGCTACAGGTAACTTTACCAAAGTTGTCCAACGCATCCCAGTAAAAGTAGTTTTTGACCAAAAGAGCATTCAAGGGTACGAATCGCGGATTACTCCGGGGATGTCTGCGGAAGTTGCTGTGGAAGTCAAGTAATGTCAAATTGCGTGAAGGAGGCAGAAGGCAGTTCTGATAAAACTAGTTTCACAGCCAAGTATGAAAGAGGGACTGGGGACTGGGGACTTAAACCGCAAGCTGCCTCTGAGGGGATGGGGAGCAACGCGAAAAAGTGAGATCATCGTCTAATGAGCAGGGGGAGCAGGGGAGGCAGGGGGAGCAGGGGGAGTAAAGAAAAAATTATAGTATTTTTTACTACTAAAAAGCTGAAAAATATACTTAAATTATTTCTCTCCCCCTGCCTCCCCTGCCTCCCCTGCTTACTCACCTCACAAAATCGCATTGCTCCCGAGAGGATGTTTGAAAAGTCCGATTATAGGGATCAAAACGTTCTAGATCCCCCTAAATCCCCCAATTTATCGGGGGACTTTGATTCTTCCCCCTTTTTAAGGCTACGGTGTACATACATCTCTGTAACAAACCCAAAATCGTTGGAGATCCCCTTAAATCCCCCTTATAAAGGGGGACTTTAAGAGACTTTTGCCCCCCAATTTATCGGGGGGTTGGGGGGATCAAAAGCCTATGAGGCCACTCTCAAAGACTTGTGTGTACACCGTAGCCTTTTTAAGGGGAGCCAGCGCGGTCTTAGGGGTTTTCCCCATGAGCGACTGGCGTGGATTAGGGGGGATCGCTAAGTGCCTAAAATCACGGCGAAATGCTTGTTTATCCTTTGAGGGTGGTAACGGAGCGTTCCGCACAGAAGTGTAGTATTTCTCCAGCAACAACTGCTTTCTTGTGTTGTTAAAAACAGATGAAAAACCTCTTTCTATCTATGACATTCTCCTACATCTATAGCGAGGCGTATAAAGATGAGGTGAAATGATATTTGTGAGAGGAGATTGGTATAAAAGAAACCTGATATGAAAAAACTGTTATTACCTGCGTTGAGATCAAAAAACTACCAGTTGTTTTTTGCCGGACAAGGTATTTCCCTAATTGGGACATGGATGACGCAACTTGCAACGATTTGGCTAGTTTATGACTTGACAAATTCCCCATTAATGCTAGGAGTTGTAGGATTTTCGAGTCAAATTCCTAGCTTTTTTTTAGCTCCCTTTGGTGGAGTATTTGTAGATCGATTTTCTCGGTATCGTACCTTAATTGGTACACAAGTCTTGGCGATGATTCAATCGTTAACATTGGCAGTGCTGGCGCTGACTGGTGTGATTCAGGTATGGCACATTATCGCCTTGAGTTTGTGTCAAGGATTTATTAACGCCTTAGATGCGCCAGCCCGCCAAGCATTTGTGCCAGAACTGGTTGAACGCAGAGAAGATTTAGCCAATGCGATCGCCATTAACTCTACCACGATCAACGGGGCGCGATTGATTGGCCCTGCGATCGGAGGTTTATTAATTGCCAGTGTTGGAACTGGCTATTGTTTTTTAATAGATGGTTTGAGTTATATTGCTGTCATCGCCGCTTTATTGGCAATGAAAGTTAAACCTTGGAAATATGTGGTATCTGATGGGAATCCCTGGCAAAAAGTCAAAGAGGGATTTGTATATGCCTTTAGCTTTCCACCGATCCGCTCGATTTTGTTGCTATCAACTTTAGTTAGCCTTATGGGGCTACAAAATACTATTTTAGTCCCAGTTATTGCAGAACAAGTTCTCAAAGGTGGTGCAGAAACCTTGGGGTTTTTAATGGCGGCATCTGGAGTTGGAGCCTTAACTGGTGGTATTTATCTAGCTACGCGTCAAACAATCTTAGGAATTGGTAATTTGATTGCCTTAGCTCCAGCAATTTTAGGAACTGGTCTAATTGCCTTTTCTTTCTCTCGATTTTTACCACTCTCTTTATTTACAATGTTATTTGTTGGCTTAGGTACTATTCTGCAAATTGCTGCTAGCAACACATTTTTACAAACAATTGTTGAGGATGACAAACGTGGGCGATTGATGAGCTTATACACAATGTCATTTTTAGGGATGATTCCCATAGGTAATTTGTTAGGTGGTATATTAGCAAGTCATATTGGTGCTACGAACACTTTAATTATTGATGGCATAGCTTGTATTTTAGGCTCTATATTTTTTAGCAGACAGTTGCCTGGTTTAAGGCAAATAATGCGTCCGATTTATGAGCATAAGGGCATTGTAATAAGTCATAAAGCTTAGGATAAAAATTGCCAAAACATGGTATAAGATTTAATAATAATTTTGTTACTTAACCTTGGAACTGGAACACACTATGACTAATACAGGTGTAATTCATCAGCAAGGGCAAAATCCTGCTGTACCGCCAGAACGCGTACCGCTAAGAACCTGGATTGGTGTATTAGCCAGTATGCTTGGTGCATTTATGGCGGTATTAGATATTCAAATAACTAATGCTTCGCTGCAAGATATTCAAGCAAGTTTAGGAGCAACTCTAGAAGAAGGTTCTTGGATTTCTACGGCGTATCTAGTAGCAGAAATTGTGGTAATTCCTCTAACGGGATGGTTATCACGAGTGTTTTCTCTGCGGCGTTACCTGTTAGTGAATACTGCATTATTTATTTTCTTTTCTATATGCTGCGCTTGGGCGTGGGATCTCAATTCCATGATTTTATTTCGCGCTTTACAAGGTTTTAGTGGAGGAGTATTAATTCCCACCGCTATGACAGTTGTATTAACTACTTTACCCCAATCTAAGCAATCAGTGGGACTGGCTGCATTTGGTTTTAGTGCAGTTTTTGCCCCTTCAATTGGCCCGACGATAGGAGGTTGGTTAACAGAAAATTTTGGTTGGGAATACAACTTTTATATAAATGTAATACCAGGGGTATTAATGCTAGCTGGCGTTTGGTACGGAATTAAGCAAGAACTACCCCAAATTAATTTACTGAAGCAAGGTGATTGGTGGGGAATTATTGCGATGGCGATTGGGTTAGGTTCCCTGCAAGTTGTTTTAGAAGAAGGTAGCCGCAAAGATTGGTTTAGTTCAGCATTGATTGTGCGTTTAAGTATAGTAGCAGCAATTTTTATAGCGCTATTTTTTTTCATAGAGTTAACTCGTAAACAACCATTTATAAATTTGCGACTTGTACTTCGGCGTAACTTTGGTTTAGCCAGTATTGTTAATGTGTCGCTAGGGGTAGGATTGTATGGTTCAATTTATATTTTACCATTGTATCTTGCCCAAATTCAAAAATATAGTGCGCTGCAAATTGGTGAAGTATTAATTTGGGCTGGGATTCCCCAACTATTTATTATTCCTTTAATACCCAGACTGATGCAACGTATTGATGTGCGTTTAATGGTGGCTGTTGGTGTGACTTTGTTTTCCATCAGTGCATTTATGAACTCTGGAATGACCAATGAAACTGGATTAGAGCAATTACGATGGTCGCAATTTGTCCGAGCAATGGGGCAACCCCTAATTATGGTACCACTTAGTTCTATCGCCACTGCTGGTTTGAGTCCAAAAGAAGCAGGATCGGCAAGTGGTTTATTTAATATGATGCGGAATATGGGCGGTTCTATAGGAATTGCATCTTTAGCAACTTTGTTAACTAACAGAGAGCAATTTCACTCGAATAGATTGGGTGATGGAATATCTTTATATAACCCAGAAACTCAACAACGAATTGACCAAATGACGCAGTATTTTGTCAGTAAGGGAGCAGATTTAAACACCGCTCAAAATCAGGCGATCGCATCCATTTCTAACATTGTCCGCAGAGAAGCATTTGTGATGGCTTTTAACGATTGTTTCTATTTTATTGGGATCGCATTATTGCTCAGTGGACTTGCCGTTTTATTTTTCAAAAAGGTTAAGCCAAGTGGTAACGCTGTCGCTCATTAAATTTGTTTAAGGACAGTGGGGAGTTTACCCTTAGAGGTTGTTTGAAAAGTAGTTTGTTGTAATTTTAATCATATTCTTACTCCCCTTGTAAAGGCTACAGTGTACACACAAGTCTTCTAGAGTTGCCTCATAGGCTTTTGATCCCCCCAACCCCCCGATAAATTGGGGGGCAAAAGCCTCTTAAAGTCCCCCTTTTTAAGGGGGATTTAGGGGGATCTCCAACGATTTTGGATTTGTACAAAGATGTGTGTACACCGTAGCTTGTAAAGGGGGGTAACAACAAAAATCCGGTTCCCTCCCCAATACATACTGGGAGGGTTAGGGTGGGGTAAAAAATATTTGATGCATTCATTATGACTTTTCAAACAACCTCTTATGAAAAAGAACAAGAAGTGCATTTAGCTAGCGTTGATTTTCGTTGTGCGATCGCAGAAACATATGAAGATGTGACACTTGCAGAAAATAGCAATAAGAATTGACTATTGGAGAGATGTAAGGGATTTCCAAGGAATAAATTATGCCAAAAAACGAACCACAGAGACGCAGAGAACACAGAGAGAAGAGATGAAGAGGATTTATGTGTCAGTCAGTTTTGGAATATTTTTTTATTTGGAAGTCCCTAGACGGTAATATTGCATTACCTGAATATAAGTTAAAATGCCAATTTAATAAGCATCTAACTCGGCAATTTTCAAACAATCGTTAACAATCCTTCTTTGAGCAAACGGCGTACCAACACGATTTTGCTATTGTCGCTGGCAAAGTCGGGCAGCGATTTGATGGGAAATGCAGCTTTTGACTCAACAATGAAGCGGAAGGCTGGCTCTACATAGGCTGGCGCTTCAACTCTGTTTTGAGGAAATTGAATCATCACTGCATCCCCTTTCGTGACGGTTGTACAAATCATTCCTTGGCGTTTAACAACGAGGGTATCCAAGTCAATTTGTTGCAACTCGTCCAATTTACTGAAATGGCTATCTGCTAGTGGAGACAGTGAGCCAATAAACTTAATCGTCAGCCGTTCAACCGCATCGTCAATGTCGGCGCTACTAGCAAAGGTTTTGAGTAAATCTGTCAATTGATTTTTGGTCTGCATTCTGGCATCATTTTCACGCAGAAAGCTAACGGGAACTGCTTTGCGAAATTCAACATTTTGCTGCACAATCGATGTCAAAGCTTCCTGAATCAAGTCAACCCAGCGATAAACAGGGATACCAACGGTGAGATGAAGTGAGGAAGTATCCAAAGTCTTAACTTCATGCACAAAACCACGCGGGATATATAACAAGTCACCGGCCTTGAGTTCAACTTCATGAGTGGGCGCGTTCAGTTGTTCCCGCAGTACTTCTTGTGGTAATCGTCGAGCATCTTCAGGCAAAGGCAAATCCCAGTAAGAATTATATGTGCGCCAGAGTTTAGTTCCAGAAAGTTGGAGAACAAAAACATCGTGTGTATCAAAGTGGGGAGGAAATCCTTGAGCAGTTTTAGGGGTTAAGTAAAGATTGACATTTGCGGGATGATTGAGATATTGTTCCAGATTTCTGCAAAGTATGGCGATCGCTTCCCAATGCTGTTGCAGATGAAAAAGACACAAAGTATTGCCTTGATTATAGGCATCATAAAATTGATAAATACTAGGAGATGCGTTGGGATCGATAGACCCTTTCCCCCCTGATTTATTCCCTTGATTGGACAAATCCTCTGCCCATTTCGATACCTTAAAGTCAGAATAGCGAATGCCAGTAAAGCGAATCAGAGAGTCAAGATCCTTCATGGAAAACAGACCTGAATAGTAATCTGTGTCTTCTCTTGAAACAACAAGGCATTGCCGCTCCCAGTATTCTTTGAAGAAGGTTACGGTATTGATAGGTTGAATTAATTTCTCAAAATCAAAGTTAGGGCTAAACATAAGCTTTATTTACAGGCGGGTTTGCAGTTTTTTCACAAATTCTTCTGGTTCGCTAAAATCTAGCCAAAAAGCCACTTGGGTAAGGTTACATCCCTGTGGAAAGGCATTTTCCTGATACCAGTTTCTCAATTCAGCTTCCCCAGGATCGCTTTGTGTTCGTTCAGCCAACTGAATTTTGCTTAAAATTGGATAAAATCCAGACAGCCTTAAGGCATCGGGAAGAAAGCACTCACTGACTGGAAAATAGTTGCTCATACCTCGCCCCCACCATCGAGGTACATTCACAAATCCCTCTAGCCGCGCGATCGCTTCCATCATCTGAGAAAATTCAGCTTGAGTGAAGGAATTACTTGATAGCCAAGCTGGAAATTCAGCCTCGTTAGTAACTCCCCTTTCTTGGAAAAAATGTTGCGTAATTTTTTGAGTAATGCTAATTCTCAAACTCGCTTCCGATTGGCTGTTTGTCTGTTCGGCTAAAGCCCAAAGGATGGCAACCTGACGGTATAACCTACGTTCACAACTCGCTATTATTTGTTCAACACTACTCTCTTCCTTCGCCCAGGAGATATCTTTACCAACAATCGTCAGGATGAATTGATGCAGTTGCTCTACCTGTTTGGCAAAGGCATCATGTTTGCTATGAAGTTTGAGCAATGCCTGAATCCTACCCAAACGTTCAACCAGTGCTGGTTCTAACTCTAGTTCATTAAGAGAATTCAAACCCAATATTTGAGAATTGTAAACGTCAGCTAAATCAGCTTCGGAGGGTTGCAGGTTCTTTTGTTGGGCTACAGCATCACACCAACGCAGTAGCCCAGCAAGATTACGCAATTGAATATAAACCTTACCTAAAAACCTGGCTTCCTGGGATACTTTTTCAGCCAGAGGCAGCCAGGAATATGTTGTCCGTAATGGACGGATAGCAACTCTGGCTTGAAGTTCCTCGATAAAAATGGACTTATTGAGTTGAAATACCTGGTTATTAGCAGCAGTGCGATCGCTTTCTCCAACCATAGCCGCCAGATGTTTCAGCAGTCCAACGGCATCTAACTGTTTTTGATCTACATAACCGCCATTTTGCACAAATTCCCAAAACTGGGCTAAAACCTGGCGATCGCCCCCCCGCACCTCGGCATCAGCCACTGCTTGCCTCAAATGTCGTTGAGTGAAGAACTGCCGTTTGGCACAATTGATAATTAAATTAGCGATCGCCACATCAATAATGTTTTTCTCTACCGCCAGGTTAACTGTGGCGCGGATGTTTACTAAGGCATCAGTCAAGGGTTGGAACTGGGATTCAGGATTGCTATGTAAAATCGCCACTTCATCATCCCCGATGTACCGTCCCTCTCGGTAGGCTGCAAAAATAGCTCCAAATCCCTCCATGCCAAAGGCTTCTAGTTCGGCGGCTCGGAGTGCGCCCATGCTACTGGCCCCAAATACTCGCACTCCTGCTTCTAATGCCCAGAGAATCTCTTTATGCCAAACTGAAGCGCTTTGGTCAAAAAAACCGTCAATAATGGCAATTACACGCGGCTGTAACCGCAGACAGGCAAGAATATCGCCACAACGCACAGGAGCAAAGTAACGACCTGGTAAAATTTGACTGGCTTGGCTAACAGATAGGGTAGGGCCAAGAAAGATGAGAATTTGACTAGGTTCCAAAGAATTCGAGTGCATATTAAATTTTACAAAGACGAAGGGAGATGCATACCCGGCACAATCACATGAACTACTGGAATGCCATACTCCGGTCGCGTATGATTGACGAAGACAGCTTGGTTAAATCCCTGGGTACTCAGACAATCGAGAATTTGTTGAATTTCTTCTGCAAAGGTTGAAGTAAAGGCCAATTCAGGCTGAGTTTCAAAATCAATCAGGGTAGCGATCGGTCTTTTGCTGCTAGACTTCATCGCTGGGCTACCTGGCAGCCTGATGCGTCCAAGGGCATAACTATCTGGATGAATGTCATCTCGACTACCTGCAATAACCGTTACTCGTGACTGAGCCGCTTCAGTAATCGCCCGTGCTAAGGCTATTTCTTTGGAACTGTGGCATCCCCAGCCTGCTGCTGTGGGTCGTCCATGCCAGTTTTCGCTGTCACTAATCAAGCATTTATAAGTAGGTATCCCGATAGTCGAGGTTAAGTCAGTAATCACGGTTATCGCCCCGGCAAGTTTAACTTGATGGAGTAAGGATTGCAATAAAGGAGACTGGATGGTTTGACTATCAACCAAGCAGTTAATCCGCTCCTCCAGAGGAAAACGCCACCAACGCCACTCAGCTTCGCGTTCAATGACTTCAAACAATCCATGAGCGATCGCTTCTAGTAAATGGTTTCCTGATGCTAGTCCATTGCTAGAAGTGCTGAAAAGATGAGTATCACGTTTTTCAGTTGTGGTGTCTAAATCAAGATATGCCTGTGGTACGTAAACAGGTTCGCCCGTAAATAGATCGGTTCCACAAATCCAATCTAACGGCAGATCGGGATGATAAGACTGCGATCGCTTACCTGGCTCTAAAACGCTAGGATCGATTGCTTGGTGATGTCGGCACACCTCTTTATAGGAAGCAACCATTTCTGGTTCTAGAAGGTTTTCTGCATGATAAGACTCCACAGATTCCATCGCCGCCGAGATCGTTGCCAGCAGAAGCGAAATTCCCTTGCCTTGAGAACCAGAGAAGGCTTTTCCGTTAGGACGAATCGCTTGAGCGACAGGAATACCAATGCAGTCAAGACCAGTAATGTCTGCAACACGCGTGATGCCGAAAACAGTCAGAAGTTCTTGTAACTTCTCCCAAGTAGAATTGGGTTCTTCAGCCCGAAACGTGCCATTAAGATTCAGCTTAGGAGCATTCAGATTTTGCCACATTCGCTTATTTTGTTCTCCAATCATTACCGTGAGTACTAATAAATACTCGCATTTTAATGCATCTCAGTGATTTGCAGTATGTGTTATTAAGCACGCACCGTATTAAGTCATCATTAGTGCTTTGGAAAATTGCGATATCAAAACCATTCTAGTAAAAGGTTAGCGTTGCCCAAAAAAGATGAATTGAAAACTAACTTTTTATCAGACTGGTGTTGTTGTTAATACTACTTTATTAAATAAAATTTAGGCATCTTCATTTGTTTCTTTGGAAATGCCTCAAGATTTATTCAGATAGGCGTTGCATTACAATATTAATATGAATTAAAGTGAATTCTGATAGCCATCAGATTTTCACTTGGACATATAATATGCCAAGCTAAACCGAGAGCACAAATACTAATTTTAGATATTTGGCTCATCGCTATCAGAAAACACTGTGCTATTTCAAAGGCAAAAAACACTGAGAAAGTCTCTTTGATGTCACTGCGCTATCTCAAATATTATTCTGTCCTTTTGCCAGCAGAAAACATATCTTTATTTAGCAACGCCCTCAGTCACAACGTTCATTTGTAGTGATACTAAAAGCCTGAAACGAAGGCTACCAGCAGCACATAACTGTCTCTTTCACTGTGGATGAAGCCATTCCTCCAGCTACACTTTCTAATTCATCTTCTGATAATTCTCGGTTAGCTGGTCTTGCTTTAATACCGTTAACGCTATTAATAGATCGGATATTCACAGATGGAGAAGCAGTTGACAAACCTAGAACCTTTCTTTCAGCAGAAACCATTACAGATTTAACGTCATCAGCGTTAAATTCAAAACCATTTGATTCACCTTGCTCGACAGCGATTCTTGTAAATTCACCTGCTTCCGTAGCATCCAAAGCCTCA
Source organism: Nostoc sp. (assembly GCF_036917455.1). Taxonomy (GTDB): domain Bacteria; phylum Cyanobacteriota; class Cyanobacteriia; order Cyanobacteriales; family Nostocaceae; genus Nostoc. The sequence goes on along the minus strand of NZ_JBALDK010000232.1, from coordinate 4,347 downwards.
CGCAACTGAGAATTGCTTGGTTGCGCTAAAAAACTTTCATAGTATTCGACAAAACTTTGCTGAGACATTTTGAACTCTCCTTAAGATAAGATACTTGGCTTTATACTTTGGCATCTCGAAATAGATAACTAAATCTGAAGCCAAGCGATTAACTTCAAAAGTATTATTCCTGAACCGCTAGGCGACAAAACAGCTATATACCAAAGTTTTAGTATTGTTCAATACAATAATTACTTAAAATATGGTCAAGTGTCTAGAGCGTTTTGATAAAATTTTGTAACTAATAAAACATTCTTTTTGTATCTTGAGATACAAAAAATAACATTGGAATTGACAAAGTAGTGCTGCTTGAACCTTAAAATATTAGATCCACCAATTTCCATTTCTCCTTCATGGCCCCATCACACCAAAAAATGCATCATCGATGCATTTTTTGGTGTTAAAAAATACTCAGTATTGTATGCCTTGGCAAGGCTTCTAGAACGCTTACTGTTTTTAGGTTGTATTCATCCCGTTTCTACAGGCGTTGAACCCTTGTAAGTAGTTTGACATTGTGTAATTAATTCTGGCGTTGCTGAATTAAGGGATGATTCTTGTGGGGCGGGCATCCTGCCCGCCCAGAAATACAAGGGACGGGCAAGATGCCCATCCCACAAATGAATAATTTATTTCTTGGAAAGCCCTTAGCAAGGCATTAAAGCATTTAGTCTCCCCAGTACTGTCATATCTTCTGCATCTAACTCCGACGGAATACCACTGCGAATCAATTCCGAAAAATCTTCATTGGGAACCATAACGGTTAGCGTATACAAGCGAGTCGAACCAGTATTTTTAATCAAATGAGTCCCGGTGGGAGGTACTAATAAACTATCTCCAGTTTTGATCGTGGCACTCTTGCCGTCACACATAGCGATCGCTTCCCCTTTGAGGACAAAAAACATTTCCACCGCCCACTGATGGCGATTTGGCGGTGTTTGTCCTCCAACATCAAAAATTTCTATACAGCAAGTCAAGGAAGTATTAGCATTTATCGAATCGAAGATAATAGCTAATCGATTAGAGTCATTGGGACTAATGCGATATACTTGGTAATCTTTAGGAGATTTGATAACCGGAATTACACAACGAGTAGCGTACATTTATTTATCCCCTCTAAAGTTATCGATGGGTATGAAAATTTCTAAAATCCCAGCCTTGAATATTGAGTTGTATATCTAAACGCTCAAATCACTAATTACTAAACACGAAATATTCCTTAGTCAGCCAATTTTTAATTTGAGATTGAAGGAAAACCTAAAATATAAAATCGAATTACTCCTCACTCTTTTGCAGCGCTGTGAAAATTTTTTGGGAGTCAGTGACAAAACCGAAGCATTGTTTAACATTGTACAATGTCGCTAGCCAACAATATTCAGGCGAAGTAGTAGCGCTACAATCTTTAACTAACACGCAGTCATATCCTAAAAAGTTGGCATCACATAAGGTAGCTAGCACACATTGATCGGCATTAACACCAGCAAAAAATAATGTTGTACTTCCCAGATTCCGCAAGATACTATCTAATGGGGTATCCCAGAACGCACTCATGCGGTATTTGTCCACACGAATGTCTTCGGGAAGCTGTTCTAGTTCGTCTACTACTGCTGCGGCCCAACTACCTGCCATCAGTACTCTAGCACCATTGCTTGGCAGTGGATCGCCTAATCCTACACCTGCCCCTGTAGGGTTATAGACATGGCGCGAACTAGCACTAATATTGAGCAAGTCGGGACGATTCCCCCAATTTACCCAAATTACTGGCACACCCGCCTCACGGAGTTCTGGAAGTAAGTTATTTAAAGGTTCAATAGGCTGACGCGCCGGAGTGACATCCACGCCAATATGCGCTAACCAGCCATCAGGGTGACAGAAGTCGTTTTGCATATCAATGACGAGGATGGCAGCTTTTGCCAAGTCTAGGCGCAGGGTTTTAGTATCTGTTGATAAAATAACGGGTTGTGAGGTCTTTTGAGGACGGGTGATATCTGCGATCGCATCATTCACTGTCCACGCATTTGGTGAGACTCCCAATGTCCGTAATGGTAAATTCATAAAATTGCAATACCCAATACCATTTTCTATCTTGTAACTTGAAATTCAATTCAAAATACAATTACTTAATCAAGGTTAAATATGGTAAATTTCACCATTCAGAATGTTTTAATTGCCGCCGATGATGATTATGCAACTGTAGATGTACAGATTGTAGATGGTGCAATCGCAGCTATTGCCCCTAATCTACCAGTAATCGGCACTGCCATTGATGGCAAAAATAAGCTTTTATTACCTGGCTTTTTCAACGCCCACACTCACTCATCAGAGATGTGGCAACGCGGAATCATGTCAGCTTTGCCTTTAGAATTATGGTTGGCGGAATTATATGATTTTGCTCCCCTAGATCCTGAAGAGGTTTATCTCAGCGCCTTGGGTACTGCGGTAGAAACTTTACTTTCCGGCGGTACAAGTGTAGTAGATCACTTGGTATTAATTCCCGGACTTGAGTTAGAAACGATCGCCATTGCAACTCGCGCTTACCGAGAAGTTGGAATTCGGGCCTTTATCGCCCCCTTAATTCAAGATGAATCCCTCAGCGCAGGTATCCCATCAGGGGAATCAGCAAAAACTCATGAACCTTATTTTCGCTCAACTGCGGCAACATTAGAAATTATCGAAGAGGCGGTGAGACAATTTCATCGCCCAGATGAGGGTATAAATATTTTAGTTGCACCAACAGGGATACAACTATGTACTGATGCTTTATTTGTGGGATGTACTGAGTTAAGCGATCGCTATAATCTTTGTCGTCACTCCCATTTACTCGAAACCAGGGCACAGGAAAAACTCGCCCAAGAAAAGTATGGTTGTACTGCCGTGGAACATTTAAAAAAAATCGGATTTTTGAGCGATCGCACAACACTAGCCCATTGTGTATGGTTAAATGATACTGATATCGCCATCCTCGCCGAAACTCAATCTACAGTTGTTCACAACCCCTTAAGTAATTTACGTTTAGGCAGTGGCATTGCCCCAATTTTAAAATATCGTCAAGCTGGAGTAAATGTAACTTTTGGTTGCGATGGTGCTTCTAGTAACGACTCCCAAGATTTGTTAGAAGCTATAAAAATTGGTTCTATATTGCACAACGTTACAGATTTAGATTATCAGCACTGGATTACACCCCGACAAGCAGTAGAAATGGCATCTTTAGGAGGTGCGAAAGGACTGGATGTTGCAGATATTCTCGGTTCTATTACTATAGGAAAACAAGCAGATTTAGTACTTTATGACCTCACCAATTTATCATTACTTCCTCGTACAGATCCCATTGGCTTATTAGTTTTAGGTCGTCCTACTAATGTTGTTGATAGTGTTTGGGTTAACGGTAAGCAAATTGTTGCCGATGGGAAAGTAACAACAATTAACGTTGATGAATTGCGACAAGAATTATTTCACCGTAGTCAATGGGAAACAAAACGCAAGTCTAAAACCGTCGCTCAATTTGAGCTTCATTATCGCACGGTTATGGGGTTGTAAAATATAAATAAGCAAGTATGAAATTATCAATATCTACAACCCGCTACGTGTACGTATAACATTTGCTCATTAGACTTCTTGCATAAGTCGGGAAAAGGGGAAGGGGGAAAGGTTCTGTATTGTCCCCTTCCCCTTTAACCTTTACCCTTTTCCCACCTCTTGCAAAAGTGCTTTTTGCAAAAGGTCTAGTGAAGACTTATGTCAAGTTGGCATAACGCGCTTTGAAGAGTGAGCAGTAGTTTGGTATACTCTTGTTTAAGATAATCGGAACCTTGAAAATTTAATATTGCGTTTCCTAGTGAAAGTTAAAGTGTTGTTTTTTACCCTGCACACGCAAATTTTTCGCGGGGGTATGCCAATGCCTGAAACCCTGATTCTTTCGTTGACCCCCGCGAATCGCTTACTGCGTAATGCGTTGAAATGTCTATATTAGTGGTTGATTGTCATTAATATATGCTTATTGACAGTAAAATTAGACCCCCCGCGAAAATAGTACTTTAAAACCCAGTCGTAGTAAGTGTTATAGAAGGGTAGGGTTTTAAAATCATTACCCCTCACGGGGATGGAAACCAAAGCGTAAACTTTATTGTATGCTCTTGAAAGTTGTTTTAAAATCATTACCCCTCACGGGGATGGAAACCATTAGCCTTTGATTTGTCAACCACCAGATTTAGCTGGGTTTTAAAATCATTACCCCTCACGGGGATGGAAACCTGTTACAATTACAGCGTCCTTTACTATCTATCCACATTGTTTTAAAATCATTACCCCTCA
>NZ_JBALDK010000231.1:0-12441 GCF_036917455.1 Nostoc sp. | reverse complement strand
GGAAACTACAGTACAAAACGTGTCAAATTTGACTTTAATCGTTCTAATTAACTTTTCGTTACATAGTTATAAATTTTCCCGCCCAGCTACTTAACCTGATTCTTGGTATTTTTACGGAATCCCAGATAATGAGGGAGGTTTCGGAAAGCAGGATTATCTGGCAAATTAGCTAGTTGAGGAACAATAATATTTCCATTCTGGGAGTTAAATAAATAAGTAGACGTACCGCCGTCAACAGTAATGATGTCGCCTTTAACTCCTACTTTACGTAATAAATCGGCGGCCTCATCTAGAGTTGCTTGCTTTACCGTCATAATTAACAATAACTCGTCACCCTTAACACCATCTTTGTCTAGAGTCCCAATGAGTTGATACTTATTTGCTTGGTTTTGGGCTAATACTTTTGCGGGATGATCGCTGTATCGGTAAGTAACGATCGCATTTTTTACTGCGTTTTGATTGAGAGGCGCACCGCTAACCTGGTTGTAATCGGTAATGTATGCTTGCTTATGATCCCAGACTAGAGCTTTGAGGTGAATATTACTATAGTATTTATCTTTTGGTTCTTTGATGGGGCCATAAGGACTAGTGCCACCACTGATGACTACACCATTTAGTTTGATTGGAAAGGATAATTGAGTACTAGATTCGTATTGCTCAAAAAAAGAACAATTAATCATCGAGAAAACGTTATTTGCGTAAAGTTCATTATATTCATTTGCAACTTCAGAAAACAACTTTCTTTGGAAAAATGGGCTGTAATATTTCCCTTCTCCTTGATAATATTTACCCTCATTTAGACCTATATTATCTACTTCTCCAATAATTTGATCTATGTGCATTTTGCCCATATTGATCACTTGTAAATAGGCTTCATTCCCATTAGTTAATTCTTTTTTATATAAAGCCGCCCCATCTATAGACTGAAGAGGCTGATAAGAAGATAAAGGGTTACAAGTTTGGGCAATCCAAAAGCTACCCAGAATTGGCAGTAAAAAAAGGAATAAATGGATTACAACATTCATTAGTATATTTATTGAGTTAGAAATAATTATTTGGAATTATAGCAAGGGACTGGGGACTGGGGACTGGGGACTAGGGACTGGGGACTGGAGACTAGGGACTGGGGACTGGGTGAAAAGTCTTTTTGTGTCTAAGTTTCATCATTTGTTGATGTCCTAACCACCAAGGCTTGTGCTATATAATCGAAATTTGAATGTCAGCCAGCCTCAGAAGGTCAACGTCGAGCCTCAGAAGGTCAACATTGAGCCTCAGAAGGTCAACATTGAGCCTCAGAAGGTCAACATTGAGCCTCAGAAGGTCAACATCGAGCCTCAGAAGGTCAACATTGAGCCTCAGAAGGTCAACATTGAGCTTCAGAAGGTCAACATCGAGCTTCAGAAGGTCAACGTCGAGGCTTTTTGCTTGGATATTGTAAATAGTGAAGTTAAAACTTTAGGTATTCAAAGCTTGTGACATTTGTACAGCTTTTTTATGTAAATTAATATGAAGATTAAGTAACTTTACTAAGTATCCCATATCTGCAAATACAAACCGCATTAATCTTTTTGTTGTGTATTAAGTTGGTGAAACACTCAAAAAACATCCTTTGTAGTATGATTTTGGTTTTGTAATACTAATGGTATAAGAGATGACGGCTCAATTTGAATACAGTACTCTCGCCTATCCACAGGATATCCAGCCGTTGGCGTATATCCTTGAGCAATGTTTCATCAGCGCCCTTGGTGGCGAGGAAGTTTACATCAATCTGATTGGCGTAGAAAACTTCCGCATTATTCGGGGATTGGAACAATTAGCTGGTGGATTAGCAACTTTGGATATGGGCCAGTGGTGGGGTGGTCAACGTGTACCCATGACAGGAATTGCCGCAGTGGGCATTGCTCCAGAATATCGCGGTTCGGGAGCTGCGATCGCTCTCATGCAGCACACCCTCAAAGAACTTTACGATAGAGGTATAGCAATCTCCGCTCTTTATCCAGCCGTTCAAACTTTGTACCGAAAAGTAGGTTATGAGCAGGGGGGTAGCTGGTGTATTTGGGAAGTTGCTACCAGGAATATCCAGGTGCGGGAGCAACCTCTACCTCTGCAACCAGTAATGAGCATCAATCATGAAGACTTTCATGAGCTATATCAGCAACAGGCGAGACAAACGCACGGCTACTTAGACCGACATTCAGCAATTTGGGAACGAATAATCCAACCAGATAAACAGGAAACAGTCTACGCCTATTTTATAGGTACTAAAGATCAACCCCAAGGTTACATCATCTTTACTCAAGAGCGAACAGAAGATGGGGAAATCCTCTGGGTGAAAGATTGGGTGCTGAGTACAGTTGCTGCTGCACAAACTTTCTGGTCTTTTCTAGCAAATCATCGCTCCCAAATTCAACACGTGCGATGGAAGAGTTCTGCAATTGATTCCCTGACATTGCTACTACCAGAGCAAACTGCCAAGATATACCGTCAGTTTCGCTGGATGCTGCGGGTAGTAGATGTAGTCAAGGCGCTAGAATTGCGGGGTTATCCACCAGGAATCCAGACCCAATTGCACTTAGAAATTCAAGATAATTTGCTAACTGGAAATAATGGTAAATTCATTCTTTCAATTGCCAACGGACGCGGCGAAGTTACCAAAGGTGGAAAGGGTGAGTTGCAGCTAGATATTCGGGAATTGGCACCATTGTATACAGGTTTATTCACCCCCTACCATTTGCAACAAGCCGGAAAACTGAATGATACAGAAACGGCTATCTTAGCAGCCACGCAAATATTTGCAGGTGCTTCACCTTGGATGGCTGACTTTTTTTAAAGAATTGGGAATGGGGAATAATATCATGGGGAGCAACGCGAAAAAGTGAGATCCTCGTGAAAATAGCAGGGGAGGCAGGGGGAGCAGGGGGAGCAGGGGGAGTGAAGAGAAAACTTTAGTATTTTTTACGACCTTTATAGCTATAAATACACTTATTTCTTTCTCTTCCCCTGCCTCCCCTGCCTCCCCTGCCTCCCCTGCTCCCCTGCTGCCCTGCACAAGGCTTAATCGAGATGTGGTGAGAAATCCGGGTCTTAGTCCCCTCCCGAAGAGCCTACGGTGTATACACAAGTCGTATTACCCCCCTTAATCCCCTCTTATAAAGGGGGGAAATAATATTTCCGGTTCCCTCCCCTTTATAAGGGGAGGGTTAGGGTGGGGTAAAACCTGAGTTCTTCAGCTATTTTCAGACTTGTATATACACCGTAGCCCGAAGAGCGGGGTGGGGTTCTTCGGATTTAATAAGTAATCAAGCGAACATGATATTAATTCAAGAAATTTGGAGTACCACTACCGCCATTTTTACCAACAGCAGGTATTTCCAGTAGATCATCTGTGGCTTGGCCAGTACCATCGTTGATAACAGATGTCGGGCCACCTGGATGTCCATTGGGGACGAACAGTTGCGGATGGTCAAAAGGCGCTTTCTCATACCGAACTCGGTCATCAGTCAATCCCTTTAAAAAAGCGACCAATTGCTGCTTTTCATCTGGTGAGAGATTTAGGGGGGGAAGAACTCCAAAGTCACCACCGCGATTGTAAAAATCAACCACTTGCTCTAACGTCGCCTGACCTCCATTGTGGAAGTAAGGAGCAGTGAGTTCGACATTGCGAAGTCCAGGTGCTTTGAAGGCTCCGTCTGCAAACACAGTTTCACTAGAACTCAACGGTGGAGTGAGGATGGGAGGATTTTCGCCGAGGAGAACTTGAAATTTCCCCAACTGAGCCAATCGTACCTCTGAAAGCGGATTACCTTGGCCGTTACCAAACAAGCCGTCATTACCACCCAAACCTGGGTCATCGGTAACAGGTCTGACACCAATGTTGAAGAAACCATTGTCTTCAGGGCTGTTTGGAGGGAACGGCGCACGTTTGATTCGTCCATCTTTTTTCACACTGCTAACTGAAGCAGCTGTTAATTCCGAGCCAACGTGACAACCAATACACAGACCTTTGCCCTCAAATATTTGTTTACCTAGTTGTTGCTGAGGAGTTAGGGCAGTGGTATTTCCTTCTAAAAAGCGATCGAAGGGCGTATCATTAGCAATGAGTGTAGACTCGTACAACTGAATTGCTAGCCCAAAGAATAGCGAGAAATTGTACTCAGTCAATGTATACTCATTAGTCTCCAAAGAGCGATCGGGCTTTTTGACAAAAGTCCTTTGACCTTGAGCATCAACTTGAATGAGTCGATTAGACTTCCACCACTCTGGTTTGAAGGCATCTTGAATCATCTGCTCATAGGTTCTATCTTTGAGTCCAAGTTTGGGCCATCTACTATCTCGACCTAAAACGCTGTCTTGCGGATGCACTATCTGCTTACCTAGCGGTCTCAGGGGAAATAACTTTTTAGCAAGTTTTCGGGGTAGCTTTTTACCCTTACCAGCGCTAAGGGATCTTTTGTCAATTGACCCGAATTTATCACCAATTTCTTGAAAAGTTCTGCCATTAGCAGACGACTCAAAAGAACTGAGTGGCGGGCCGACCGCTTGGGATGCCAAAGACGAATTATTTAGGCTGACATTGACAAATTCTAGTTGATTTGGGGTTGCTGCTTTGGCGATCGCAGCGTTAGGATCTCTTAAACCAAAAGGATTCACCCCATTAAAGATGTTTTGTGCCCTTCCGTCCCAGAAGTTGCGGAAGTTGAATGCTGCATTAATCACGGTTGCTGTGTTACGCGGTTCGACGCGGCGCACATTAATGCCTCCCACGTTAAACACCGGATCTGGTTCGGTTGTTACTTGGTCTTGGGCATTACCAGGTGTGACATCAACAAACTTAGTATTGAAGACCCCCGGAGAAGAACTGACATCGTTACGGTCAGAGACAACAGTCTTCGCATCATTCGGGTCTGACAGTTTGTGGAAGGGAAAATCTCCCGGTTTTAGCTGGTAGTTTGCTAATCCACCGACATCAAAAATCGTGTCGGGATTCGCCGTACCATTAGCGTTAATCTGCAAAAGCCCAGGATTAATCTGATTTTTGGATCTACTGTCGGCTCCAGCATGGAAGTGACAAGTAGCACAGGAGGTCTTGCCATCGCTACCTACTTGCATATCCCAGAAAAGAGCCTTTCCTAACTGGATGGCAGCTGGTTTGTTTTTTACGAAGTCTCCAAGATTGTCAGGCTGTGGAACCGATACGCTTTTGAGCGAGGTTAGAGGCGACGGCGTAACCTGAGCTGATACAGTATTTCCAGCTATTACTGCTGCCATAATAAGAGCAGCAATTGTTATAGTCTTTGAAAATCTCGATCTCAGGTAGTTAAGCTTGCTATATCCGAATCTCCACTCTTGGCGCTTTATTTTTGTCACCACAGATTTGAGCAAAAACCGACCTTTTGAGGTCATTAGAAAGTAAATGAATAAGCCTGTAATAAAGACTACTAAGCTTAACATGGGTATAAACCCCATAGCTTTTTGTAATAAAAGAACACTGAAACAAATCATACATTTATGTGTAAGTCTGAAATTTAATATTCATGTAAAGGAATTACGCAATTTACAAATTTTCTATGAACAAAAAACACCCTAGTTTAGGACTAAAAATAAATTGAGTCGGGTCGAGAAGCTGTTCTATATTTAATTTGCTTTCCAAGCTTATTAAGATAAGTTATCAATAAAGATTGATAATATTTAGATATGCAAAATGTTTTAAATTATCATCAGCCCTACTTTGGGTAGGATATTTGAATGTCGCTACATCGAAGTTCTGGTCGCTGGCGCTTAGGGTTAGCTTTATCGCTATTAACGGTATTATTGTGGGGAATTTTGCCGATTGCTCTGGCGGTAACTCTGCAAGTACTGGATGTGTATACCATCATTTGGTTTCGCTTTTTAGTATCATTTGTACTACTAGCTGTGTATTTAGGAATACGCGGTAAATTACCAAAGTTAGAACAACTGCGTTCTACTTCTTGGAAATTATTAGCGAGCGCTACACTATTTTTAGGGATTAATTACTTCTTATTTACACAAGGTTTAGCACTAACATCACCTGCTAACGCTGAAGTTCTGATTCAATTATCTACCCTTTTATTAGGTTTCGGAGGGTTAGTAATTTTTAAAGAACGTTATCGGCTGTATCAATGGATTGGTGTTAGTGTAATGATTTGCGGTTATGTTTTATTTTTTCGAGAACAACTAACAAATTTAATTACAGCTCATGGCACATATATACTAGGTAGTGTTTTGATTGCGCTAGGAGCAACGTCATGGGCGATTTACGCTTTAGCCCAAAAGCAATTATTACAATCTTTATCTTCCGCCAGCATAATGCTGATAATTTACGGGGGTTGTGCTTTATTATTCACTCCTCTAGCCAGAGTAAAATCACTTTTTATACTTGATCCTTTCCATTTAGGAATGTTGGCTTTTTGTGCTTTGAATACTTTAATCGCTTACGGTGCTTTTGCTGAATCGTTAGAACATTGGGAAGCATCACGAGTAAGTGCAGTAATAGCTTTAGCTCCCATTGTGACATTAATCTTAGTTGCGGTTGTATCAGTTATTGCACCTGATTGGATACCCGCAGAACAATTCAGTTTTATAGCAATATTCGGAGCGGGTTTAGTTGTTACAGGTTCAGTCGCGATCGCACTGGGTAAAAGCTGATTAATAATAAGGATTTTCAGGATTTTTACTGCGTTTTTTCTCTAACTAATTCGTACCAAATTCAAAGCTACAACATAAATACTGAGGCAGAGAATTTTTTATTTGTTATGATTTGATAGTGAAGGCAAACTACGGGGTCAGCCTCTTAAGTAGATGGATATTTTACCCATCTGTATGATTCTGTAGTATTTAATTTTTGACTTTACGGCCAAGATAAAAATTCTTGAAGAAGAATTTAAAAATCAGAATTTAGGAGTCAGATAAAGCTTTATACATTCGCAAGTCAGACACAATTCATCCTGAATTATAACGACTGACTCCTAAATTCTGTTTTGATAAAATTGAGGCTAAAAACTTTAAGTAAACTAAGTAGGGTGTCCGAATAACTACCAAAGCCAACACCTGATAAAACCAGACCACCGAAATAGTTGAGCGATGAATAGTTTGTTTGGTAATTGGGCCAGCAGCCTCAGAAAAAATTCCCTATTGCTGGTTCTTTCAACACTGCTGCCAACCCTTGGAATTAGTAATTCTGTCTTGGCAGCAGAGCGGATTTATGCATCTTATTCAGCATTGGAGCTTTCCATTTCAGTCAATACTTTAGAAAACTATGCCAAAACAGGCGTAATTAACGAAGATTTGGCAGCCTATCAGCAATATCTGCCTCTAGAACAGCTTCCAGAATTGCGGCGGATTTTACTTAATCGGGTGAAAGTAAGTCCGGTGGTACTTTCGCAACTTCTCTACACACCGCAAGGAGAATTTTTGCTGCATCGGTTGGCGCAAGTGATTATAAACAAATCTTCTCAACCAGAACTTGGTACTTTGCGTTCGGCACTAATTTTAGCCTCTGCTGAATCGGGAGGCTTGACACTTTTGAATGTGTTGCGTAAATATCCCAACAGCAGCATTCACCTTGATGTCGCAGGGACTTTGGAAATAGCTACAGAATTGGAGAAACTTGTTAACCAAACTCATCGAGCGATCGCAGCAATTTCTCAAGAGTCTAAAATAGAAGCTGCGACTATTTCACAACCAAATTTCTCGCAATTGCCCGATTTAAAGGTTCCGGGAAAATTTAAGTCGCAAAAATACACTCTAAAGTTTTTTGATTCAACGCGCAATCGGCTTTTATTAACTGATGTTTACATTCCCAATGGAAAGAATACTGCACCCGTAATTGTGATTTCTCACGGCTTGGGTTTGGATAGCAGCAACTTTCAATATTTAGCCACGCACCTATCTTCTTATGGATTTGCCGTTATCGTTCCCAATCATCCTGGTAGCGATACTAAACAATTGCGTTCTCTGCTAAAGGGACACGCCAATGAAATAGCAGAACCCGGTGAATTCAAAGACCGACCAATGGACATAACATATATATTGAATCAATTGGAAAAAGGTAATCAATCTGATTCACGGTTTAAAGGTCGCTTAAATCTGCAACAAGTCGGAGTATTTGGTCAATCTTTGGGAGGCTACACAGCCTTAGCCCTAGCAGGCGCTAAAATCAACTTTGAGCAGCTAAAACAAGACTGTCAACCAGCAGCACTCCAAAAAACCTGGAATATGTCTTTACTGCTCCAGTGTCGCGCTTTAGAATTGAACATCAGCAAGTCTGGCAAGGATTATAACCTGCGGGATGAGAGAGTGAAAGCTGCGATCGCAGTTAATCCCATTACTAGTTCTATTTTTGGCAAAGCTGGCTTAAGTCAAATCAAAACTCCAGTGATGATTGTCAGCAGTAGTGATGATACAGTTGCACCAGCTTTATCTGAGCAAATTTTACCTTTCTCCTGGTTTGCAAATTCACAAAAGTATCTCGTTATGCTTGTAGGTGGCACTCACTTTTCCACCATTGGTAATGGTAATCCTGCAAATCAACAAGTAGCGTTACCTACTGATATGGTTGGTGATGCTTCTCAAGCGCGTCTTTACATGAATGTTTTGAGTTTACCTTTCTTCCAAACCTACGTTGCAGGGAAGCCGCAATACACCCCATATCTTAACGCCGCCTACACTCAAAGTATTTCTAGTAAGTCTCTTGGTTTGAGTCTCGTAAAATCATTGAATACAACCGAATTAGAACAATTACTGAATATAAAAGGAGGCAAATCCGCAAAAAAAAAGTTCCCAACACCATAGTCAGCTTCGGATTTTGGATGTTGGATATTGGTGTTGCATTGCTGCATGTAATGATTTTTATTTGACTATAAACAATTAGTTTATTTATTCTCCGGCGAGTTCCCGCGCAATATCCATAGACCTCTTGCAAAAATCCTTGAATCACCCCTCCCCAACCCTCCTCTTGTGTATACACCGTAGCCTTTATAAGGGGGGTCTATTCGACTGGGAGCAATGCTCTAACAGTGAGATGGGTAAGCAGGGGAGGCAGGGGAGGCAGGGGAAGAGAAAGAAATAAGTGTAGAAGCAGTCTGTTTCGGTAGTAAAAAATACTAAAAATGCCTCTTTACTCCCCCTGCTCCCCTTGCTCCCCCTGCCTCCCCTGCCTATTTCACCAGGATCTCACTTTTTCGCGTTGCTCCCATTCGACTTATGCAAGAGGTCTAATCAACTGTAATTTCCTTTGCTGTTCCGCAATCTAACTTGACAGCACAGATAAGATGCGATCGCATTCCTGACTTATCGGCATATACTTTAAAGAAATGTCACATTTAATTGCGCTATTGTAAAACTCAGCTTTACATAAGTTGATTTATGAGCCAGCCTGAAAATACTACTACCCAAGCGACTGCTTTCACTAACCACGATCGCAAACCTATCCATATACCTGGCTCTATTCAACCTCACGGTGTACTACTTGCGCTCAGTACTCAGTTAAAGATACTGCAAGTAAGCAACAATACCCAAGCATATTTAGGTAAAGAGCCAAAAGACTTGCTTGGTAAACCATTGAGCTATTTATTAGAAGCTCAACAAGTAGAGACTGTAAAGCAGTTATTGGTGAAAAAAATTGGTAGCACGAATGTTTTTAAAGTATCAATAAATACTTTGAATCAGAAACGAGATTTTGACGCGATCGCTCATCGTACAGAAGATGCTGTGATTTTGGAGCTAGAAGCGACTGACTCCCAATCTGAGGTGAGTTTTTTAAGCTTCTATGCTTTGGCAGGTGTTGCGATCGCAAAAATGCAAAGGACATCAAACCTGGTAGAATTTTTGCATCTAGTAGCTGAAGAAGTCCAAAAAATCATCGGTTTCGATCGCGTGATGGTCTATCAATTTGATGAGTCGGGAGCAGGTTCTGTTGTTGGAGAAGTTAAACGGGAAGATTTACCACCTTATTTAGGACTCCACTACCCTGCTACAGATATTCCAGCGCAGGCTAGAGAGTTATACACGCGCTGCTTTCTCCGATTTCTTCCTGATTTGACGGCCGAACCTGTTCAGTTAGTACCAACGGAAAATCCGACAACACATCAGCATCTTGACTTAAGTTACTCTTTGCTACGGAGTTTTGATTGGTGTTGTGCTGAATATCATCAAAATATGGGAGTGAAGGCTCTTTTGGTGATTTCGCTGATTCAAGAGCAGAAGCTTTGGGGATTAATATCTTGTCATCATCAAACACCAAAGCATATTTCTTATGAAGTCCGCAAGATGTGCGAATTTTTGGGACAAATTGTGTCTTCAGAGTTAGCGCATAAAATTAGTTATTCGGAATGGGACTATAAGGTAAAACTCAAATCGCTACAGTCTGAGTTTTTAGAGTCTATTTCCCAAGCAGACAATTTTATCGATGCCTTAATCAAACCGGAAATCCGCTTGCCAGATTTTGTCAGTGCCTCAGGAGCGGCGGTTTGTCTGGATAATGAAATTAACCTTGTGGGAGCAACACCAAATATTGATGAGGTACGGGCGTTAATTGAATGGGCAGATACTCAAGTTAGTGACAACTTGTTTTCTACCGATTCTCTGCCGAAGCTTTATCCAGAAGCGCTCATATTTAAAGATACTGCCAGTGGTTTATTGCTGCTGCGAATTTCTAAAGTCCGGCGCTATTACATTCTTTGGTTTCGCCCTGAAGTTATCCAAACGGTGCACTGGGCAGGAAATCCACAGGAATCTATTCAAGCCCAGGTGGATGGTAGCGATACCCTGTCTCCACGAAAATCCTTTGAACAATGGCAAGAAACGGTTAGATTAACTTCTCTACCTTGGAAAGCTTGCGAAGTTGAAAGTGCGATCGCTCTGAGTAATGCGATCGTTGGCATTGTCCTCTCGAAGGCGGATGAATTAGCTAAAATCAACCTGGAGTTAGAGCGCAGCAACCAAGAGCTAGCATCCTTTGCCTACGCCGCTTCCCACGATCTCAAAGAACCTTTGCGGGGCATTTATAACTTCTCGATGGTGCTGTTAGAAGACTATGCCCAAGTCTTGGATGATGATGGAATTGAGTGCTTGCAAACAGTAGTGTCCTTATCTGTACGCATGGAAACTCTGATTAATGCTTTGCTGCGACTCTCGCAGTTAGGACAAGCACATCTTCGAGAGCAAGCAACCGATCTCAACGAATTGCTCAACCAAGTAATTAATGTCTTTCGTGCTAGTCGCCAAGAATCTGGGCTTGTAGATATTCGCATTCCTCGGCCTTTACCAACAGTTCAGTGCGATCGAGTTCTCGTCAATGAGGTTTTTAGTAACCTGGTTGGCAATGCGTTCAAATACAACGATAAAGCAGAGCAATGGGTTGAGATTGGCTACTTAGATGAGAGACTGGGGACTAGGGACTGGGGACAAGGGGACAAGAAGAATACCCAATCCCCAATCCCCAATCCCCAATCCCCAATCCCCAATCCCCAATTTCCAATTCCCAACCCCCAATCCCCAATCCCCAATCCCCAATCCCCAATCTTTTATATCCGAGATAACGGTATTGGCATTCCACAGCATCACCTAGAAACCATCTTTAGATTATTTAAGCGGTTGCATTCCCAGGAGAAATACGGTGGAGGTGCAGGTGCAGGATTAGCTATTGTTAAGAAGATTGTTGAACTTCATAACGGTCAAATTTGGGTTGAATCAACCGTAGGTGTTGGCTCAATTTTCTATTTCACGCTGGAATAGTTTAAGATAATAACCAAATATATATTTTTGTTAAGTTCTTTTAAGACTACGAATGACAAAAAAACTTGATGAACCTCTGCTTGTTGTTGAGGACAGCAATGAAGATTTTCGGATGCTACAACGTCTGATGCGGCGAATGTCCGTCCAGAACCCCATACATCGTTGTACAAATGGGGATGAGGTTTTAGAGTTTCTCTATCAACTGGGGGGCAATGCCTATAGCAAAGGCGAAAACTTACCCAACTCTAAAGTAGCATTACGACCATCTGTGATCTTGCTCGATCTGAATTTGCCAGGTATGGATGGCCGTGACATCTTAGATCGGCTCAAGCAAGACAAGAGTTTCAAGGAAATCCCCATCGTTGTTTTTACCACATCATCTAACCCCAAGGATATTGAATTGTGCTATCAAAAGGGCGCAAATGGATATATGGTAAAGCCGATGGATGCTCTGGAACTCAAAAAAACGATTCAGGCATTTGTGGACTACTGGCTTGAAGCCAATATGCCACCAGTGTTGGATTAATTTGTTTATTGTCTGTTGATGAGGCAGTAGAGAAAAAGGATAATAAAGGAGACGGCTCAGAAGGCACAGAGACATTTCTCTCTTTGAGTCGCTGTGTCTGTTTGTCTCTGCTAGATTCTTTTCCTCATTTTTCTATTTTTGACTATTTGTTTCTTTCTTTA
>NZ_JBALDK010000230.1:0-78006 GCF_036917455.1 Nostoc sp. | reverse complement strand
GCTTTAGGATTTTCGTTTACAACATACACAATTTCTGGTTTTTGTCAAAGCTTTTGTTAAGAAAGATGTTTATAATGGATAGCTTTTTAAGGGGGGTTAGGGGGGATCTAAAAGTGTTTGAAATCACAGTGAAATACTTCTCATACATCCTCTTAAGTAATTTTGGATTTTCTCAAGGTTTGGAATTACTTAGAATCCAGTTTAAATAGCACCAGATAATTAGAAATCACGGTTATATTCGTTTCAAATCTTGTAAAATGGCGGCGGCTGATTGATAGCGATCGCTAAAATGATAGCAAACCATTTTATCTAAAATTGCCGTTAATTCTTCACTCACTTGCACCGTTTGCCGCCACATCACATTACCTGTTTCTGGATCTGGGTGGAGTTCTTGCGGTGGTATCCCAGTTATGGCTTGAATACCAATCATTCCTAGAGCGTAAATGTCACTGCATAAGCGGGGATGACCGGCAAATTGTTCTGGAGGTGCATAACCCCGCGTCCCGATGGCTACTGTAGCTAATTCTGTTTGATCGCTACTTGGCGGTTGCATCAATTTCACAGCACCAAAGTCAATCAATACCAGCCGATTATCTTGAGCGCATCTAATAATATTAGTCGGTTTAATATCACGATGAATTACTCGATGCTGGTGAACAAATTCTAGAACTTCTAAAACTTGTTTAAACATCTCTATTACAAATAATTCATTTTGCACATTTTGCACAGGTGGTAACTCTTCACTTAGAGTATGTCCTTCGATATATTGTTGAATTAAATAGAATTCTTGGTCATCTTCAAAATAAGCTAGTAGTTCGGGAATCTGATGATGTTTACCCAAAGATTCTAATATTTCAGCTTCACTATGAAACAACCTGCGAGCAACTTGCAAAAATCGGGTATCTTGACGGGCTGGCATTAACTTTTTAACTACACAAATCGGATTACCCGGTCGTTGAGTATCCTGTGCTAAATAAGTGCGACCAAATCCACCAGCACCCAGAACTTGAGAGATTTTGTAGCGTCCACTCAAAAGCAAATCACCTGATTTTGTTTCTGGTGTATCAATTGGGGGAGGAAAATCAAGAGACGAATCGGGAATTGCTGTTTTGTCTTCTAAGAGTACATTTAATTGTGCGATCGCTTCTTGTTGTTTTTCAACTTGCAGAATAATCACCTGAGTTTGTCGCTGATTTTGGTAGCTAGTATAAGCAATCACGCAGATACTACTAACAACCAAAGCAAGAGCAGAGGGAATTAACGGTACCCATCCAGCTTGCAAAAATAAAGCAACGCAGATTACTACTAAGCTAAGTAGAGTCGTCCCTCCCACCACTAGCAACAGCAACGGATTTTGCCACCGCCATGCGATGATTCCACCTATCAGCGACCAAATCCACATCCAAATCAGTTCCGCCCAGTCGGGCCAATACCAAATTAAAGGTCGCCCATCCAACACTGTACTAATGAGTTGACTTGCTATCTGTGCATGAATAAACAGAGCAGACATTCTGGCTGGTTGATCTAGCAAAGTACTGTAGGGTGTATAAAATCCACTTGGAGGTAAATTAGCCGCAGTAGTGCCGATAATTACAAGACGATCTTTGAATAAACTGGAGTTGACTTGGCCACTGAGGACTTGTGTGAGGGTTACTTGATCGGCGAGGCTGTTGGGGTGACGGTAATTTAATAATATTTGATATCCATCTGCATCCAGATGTTGGTAGCTACCAGAATTAGCTTGTAAGCGTGGGAAGAGAGTTTTACCTAACTGAAATTCTCCTTTATTAGTGAACTGGTATTCAATACCTTGTTTTTCCAGATACTTAATTGCTATTAGCGCCCCAAATCCAAATGATGTTGTACATTTATTGTCTGTAGAGTTAGCAAATAACAAAGTACGGCGGAGAATTTGGTCGTTTTCATTGTCAGCAACCACATCACTAAACCCAACATTATCTATAGGAAAATTGGGCGGTGGTGGGATTTCATCTCTACCCAAGCTGCTGAACAAACAGGTGGTGATGATGTTATCTTTATTTTGAAAATTAATTGCCAAATTGTTGTCTTCTGGTTGGAAAAGATATAAACCAACAATTCGCGGTTGATAAGACTCTATTTTTTTTAATAGCTGATTGATTGTCCGATCTGATATAGTCCATTTCTCTCGTTTGAGATCGTCGTCAGTGATTTTTACCAGCAAAATTCGCTTATCAGGTGCTTGTGCTGGACGCGATCGCAACATTTGATCGTAAACTCTTAATTCCCAAGGCTGCAACCATTTGAGTTCGCGAATTCCCCAAATAAAGGCGGTAACTCCCACACTGGTAAATAAAATAATTTGCAACCAGCTTTTGCTCTTGGACGTTTCACGGGAATCCTGAACTTTGACAAGGGGGACACGGAGTTTTTCTAATAGTCCAGTAATCACGGCATTGCGGCGGTAGCCTGAATTGGGTAAATGTTGCAGGCGCAGAAGTTAATTTTCTAACTCTAGATTAAAAGATAATTAACCTGAGCTTCTCTACTAATGTAGCAATTTACTTGTTGGTTATAGACCTTGGCGTATTCCTGCTCTTAAAGCAAGCTGACACACAGGGTCAAGGATAAGCGATCGGCTAATCATCTATTTGAGACGTTTGGGCATCTTCAACAGCACTGGCAATTGGCAAAGAAACAGGATTAGTCGATGGCGTTAGTGAATCTAACTGCGGTTGTTCGAGTGATGCTCCGATACTTGGATCGTCAAAATACGAGCCAACGATTTTATCATAGTTAGAAGCAACAGCTAAAAAAGCGCCACCCAAAATATAGATAGGTAATGGCAGATTAAATTCTTGCAACCAGTCAAACAGTTCCGCCAAGGCAAACAGCACCAAAAAGCAAGCAAGCCAAACCCTCATATTCTCATCCCCTAGATTGAAACAACTCTATTACTAGCTTAAATAGCTAGCATGATAGTTGATGTAATACATAATCACTAACTTACAACCTTTATAACCATAGATAGGTGCAGTCAGAGTTATACCATCTGCTATATTGCAATATCTCGTAAGAAAATAAAAATATATTTTGCTTATGCCTGCAATCAAACAGCCAAGCATTGCACAGTTGGTTCGTGAGACTCGGCAGTGCCTCAAACTTTCACAGGTAAGACTGTCAACGATGTTAGGGGTTTCATTCCATACTATAAACCGATGGGAAAACGGACGAACACGACCTTCACCACTGGCTATGAAACAAATTGAAAAGCTATTACAGCAAATGGGAGAACCCGGTGAAGCTCTTTTAGCGAGATACTTTTAAACATAGCGAATGCGATCTAGCAATAGCATCAGCAGATGAAGCACTATTACAGCAGACCATAAATCCAGTTACCATCTCAATTAAAAAGACTTGGGGCAAAATTCCATTGTTAGCACTTAGCCTTCATAAGCTGTTGTGTTTTTAATTTGCACATTGAGACAGCAGGGGAGCAGAGGAGCAGAGGGGCAGAGGAGAGGGTTTACAGGTTTTACCTAAAAGATTATGAGGCAACTTGTAGGCGCGACAGCTTACAACAGATTTCAAGTTTGGTTTTGTACACAAGCTAAGTTGAAAACTGGATACAAGGGTTTTCCAAGAAATAAATTATCCATTTGTGGGATGGGCATCTTGCCGTCCTAATATTAGACACGGGCAAGATGCTCATCCCACAAGAAAATTTGGAATATTTTTTTATTTGGAAGTCCCTAAAGCCTGTTTTTCTTGTGGATTCACTACTGAATTCTGCTGTATCTTATTAATTTCTACTTTTCACTAATGAGTGTTGGTGGAGTAATAGCTGCATATTCTTTAGGTGTCAGCAGGGCTTCCTGAACATCAATCTTTTTGGGCAGTATTTTTTCCTTATAAAATAAATCGGCAACACTTTGTTGAGCTTTCATCAATTCTGGGGTAATTCCTTTTAGTCGATAATTAGCGCGTCCAGAAATTATTTCTTGAATGGATAGATCAATTTTGAGTACAGGTGCTATAAGTTTGGCTACTTCTTTGCGATTCGCTTCTGCCCATTGACCGTTTTTATCAATCTCTTCTAAGATAATCCGAAGTAATTCAGGATTATCCCTAGCAAACTCGCGTGTTCCTACATAGTATCCGCCTGGAGTACCGATATTTGTCGCATCTCTTAGTACCCGCGCACCGTGGAGTTTTTCTACCAAAGCTAAATGAGGATCGCCAGTTACCCAAACTGGAATATTGTCCTGAATAAATGCACCACGGGCTTCGACATTGGGCATACTCAAAACTTTAATATCACTATATTTCAAGCCAACTTCTTCTAAAGCTTTGATAATAAAATAGTGAGAAGCAGAACCTTTTTGAAAGACTACTTTTTGCCCCTTAATTTGTGCTAAAGTCTTAATTGGAGAATCTTTAGGAACTGCGATCGCACTACCTCTACCGGAAGTAGCAGTAATTCGTCTACCAGCAAGATAGACAATTCTTGCACCAGCAGCTTGGGCAAAAATGGGAGGAGTTTCTCCAACTGAGCCAATATCAATTTTGCCTACATTCATGGCTTCCATAAGTTGTGGCCCTTGAGCAAATTGTGACCACTCTACTTTCAAGCCCAAAGGTTCCAAACGTTTTTCTAAAACTCCTCTGACTCTAACTAAATCACCAGAGCTTTGATACCCTATTCGCAGTACCTTGGTTTTAAAAGTTATAGTCTTAGCCCCTGCTGGTTCTGCTTTAGGATTGGTTCCTGTATTTGTATTAGACACAGTTGACGTACAACTGATTAATGTAGTAGATAAAGCTACAAAACCAGGTATTACAAATAAAGCCAATTTACTGATGACTCTTGTCTGAGATTGCCAAAAAATATTAAACATTTTTTCACCTCATTTTTTTGATAAAATACTGCTGAAAAATATCAATCAATACAAAGTATCTAACTTTGAAAATTGATTATAATTATTTACTTATTAGATTTAATTGAATCAGGTGTGAATGCTGCATATTCTTTTGGAGTAAGTACTCCATCTTTGACATTGACTTTTTTTGGTAGAAGTCCTTGTGCGTACCATAAATCAGCTATCTGTTGTTGTTTTTTAACAACTTCATCGGTGATTGGTAGCAGACCATATACTGCTTTACTATGAATTGTTTTGAGAGTAGGTACATCAATACCAACATCACCTGTCTCAAGTTCTGCTAACTTATCAATATTTTTATGCGACCAATCTTCAGCTTTGATAAACTCTTCTAAAAAAACTTTCAGAATCTCAGGATGCTCGTTAGCAAACTTACGTGAGGTAGTATAAAAACTACCAAGATCCTGAAGTCCTTGTCCATCTATTAATACACGACCAATATTTTTTTGGACATTTCTGGTGATGTAAGGTTCCCAAATTACCCAAACATCAATTCCTCCTTGACTAAAAGCCACATTTGCATCTGGAGGTGGGAGAAAAAGAGATTTTACATCACTCAGTTTTAGTCCCCCTTTTTGTAAAGCTTTTAGCAAGACATAGTGAGCAATAGAGGCTTTTTGAAAGGAAACTTTTTTGCCTTTAAAGTCAGCAACACTTTTAATAGGAGAGTTTTTTGGTACTAAAAAAGAAACTCCTCTACCATTAAATGGGGTCGTTGCAATATATACAAGAGGCGTACCTGCGGCTTGAGCAAATATAGGTGGCGATTCAGCTGTGGCTGCGATGTCAAGAGAACCAGCATTTAACGCTTCTAAAGCTTGCGGCCCAGCAGCAAACTCTAGCCACTTTACAGTAAAATTCTTTGCTACCAAACTTTTTTCTAGAGTTCCTTGCTTTCTCATCACCGCAAGAGAACCAAGCTTAGAATAAACAATTCGTAGCTCTTGTTTTTGTGAGGTATTAGAAACTGTTGGACTTTGAGATTGTGTAATAATTTGGGATACTTGGTTTTGAGTATTTTTAGTTTCTTGACTACAGCCAACTATGACCATTAGTATGGTGAGCGTGCAAGCAGCCATTAATAAAGATATATGTTTAGTATTTAGGCTATATTCACATAATGTATTGGTATCTTTTATTTTTGATTTTAACGGTTTTTTGCTAGACAAACTTAGCCTTTGCAAAACTTTTAGAAGCACCATAATTTTTTATATTTAAACTTAATAGTTTTCGCTGGTATAGCATTTTTAATCAGTAATTACATTTATCATTTTCAGCTTAGAGTGTATCAAATCTGCCTCTAAAATAAAGTATTCATTAACACTACTTTTTAAATAAAGATTTTTTTACGATATTGATTTTCAAGTATAGAAGATGATATTTGGACAAGTTTTATTGGTCAAAAATCTAGAATAAATCTTGACTCTTGACCAATAAAATGTATAGTTTAAATGCCCATTAGCATAATTAAGCTTCTGAGCTATAAATCCTAAAAGGGACGACTACCTGCAAGGCTAACCCGCTTTAAAACCCGTCGCTCATTTGGATCAAATGCTTGACGGTAGTGCAAGGTAGCTTGATTATCCCAGTAGACAATATCACCTACAGACCATTTGTGTTGGTAATAGAATTTGGGTTGATTTAGATGTTGCCTTAATTGTTCAATTAGTTTAGATCCTTCTTCTGGCTCTAAGCCGACAATTTCCACTTCTGTAGCGATATCTAGGTAAAGATGCTTTTTACCACTCTCTGGATGTGTTCTAACTAAAGGATGGGGAAAGATAGGACTTATTAAAGGAATATTTTTGTCCAAACGATATAAAGAGCGGGGTGCATTCCGATCTTGCAAAAATGGGTTGTAGGTAATTAACTTTAAATCTGCAATCCGTTCTTTGGTGGTTTCATCTAATTCCTCATAAGCTAAATTGGTATTTAACCAATAAGTATTTCCACCATGAGTTGGTATTTCTAAAGCATAAAGAAGCGAACCACTAGATGGTGTGGGAGTCCATTTGTGATCGGAATGGAAAGTGAGTTCTCCAGCACCGGCATAGCCGCCATCGACATTAGAAATCGGAATCACTACCGGAGTTTCTCCTGGTTTAGAAGCCAAGACTGGAGTTTCATCTGATGGTACAAAGAGTGCGCCAAAGTAGAGAGCGAAGTTGAAAAGCTGTTCATCAGAGAGCTTTTGGTCTTTGATGATTAAAATGTGGCGATCGCGCAAAGCTTCCTTCAGTTGTAATATAACTTCAGGTGCGATCGCTTTACTGGCATCAATATCGGTAACTATCGCTCCCAATGGAGCATCGATAGGACTAATTTTAACCTTTGTCAAAGTCGAGGTAGCCATAATATTCTCCTGTATTTTAATTTCTTCTTAGAGATAACTACTTATTGGCTAACACGTCTGAGGGAGTAATTTTGGCATACTCTTCAGGCGTTAAAAAGCCATCTCTAACATTCACCTTTTTGGGGATAAGTCCGAGGCTGTACCACTTATCTGCAACTTCCTGTTGTTTGTTAATGACTTTATCAGTAATTGGTACTAGCCCATAATCATATTTATCATGCATTTTTTCTAAAGTCGGCGGATCTAACTGAGTTACAGGAGCAAGCAGTTGTGCTACTTCTTTGGGATGAGTCTTAGTCCATATTTCGGTCTTTTCTAGCTCCTCCAAAAACACTTTGATTACATCAGGATGAGCCTGATAAAATTGGCGTGAGGTTGAATAAAAGTTGCCAGTATCCCGCAACTTTCCACCATCTGCTAAAACACGAGCGATTTTATTTTGTTCATTTCTAGTACCGAATGGCTCCCAGATATACCAAGCATCCACCTTATTTTGACTGAATGCCGCATTTGCATCTGCTGGTGCTAAAAAAACTGATTTGACATCGCTCAGTTTCAACCCCGCATCTTCTAATGCTTTAACTAATAAGTAGTGTCCGATAGAGGCTTTCTGAAAAGCCACTTTTTTACCCTTCAAATCGCTAACAGTTTTAATCGGAGAATTTACAGGAACTAAAAGTGAAATAGATTTACCACTAGGGTGTGTAGTAGCTAGATAAACAAGAGGCACTCCTGCTGCTTGGGAAAACACAGGAGGCGATTCGGCTGTAGATGCAATATCCAGTCCATTTGCATTTAGGGCTTCTAACTGTTGTGGCCCAGCCGCAAACTCAGTCCACTGTACTTTAAAACCTAGAGGCTCTAATCGCTTTTCTAAGGAACCCTGTTTTTCTAAAACTGCTAAAGGGGTAAGTTGTTTTGAACGTACAATCCGCACTAATTGCTTTTCTGTAGTGCTAGATGAAGCTACAGATACAGGGGAAGCTGCTGACTGTTGAGTGTTATTTTTGGCTTCACTACAACTTGATAGAGTTGTCGATAACATTAAGCAGTAGCCCAAAGCAAATAACAAAGAACGGCGTGTTGTTCTTGGATTTTTTCTGAATTCAAACTTTCCTTTTAAAGCTGGCATGGGTTATTTTATTGGTTCCCTTTTAGGTGGTTATAACAATGGTGATTGATTGCAATATCAAGAACGAAAAGTCTATTTAAAAACTCTAATCAATAGATATTTTTTGTAATTCCAAAACTTTACTTATGAAATTAGAGAAGAGAGTGGGTATTACCCACCCCGCAACGACTCGAGGAACTGAAACTTTAATATTTAGGAGGCAAAAATTTAGGAAATGGAGTGAGAGGGCCCACTCCAATGTCGTGCTAGTGGAAGATTAAAATTTGTAAGTGGAACTCTGTTTGGGTAGCGTTCAATTTTGTTAGTGCTTCCAAGCGACTAGAATTGTAGCTTCGAGTTCTTCTGTAAAATGTCCAGACGGCTCAACTGCTAGTAGCGCTTCTCTGATATCCTTTTCAAATGCTGGGGCGTTATTGCCATAGAAAATTTTGAGAGAGAAGGCTGTTGTGTATAAGTAGCCGAGATAACTATCGACAGTCCAAGATTTTTCAAATGGCACTTCATAGCTTTCTTGACGAGCAAAAGCTGAATTGCCAATTACAACTTCATGAGGAGGATCGAGTGGCTTACGAGTACCTTGTCCTCGTTGTCCAGTCCGGCGTTCTTCACCTAACCATTTCTTTACTACTCCTACAGCAGCTTGTTTCCAGGGTAGATTGCTTTCCCAAGGGTTATCACCAGTCTGAAGCAGTGCTATTGCACCATCATCAGTCAGCAATTCATAAAGGCGTTCTAGCACTAATTCGCGTTCCATCCAGTGGAAAGCTCTACCAATGGTGGCTAACTTAAATGTCCCTAAACTAGAATCGATTAACTCGGCTCCTTGTTCTAGCCAAGTAATATTATTTGCTCCAACTGCTGCTGCTTGCCGTTTAGCTTCTGCAATCATTTCTGGATCGGGATCGATCGCCACAACTTCCTCAAATTTGGTTCGCAGACCAATTGAAATTAATCCTGGGCCTGTACCTAAATCAAGGAGTCGTCCTTGACCATTGAGATGAAATATTTCGGCTAGTTTGTCGAATACAATCGGTGGGTATTTGGTTCTATATTGAGCGTAGCCCTCTGCGGCTCCCTCAAATAAACTTGGGTCATAAGTAGGAAGTGTTTTTAGTTGAGTCATATTTGGATTTTGGATTTTAGGTAAGTAAGGTGGAGATTAAATAACACCCACCCTACAAGACAGCGACGAGCAGACAGCTTAAATATTAGGCATTGCAAAAACTCTACCTGAGTCCCTTGTCCGAATGGCACGCTTGTAAAGGGAAAATCGTTGAGGCAGCAGGGGTGCAGAGGAGCAGGGGAGAAAGAAGAAGTTTTAAGTATTGCGTTCGGATATTTAGAAATTCCCCTCTGCGCCCCTGCCCCCCTGCTCCTCTGCAATCCTTACGCTGCATACCCTTAAGCTTAACTTAGTGCCATTCGTCCCTTGTCCTTAAGAATATTGAGTAACGATCGGTAATTCATCGTTGAGTACCCAATCACCGATCGCTTTCAATTTGTAGTCCACAGGATCGTGGAGGGTAAAGGTTCGCAAATCTCGCCAGTAACGATCAAACCCGTATTTGGTTGCTGTGGAACGGCTTCCCGTAACTTCAAAGATGCGGTTGGTAATATCTATACCTACACGAGTAGCTAATGTTTTGGCTGCGGAAACAGCGATCGCAACTTCTCCCCTTTCTTGATGAGTCAGTTCTGCATCCTTGTTCCAGGCTGCTTGCACCTTCTCGGCTGCTTGGTCAGCTAGAGCGATCGCAGCTTGAATTTCAATCCAAAAGTCCCCGTAATGATGCAGAATATATGGGTCTTTAGTCGCACTATCTACTCCTGATGTAATCCACGGTTCAGTAGTAGTTTTAGTATATTCACGAGCAGCAATAAAGGCTCCTTTACTAATCCCCAGATAAACGTTGGTTTTTGTTAGCTGGGCAATAATACCAAGGAAAGTTGAGAAGGCACTATCAGGCGGATTTGGTGGCCCTAAAATCTCATCTTTTTGTACTAAAACATTGTTAAATGTATAACTACTGCTATCAGTACGACGTTGCCCAATGTTGTCCCAATCTTGATTGGAAACTAACCCTTCTCTGTCTTTAGGAATTATAAATATAAAAGGCAATTCTACACCATCTTCTAAAGCAGAGAATACTCGATAATCTGCAACGGAAATACCTGTACCAAAGCTTTTAACACCATTAACACGAAAGTTCTCACCTTCTGGATTTATCTTCAGCCTAGTATCCTTTGTATTAATGGCATTTGCCCAAAATAAGTTATTTTTAGCAGTTTCTCTATAATATTTTTCCTTTTGGGCTGGCGTGCCGGAAACGTGACCCAAAGCTGTCAAATTGAGATGATTACCATACAATTGGCCAATTGATCCATCAGCTTTTGACAGCTTTCTGACAATTTTTAAAGCATCAATCCAAGTAGCTCCAATCCCGCCATATTGCTTAGGGACAATCAGTGGCAACAAACCACTTTCACGTAGTTTATTAATTTCTTCTTCTGGAACTCCAGCTTTAGCATCCCGTTCAACTGCGGATTGAGCAAGTTCCTTGGATAGAGAAGCTGCTAGGTCAATATAATCTTTCGGCTTTGTAATATCTAACACCATAATTAAATCATCCTTTTAGGGATTTACAAGCAATAAATTATCCAAATAAACGAACCACAGAGACGCAGAGAACGCAGAGAGAGGAGAAATAGAGAGGATTTTTGCGTCAGTTTTAGAATATGTTTTAAACTCTCATTTCTCTGTGTCCTCTGCGCCTCTGCGGTTCGTTATTTAGGAGAAATGCAGAGTGGGTAAAACCCACCCTACAAATGAACAGAGGAAATGGAACATGGAACGTTGTAAAGACTGGGCATTAGGCATGGGGCATAGTCATTCTTTCTCTATTCCCGATTCCCCATTCCCTATTTCCCAGAAAGATATTCGTTTGCGGCTTTCTCAACACCTGTACCTTTGAAGAAGTCTTGATTAAGACTGGTGTACAATTCCAAAGGATGGATTGAGAGGAAGTAACGGAGGTCTTCTTCAGTAATGATTTCGCGTTCAGCCATTGAGTAGGCGTTGGCAGTAACGGCGGTAATATCAGGCACATCCCAGTGACCGGAATCGGAACCTAAGAAGGCTTTAACTCTGTCGCCAAAGGGATTAGCTGCACGATTAAATGCTTGGCTGACACGGGTATCGTCTGATTCCGTACCGAAGTAGAAATGATTTAAGAAGCGATCGCGCACATCTTTTGGTTTCTCAATTCCTGCTAGTTCAAATTCGTCGAGTTCGCCTGGATTTTCTGGAGCTAATAATTGATGGTGGAATCCTAAACCGTCACCAATTTTATCTAAGCGTCCATCTACCAATTCGCCACCATAGCGAGTATATAACTCTACTAATGCTTCCTTGTCGATAATAGCAGGATTGTTATTTGATAACAAGTGTTGTTTGTTCCGGGTTTCCCAATGCCAAATAATATCAGCGTATAGACTAGCACCCCAAGCTGAACCACCTTCCAAAAAGGCAAATTTTAATTGCGGGAAGCGGCGGGTAACTCCACCAAAGAACAGCGATTTGCATAATGCTTCTGCTGCAAAGGCAAAGTGATTAATGTGATTGTACTGGGCGTTGGTGACGGAACGCTGAGTTGTCCAACCTTGGCTAGAAGCGTGAGTTGTGGGTACAACTTTCAGTTCTTGGCACTTCGCCCAGAATGGATCGTAATCATACTGGCTATCTAAACCAAAGTTATCAATCCAAACCACTTCGTTAGCGACTTCTTTGCCGTATTTTTCAAAAGCAGGAATTGGACGACGGACGTAACCAGGAATTTGAATTGCTTTGAGTCCTAAAACATTTACTGCATATTCCAACTCTTCAATCCCTTCTTCGGGAGTGTGTAGTGGGATAGCGGCAATGGGTGTTAGGCGATCGCTATAAGGACGGAAAATATCAGCATGGTAGGTGTTAACTGCGCGACAAACAGCCCGCCGCATTTCTTCGTTGCCGATATTCGGGGCCATTGTTGCCAAGTTGGGGTACACAACGGCAAAGTCTGTACCCGCTTCTTCCAAGCGCTCGTGCAGCAACTTGGGTAAGCTAATGGTAGCCAAATTCAAAGTATTTTTGGTTGGACGACCCCACCAGTTAGGGCGATTGGTGCGATAAGCAAAACGTTCTTCCCAACTTTGCTTGTACCACTTAAAGCGGGAAGCTCCTGGTAAATTCTCTTTGAAACGTTCGACAATTTCAGTTCCACCAACTTGCTCTAAATAATCCAAGACTGCTGGTTCAAATTCTTGGGTATGTACATCGGTGTCAATGATCGGATAACCAAGTTTTTCCCGAATTTGAGCAGACCTGGTTTTTTGTGGGCGGTCTAGAGCGATCGTCATGATAGTCTACCCTTAATTATTCAAAAGATTTGTGTATCTTTAGATCCCCCCTAGCCCCCCTTTTTAAGGGGGGAATTGAGCCACTTTTTGCCCCCCTTTTTAAGGGGGGTTGGGGGGATCATCAAGATTGAGGGACATAACGAGAAGATGGAATTAACGGCCGGCGCGAGCTAAAAATTCATCTGCTGTTTTCTCCACAGTCGTACCTTTGAAGAAGTCACGATTTAGGCTGGTGTACAACTCCAAGGGATGAATTGATAGGAAATACTGCAAATCTTCTTCGGTGATAATCTTGCGTTCTACCATTGAATAGGTATTAGCTGCGATCGCAGTAATATCAGGTACGTCCCAATGACCAGAATCAGAACCCAAAAAGGCTTTAACGCGATCACCATAAGGATTAGCTTTCCGGTTAAAAGCTTGAGCTACACGGGTATCATCTGATTCTGTGCCGAAGTAGAAATGATTCAAGAAGCGATCGCGGATATCCTCTGGCTTGGTAACTCCTGCAACGGCGAATTCATCCAAATCACCTGGTTCTAGGGGAGATAATAACTCAGCGTGGAAACCTAAACCGCTACCTAGCTGATCCAAACGACCATCTACTAATTCCCCACCATAACGGGTATAAAGTTCTAGCAACTCTTCGCGATCGATGTTGGCGGGATTGTTATTTTCCACCAAATGATCTTTATTGCGCGTATCCCAGTGCCAAATCAAATCGGTGTACAAACTAGCACCCCAAGCTGCACCTCCTTCCAAGAAAGCAAACTTGAGTGTGGGGAAGCGGTGAGTTACACCACCAAAGAATAAAGATTTACACAGCGCTTCCCCAGCCGATGCAAAATGACCAATATGGTTGTATTGGTAATTGCTAATGGAACGCCGATTAATCCAGCCCATACCAGAAGAGTGGGTGGTGGGGACAACTTTCAGTTCTACGCACTTCGCCCAGAATGGATCGTAATCATACTTACTATCCAAGCCAAAGGTATCAATCCAGATGGCTTCGTTAGCTACTTCTTCGCCATACTTCTCGAAGGCGGGAATCGGACGGCGGATATGTCCGGGGATTTGAATTGCTTTGAGTCCCAGCACTTTCACCGCATATTCCAATTCTGCGATCGCCTCTTCGGGCGTATGCATAGGAATAGCGGCAATGGGTGTTAAGCGATCGCTATAAGGACGGAAAATATCAGCGTGGTAAGTGTTCGCTGCACGGCAAACAGCCCGCCGCATCTCCTCATGACCGATGTGTGGAGCCATCGTTGCCAAGTTGGGATACACAACAGCAAAGTCTGTACCAGCTTCTTGTAAGCGTTCGTGCAACAACTTCGGCAAACTAACGGTAGCTAAATTTAAAGCATCGTTAGTAGGACGAGTCCAGAAAGGAGGGCGGGCGGTGCGGTAAGTGCGGCGTTCATCCCAAGATTGCTTGAACCATTTTGAGCGAGATGCACCAGGTAAGTGTTCTTGAAAACGTTCTGCGATCGCAGTTCCAGCAACTTGCTCTAAATAGTCCAAGAATGCTGGTGGAAACTCTTGGGTATGTACATCAGTGTCGATGATCGGATAACCCAGTTTTTCCCGGATTTGAGCAGACTTAGTTTTTCTGGGACGGTCTAATGCAATAGTCATAGGTTCTACCTTATTTTTCAATTGGATTGGTGTAGATAGTCAATGCTGATTCAGGAGTTTGTTTACTCCCTTCTCAACAGCAATTCTTTTGAAGAAGTTGGGATTTTTCTTTATATGTGGCGTGATTAGTAAAGATAAAATCTCGAAAATCAGTTTCACTGATAACTTCCTTCTCCATAAATTCTCTCTGCGTTCTCTGCGCCTCTGTGGTTCGTTAAAAAAAAAGATAAATAAAATTAACGCGACTGCCCATTAACAGCCCAATCTGTTAATTTAAAATCCGATTTTGCTAACCCCTGCGAGACTAAAAATTTCTTCGTCCCCTCTAAAAGTTTCACTCCCTCAGCTGGTAACGGTTCTTCTGCCACCTGTTTGAGTGGGAACGATATTTTAATAATATCTACGGGATATTTAGTAATTTGAGCATGATACTGATAATATTCGTCAGAATTAGCTTTTAAATCCTTCGCTGCTTCTGTCAAAATTGCATTAAATTTTTCTGGAAAATCAGGCTGTTTCGCCAGAAAACTTTCAGTTGCGACAACTAATGATGTCCCTGATAGACCCTGATGATTCGCAGAAGAATCAATTATTGGGAACCCTTGGGATTTCAAATAAGGCCCCAGATCACTTGAGGTTGCATAAGCAGCTACATCACCACGTTCTAAAGCCGCTTTTGCCTCAGTAGTCATCAAGTGAACAACTTTTACATCCTTGGCAATTTTAGCTTCAGCTAATAGACCCAGCAGGTATCTATGCATATAAGAACCTTTTTGAGTAGCTACTTTTTGACCTTTAAGTTCAGCAAGCGATCGCGGGCCATTCTTTTTCGCCACCAACCAGGCGGTTGTATTAAATTGGCTAATCCTTAACAGCCGGGTTTCCTGACCCCTAGCTTTCAAAACGATGGCTGGTGTATCGCCTAAAGAACCAACATCTAATTGTCCGGCGACAAGCGCTTCATTTAGATCCGGGCCATTAGGAAACCTTGCAAAAGTAATATTTTGAAATCCGGCTTTTTGTAACTCTCGTTCTAATATTCCTTTTTTCTTTGCCCAACCAAGCGATCCTGTAGGTTCTGAACTACCTACATAACCTATTCGTAGGGTAGAAATGTTGTTAGATACAACAGCATTATTGACATTAATAGCCTCAAGAGATTGAGCAGATTTAGTTTCGCCTTGGCTACACGCTGTAGTTAGTAGCAGTAAAACACAAGCCACTGAAGTTGATAATCTCGTACTAGACATAAGGTATCTAGGGCGTGTTTTCAAACCTCTTGTTAAGCAACCTAGTCTTTGAAGATCCCCCCAACCCCCCTTTTTAAGGGGGGCTTTAAGAATTTCTTTTCCCCCCTTTTTAAGGAGGGTTAGGGGGGATCTTCGAGTTTGAAAACAGTCACTAAACTCAAAATACCTAACTTTTCTAGGACTACGTTCTGCTTCCTGCTTCTTGCTTCCTGCCTTTTTTAATCCCAGCATGACTATTTTCTCCGGCGTACTATTTCATCTGCTTCAAAATCTGGAATGTTTGATCGGCTTTTGCTGCTGAAGTACGTTTATGTCCCCAACCAATATTTTCCCGATAACTACCCAGTAGCCCCACTTCTGCCAATTCCGCCTCGTTGACTGAAGTCGTCACATCGCTCTCTGGTGCAACATAAAGAGCATCAACGGGACAATACAATTCGCACATATAACAGGTTTGGCAGTCACTCTGTCGGGCAATGGTTGGCGGTGCATCAGGTACTCTGTCAAACACATTGGTTGGACAAATATTCACGCAGATATTACATTCTATGCAGCGCGATTCGCTGACCAACTCAATCACACTGCTGCTCCTATTTTTGATTGTGACTTTTCTGTATTTAGCGGCTGACTCTTCACCCAAACTCGATCTAATCCGCCACTAATCAGGTGATGTTGCTGGTTAGTATCAAGTTCGGGATAGTCTTGATGTCTATGCATCCCACGAGTTTCTTTCCGTTCAATGGCACTGCTGTACATCCATCGCGCTGTAGCTACCATTGCCGCAGCTTCTCGCGCCCGAACTAGCTCTTTATCTGATGTTACCTGGCTACTGCGGAGTTCTTGCCAAAGATGATTTAGCTTACCCAAGGACTCGGTTAAGCCTTGTTCTGTACGGAAATAGTTCTTTTCATAAGGAAATACTTCAGCTTGGACTGCTTGAATAATTTCATCAGTTGCCAAAGGTTGAGAGCGATCGCTCTGTAATCCTACCTCCCCAACACCCAAAACTAGTCGTTGAGTTTTATATTCTCCCAAACTGCGGCTATATTCAGCAGCCGATTTCCCCGACCAATAGCCAGAAGATATTGCCCAAGCTGCATTGTGGCTACCACCGCCAGTAAATCCGCCACAAATCAGTTCGCGTGTCGCAGCATCTCCAGCTGCATAGAGTCCTCGTACAGAACTAGCACAACTTTCATCGACAATCCGAATTCCTCCCGTACCGCGCACAGTTCCTTCTAGGCGCAGAGTCACAGGGAAACGTTGAGTAAATGGATCGATTCCTGCACGGTCAAAGGGTAAAAAGAAGTTGGGTTGGGCTAAACGCATAGATGGCCGCATCGATTCCGCCGCTTTGTCGATGATGGCGTAAACTGGCTGTTGCAGCAATGTTTCGGCAATTACTGACCGTCTATGAGAACTTGCCCCCGGAATTACAGTCCCGTCTTCATAGGTGAAAGTTGCCCAATTATAAAACAGGGTTTTGGTAACTGAAGAAAAGGCGGGAGAGATGCCGTAAGCATTGGAGAATTCCATACCCGACATCTCAGCACCAGCTTCTGCCGCCATTAGATAACCATCCCCTGTTAAGACGTTGCATCCTAACGCTTTGCTGAGAAATGCACAGCCACCAGTTGCGATAATTGTGGACTGCGATCGCACTATCCATTTCTCACCAGTCTGACGATTCACACCTGTTGCACCGGCAACAGCACCATCGTCATCTACTAGTAGTTCTAATGCGGGACTGTTGTCTAAAATCTTGACTCCAGCACGTTGAATTTGCCGCCGCATCAGCCGCATATACTCCGGCCCTTGGAGCGATCGCCGATAGGGTTTACCTTCATCGTCGGTAGGGAAGGGATAGCCCCAGTCTGCTAACTGATTGACGTTTGCATAGGTCTGATCCAGTACTCGATCCATCCAACTGCGATCGGATAAAAACCCACCCAATGATTCCCGACTCGCCTTTGCCGTTTCTCGTGCTTCTGGATCGGGTGGCACGTACCAAACACCATTCCCAGATGCCGCAGCACATCCAGTTGTACCACAGTATCCTTTGTCTACGAGGACAACTCTAGCTCCACTTGATGCAGCACTCCAAGCCGCCCAAGTTCCGGCTGGCCCGCCTCCAATCACAAGCACATCTGCTTCTAAGTCGAGTTGAAAATCCGTTGTTAACGTCTTCAGCATTTACAATTTCCCCTCCATCGATAAAGTCTTAAGGATCAAGTCTTCATCCCATCAATGCTGCAAAATATTCATAAATCTGTTTGCCCATCTACTTGAAGACTATCAGTAGCCTCAATTTATGGCTTGTTAAGCCAGATTAGCATTAAATACTTTATCTTGATAGGTAAGCCGTAGTTTATGATATAACAAAGCTTTTCACAGTTTTCGATAAAAAGCAAGTATTTTACAAACAAATTTAAATGTAAATTTATGTAAAAGAAGTTTGATAATTGAAGAAGAAGTGAGAATGGGCTAAACCTTTTAACTGCTTTTTTGCATAAGCCCTAGCCAGGATAAGCTGTTGTGTTTTTAATTTGCACATTGAGACAGCAGGGGAGCAGAGGGGCAGAGGGGCAGAGGAGCAGAGGAGAGGGTTTACAGGTTTTACCTAAAAGATTATAAGGCGAATGGCACTAAGTTAAGCTGAAGAGTATGCAGCGTAAGGATTGCAGAGGTGCAGGGGGCAAGGGTGCAGAGGGGAATTTCCAAATATCCGTTACCTAAAACTTCTTCTTTCTCCCCTGCTCCCCTGCTCCCCTGCTCCTCTGCACCCCTACTACCTCAACGATTTTCCCTTTTCTTAGTACCATTCGATTATGAGGCAACTTGTAGGCGCGACAACTTACTTTTTCTTTAAAAAGAATTTAATACAAAATTTGCAAAGTACAGAGGCAGAAATATCTTAAGAATCTCCGTCCTTTTTAGGGGGGAGAGCCTCAACTCGTTTGTCAGAATTATTCGTTGAATTGGAGGATTTTGAATAGAAGCCAGCTACCTCTGCCAAAGTATAAAGGGGTCTAGCTTTAACTTCTTCGTAGATGCGCCCTATATATTCGCCTAAGATGCCAACACTGACTAACTGCACAGATCCGAGAAAGAAAATTGCCATTAAAATAATTGTGAACCCAGTTAAAGGCGAATGGGGGAGAAAAAGCCGCCAATACAAGACTAATAAAGCCATGAAGATGGCTACCGCTGCCGCCACTAAACCTAAGTAGGTTGACAACCGCAGTGGCACTATTGAAAAGGATACTAGACCATTAATAGCAAGCGCCAAAGATTTGCGGAAAGTGTATTTAACTTCTCCAGCAAAGCGGGGGTTGCGCTCGAACTGAATTGCGGTTTGCTGAAAGCCAACCCAAGAACGCAGACCACGAATATAGCGGGTGCGTTCTGGCATAGAATTGAGAATATCTACGATTTGCCGATCCATTAAACAAAAATCACCAGTATCAGTAGGAATCTCTACATCTGCAAGCTTCTTAAGGATGCGATAAAAGAAGTAGGCTGTAAAACGCTTAAACCATCCTTCCTTGAGGCGTTGAGTGCGTTGAGCATAGATGACCTGATAGCCCTGTCGCCATTTTTCAATCATGTCTGGGATCAGTTCTGGCGGATCTTGTAAGTCAGCATCAAGGATGATAATAACTTGACCCCGAACAAAATTAAGGCCAGCAGTAACTGCAATTTGATGACCAAAGTTACGAGCAAAGCTTAGGTAGCAAATGCGTGGGTCTTTTTGATGGAGTTCTCGTAGTAGTTGTAAGGAGCGATCGCGGCTACCATCATTGATTAAAATCAATTCGACCAGACCATCCAGCCGATTCATAACTGCACTCAGTCTGCGGTATAGTTCAGGAATAATTTCTTCTTCGTTATAAATTGGAACAATCAATGAATACTTTGGTACCATCTATAAATCTCATTTAATTTTTGAATAGCCAGGCTAAAAGACTGCTTGTCGCGATCGAGGTTTGGTTCTTAGTATACCTAGCAAGGCTCAAGTCCCATTCCGATAATTTATTTATTATTTGGATTTATGTAATCTGAAGAGTCTGATTTTTTAAGGCTTTCTACAGCTTTTTTGGGAAAAGTCCGACGATGGCGATACCAAGTAGACCCTGCTATAAGTATTCCAGTTAAGCCCAAGGCGAGTATTAGCGGCAAAAAATCACCAGTATTGACTGCCTTTAGACCAGAACTACCTAGTAGTACAAAAGGTAAGACACTAGGAACAGTGCCAAGTGTTGTACCTAGAACATAATCTTTAAAGCTGATAGAAGTCAGTCCAGCCACAAAGTTGACTAAGCCATAAGGCATGATTGGTACTAGTCGAATGGCAAACATATAAAAAAGCCCTCCACGGCGTACCTCAGCATCCATAGTTTGCCAGCGTCCTGCGAGTCGTTTTGCAACTGTTTGCCGTCCAATAGTTCTAGTAAAAACGAAAGCAATGATTGCTGCAATCACTGCTCCAACACTAGTCCAGAAAGTACCCAGCCAAGGGCCAAAAATTGCACCTCCAGTCAAATTTAGTACTGTTGAGGGCAGAACTAACATTGTTGCCACAACGTACAATGCAATATAAATAATAGGTGCCCAGATTCCAGAAGATTTTAGCAAAGCCTGAATTTGTGCTGGTTCAATGCCGCCAATCAAATATACTGCTATACCAGTTGCAATTATGCAACTCAGTGTGAGTAGCAAAATACCAGTTTTCAAGTTCCACACTAGAACTCTACTCCTACTTTTTTTGTAACACAACCCATCTGTCGCAAATATCCCCTTTACCTTTAATTAGCATATAGCGTTTCCCGGTCTGGTGAGAGATACAAGAACCCACCCCCAACCCCCTCCCCGCTCTTCGAGCTACGGTGTACACACATCCTGGCAATTAAGCCTAAACCTTGGATTTACCCCCCTTAATCCCCCCTTGGTAAGGGGGAAATCCGGTTCTCCCCCTTACCAAAGGGGAGTTAGAGGGGGTGAGAAGGACTTGTGTGTACACCCTTCGAGAGAGGGCTATGATGTACTCATTTGATTAAGGAAAGCTATAAGCGAGTTAAAAACGAAACGTCCTCAAGATGTTTTTCGGCACAGCCGAAACAATCTTGAGAACAGTTAAGTTCTTGACAATACATTATAAG
Organism: Nostoc sp.; assembly: GCF_036917455.1. Taxonomy (GTDB): domain Bacteria; phylum Cyanobacteriota; class Cyanobacteriia; order Cyanobacteriales; family Nostocaceae; genus Nostoc. The sequence goes on along the minus strand of NZ_JBALDK010000230.1, from coordinate 57,157 downwards.
GATATGCTGAGTGTAGCGATATTTGTTCAGTCTGGAGAGTGTCAAAGCTTTACATCGCTAGAAAACCTATACAGCAGTTTGCTTTTTAAGTGAGGTACAAAATACAGGACTCACGCATATATAGCACAAGCATTGGTGGTTAGGACATCAACAGATGATGAAACTTAGACACAATAAAGACTTTTCACCCAGTCCCCAGTCCTAGTCCCCAGTCCCCAGTCCCTTGCTATATAAAGAGTTACTACCTTCTACCTCCAACAATAACGGCCTTCTGCCTCAAAACCCGTAGCTTTTACTTCAGGCAAAGGAAAACTGCTGTATCTTTAATTTTCACCGATTAAAATCTAAAGACAGTACGAACCCAAGCAAATAAAGTATCAGGATTACTGGAATCAGAGTTCGGTGCAGTAATCCAGATCAGACCCGGCGTAACCTCAATATGATCTCCAATTTTATATTGGTAGAATGCCTCAATGTGTAGGGAAGTATCTTTATCCGCTTGTCCCGCACCTGCTCCCAAATCTACACCCTTACTGAGACTGATCATTTTCGGTTCCATACCAACTAATAAACCCCCTAAAGCACCTTCACTAAAAAGATCCGGGAATGCCAATCCTACTGCCCAATCCATAGCTTCGCCATCTCCGCGCCCCAAATAGCGATGTGCTGCATAACTTACCCACGCATTAATTGCCAACTTAGTATTCACTTGATAGAACGCCTGTAAACCATAAAGGTTGCCCACAGTTCCCGCTCCCGCCACAGTGCTGTTTACCAAGTTACTGCCGACAGCTGGGCCGAAATTTGTTCCACTAAAACCTATGGTATTTGGTGGGCTATAGGTATTAACATAAGTTGCAGCCACCCGAAAATTCCTATTACCGGAGTAGTATATTAACTGTGCTAAAGCTAAATACCTGCCTGTAAATAAGCCATTATTAGCTGTGGGATTGTTACCGTTTGGTGCGCTGTACGCTATCCCGAATTGAACCTGTTTGCCTAATCCCTGAAGTATGGCAATTCCGGGGCCGCTATCTCCATAGTTATAGACCAAAGACCGCCGTGAAAATCGTGAAATTCCATTAGCACCAGTCGCAGAAGACGATTCAAAATATGGGTTAATCGGGCCAGAAAGACCTATCTCACTAGCTCCGTCAGACAAGGGATAAATGTTGACTTGGGTATTTGGAAAAGGTAGAAACCGATAGCGAACACCACTAAGAATAATAGTATTACGTGCAAAAGTAATACTGGAGTTATCAGCAGTTCTCCCCTCATAAGTTCCCAATAATCCAGCTCTTGTTTGTCCTAATGATTCAATATTTCCACCTCCTATTGTTATACCTAGTGAATCTTTACCGTTAAAACTGGTGTTTAACCGTAAAGAAGTTGAGCCTTGAAGTGTGGCATTGCGAGGTGCTGGTGTTTTGGTGACGACATTATTACCAGCCAGAAGTTCGCTAAAAACAATCTGCGCTCGACCTACAAGTTGAGTTGTGGTTGTAAACTGAGTTGCTTCTAATTTCGCAGTCCGCGTTTCCAAGCTATCTAAGCGTCCCCGTAATTGAGCAAGTTCTGGAGAAAATTGTTCTTGTAGTTTTTTGATAATATCCAAGTCTTCTCGTTTGACTAAATCTGTCGTTGAAGTCGCTATTAATTCATTGAGGCGATCTAAAGCTGCATTCAACCCAGCTGCAAATTCATACCGTGTTAAAGCACGATTCCCTTTAAATGTGCTATCTGTATATCCCGCAATTACACCGTAGCGCTCCACCAAAGACTGTAATGCTTGAAATGCCCAATCTGTAGGCAAAACATCTGACAATTGCGAGACGGATGTCACTTGTCCCGCAGAATTATTTGTAGCTTTTTTACTAGTCGGCGGCGCAACTTCCAACAATTGCGAGACAGGTGTTACTCGTTCTGGGTTTGTAGCCTTTTTATTCGTTAGCGGTGGAATTGAAGTGTCTACTGTTTGATTGACAACTACTTCTGGAGCTTTGTTAACTTCTACTCCAGCAGTAGATACATCAGATTGAGGCAGTTCAGCGTGACTTTTGGCTGGGAAAAAAACCAGGATACCTAAAATATCTAGCAACAAAAACAGGAACATTGTCCATCTATAATTTGAGCGAAAATTCGACATTACTCTTTAACTCCTCAACCTGAAAGATGAATAAACTAACTCTAAATGGGACAGACGAACAGCATAAATCCTTGATGCAATATTTCTGCTAAATCATTAGATAATAGACTTAGCAAAGGTTCCATCAGTGAGGAAAATACAAATTTTCGACAAATATCGCAACCAGTACTAAGTGGTTGAATGGAGACTCCAAAAGTCGCTGAAACTTATGAAGTCTTGCACTTTCAAGGGTACTAAAAACGTCTTAAATAAGACAATTACTGCCTTTTTAAGACTTGGCTACTTTTAAGGCAAACTAAAGCAAATACTATGTAAACTGATACTTCTAAGACATTAAGATTCCATCTTTATTAGTTATGTTGTACAAAGTTAATCACTGGCTACTGACATTGACTAAAACTTGATTTCAATTCAAGTTATTCTCTGACAATTCAAATTGACTGAATATACTAATTTGTAATCCGCTATATTTGACAGCATAAATTGTTAAGAAAAGCTGATAGTTCGATAAGTCGATACAGTTACCGGACTTTGTGTAGAATTATCTTTGCATAGAGCTTGGTACAATGCAAGACCCAGTATTTATCCATGAAGAGAAAATATGTCCAAATTATTGGCTAGGTCAAGTCAACCTAAGCAACTGCGTTCTCATAACCAAATTGCGTGAAGAAAAGTAAAGAAGCCTCAAACCCTTTTTTACCCAGCTAATAGCCCCCTACTGGTGCGCCACACAAACTTTGCATGGTGGTTAGCAGAGGGGCAGAGGGGAATTTCTAAATATCCGAACGCAATACTTAAAACTTCTTCTTTCTCCTCTGCTCCTCTGCACCCCTGCACCCCTGCACCCCTGCTGCCTCAACGATTTTCCCTTTACAAGCGTGCCATTCCCTCTGGTATCATCTTTAATTACGTAATTACCGATCAAATTGGAAATGTAGCTTACTCAGTTAAAAGTTGTATTTTCCAACACAGCAGTTCTAACCACAAAAGTGTCATAATCGTCGGCTAAGGAGTTCGTTATTCAGTCAGCCATTTTTTACTGATGGTTAAATTAGGCTTGATTTTTAGATAATATCGGGTAAAATCTTGACTATAAAATACGGTAATTCGGTCGGATAATCGTAATTTAAATTCCCATACCCTGACAAACATGGAAATTCTCTGGTTTATTCCTACTGGATCTCATGATGGACGCTATTTAGGCACAGATATTGGTTCTCGTGTTGCCACACCTGATTATTTGCAGCAAATTGCCCAAGCTGTGGATAGTTTAGGCTACACGGGTGCATTGTTACCCACAGGGAGTTCTTGTGAAGATGCTTGGATAACTGCTGCCGCTCTGATATCTGTCACCAAGCGGATGAAATTTCTTGTGGCAATTCGCCCAGGAATTACTTCTCCGGGTGCTGCTGCAAGAATGGCAGCAACATTTGACCGGATTTCTAAAGGAAGATTGTTGATTAATGTGGTGACAGGTGGAGATCCGGTGCAACTTGCTGGGGATGGCTTGCATCTTAGTCATGACGATCGCTATGATTTAACCGATGAATTTCTTACCGTTTGGCGGGGTATTGTCAGTGGGGAAACAGTGGATTTTAAGGGAAACTACCTGGATATCAAAGGTGGTAAACTCTTATTCCCACCAGTTCAAAAACCCTATCCACCCTTGTGGTTTGGTGGTTCATCTGCTGCTGCGAAACGGGTTGCTGCTAAACATATAGATGTTTACCTGACTTGGGGTGAACCTCCACAACAAGTTGCTCAAAAGATTGCTGAAGTTAGGCGATTGGCGGCTGAACAAGGTAGAACAGTCCGCTTTGGGATTCGCTTGCATGTAATTGTGCGAGAAACCGAGTCTGCGGCTTGGGATGCAGCCAATGAGTTAATTAAGTATGTGGATGAGGATGCGATCGCAAAAGCTCAGGAGAACTTGGCTAGTTCTGATTCTGAAGGACAGCGACGAATGAGTAAACTACATAGTGGTAGTCGAGAAACCCTAGAGATTAGTCCAAACCTGTGGACAGGAATTGGATTGGTGCGGGGAGGTGCTGGTACAGCCTTAGTTGGAGATCCCGATACCGTTGCCGCTAGGATGCTGGAATATCGTAATTTGGGCATAGAAACCTTTGTGTTCTCTGGATATCCCCATTTAGAAGAAGCGTATCGCACCGCCGAATTATTATTTCCACACCTACCTTTGCAAAGCGAACCTGCACTTTTAACGCCACCAGTCTTGAGTACTGTTAGCGAAATTGTCGCTAATAAAAAATTTTCTGAACAACTAACGAGTGCTTCATGAATAATTCGTAATTAAAGAGCAAATTACGAATTATGTTGATGGTGCTTCTAGATTCATCTTTCGGAACAATTGAAAATCCAAAATCCCATGACTATTAGCCTTAAACACACCAAAAGAAACAATAATATATCCCTGAGCGAGGTGTTAGAAAACCCGCAAATCGATAAAATAGTTCCCTGGATTGTGCCCGTTCTAGTGCTAGTATTTTGGGAGCTTGCTTCCAGAACTGGTTTACTCTCAACCAGAATTTTACCAGCCCCTAGTGGCGTAATCGCTACAGCCATTAGGCTAGCCTCCACCGGAGAACTTTTTCAAAATATAGGAATTAGTGCTGGGCGGGCGATATCTGGTTTTATAGTTGGTGGCACTATTGGATTCGGTTTGGGATTGCTCAATGGCTTTTCCCGGATAGCAGAAAAGTTATTAGATAGTTCCTTGCAAATGCTCCGCACTATCCCTAATTTGGCATTAATTCCCTTAGTAATCCTCTGGTTTGGTATTGGCGATCAAGCTAGATTATTTCTAGTTTCTATGGGGGTATTTTTCCCCTTATATCTCAATACATTTCATGGCATCCGTAGTGTTGATCCTGGACTGATTGAGATGGGAAAAGTCTATGGATTGAAAACACCACAATTATTATGGCAAATTATTTTTCCAGGAGCCTTATCTTCGATTCTCGTGGGTGTACGTTTTTCTTTAGGGATTATGTGGTTGACACTAATTGTAGCAGAAACGATCGCAGCAGATTCTGGACTTGGTTATATGGCAATGAATGCCCGTGAGTTTATGCAAACTGATGTTGTGGTTTTAAGTATTCTGATCTATGCACTACTTGGTAAATTAGCAGATGCTGTTGCCAAAGGATTAGAAACAAAATTTTTGGGTTGGAACCCAAACTATCAAAAGTCATAAATGCTAAAGTTACCAGATTCAAAGGGTGAAAACTCCTGATTTTAACTTTTGATTTATATTCATTTTGAGTGTAATTTACAAATTCAACATCTCATCAAAGAAATAAATCCTGATTGTTCTGAAAAAAATGAGGTTTTGCAAGTGAGTTCTAATGTACAGGGTACACAACTAAGTATTTTGGATTTGACGAAATCTTTCGGTAAGAAAACTGTTTTAAACTCACTAAAATTAGAAGTTGAAACAGGTGAATTTGTCGCTATTGTTGGACGAAGTGGTTGTGGTAAGAGTACCTTATTGCGTTTGATTTCAGGATTAGATAAAACAACTTCAGGCGGAATACTACTAGATGGAGAACCACTGCGTAGACTTAGCGGTTCTGTAAGAGTGATGTTTCAAGATCCTCGTTTGTTACCGTGGAAGCGCGTTATCCAAAACGTAGGGTTAGGCTTACAAGGCGATTGGCGTGAAAAAGCTTTGTGGGCACTCAATAAAGTCGGACTTAAAGATCGGGCTGATGAGTGGCCGTATGTTTTATCTGGTGGACAACGGCAACGGGTATCATTGGCAAGGGCGTTAGTCAGTCAGCCCCGTTTGTTGTTGTTAGATGAACCTTTGGGAGCATTAGATGCTCTAACTCGCTTAGAAATGCAGCAATTAATTGAAAATTTATGGCAAGAGCGAAAATTTACTGCGTTTTTGGTTACTCATGATGTGGAAGAGGCTGTCGCGTTAGCAGACCGAGTGATAGTGATTGATGAAGGACAGATTTCTCTCGATTTACCTGTGAGACTTTCACGCCCGCGAGATAGAAGTAGCGAAGTATTTGTAAAGATCAGAGAAGCAGTTCTCCAGCGAGTAATGACCAATGAAAGTACTCAATCAAATAACCAATTATTGCAGTTGAGTAGTTGAGATTTAGTATTCATTAGTTGATTAATATAACGCTTGGGGTAGCTGCTGTAAAATAGGCTACTTCGAGACTTAAGATTATTAATATATAAGAATCCGGTTTGATTTGGAGAAAAGATCCGTAGGTTGTGTTAGCGACAGCGTAACGCACTAATGATTGTGGATTAGTTTTCCTAATACCCAGTCCCCAATCCCCAGTCCCTTTTAAAATTTAAAATTAAATGGAAGAGTAGCAAATGGTGAAACTAATTTTACCCGATCATCTCATTGCTGATATTGAGCCACACCTACCATCTGATATAGATGTTGTGGAGGTGGATAGTGAAGGTAATCTCGGTGGTGATGCTAGTGATGCAGAAGTTTATGTCAACGGATTTTACCTGAAAGCTTCTACTCTTGACAAAGTGCTAATAGCCGCACCCAGGCTGCGTTGGCAACAGTCGCCTAGTGCTGGTGTGAATCACATCCTCACACCAACTTTTTTGCAAAAGGACATTATCCTCACTAATGGCGCAGGGGTTCATGCGATTCCAATTTCGGAATTTGTACTGGCATTCATGCTGTATCACGCCAAGAATCTGCGGAAATTACAAACTTTGCAAAATGAGCAGACTTGGGTAAGAGGAGTCTTTCTCGAAGAGTTGGCAGACGCTACTTTATTAATTCTCGGCACTGGGAATATAGGTCAAGCGATCGCATCTCGCGCGAAAGCATTTGGTGTTAAAGTTTGGGGTAGTCGCCGCCATCCCGAACCCCTACCGAATTTTGATAAAGTTGTGGGTGCTGATGAATGGCGATCGCTCCTCCCAGCCGCAGACTATGTAGTTATTGCTACACCATTAACTCCAGAAACTAAAGGCTTGATTGATGAAGCTGCATTGCGGTCTATGCGTCAGTCTGCTTACTTAATTAATATCGCTCGTGGTGCGATCGTGGATGAAGTTGCATTACTCACTGCACTACGTGAGGGATGGATTGCAGGTGCTGGATTAGATACAGTGGCTACAGAACCTCTGCCACCGGAAAGTCCTTTGTGGTCGCTACCAAACGCCTTTATCACCCCTCATTGTTCAGCCCTCTCACCACGGCTGAGAGAGCGCATAGCAAAACTGTTTATCGACAATCTTATCCGCTACCAAACTGGTCAGCCCTTACGAAATGTCGTAGACAAAAAAGCAGGATACTGATTGGGAATTGGGAATTGGGAAATTGGTTAATTCTTCTCCCTCATTTCCCTCATCTTCCCCTGCTTCCCCTGCTTCCCCTGCTCCCTCATCTCCCTCATCTTCCCCTGCTTCCCCTGCTCCCTCATCTCCCTCATCTTCCCCTGCTCCCCCTGCTCCCCCTGCTCCCCTGCCCCCCTGCCCCCCTGCCTTCTTCCCAGTCCCCAATCACTTAACTTTCAGTACCGATTTACCTAATGACTGGCAAATAACATCATTTTGTGGTGTGTGGATACGACTACATAAAACGTCTCGGTAGTGTCGCTCTAAAGGATTCCTTTTTAACATACCAGGATTACCTGTCAGTTCTAACGCAATCTCTACAGCCCGAATTGAGTTAGTTGTGGTCAGGTATTTAACAGCTTGTGCCTGTAATCCTACGTTAGACTCATACTCGCCCTTATCAATATCTTGAGCCAAGCTATAAATCAATCTATTGTTAGCAAATAGCAGTGATTCTATCTCACCCACGGCAGTTTGGAAGCGTGGTAGAGTTGCCAGTGGCTCTTTGAGATTAGAAGGCGATCGCTCCCAAAGATATTTCACCAGCCAGTCTCGCGCACTAGTAGCAACACCGAGATATAAGGCACTCACTGTCAAACTGCCCCAAGTGGAAATCAGCGGATCGAAGGATGGCGCAGCAGATATGGGACTGATACTCAGGGCATACTCTGAGGGGATTAATACATTCTCTAAAATCAGATCGTGGCTACCTGTAGCTCTCATACCCAAGTGATCCCAGGTTTCGACAATTCGCAAACCGGGCAGATCGCGCGGAACTAGAAAACTACCAACTCGTGGTTCGTCCTCAGTTGTCCGCGCCCAAACAATAAAGTAACTGAGGATGGGACTACCTGTGGTGTATTGCTTGTGGCCTGTTAAACGCCAACCCTCTGTTGTGCCTTCGGCAATTGTGGCAGGTAATCCGCCTCTAGCTGGTGTTCCTAACTCTGGTTCGACACGGGCCGCATTAAGCAGGGCAATGCCTTCAATCGATTCACGACACAGCCGTTTATATACTTCTGGATTCCAGCGACGACTATGGGCTGCATGGGCATGTTGGAGATAGTGCATTGTCAGTACTAGCGCGGTTGAAGCATCGCCACGCGCTATCCCTTCAATCACTCGGCAGATAGTTGGCAACCCTAAACCCTGACCACCTAATTCACGGGGAATGGTAAGACTGAGTAATCCTGCTTCATGCAAAGCTGTAAAATTCTCAAAGGGAAAAGAACCATCTTTGTCGTGTGCCCCTGCACGGGTAGCAAAGTCCTTGCCCAGAGCCTCAACCCGGTCGAAAATATTAGGGAGAGTTTCTAAGTTTTTGGTTACAAAGGTGTCTGGCACTGCTTGCTCCAACTTTGACATAAAGTAGCCTAAATCTTGCTTTCTTTTCTTCTTCAGTTTATGACCTCGAACTTAGGTCTTTTAGCGATCGCTAGCAATACTACTTAAAGCCGCTCGGATTTTAGGAATTAGTAAGTTATGCAAGTATGACATAAATAGCTTTCGCAGAGCAAGCCAGCTAGAAGATTTAGCGATCGGGCAACTCGATCGGCGCTTATTCCAAAAGCTCACCACATCTAATGATAGTAGTAATTATGTTCTGGGTATACTAAGGCATAAACATAAACTTATAAGAACTAGACCCAATGTTACTAGAATCAAATCCAGTATTTCTTATCCTTGGCTATCGCATTATTAAGCAATTATACTCTGGTAAAAAAACCTTAGTTTATCGAGCTATCAGAGAAAAAGACCAGCAATCAATTATTTTGAAATTGATGCGTAACGAAGATCCTAACTTCGATGAAATCAATCAATTTATCAATCAATACACTATTACTAAAAACCTTGAAATTCAGGGCATAGTCAAACCAATAAGTCTAGAAAAATATTACAATAGCTATGTTCTAATAATGGAAGATTTTGGTGGTATTGCCCTTAATCTCTGGCAGCAAGAAGAGCATAAAAAAGGAAAAAATTCTGTTTCATTGAGTGAGTTTTTCGATATTGCCATTGAAATTAGCACAACTTTGGAAGGGCTACATTCCCATTGCATCATTCATAAAGATATCAAACCTGCCAATATTCTGATTAATCGGATAACAGGTAAGACCAGAATTATCGATTTTAGTCTTGCGACTCTATTACCAAGAGAAATTCAATTTCTTACCAATCCCAACGTTCTAGAAGGAACTCTAGCTTATATTTCCCCTGAACAAACAGGACGCATGAATCGAGGTATAGACTATCGTACCGACTTTTATTCCTTGGGTGTCACATTCTTTGAACTCTTGACTGGGCAGTTACCCTTTAGTACTACTGAACCTATGGAGTTAGTCTACTCTCATATTGCTAAAGAACCGCCAAAAGCCAGTTATATTAACTCCAATATTCCTCCAGTTTTATCTAATATTATCAGCAAGCTAATGGCAAAAAATGCTGAAGATAGATATCAGAGTGCTCATGGACTCAGATATGATTTGGAGAGATGTCAAAACCAATGGCAAGAGAAAAGAAGTATTGCAGCTTTTGAATTAGGGATTCGGGATATATCGAACCATTTTACCATTCCTGAAAAACTCTATGGTCGTCAAAGAGAGATCGAAATTATACTCACTACTTTTGATCGGGTGACAAGCGGCAGCACGGAAATGATTTTAGTCGCTGGTTACTCAGGAATTGGTAAAACGGCTGTAGTCAATGAAGTCCACAAACCCATTGCAAGACAGCATAGTTACTTCATCAAAGGTAAATTTGACCAATTCCAACGTGATATCCCGTTATCAGGATTGGTGCAAGCTTTACAGGATTTAATTGGGCAAATCCTCTCCGAAACCGATGCCCAAATTCAACAATGGAAAACCAAAATTTTATCGGCATTGAGTACGCAATCTCAGGTAATCATTAATGTAATTCCTGAACTGGAAATAATTATTGGTAAACAACCTCCATCTACCGAACTTGCTGGTAGCGCTGCTCAAAATCGCTTCAATTTATTGTTCCAGAGATTTATCCAGGTTTTCACCACTAAAGAGCATCCTCTGGTAATATTTCTAGATGATTTGCAATGGGCAGATATAGCTTCTTTGAAGTTTATTCAATTATTAATGGATGAGACTTCTTCTCGCCTTGCTCAGGATAAAGAGAATATATATGAAACTAAGGGCGGTTTGCTACTAATTAGCACCTATAGAGATAATGAAGTTTCAAATCTCCATCCGTTATCTTTGACACTAAAAGAAATTGCTAAAACAGGAGCAGTAATTAATACAATTAAACTCTCACCTCTAAGTCAGATTGATTTAAACCATCTAATTGCTGATACGCTACTTTGCCCTGAGGAAATTGCTGTTTCTCTGACTAAAATGGTGTTTATTAAAACTAAAGGCAACCCCTTTTTTACATCTCAATTTCTTAAGTTATTATATAATGAGGGATTAATTAAATTAGATTTTGACGCTGGTCATTGGCAGTACGATATTACCAAAATTAAAACTTTATCCCTTACAGATGATGTAGTAGAATTGATGGGCATCCAAATAGAAAAATTGCCCAAAAACGTCCAAAATGTATTAAAAATATCTGCTTGTATTGGTAATGAGTTTGACTTAAAAACATTATCAATTGTCAATGAAAAATCATTAATGGATACTGCATCTGACTTATGGCAAGCATTAGTTGAAGGACTAATTATACCTCAGAAAGATGGTTATAGTCTTACACCAGAAAATGATAAACAACTATTAGGATTTTCAAATAGAGAATCGGAAAATTTATCAATTACTAATTTTTCAGCTCCGAGGTATAAATTCGTACATGATAGAGTTCAACAAGCAGCTTATTCTCTAATTCCCCAAGACCAAATTAAGCAAATACACTTAAAAATTGGGCTGCTTATCTTGAAAAATACCCCAGTTTCTGAACGAGAAGAAAATATTTTTGAGCTTGTAAATCATTTTAATATTGCAGTCGAATTCATCACCAAGCAAGCTAAACGTAATGAGCTAGCCGAAATGAATCTGATTGCTGGAGGTAAAGCTTTAGTATCAACAGCTTATTCATCGGCACTTAAGTATTTAACTATTGGAATTGAGCTATTAGCTGATGATAGTTGGGATACGAAATACGATATCACCTTAGCTTTATATAATACCGCGGCAGATGCCTCATATCTCAGTGGTGATTTTGAATATACAGAAAAATTTGTCCAGGCTGTGTTGCTAAAAGCGAAAACCCCACTAGATAGAGTTAAAGCTTATGAAGTAAAAATACAGTCTTATGGTGCACAAGGAAAAGAACTGGAAGCTGTCAATATTGCAAAAACCTTTTTGGAAACTTTGGGAGTAAAGTTTCCTACAAATCCCAGTCAATCAGATATTCAGATAGAAATAGAGATAACATCTGAAAAATTGGCTAATAGACGCATTCAAGACTTAATTGAACTTCCAGAAATTACAGAGGCTAAACAATTAATAATCATGCGTATCTTATCTAGTGTAATTGGTATTACTTATACCGTTGCACCAGAATTATTAGTGTTAATTATTCTGAAACAGATCAATTTATCTATCAGATTTGGTAATTCTCCTTTGTCTGCTTTTGCATACGTAATGTATGGAGTAATGTTGTGTGGAGTAATAGGAGACATTGATTCGGGATATAAATTTGGCAAACTGGCTGAGAGTTTATTGCCTAATTTTCAAACAAAAGAGGTAACTGGCAAGATTATGGAAACATTTAATCATCTTGTCAGACATTGGAAAGAACATGTAAAGCAAACATTGAAACCTTTACTTGAGGCTTATACTACTAATCTCGAAGTAGGAGATATGGAATTTGCAGCCTATGCTCTTTATGGCTACTCCCAACATGCATATTTTATAGGAACAGAATTAGTAGAGCTTGAACATAATATAGCAATTCATAGTAATACTATTAGGCAAATAAAGCAAGAAAGAGTATTTCATTGGAATGAAATATTTCGGCAGACAATTTTGAATCTTCTTGGAAATGCGAAAAATCCTCAGATTTTAATTGGTGAAGCATACGATGAAGATAAAATGCTATCACTTCACCTTAAAGCTAAAGATGGAGTAGCACTTTTTTTCCTATATTTCTGCAAACTTCACCTATGTTATCTACTTGCTGATTACTCTCAAGCTCTTGAAAATACAGTAATGCTAGAAAAGTACTTATATGCTGGTGTAGGCATGTTCGTTACTGCTCAATTCTATTTCTACAATTCATTAACACATCTAGCAGTATTCTGTGATTTAGAGGAATTTGAACAACAAAAAATTATGAATAGAGTGGTAGAAAATCAGAAAAAAATGCAAAATTGGGCAGTTCAGGCTCCCATGAATCACTTGCATAAATTTTATTTAGTAGAAGCGGAACGGCATGGAATTCTTGGTCAATATCTTGAAGCGATAGATAATTATGAGTCCGCTATTTCTCTGGCAAAACAAAATGACTACATTAACGAAGAAGCTCTTGCTTATGAATTAGCAGCTAAATTTTACCTCAAATGGGGCAAACAAAGAATCGCCCAAGTCTACCTCACTGATGCCTACAATTGCTATGTTCGCTGGGGAGCATTAGCCAAAGTTAATGACTTGCAAAAACGCTATCCTCAATTACTTGCACCCATTATTAAGCAAGAAAAACTTAGCAATTTTTGCAGTGAAAAAACCCTACAGGAACCAAGTATAGACTTATCTACACTTAGTACTGACCATACTTTGCTTACGAATGAAAATGTCATTGGCTCCAACACTACTATTTCAGATATATTAGATTTGGGAACTGTGATTAAAGCTTCTCAAGTAGTGTCTGGAGAGATTGAGCTAGAGGCACTCCTTTCTACTTTAATGGAAGTTGTAAGGGAGAATGCAGGAGCTTCTAAATGTGTACTGATTTTGTGTGAAGCTGATAACTTAGATTTAACTATTACTGCAATTAGTTATAATTCCACTTTTGGAGATACTCATACTGAGTTTTTATCTGTTCCTTTAGAATTTAGCGATAGTGTTCCTATTTCTTTAATTAATTATATTAAACGAACCCAAGAAATATTAGTAATTGATGATATTAATTCTGAAACTAATTTTGCGGCAGATAGCTATATTAATCGTGAGGAACCAAAAAGTATATTATGTATTCCGATGCTTAATAAAAGCAAACTTGTAGGGTTGATTTATCTAGAAAACAATTTAACGACAGGGGCATTTACACGCGATCGCTTAGAAGTTATAAAACTATTAACGACCCAAGCTGTAATCTCTTTAGAAAATGCTATTCTCTATAACAATTTGGCTGAAGCTAATGAGCGCTTGGAGGAATCCAGTTATATACTAGAGGAAAAGGTGGAAGTCAGAACAGCAGAACTTAACGAAAAAAATCAACATCTGCAAGAAGCTCTAGAAGAATTACAAGATACCCAAAGTCAATTAATTCAAAGTGAACGAATGTCTTCATTAGGGCAAATGGTAGCAGGGATTGCTCATGAAATTAATAATCCAATCAGTTTTATTCATGGAAATATTACTTACGCGAATGATTATGTTCAAGAATTGCTAGATTTAATTAATATTTATCAACAGCAATATCCCCATCCCTCAGCAATAGTGAAGCAAAAAATTCAGAAAATGGATGTAGAATTCCTGAAAGAAGACCTATCAAGAGTCCTCGATTCTATGAATATGGGAAGTTCCCGCATCCGGGATATTATTCTGAGCTTACGTAGCTTTTCTCGTGTGGATGAATCGGAAATGAAGCCTGTAAATATTCATGAAGGCATCGATAGTACCCTAATGATTTTGCAGCACCGACTTAAGGAAAAGAGCAATCGCCCAGAAATTGAGGTCTTTAAACAATACGTACCACTGCCGAATGTTATTTGCTATGCCGGTCAACTAAACCAAGTATTTATGAATATTTTAAGTAATGCAATCGATGCTTTAGATGAGGACAAGAATGAAGGAGATTTTCCGAGGAAAAAGCCTCAGATTCGGATTTATACTGAACTAGGAGAAGTAAACACGCTGAAGATTCGGATTGCTGATAACGGTCATGGCATGATTGCACAGGTACAGCAGAAAATATTTAATCCTTTTTTTACTACTAAGCCAGTGGGAAGTGGTAGGGGATTAGGGTTGTCAATTAGCTATCAAATCGTTGATAAACACAACGGTCATTTAAGCTGTGATTCAACTCTTGGAAAGGGGACTGAGTTTGTGATTGAGATTCCAATGCAACAGTGAGACAAGCTGCCGAGACTGGAAAATTTACAATACGGTTAGATTCAGAACTTCACCAAACCGTATTAGGGAGATATCAACGAACGCTTCTCATCTGTACAATTGGCGCGATGAGCTACACCCCGGCGGAGGCGATCGCAGAATCATTGAGAGATGGATGTTGTTTTACCTGTAATTCCTGGCGGAGATGTTTATAAGCAGATGGATCTATTGGCATGATAAACTCCCCAAGGAAGTTACCTGGTTGACGGCGGCTACTCAGACCCATATCCTGAAGCAACTCATCAATGTAATGGAATGTAAAAGGAGTTACACATGCTCCACTGACAAAAGCATAAGGTCTATCTTTTTTCCTCCATTCCAACTCTGCTGTTACATCCTCTAGCATCTGTTGTTGGGATGGTAAAGTTATACTACCTTTGACGTACTCTGATAACCACCTAGCACCAATCTCTGCTGATAACTGGGCACAGAAAGTGTAGTTATAACCAACAAAACCCATCTGAGGAACATGAGGGTGAATGAGATGGCGGTAAAGATGGATAGTGCCTTCCTCATCAAATACTTGCCTGTGATACTTCTCTTCTAAAAAGGGGATATCTTGAAGAAATCCTGTACCAAAGACAACAACATCTGCTTGTATTTGCTCGCCGTTATCCAATTCTACGCCATTAGCAAAAAACTTGTTGATTTTTGTCTTGATAGCACGAATTTTGCCTGCACGTACATACTCAAAAAAGCCTTTAGGCACCAAACCGATACTACAGCCAATCAATTTGTTCATAGGTTGTTTGGGCACCATCCCACAAGCATCAAGCGGAAACTGTAAGCGCAGGATAGTCTCATTTAACCGCCAGAATGCCCACACCAATGGCTTCCCAAAACTATGCAGCCACTTTTCCCATCCTTGAAGTTTATGATAGGGCATCCAAGTTTCTGCAAAGCGAGTCAGGAAAATATACTTCAGGTTCAACAGACCGAGAAAGAAGTTAGGGACTTTCCACAACGCTTGACGGAAGACAAGGGTACATTCCTTGGCTTTACTAGCTGCAAGATTTGCAAGATCGGTGGCTGACTTGCCAAAACCGACAACAACTACTCGCTTGCCCTCAATTACAGAGCTGTCATTAAAGTTGTTAGTATGTATTACCTGACCTCCAGCGGCAATGAACTCTTCCATTCCCGGCAAGTTAGGAATGTAGGGAATATCATAAGTGCCATTGCACACAATAACAAAGTCGAACTCGTAATTTTGTTTTCTGATCTCCCGATCGTTTTCTTGAAAGCTAACACTAACCATCCATCCAGTAGCATTTCCTGATTTACGCTCTACTTTAGTTACTTTCGCGCCAAACTGAATTTTTTCTGCTACACCAAAGTGTTGAGCATAGGATTCAAGGTAAGCACATATTTGCTCTCCTGAAGGCCATTCTGGATAAGAGGCTGGCATAGGATAGTCTGAGAAAGCATAAGTGTCTCTGGGATTTTGGATCGATAGTCCTGGGTAAGTCCTCGATCTTTCCCACACACCACCAAGTCCCTGCCGTTTCTCAAACAATGTAACTTCGTAACCTTCCTCAAGAAACGTCTTTGCTGAGACTAATCCACTGACTCCAGCTCCAATCACACATACTTGTTTGACTGTCATATTGGGTTCTCCTAAATTATGAAATTGGTACAGAAATCTGCTGTAGCCGATCGCTAACCAAGCTAAGAGGGTGTTTGAAAAGTCCGGGTATAGTCTAGCCCTTATGCTTAACTGCAACGATCAATCAAAGTTATAGCCCTATACTGAGATACTTCGCTGTGCTAACTATGAGGTCAAACGATCCTTTTCAAACATTTTCTAAGAGGTTGAATGAACAAGTATTTGGCTGTGATTTTAGGCACTTAGAGATCCCCCCTAGCCCCCCTTAAAAAGGGGGGAACTGGAATCAAAGTCCCCCAATTTATCGGCGATTTAGGGGGATCTGAAATGTTCTGCTACCAACGAGAGGACTTGTTCATTCATCCTCTAAGATACCGAGACTATTCTTGTGACTTAATTACATGGGTTAGATATTCATACTGGGACGGCAAAGTTGAACTTAAGTAATTGGCTCTTTCTTTAATTTCCAAAAATGCAGCTTGGGCATTGTGATTTTTGATATGCTCTAAAATGGGCAGGCTGCTTTCAGGCATATAATTTAGCCCCAGCAACATTACTGAATAAGAGTAAGACTCGAAGCCGTGGTATTTCGGATTAATACTCTTATTGCTTGGTAGTCTATTTTTCCATAATCTTAATTTTTCCCGTAGTTCTTCTGGGACTTTGATATTGGTCTTAGTTGCTTTCCAGAATTCTGTGTCGGTGCGATCGCTAGCATAGTAATGAAGTGTCAAAAATTCTCGTACACCATCTATGCAGTCAGCGATAACCTTGTTATAGCTGTGAATTAGCTCTTTATTGAAAGATTTGCTAGGAAAGTGGCTAACTAATTCTTCAATTCCATGTTGAATAAAGAAGATACCGGTAGATTCTAATGGTTCCACAAATCCACTGGAGAGACCAATTGCTACACAGTTTTTCACCCATGAGTTTCTATTGCGTCCAATCCGCATCTTGATATGAGATGCTTGACAATTATCAGCAGCAGTTCCCAAATGCTGGCGAAATTCCTGTTCTGCTTCCTCAGCAGAAATGAATGCGCTGGCATAAACATACCCTGTACCATTTCTACCATACAAAGGTATATTCCAGACCCAACCAGACGAAAGCGCAGTTGCCGTGGTGTAAGGGTTGATCCCATCTTTTTTTAGATCGGTTGGTATCTGCATGGCGATCGCGCGATCGCACAACAGCGACTCTGAATAAGAAATGAATGGCTCATCAAGCACTTTGTTGATCAAAAGACCACGGAAACCAGTACAGTCAATGAAAAGGTCGCCACTAAGAATGCCATGCTCTTTGGTTATGAGGCTATCTATGCTCCCATCTTCAGTTAACTTGGTATCCACCACATCATCAATAATTTGCTTGACTCCCCTTTCCATTGCATAATCTTTCATGAATCTTGCGAGTAGATTCGCATCAAAATGATAGGCATAGGGGTACTGAATCTTTAAATTATCTAGGATACTTTTCTTGACAATATGCTCTTGAGAAAATTCATTTTGAACTTTGTCATCAAAGACTTTACCATCCAGATATCTAGGAGAACTTTGATTGTCACACAGCCAGGGAGTTAGAAAGCAGGCATAATCAAATGCTTCTCGATCTTTCTTCATTTTCAGCCACCATTCCGAGAGATCAAAGCCATCAATCACCTCGTATCTCTGGAAAGGATGATAGAAGTGTTCTCCCTTTGCATTCCAGTTGACAAACTTAATTGCCATCTTGTATGTGGCATTACACTTTGGCATCCATTCATCTTCTTGTAGCCCCAGAAAATCAAAGAATACTTTGATGGTACTAAAAGTTGCTTCTCCAACTCCAACTTTTGTGATGTTAGATGATTCTACCAGCGTAATCTGAATATTTTTATCTAGTGCTTTACTCAAATAAGCTGCCGTCATCCAACCTGCTGAACCACCACCAACAATCACAACATTTTGTACATTTTGTACATTTTGTGACATATCTAAAGTCCCTCTTAAAGTTTAAAATGAAGTCTGGAAGCAAATTTAGCAAAGCTTGTTCAAGATTTTATGCAGCTTTCAATTCTTGCTCAATTTTATGGTTCTCAGCATATACCAAAAGGTCACTTGTAAATTGTGTGAAAACTGTAAATAAGTTCTCAACCAATTCCAAAGCTTCTTGTCGATTTACTTCTGATAGTTGAATATGTTGTAAAATTTCTTCTATTCCAGATTCACCTGTCATGTGACCAGTTTCAAAATCCAGATGAAAATCTGTAAAATATCGACATGGTTTTTCGGTAATTGCTTTAGCTTCTTTGCAAATCTCTGCTGTAGCTGAAAACATGATGTTCCCCGTCGCTTCAGTCACTTCAATAACTATGATTTTCTGAATAGGAGTAGCTTGGCAAGTATATCGATAGAGTTGATAGTTTAACCAGCGAGCATTCTTAGTTTCTTCACCCCAAAGAAACTTTAACGCATCACTAAATTTCAATGATTTGTCAAGTTCTAGGTTCTTCATATCTTCCACAAACCACAGCCAATGATGATCGTCTTCATAAGTATGCTTGTTAATTAGTCTCTGAATCGGATCGTTAGTTGGTTCTACTCGCAAAAAATACTTATTCAGTTCTGCAAAGTTCATAATAAAATGAGCAGCACATGGTGCCCAAGCTAGCCTTTGTCTGTGATTTATAGTTTTGTCTCGCATAAAATTAAACAAGGGCAGTTGAGCATATTCTTGTTTTTTTTGTTCAATCAAGGTTAATACTTCTTGCATATTTGTTGTGCCTATTGTCAATGTTTAATGTTAGAGCGAAAGTTCCTCATACTAGCGATCGCACTCCTAGTAAGTAGGACAATAATTTATTGTGTATTGTGCTACGCATCTCGACAAAAATTTTTCTATACTAGTAAGCACTATACTTACAAGTAAAGTTTTGATTGATACTTTTACCCTTGTGACCTCTGCCTTTTTTTGTGAAGGGTAATATATTTCAATGCCGTTCTAACTTAGAATATCTTCGCCAATTTACAAGTATTGGCATAGAAAAAACCTCAGATTTTACACACTTGTTTTTACTTGATGGCAAAAAAATCAGCCAATAAAATCCTGTATGGTTTTTGTGGAAGGAATTTCTAACACAGTTAATGTAGTGTTTATATTTTTCTATGGATAGTACCCTCAAGGGTACTATTACCGAATGGCACTAAGTTAAGCTGAAGAGTATGCAGCGTAAGGATTGCAGAGGGGCAGGGGGCAAGGGTGCAGAGGGGAATTTCTAAATATCCGAACGCAATACCTAAAACTTGTTCTTTCTCCTCTGCACCCCTGCTGCGATCGCCTTCTTAATCATCTCAACCAGCCAGAGAAACTGCCCACATCCGCTAACTACCGCAATGATGCCATTCCTATTTAGATGTAAAAGTTTAAATCAGGGTCAAGTCAATGCTTGACATTTTTCAATAGTACATTTAACCTATTATTTAATTAACCATTCGGTTAAATAAGAATGTCTACCGATCAACTGAGCGTCACTTTTGCCGCCCTTGCCGATCCTACTCGCCGTGCAATTCTGGCTCACCTGACTAAGGGTGAGGCATCGGTGACTGAGTTAGCCAAGCCTTTTGAGATGAGCCTTCCTGCAATCTCCAAGCACATAAAAGTACTGGAGCGTGCTGGACTTATCGTGCGGAGTCGTGAGGCTCAATGGCGACCCTGCCAGATCAAAGCACAGCCGCTCAAGGATGCAGTGGATTGGATCGAGCAATATCGCCAATTCTGGGAACAGAGACTCGATCGGCTAGATGATTATCTGCACGAATTACAAACTCAGGAGAAGGAAAATGAGTAGCAAAAATGATTCCCCAGATGCTCAATCCCAACGCGAAATCGTTATCACCCGACTCTTTAACGCGCCGCGAGAACTTGTCTTTCAGGCGTGGACTGATGCAAAACACGTGGCGCAATGGTGGGGGCCGAAAGGCTTCACAACCCAGGTGACTGAACTGGATTTACGTCCGGGCGGTAAATGGCGCTATGTCATGATTGGCCCAGATGGAACGGAGTACCCGGTTAAAGGTGTCTTCCGCGAAATCGTACCCTTTGAACGGATTGTTACCAGTGATGAATTTGATGAAGGTTTTGAAAAGGTCGTGAACGCTGACTTGCCAAAGGGAATAGTTGTGACGGCAGTATTCGAGGATTTAGGCGGCAATACCAAACTAACACTCAGAATTATGCATGAGTCTGCCGAGGAACGCCGAAAACATGAAGAGATGGGGGTCATTGCAGGGTGGAACTCCACTTTTGACTGCCTTGACGAATTTTTGACGAACCCGAGGAGAAGTTGATGAAATGATTCGCCTTGCAGTCGCTGCTGGTGGAACAACCTACAATGAACCGCAAGATCACGGTTTTATGTATGGACATGGGTTTGCTGACCTAAATGGCCACATTTGGGAAATTATCTATATGGAGCCTTCAATCAACCAAAGTTGAAAATGCTCCCGACGTAATGCGTTTACAAACAAGCCGTAGTCGATTAATTCAAGTATCGAATCGACTGCGTAATTCTGACTGCTTCTTGGGGAGTAACGTTACTACAATTAGACAATTCTGGTATTATTCCCGTACCAACAAATCTGTAAAAAAGACCATTTTCTGAACCCAACCACTGCGATAGCAATGTTGGTTGTTTGGCATTACCGTATACTCCTTGCTCCAAAACGCTTCTTCCAAATATCGGAGAATTTATTGGGTAACTGCGCGTTCCAGAAGGCAAGTCGCCAATACCACCAGATACTGACTCAATCGCAAAGCATTTATCTGCACTTAAATTTTTGTAAACAACTAAGTAACCCAAGCTGTCAACATTTTCGCGCCCAGCCGAGACTAATACTTTGTCAGCACGAAAATCTGCGGGTATGTAACTTGGTAATGCTACTTTTAACCCTAGCGATCGCAAAACTTTTAATTGAGTCGGTGTTAATTTTGTTACCGAATTGGTTTGTGAAGGTTTGGGTTGAGCGATTACCGCAGCCGTAGAAGCGATAATATAGGCGACAACGCAAGAGAAAGCAAGCTTAACTGAGTATTGGGATAATTTAATCATCACTAACTATACAAGGATACGGATAAATTTTAATGATCGCTGATTAGTCGCACTCTATTTCATCTAGTTAAAGGCATCACAGACACTATTTTTTCAACTTCATTTACCGTAATTTGCGCCAGCCCAAATTGTTCAATTACTGCTGCATTGGTTGTCAAATGCCTACTCACTTTAGCAACTCGATACTGACTTCCCTCTGACGCTAAAGCAGCTGGTAATAACAACTGATCTGCTAGATGTTCATCCACTGCTGCACCAGTTTGATGAAACTCAAGTAATTGCTGACAAGCAATCTCTGCGACTGTCTCCGCCGATAACCTTAAACGCCCAAACCCGCCAAAGCCAGTTAAGCTGTTCTGATACTCAGCAGTTAAAAAAATACCTGCCCCTGGTGCTACACCTCTTTCTCGCAAAGTCTGCACGCGAACTTTCAAATTGGCTTCCCGTAATAAATTCTCGGCACGATTCGCCATCCGTTGCGGAATATGAGAAGGCAATTCTGTCACCACTGCGAGTCCTCGTACCTGTTGTAATTCTCCACGTTCTAGCAAGTTGATTCCGCTTAGTTGAGTCCCGCCACTCACCTGTAACTGGACCTCTCCGCCTCCTTGGGGAAACCACCCCCAAGCGCCTAACTTGACTTGGGACTCTACTCCCATGCGTTGCAGTATGGGCAGATAAACTTGCTCTATGTACGTCACTGTCGGGCTAAAGTTTACATGAGTTCCACCCTTTAGTGTTACCTGAGAATTACCGGATGCTAATGCTAATGGTAAGAGGATTGTCTGTAAAACCAGGGCGATCGCACCCGCAGAACCACCTTGTTGTGCTTTACTAACATCAAAGGTGTAAATTCCCGCTTGCACAGCGCTACCTGGAATGAATTCCAGCAGCATTGAACCCAAAGCATCACCCTGTAATTGGGCATTACAAATTCTACCCGCAGCCCGAACGGCTGTTAAGTGTTGTGCTGCTAATCCTGGCTTTTTGCGTCCAGCGCGAATACCTGCAATCCGTATGGGTTCGCCAGTAATGGCGGCTAGACTTAAGGAAGTGCGAAGAACTTGTCCCCCTCCTTCTCCGTAGGAACCGTCAATTTCAATCATGGGCGATTTTGGATGTTGGATTTTGGGTTATCCCCACAGCTTTTGAAATCAGACCACAAATTATAAACGCCTAATTGCTAGCTTTTTGGAGGCAAGTTACACAAATATAGCAAGGGACTGGGGACTGGGGACTGGGGACTGGGGACTGGGGACTGGGTGAAAAGTCTTCTTGTGTCTAAGTTTCATCATCTGTTGATGTCCTAACCACCAAGGCTTGTGCTATATATAAAAAATGGTCTGAGTATAGCAGAATTCAGAGTTTTGAGTCAGAACCCAGTAGCCTAATAAATCCAAGTAGGACATTCTCAATCTGTCCCCAAAAGTATGATTATGGTGCAAGTCTAGCCTTACCTAAACGCTGCTTTTCGTACCATTGTGCGATCGCAGGTGCCCAATCTTCAAAGTGAGGCCACATCATTTCACACAACTTTTGAATTTCAAGTTGAGCATCTTTTTTATTTCTCAGGTCACAAAAATGCAAAAAAGACCTTAAATTGAAACTAACTACAAAATGCTGGCGATAGTCAAAAGGCACTTTTCCTCTTGCATGTTCTTCAGACATTCCAGCCTCAAAATCAGCTTTATATCGTTTTGCTGCTTCTAGACACCATTCCAAATCTGCTGCTCGTTGCTCTGGTGAATAGTGGTACTTTTTGCCTTGTCTATCAGTGTAATAACCAACAGGACGTAAGTAAAAAACATCTTCTATGTCTTTCTTACCTTCTACTACATCAATAAATTGGTTGCCTGTGTATCTAAAAGATTGGACATCAAATGATACCCCTACACGATGAGTCCGGGCTTGCTGCATAACATTGTGGGGAAAGTAGCCACAGTTGAAAACAATCTGGGGATGCTCTAAAGGCCCATAGTGTCCTCTCTCACCTACTAAAAGTCGCTTAACAATAACTTCGCCGCTTTGTGACTCAGAGGGCCAGGAGTCACGCTGATCAAAAACGAACCCATCGGTATAATCCTGGTGCATCGCGGCGTAAATCACTTGCTGCGGGTTTAGTGTTTTGGCAATAACCTCTACTCGAAATCGATGCATTAGCTTATGGGGAACGGATTTGTTACTGAAAGTGCTTATATACAAGGAGCAAAGCCTGTTTGTTAGACATAGCTCTAAACTCGATCCATTATCATATCTCTGCCTTGGGCTTCTACTTGAGCAGATTAAGATACTTTACAAATGTTAATAAGTTTGTTACAGTTATTTACATAAAGAGAAGACGGGGAAAAATCCATGCGTACAAACACTGCTATAATTGACGACCAAGGCAAACTAAATAACTTTGCGATCGAGCCAAAGGTTTACATAGATGAGCAAGGCGATCGCACTGGCTTCACTCCCTACGCAGAACTGCTCAACGGTCGTTTAGCAATGATTGGTTTTGTTTCTCTAATAGCATTAGAAGTATTCACAGGACATGGTATTGTTGGTGTTCTGGCAAATCTGTAATAACTAATTTTTATAATGTAATTCTCATAAAAATAAGAGATGGTAAATTTACCGTCTCTTATTTTTATGGAAAACTTAGTGCTAAAGTGAAAATATACTGATAGCAAAAGCTCTTAGTTATCAACGTAAAGTTATCAGCTAAATTATGGCTTTAACTGCTTCAACTATGTTGCCGTTAGGCACAAAAGCACCAGATTTTGATCTACCGGAAGTAGTCTTGGGAAAGGCAACTTCACTTTCTACCTTTGCAGAAAAAAAAGCGCTGGTAGTAATGTTTATTTGTCGGCATTGCACATTTGTAAAGCACATTCAACAAGAATTAGTGCAGTTAGGAAAAGATTATTTTACAAGTGATTTAGCGATCGTTGCCATCAGTGCTAACGATGCAAAAAATTACCCTGATGATGCGCCAGAGTCATTACAAGCATTTGCCACAGAACAAGGGTTTAATTTTACCTTATGCTATGACGAGAGCCAGGAAACGGCAAAGGCTTATACAGCAGCCTGCACACCAGATTTTTTTGTGTTTGACGAGCAGCGCCAACTTGTTTATCGGGGACAATTAGATGATAGCCGTCCCAGTAATGGTAAGCCTGTTACGGGCGCAGATTTACGGGCAGCCATTGAAGCAGTGCTGGCGGGTCAACCTGTTACAAGCGAGCAAAAGCCGAGTGTTGGTTGCAATATTAAATGGAAATCTGGAAACCAACCCAGTTATTTTGGTTAAAAGCGATTGGGCATGGGGCATTGGGTATTTCTCCCTATTCCCCATGACTATCAGTGTTTAATTTCCAAATTAAGTATGTAGCATCCCAGTTGGACTTTTTCTGCCCACAATTCATATTCCAGACGCAAATGTTCTGGCAAGGGATGTCCATTGAGAGTTAGGCTACTAGTAAAATTTCGCAAACGAATCGGATCGTTAGGTTGTAATGACTCAGTTGGCAACCAATAGCGACTAATCCCATAAACCCCCTGTTCCCAAAAGTGACGGTAACTTACTTGAGCGTTACCTTGCATAGTCATAATGACCCGGTAAGGAGAAATCTCTAGCCACAAAATTCTGGGACTATTAGGGGCGTAAGCTTTGCTTTTACTTTGAGGAAGTGTATCCTCTGGACTTACTACACTCTCTACTTCGCAGCTAATTAAGGGTGGTGCAGTCAGCAGCAAATGGAATCTATCAGTATCTTTTTGATACAATGTCGCGGCAGTTTCGACAACAGACCAGATTGGTAGGTCAGTGGAAATAAGTGATAAGCACACGGGTTTGCGGTGATGGGTCAGCATGGGAGCGATAAGGGCTAAAAGCTATTGAACAAAGTGAAATGAACACTCTAGCTGTCTAATAGGTCAGGGTACGAAACTAAATAGTAAAACAGGCTTAATATTAATGAATCTGCTGATTTGTTAAGCTACACAAATCCTTATATAAATAGGTAAAATGTCAGCTTAGACAGCAAAAAGGGTACTTTTTCTAGAGAGCTAATTCGTAAGTAAAGCTTGTAAATATTCTAAGGCTATAGTCTCAAAACAGTGGAAGTCATTTTCGATGCTCAGAAACCTTCTTGAGGGAGACTTACCATAAATTGGAGTAAGTTTCATACAGCAAAAAGCGATAGTATACCAGACAGTAAGTCACCAGAAGCGACAAATTAAGTCGCTGATGAACGAACTTCCGGTGTATTCAAAAGCCAGTTTATCTTAATGTCGGCTTCTGTTATAACCGTAGAAACTCACGAAGACTTTTCATCACAAGTTAATTATTCTGTAGCCTTCTTTTAGGCTATCTTTACACCATCGCATTTGGATGACATAGATATTAATAAGCTGTTGTGTTTTTAATTTGCACATTGAGACAGCAGGGGAGCAGGGGGGCAGAGGGGCAGAGGGGCAGAGGAGCAGAGGAGAGGGTTTACAGGTTTTACTTAAAAGATTATGAGGCAACTTGTAAGCGCGACAGCTTACCAATTCTCTAGAAGGCTTTACAAAGTAAAGTTTGGCAAGACTTAGAGCAAAATCCCTTTGTTCTATGCAACCTCACTATTAATCGGTATAACCCGCATTTCTCACAAACAAGCTTGAGGGGAAGCATGGACAGAGGAGGAGAGAGGAAGGAACTTGGTATTTGAACTCTCCCCTGCTCCCCTGCTCCCCTGCTTCTCTACTCCTCTGCTCAAGCGCAGGCTTAATCGAGATGTGGTGAGAAATCTGGGTATAACCATACTCTAATGTTGGGCGCTTTAGTTAACTGCTACGCGTCTACGCAACGATCGCAATCTCAAGCGAAGTAAACTAGAATCTATATCTACTTATTTTGGAATGGGCGCTGAGGTAGGGGCGACGGATGTTTTAGCTTATCCTGTCTCCCCTACAGCTTGTAATGATTTTCTTGGCTCTCCAACCTTGTTACTTAATCATTGCTGTTAAGGATTTTGGGAACTTTGAAAAATTCGCCTTCTTGTTCAGGCGCACTGTTAAGAATGCTTTCCCGGTCAGGATAGGGTTGCAATCGATCCTCTCGTGTAATATTGCTGACATCAATTGCCCGTGTTGTTGGGGGCACATTACTGACATCAAGTTCATCCAACTGTTGAATATAATCCAGAATACTTCCTAACTGGGTAGTGAATTGTTCCTCTTCTTCTGGAGTCAATTCTAAACGAGCAAGATTAGCTACTTTATGGACTTGTTCTTGGTCAATCATATTTTTTTAGTTAGGAGTGAGGAGTTAGGAGTGAATGATTCATAATTCCCAACTCATCATTTTTAGAAGAATACGTCAATTTGCGATCGCCCGGTGGTTTTTAGCCAGTTTTGGGCTTCGATGTAGTTATTGGGAGCCATGCGAATAGCTCGAATCCAATAGTCTGCGGCTTGGTCAAAGAGTGCTTCGCCAGCCTCGTTATCTCCACTTTCTTTTTCCTTTTCGCCTTGGTAATGGTAAATTACGGCGATGTTATTTAAGGCTTGGGGTAGGCGTGGGTTTAACTCAATTGCCTTGTGATACAGTTCTAAAGCTTTATTGTGGTCGCCATTACTGGCATAGATTAGCCCCATATTGTAGAGAATATAGCCGCGATCGTTGGTATCTTCCTCTAGTGTTAGAGCTTCTTCATAGTATTCCAATGCTTCAGCGTATTCCCCTTCTGCTTGGGCCGACATGCCATCTCGATAATAAACAAACGCTTCTTTTGCTTTTTTGTTAGTTGGCAGGATCTTCAGGATGATATCCGCCATCACTGTAAAGGATTTGTCAACAAAATTATCGTTTTTTTGTGTTCTAGGCATATTTTTCTCTGGGTATGGGGCATGGGGCATTGGGCATGGGGCATTGGGCATTGTTCCCTCATCTCCCCAATCCTCTAGCACACTCAATAGTTAATTTAACTGATTTGTGGGGACATTCTTTTCACTTAATGGGATAATGCACTCTGGACTATGATGCCGAGAGTTGTTTACCAAGGTGCTAACTGGATAGGCAGTCATTGCTGGCGCTGGATAGGGACGCAATAGCTCCTGTAGGGTTTGAGGCGTTTGCACTTGAGAATCTAGCCATAAATCGTAATCTTTTGGCTCTAGAATTACTGGCATCCGCTCGTGGATAGGTTGGAGTAATTCGTTAGCTGCCGTTGTCAAAATTGTACAAGAAATTACTTCCTCGTTAGCAGGCGATCGCCATCTCTCCCACAAACCGGCAAAAGCGAAGGGTTGCCTATCTTGAAGACGAAAATAAAATGGCTGCTTTTTACCTTGTTGGCGTTGCCACTCATAAAAGCCATCAGCTAGTACTAAACAGCGTCGATGCTTAAAAGCCGAGCGAAAAGCCGGTTTTTCGGCAACAGTTTCTGCCCTAGCGTTAATCAGTTTTGCCCCCATTCCTGCATCTTTTGCCCATGAGGGAATTAATCCCCAATACAACTGTTTAAATTCACGCTTTTCGCTTTCAGGGTTTTGTAACACTGTTGCCACCATTCGCGTCGGTGCAATGTTAAAATCGGCAGCTAAATCTAGAACTGGCTCGACATGAAAAACTTGAGCTAAAGCTTCTGCTGACTGGTTTAGAGTAAATCTTCCACACATACTTTTATTCTCGACCACTGATTCAACTAAACATCTCAATCTAGAACTCAATTAAATATTATTTTTATTTTCTCAGATAATTTTCTCTAGTACTCAAAAGCTAAGTTTTAAAATCAATTATCCGGTTTTGGGAAAATTTTTTGGTAAGATGTTCTATTTTAAAGCTTCACTTATCAACATATTGTTAACTGTATTTTAGCATGGAACTACTGCGTTTGTACGATTTTTTACCTTCCGGTAATGGTTATAAGATCCGTCTTTTATTCACACAACTAGGTATGCCTTTTGAGAGAGTAGAGCTTAACATTTTAAAAGGCGAGACTCGAACACCAGAATTTTTAAGTAAAAATCCTAACGGGAAGATACCTATTCTCGAAATTGAGCCAGGGAAATACTTGGCAGAATCAAATGCTATATTGGTATATCTGAGTGAAGGTACAGAATTTTTACCTCATGACCGCTTTTTACGAGCGCAAGTACTGCAATGGTTGTGCTTTGAACAGTATAGCCATGAACCATTTATTGCTACATTAAGATTTTGGATTTCTATTTTAGGTAAAACTGAAGAATATAGTGAAGTTATTAAGCAAAAACGCGAACCAGGTTATGCAGCACTTAACTTGATGGAAAAACACTTAACCTCTCACATTTTTTTTGTGGGAGAGCGTTACACGATTGCTGATATTTCCTTATTTGCTTACACTCATGTAGCGGACGAAGGTGGGTTCGATTTAACACAATTTCCTGCTATTCAAACTTGGATAGAAAGAGTCAAAGCTCAACCAAGATACATTAGTATTACACAAGCATAACTTGAGCAATTAAATTAAAGCGAACAGCTATTTACAGCGGTTTTCATTTACATGAGGTACAAATTTACGGGTTTTGAGGCAGAAGGCAGGAGTTAGAAAGAAACTCTTTATGTTTGATCAATCAGTCCTGCTACACCTTACTTACTGACAATCTGCTGTATATCCATGTAACAATAAGTAAAGAGCCAGAGAACTAACTCTCTGGCTCAAGGTTGGAGACAAAAAAATCATCAAATAAAGGCTAACTTGGGTAAGAACCTAAATTCTTCCCAGGTTATGCAGCCCTAAAACAGCGCCTACTCCTAAGATATGACCAAAGGCGGTGCTTGCTAAAAGGGCTGGTAAACCAAAACCACCAAAGAGATTAGCTGAGGGTAGTCCTGGTTCTGCATTGGGATATTTGATGGTAGATTTAGCAAAGGCAATGGCAATGATATTAGCAATAATGATAATCAGTCCAACTGTCGGACTCCATTGCAGGGGTG
This sequence comes from Nostoc sp., assembly GCF_036917455.1. Taxonomy (GTDB): domain Bacteria; phylum Cyanobacteriota; class Cyanobacteriia; order Cyanobacteriales; family Nostocaceae; genus Nostoc. The sequence continues at coordinate 27,718 of NZ_JBALDK010000230.1, read as the reverse complement.
TGGTTGCAGCAGCGAGTAAGGTTGAAGTAAACACCTGATTTGCTCCTGAGATTTATTAATGATTGAAAATATAATCTGAGACTTTTCGACGCAAATTCAACAAAATACCCAATTTTGCATCAATATTTAACAGTTATTCTCACTACTTAATACAACTTGCTCTCAATGTGGTGAGTTAACTGTGCTAGCTGGTTTGAATTTAAACGTCAGAAGCCAGCAGTTCATTTGTTTAAAATTATACCTATTTTTCAAATAACCATGAGAATTATATAGAGGTTAGTACTTACGCACTGTACAAAATAATCATCTTGTGTATTAACGTAAATACGTCGTTTCAGCCTTTTACAAACCATCATTTGTTAGCTGCGATCGCAAAAAGGTAGTTGAAAAATCTAGCTAAAAACCCTGAAAAGCATAGCTGCTATTTTGGCTTTTCTGTCAATGCGTAAGTCCTAGAGGTTTATACAAAGCAAATTTTAGTCACAGTTTTCGGGTTGCAAAAATAACATATAGTTTTGCCTGTGAGCGACTTAGCTACATTCGAGATTTCTTGTAAACTTTAAAACTCATAATTTAAGCTTATACTTCACTTTGTAGTGAATTTTTGATTTTCCTGGTTGCTTACACCCACTAGGAAAATCAAAAATTTCATCCCCTTGTGTTTGGAGTTGTTGGGCTTAGTGAATATAATTCCTAACCCCTAACTCCTACTATAGGAATCCGGTTTGATTTGGAGAAAATATCCGTAGGATGTGTTAACGACAGTGTAACGCATCAAACCCTTGATAATAGTGCGTTACGAACTCCGTTCTAACACACGCTACAGTACCTAATTTCGTTCAAAATCAAATAGTAATCCTATATCACTTTGTGCAACTAACATTAATGCGTCTATCAAGGGAATTATATTTGCACAAATAAAAATATAATTTTTATCTGTCGAAAGTATGAGATACAAGTAAAGATTTTGGTCTATCAAAAGAAATTAAATATAAATAATTTATCGAAAATTATACTTCTGGCAGAAGATGTTAAAAGAAAATATATTAGATATATTAAACTTCAACAAATATTTATCAAGGTTCCTAAACAATTCAGGTAAGTGTGCTATACACGAACTTGGAATAGCCTAAAACTTTGTTAAAATCAGCAACACACAAACTATGAACTCTACGACCGAAAAACGTATCGCCTTAATTTCCGTCCACGGAGATCCGGCGATTGAAATAGGCAAAGAAGAAGCTGGGGGACAAAATGTTTATGTGCGCCAGGTGGGTGAAGCACTAGCGCAGCTGGGATGGCAAGTTGATATGTTTACCCGGAAGGCGAGTCTAGAGCAAGACTCAATTGTTAAACATAGCGATAATTGTCGAACTATTCGTTTAAAAGCTGGGCCTCTTGAGTTTGTACCACGAGATGAGATTTTTGAATATCTGCCTGAATTTGTGGATAATTTCCTCAAATTTCAAGTAAAAAATGAGATTACATACCAGTTAGTTCACACTAACTATTGGCTCTCTAGTTGGGTAGGAATGGAATTAAAGAAAATCCAACAGAGTAAACAGGTTCATACCTACCACTCATTAGGAGCAGTCAAATACAATACTATAGAAAATATTCCTCTAATTGCTAGTCAGCGATTGACTGTGGAAAAACAAGTGTTGGAAATAGCAGAGCGAATAGTGGCGACAAGTCCGCAAGAACAGCAACACATGCGATCGCTAGTTTCCACTGAAGGTAATATCGATATCATCCCCTGCGGTACAGATATTGAGCGCTTTGGTTCCATTGGGCGAGAAGCAGCCAGGGCGGAACTGGAAATTGCCAAAGATGCCAAAGTTGTATTATATGTAGGGCGTTTTGACCAACGCAAAGGTATAGAAACCCTAGTCCGTGCGGTAAATGAATCTGGGCTGCGTGACTCCAAGAATCTCAAGCTAATTATTGGTGGTGGTAGTACTCCAGGTAACAGCGACGGCATTGAGCGCGATCGCATTGGGCAAATCGTTCAGGACTTAGGAATCACTGACTTGACTAGCTTTCCTGGCCGTCTCTGTCAAGATATTTTACCAACTTATTACGCAGCTGCCGATGTCTGCGTTGTCCCCAGTCATTACGAACCCTTTGGACTGGTTGCGATCGAAGCGATGGCAAGCGGTACACCAGTTGTAGCTAGTGATGTCGGCGGACTTCAATTTACTGTAGTGAATGAAGAAACTGGTTTATTAGCGCCACCACAAGATGTAGGTGCTTTTGCGTCTGCCATTGACCGAATTCTCTTAGATCCAGAGTGGCGAGACGAATTGGGTAAAGCTGGCAGAAAACGTGTCGAAAGCAAATTTAGTTGGCATGGTGTCGCAACTCAGTTGAGTGAACTTTACACACAATTGTTGGAGCCATCAGCAAAAGAACCTGCATTGCTTGTTAAATAGTGTTTCAAGCAACCTAATATACTTCAAATAAAATCATCTTACATACCGATAAATTCTTTTGGAGAGAGACGCAAAATCTTGCGTCTCTACATTTTTTATCAAAACAGAATTCAGAATTCTGTACGAGTGGCGGATAGTGGAGCGTAAAGCCTACGGCATAGCAACTCTTAGAGACGCTGTTCGCGAACGCTTAGAGGTTGTTTTAAAAGTGGTATGTTGTGATTTTAATCGAATTATTACCCCCCTTAATCCCGCATTTCTCACAAGCTTGAGGGGCAGAGAGGCAGGGGAGGCAGGGGAGGCAGGGGAGGCAGGGGAGGCAGGGGAAGCAGGGGAAGAAAAAACTAATACTCGCATTTCTCACAAGCTTGAGGCGAAGGAGGGGCAGAGGGGAAAGAAATTGGTATTTGAACTCTCCTCTGCTCCCCTGCTCCCCTGCTCAAGCGCAGGCTTAATCGACATGTGGTGAGAAATCCGGGTTAATCCCCCCAATATATCGAGGGGAAACCGTAAAATCTGGTTCCCTCCCCAATATATCGGGGAGGGTTAGGGTGGGGTAATAAATATTTGATCCATCAATCATAACTTTTCAAACATCCTCTTAGAGCGAGTCCGCGAGCATCTTGGTTCTGACTCCTGAATTCTTCTTCAAGGGATCAATTGAGGGATGCCTACATTATTAGAGATGATAGAAGTATACTGAGCATCGACCTTTGAACGCGAACGGCTATGCAACCAGTTGACTTTACCACCCTAACAGCTACTTGTAGCGAAATACGCGCTAACTGGCTGCCCTCGCGCACAGAACAGGTTTACCAGCGCGATCGCTACACTATTGCCATTGCATTACGCACCCTGAAACAGCGTGATTGGTTACAAATTTCCTGGCATCCCCAAGCTGCACATATTTGTATCGGCGATCCACCACCGCGATCGCCAGACACTTTTACTTTTAGCCAACAATTAATACACCAATTGGGTGGTTTGGCCCTAGTGGGTATTGAAGCGATCGCCCCTTGGGAGCGTGTTATCGATTTGCAATTTGCCCGTCGTCCTGGAGAAAACGCCCTATATCATGTCTATGCAGAAATCATGGGCAAATATAGCAACGTCATTCTCACTGACGCTAGCAATATAATTATCACCGCAGCCCATCAAGTTAGTCAGCAGCAATCCAGTGTCCGTCCCATCCAAACCGGACAACCTTATGAAACACCACCCAAACTGACTGGAACTGTCCCCAGTTTGAGCGAATCCCAAGAACGTTGGCAAGAACGGGTAACTTTAGTGCCAGGAGCAATCAAGCGGCAATTGCTGAAAAGTTATAGTGGTTTGAGTGCAGCATTACTAGAGTTAATGCTGCTAGAAGCAAATATCGCACCAGAAACATCCACCGATACTCTCAACCCCGACGATTGGCGACGGCTATTTGAGCGTTGGCAAGAATGGCTGCAAGCTTTAGATTCCAAGAAATTTCAACCCGCTTGGACAAAAGATGGCTACACCGTAATGGGTTGGGGTGTAGTTGAAAAAGTTAAAGATATCCAGGAGTTACTCAACCGTTACTACAGTAACCAAATTGACCAACAGCTATTTTCCCAATTGCGCCATCAGTTAAGTCAGAAATTGAATAATATTCTGACAAAATTACGGAATAAAGCTCAAACCTTTACAACGCGCTTGCAGCAATCAGATCGAGCCGATGAATATCGACAAAAAGCTGATTTATTAATGGCTCACCTGCAAAACTGGCAACCGGGGATGAAAGAAATTATTCTTGCTGATTTTGAGACAAATTTGCCAGTAGCGATCGCTCTGTTGCCAGATAAAAATGCCGTCCAAAATGCCCAAAGTCTTTACAAACAACACCAAAAGCTCAAACGCGCTCGTGCTGCCGTCGAACCGCTACTGTTAGAAGTACAGACAGAAATTGAGTATTTAGAACAAGTAGAAGCTGCGATCGGCCAAATAGACACCTATCAAACAGCAGAAGATTTGCGAGCTTTAGAAGAAATTCGCGAAGAGTTGATTGGACAAAAGTATTTAGAAGATCCAGAATATCGCAGCCGCAGTGCCAATGAACCCCCCAGCACCAACTTTCATCGTTACCTTACCCCTAACGGCTTTGAAGTATTAATCGGTCGCAACAATCGTCAAAATGACCAATTGACCTTTCGTGTCGCTGGGGATTATGACTTATGGTTCCACGCTCAAGAAATTCCAGGGAGCCATTTACTCCTACGGCTAGAACCCGGTGCTGTTGCAGAAGAAGCTGATTTGCAATTTGTCGCTAATCTTGCCGCCTACTACAGTCGCGCCCGTCAAAGCGAACAAGTGCCAGTAGTTTACACTCAGCTAAAACACGTCTACAAACCCAAAGGAGCAAAACCGGGAATTGCAATTTACAAGCAGGAGAGCATCCTCTGGGGAAAACCACAAATAGTCATTGATCATTAGTCATTGGCAAAATGAAAAATTACATCTTTCCCCCCTGCTTCCCCTGGTTACTCTGCCATCTATGCCCTGCGATTTGCTGAATTACTCTAACAGATAGAAGCTTTTAAGTTTTGCTCATATCTTTTTTTGATGAATATTCAGGAAAAAACTGTGTTGACTGTTACAATATTGTTAAGAAAAGTTGCCCGTTGCATTTTGGGAACGCGCAATTGGGTTTTAACTCTCTTGAGAAGACAACGCAAAAAACATTTTCTAGACCAGCTGTGGGAGGCTGGTCTTTTTGTCTTCAACCTACTAACCATATATTGTGATGATGGGATATTGGGCTTAATTGAAGCGATCGCCTGAGATAGATTTTAAACCTGCGTGCATCTAGCTCTTAACAAATATCCACTCCACCACTTTAATGGGGGCTGACTGAAGTGCTTCACTCAGTTCGGCGCTGCTTTCAAATTCTACCTGAAACAACTCACAGGCTTCGACGTTCACCGTAAATTGTTTTTCCTGAAACGGCCAAGGTTTGACAGTAACCAAGCCATCAAGACGCTGCATGATGTCGTAGCGCTGATCGTCGGGGCCTTTGCTAATTTCTAAAAACCGCTCATCGTCAGGTAGTTCCTGCTGACAGAGGATGAGAGAAAGGCGATCGCACCATTGCATAAACACATAAGCTGCATCAACTTCCTCCTTTTTGATACCGAGTTCTTTGCGCCAACGTTGCTGGTTTTGAAGTTGTTCATCTAAAAGTTTGTCTAGTTCTGGAAAATTACCCCGGCTTGACTCATTTAAATGGCTAATGTGCATGGAAATTAATAGAGCCACCCACCTACCTCGGTAGCGAGCATTCTTTGCTAGTTCAGCCAATTTACTAATCCCAATCTCTGCATCCTTTTTTGTGACGAGAGTAAAATCCTTTGGCGCACCTGCTTCAGTCAGAAGGTCTTCTTCCCATTCTTTCTCTAAATCATCATGATGAGAAATTGCAGCTAGCGTTTCATAAAGCCGTACTGGAGCATCTTGAGATCGCCATTGTCCTGCTAATTGACCTGCTAGTAAAGCATGGGCACGGTGATAAATAATTTCCCAACCATTTGGCGTAGCATTGACAATCACAAATCAATCTCCTGACTTTAAGTTTTGATTTGAGAGCAGCTCACATAAATTTAATTTTTTAGGAAGCTAATTTCTCAATTAATAATTTTAGTTTGCTGAATATTTACTGCTATTACATCTGACTTGCGATATATTCTGTAGTACTTCTAAATCATTTATAAAAATAAATTAACCGCAGAGGCGCAGAGAGTGCAGAGAGAGGAATCGGAGATTTTCACTACTCATTTAGAATCGCTATATATCATTCTAATTTTATGTCAGGTTCTAACCAGTCAGCAAAATAGTCGCTTCCATTAATAAGTATTCTTTTTTGTAAGAATAATTAAGCAGTCTTGCTATTATTTTTAATACCGCTTCAGCTAATAATACAATCCGAACCTGGATTCCATAATTTTGTTTTTAACAATACAAGGAATTAATACCTGAGTTAGCCTCTCACTAATGATTATTTTGAAGAGTCAGTGAGAGAGCAAAATATCTACATTTGCTCATTGGAATTATTGATAATTCTCTGAAAAAGCAGATGATATCAAATCCAACCCATACATATTTTTGTGGGATTAGCCTATCAGCTAGTTTATGTCAAAATCCTATCAGAGAAGCTATTTTAATTTAACGCTCCCAAAGCAAAAAGCCCATCGGCTTTTTACTTCAAACTCTGCATTGTATGCCAGGAACCGGACTTGAACCGGTGACACGAGGATTTTCAGTCCTCTGCTCTACCAACTGAGCTATCCCGGCTGGGGCTTTTGTGAGCCACGATTAATAAATGTAGCAAACATCCCAAAATATAGCAAGCCCTTGGAGAAAAAAGATTTATGCGGCTTTCAAATTCAACTTAAACCAGATGAAAACCGCTACAAATAGCAGAAATTGGACAAGAACAATACTTGGGCCAGAAGCAAAGTTGAAAATGCCTGAGACAATGATGCCAGCAATGCTGCTAATGGAACCAACTATCACCGATATAACTAGAAAGCGGCTAAAGTGGTGACTCATCAATTTGGCAGTAGATGCAGGAATAACCAAAAAAGCGTTCACCAGTAAAACGCCAACAGCTTTAATCGCTACAGCAACGGCAAGTGAAAGCAAGACTACAAAGATGTAGCGGTACAACTGGACGGGAATACCTTGAACTTGCGCTACATCGGGATTAAGGGTCAACAAAATTTGCTGCCGCAGGGTTGATAGCAAAAATATGCTACCTCCCACAAGTACTAGCAGCGTCAAAATCAAATCTGTGGTATCGATCGCTAGAATATCGCCGAACAGCACAGCCATCAAGTTGCCACGATATCCTTTAATTAGGCTCGTGAGAATTAAACCGATCGCTAATGCCCCAGATAGCACTATGCTCAGGATGCTATCACTAGCTAAATCGGTTTTGTCGATGAAGTAGAGGACAATCACCCCAAAAACCAAGGTAAAAGGTAACAGCATCCAAGTAGGATTTATTTGTAGCAGCACGCCTAACGCCACACCTACTAATGCTGCATGACCAACCGCATGGCTGAAAAAGGATAACTGGCGCAAGGTGACAAAACTACCCAACATCCCACCAAGTATCCCCATTAACACAGCACCGACGATCGCACGCTGTATAGAGGCAAGTAGTAACAACTCTAGCAAGTCATTACTGCTTGCGATCGCTAGGCTTGCTATCTGACAATCATTGAAAAAATTCATACTTATGGGCATTTAATGTTGGTGCTGGTAGCGACTAAAACCTGGGCCGTAGGTTGCTAACAAGTTTTGCGGTGAGAGGGCAATTTCTGGCTTACCAGTACAAACAATGCTTTGGTTGAGGCAAAGCACGCGATCGCAATGGCGATTTACCATATCAATATCATGGGAAACTTGTAATACCGTCCAACCCTCCTCCCCCTTTAATTCATTTAGCAAAGCGTAAAAATCTGCTGAACCTTGGACATCAACACCAGCAAAGGCTTCATCCAATACCAACAGTTTCCGAGGCATTACCAAACAATAAGCCAACAACACCCGCTTGAGTTGACCGCCGCTAAGAGTACCAATAGCTTGATGCTGTAAATGATAAGCATCGGTTCGCCGTAAAGCTTCTACTACTGCTGTCGATTTTTCTTTATCTTGTCTCCACAGCTTGGAGAAAAATAAATCTCCCCTTTTCCCTTCCTTAGCCCATCCCAGTCCCACCAATTCGCTAACAGAAATGGGAAAGCTGCGGTCAAAGATGAAGTTTTGCGGCATATAGCCCAACAGGTGACGTAAACGCCCCAGCCTTGCAATTGGGCGACCGAATATTTCAATCGTCCCAGCACTTCGAGGTATCAAATCTAAAACCGCTTTTACCAGAGTACTTTTACCAGCACCATTGGGGCCAACTATGGCTGTATCTGTTCCCGGAAACAATTCAAAGGAAACATCTCGAACAGCTAGATAGCTGCCTTGGTAGACAGTTAATCCTTCTACTTTCAAAATAGCAATCTCATTGGTCATTGGTTATTGGTCATTGGTTATTGGTTTTCACAAAGGACAAATGACTAACTTATCTACATGAAGTTTCTAGAATTTGCAAGTTAGCTTTCATCGCCTTAAAGTAATGTTGTGGATCTGTTTCGCCAGTTTCCAGAGAATCCAGAGGACGCAAAGTTAACTTCAAGTCTTTGGAGAGGCTGGTTAGGAGTTTGTTATCTACTCCTGGTTCGCTAAATAAAGCTTTAACTTTGTACTTTTTTACAGCATTGACTGCATTTTGTACATCCGTTGGTGAAAGTTGATCTTCGGGAATTTGCACCACAGCAACTTGTTTGAGGTTATAGCGTTTTGCTAAATATGGAAACGCATCATGAAAGGTAATAAAGGTACAAATAGGAGTTTTCTGTAAAGTCTGCTGAAATTCACCGTTTAAACTTTCTAATTCTTTAATATAAGCGGCAGCGTTTGCCTCATAAGTAGCTTTATTCGCAGGGTCAGCAGCAATTAATCCATCCCGAATGTTAGTTACCTCTTGTTTTGCCAAAACTGGATCTAACCAAACATGAGGATTACCTTGGGCGTGTTCGTAGTCTTCTTCATCTTTCCCTGTTTTGACAACAGGTGAAATTTCATTTAAGGGTTTAATACCAGTACTTGCATTAATTTCAACTAATTTGGCGTTTTGGGCATTTTTGACAGTATTTTCCAGAAATCCCTCCAAACCTAAACCATTTTTTACTAACACATTCGCAGTTGCGATCGCTTTGACATTTTCGGGTGTCGCTTGGTATTCATGTACCTCCGTACCAGGCGGCACTAGAATTTCTACATCTGCCACATTCCCAACAACTGCCTTAGTAAACAAATATATCGGCAAAAATGTCGTCACTACTTTAGTTTTCCCTAACTGCGCTACTGGGGTGGATGTAGTCGCCTGTGCTGGCGGCGACTGTTCAGAAGTTGATCTCTGATTCGGATTCGATTGGCTACAGCCACCAGTCATTGACAACATCAACAGAGCAATTATGGACAAAATGCCGTTTCTTTGTCTACCTGTTCTAAGTCCTCTGCAATTCCCCATCACAGTGTTTTCTCCTCAAAATGGATGCAACGTCTGCCTCTGTCGCAATTCCTATTGACAATGAGACTTATTCTTAATTTATACTATAATAATTCTCATTCTCATTCAAGATACATAACATTATTCTGATTTTTCTGTATAATAAGTAACAATAAAGTTTTTTGGATGGTACAGCCTTCTGTAATTTATTTTTCTCTGGATAATTAGGAATCCTTGACTTTTTTTGTTAAAAAGTTTGCTTAATTCTGATAAGATTGCTGACAAATATTCTCATAAAATACACGTTCAGAAAAACGTGCTTTGGGTGTGAATTGGAGATCAGTGTGAGGAGAAAAATGCAAAAATTCTGTAAATATCTGCTAGTTAGTCCAGCAATTTGCTGTGCATTGCTATTTGTAAATACTGCTGCATTTGCAGGTGAAACATCTGGTACGTCTGAAATCAATCAACCGCAAGTTTTAGCTAATCCAGACATAAAAGCTGAGAACATAGCGCCAGATCGGGCAATGGCACAAGTTACTTCTGTGTCTCAATTTTCTGATGTACAACCCACCGACTGGGCATTCCAAGCATTACAGTCTTTAGTTGAGCGTTATGGCTGTATTGCTGGATACCCAAATAGCACTTATCGCGGTAATCGGGCATTAACGCGATATGAGTTTGCTGCTGGTTTGAATGCTTGTCTCGATCGCGTTAACGAACTGATTGCTACAGCCACAGGCGATTTAGTTAAGAAAGAAGATTTAGCCACATTACAAAAGCTGCAAGCAGACTTTTCAGCAGAACTGGCGACACTCCGAGGTCGTGTAGATGCAGTAGAAGCTAAAACTGCTGAATTGGAGGCGCATCAATTCTCAACCACAACCAAGCTGAATGGTGAAGTCGTAATTGCGATCGCAAGTGTTGTAAGTGGTAATACAGTTAATGGTCAAGAAGTCAACCAAAATGCCGTCCTTGCAGACCGGGTACGTCTGAACCTCGACACCAGTTTCACGGGTAAAGATTTACTTAGAACACGACTTCAGGCAACCAACCTAGACCCATTCTCTCAGACTGCTACCTTTACACCAGAAGGTGATTTCCGATTTGCTGGTGGTAACAACAATAATGGAGTTGTCATAGACGCATTATTGTATCAGTTCCCTCTCGGTAGTAAAACAGGCATCACTCTGGAAGCAAATGCAGGTGCAATTGATGATTTCACTAACACCGTCAACCCATACTTAGATGGGGATGGCGGTAGCGGTGCCCTTTCCCATTTTGGAACTCGCAACCCAATTTATTATCTAGCCAATGGTGCTGGTATCGGAATCAAACACGAGTTCAGTGATAAGCTCGAACTAAGCTTGGGGTATTTAGCGAATGATGCTGCTAACCCTCAACTAGGCTCTGGACTCTTCAATGGTGCTTATGGTGCTATGGCACAGTTAACTGTTAAGCCTAGCAACCAAATTACCCTTGGTTTGACCTACCTTAACGCCTACAGAAATACTTTTTTTGCCAATGGTAGTGGTGGTAGCAATAACGCTAATGACATATTAGAGAATGCTATTAGTAACTCCTACGGTATAGAAGCATCCTTTCAACCTAGCTCAAAATTTGTCATTGGCGGTTGGGCTGGCTTGACCAAAGCTCGCGTCCTTTCGGTTACTCCTGGCGATGCTGACATCTGGAACTATGCCGTCACAGTGGCTTTCCCCGATCTTGGGAAAACAGGTAACATTGCAGGCATTATTGTGGGTATGGAACCTAAAGTTACCAGCGTGAGCGGCTCTCTCAGCAATGCGGGTATCAATAAAGATCCAGATACTTCATATCACATTGAAGGTTTCTATCAATATAAGTTGAGTGACAATATCAGCATCACCCCAGGAGTTATCTGGCTAACAGCGCCAGATCATAATAATCAAAACGATGATATCGTGATTGGTACAGTGAGAACCACATTCACTTTCTAATTTTTAAATATTAAAATGAGACGCAAAATTATCTTTTGCGTCTTATGTTTTGTATGTGGTTTAAAAAATAAAAACCAGTATTGTTGCTGGGCTTGATATTTCCAAACAATATAGCGATTCCAGGACTATTTCATTATCATTTAGAGGATGTTTGAAAAGTCATGCAACCTCTTAGCCCGCTACCATAAAGAGAGATAAAAGTCTTACGCTTTTTTAGTATGATTCTAAGTAGAGAAAGTATCTGAAGCAATTATGTTTGCGCGCCAAATGTCTCTGGATCTACACCCAAATTTACCCAGCCAATTGCCTCACGCGCTGATTTCATATTCGGTGGAACTCGCAAGGCATGAATAAAACTTGTGCTAGGGCAAGTCATTTTTAATAAATAAATTGCTTCTTCATCAACATCAGCATCAATTTTTAATAGTGTGTATTCTTGCCAATTATCTAATTCAATAGCTTGTAGTTCTTGGCAAATTCGGGCATAACCAATACCCTGAATTAATACTCGGCGTAGTTCAGCATTTTCCTCTGTCAAAAGCCATTGAGATTGCCATTGCTGCGGGTGAATTTTACCGTATTCTTCAGGTAAGGTTACACCGTGGTAGGAGTAGAGGCTATATCCATCGATAAATTCAATGGCGGGTTCGCCTTCAGCGTGGAGGCGGTTTTCATTATCGAAGCGCAGGTGAAGAGGGCGATCGCATACTATACAAAATTTTTCAAATGGAGAAAGCCAACCACAAAACCTTGATAAAGACTGTAAAGTTTCCCATCTTTTTTTACTGTAATAATAATTTAATACAGTAACGTAAAAATCCACACGACAACAACGATTCGCCAAATTTTGGAAATTTAACCAGAGACGATCTCCTAAATATATATTAAATTTAGGCTGATTATAGACTTTATCTTCTAATACATATTCTTGGGGAGTGAAGCTTGGTTCAAAAATAGTTAAGCTTCTAAAAATCTGCGTATTTATTTGATATGAAAAATCTCTATTTTTATTAGTTAAGTTTGCCGTAATATAGCCGCAAACCTTATCATTTAAACTTAGAGTTTCTAGATTATTAAAACTTAAACTAGGTAGCTTTTGATAAATAATTTTTAAACCAGCATAAGGACTTTCACAAAAAATAATTTCTGGCTCTTGTTTATTGATAGCTGTATATGCAGCTTTGACAACTTCCGCAGCTTTTTCACGATCAATCCGCTCGGTCGAAAGCGCAGTTTTCTGCCACTTTTCCCGATAACCTGGAATTAAAGCCTCTTCTTCAGGCGTTAAATTTTCAATCAGCGACATAACGCCACCCTTCAGGCTCATATTCCCTCTGAATTTTCACCATCCAATCACCTTGGGGAATAGAAATAGCTTTATGCTCCTCATGAGCTAGCAATGCCGACTCTGAAAACACACGTAAATAAAGTGTGCTATCTTTCTCGTATAATTCTGCGTTTCCCTCAGTAATGCGATGCTTATGCCCCGTAACTTCGCCTTCTGCCAAAGTTAAGTGAGGTATTTTTTCTCCTTCAATTTGCTGCACAGGCACTAAAATGACATCACCTTGACGAATCGGTTGCATAGTTTTGCTTTCCTGACATGGAGTACAAACCCTACTTCGCTTTTGCTCTCAAGTTTGGTTTAATTTTGGCACAAGCTATATGAGAGTGGGAATTGCCAATTGGAAACTGCAAATTGGGAATTGCGAATTGACAACAGGCAGAGGTGCTGGTCTTGCTAAGGAGAAAACTACTCCCCTTTTCTGCCTACTTGCTACTTCCCCAGTCCCCATTCCCCAGTCCCCAATCCCCAAATTTTAAAACTGTAGTCGCCAATTATGCGTTAGATAAGTTAAAGATTGAAATAGCTGGAAATTCACACCCAGCGTAGCCTCATCTATCCTCTGGGACAGACTGGGCCATAAGTTCGGGGGATTTTCTCCCAAACAGACAGTTTATGTGAGGATTAAATCACCGCCCTAAGCGCGACTTATCTTGACAATTTGCAAAAATTACCTCAATTTGACTGTTTAGCTTAGTTGCTATTCTTTTTATTGAAATTTCCATGTCAACTCTCGTCATCGTCGAATCTCCAACCAAAGCTCGTACCATTCGCAACTACTTGCCAGCAGGCTATCGGGTGGAAGCGTCTATGGGTCATGTGCGTGACTTACCCCAGTCGGCTAGTGAAATTCCTGCTGCCGTCAAGGGGGAAACATGGGCGCAGCTAGGGGTAAATGTGGACGCCGACTTTGAACCGGTATATGTTGTCCCGAAAGACAAAAAGAAAATTGTCACCCAGCTTAAAGAAGCCCTTAAAGATGTAGATGAACTGATTCTGGCAACGGACGAAGACCGGGAAGGTGAAAGCATTAGTTGGCATTTATACCAATTGCTGAAGCCGAAAGTTCCGACTAAGCGGATGGTGTTTCACGAAATTACCCAAGAGGCAATTAAAAAAGCTCTGAAAGATTGCCGCAAAATCGATGAGCAGTTGGTTCGCGCCCAGGAAACACGGCGGATTTTAGATCGACTCGTGGGCTATACCCTGTCTCCCCTGTTATGGAAAAAAATCGCCTGGGGATTATCTGCTGGGCGGGTACAATCTGTGGCTGTGCGGCTTTTAGTCACTAGGGAACGCCAACGCCGCGCTTTCCATGAAGGTACGTACTGGGATTTGAAAGCCAGTTTGTCAAAGGAAAAAACCCCCTTTGCTGCTCAGTTGGTAACATTGGCAGGAACCAAAATCGCTAACGGTAGTGATTTTGACGCAACGACTGGACAAATTACCGCAGGTCGCAATGTCTTGTTGCTCAATGAAGACCAAGCGGTAGCCCTCAAGGAACGCTTAACTGGGAAAACCTGGAGTGTTACCGAGATGGAAGAACGCCCAGTGACGCGCAAGCCGTCGCCGCCATTTACTACCTCGACGCTGCAACAAGAATCTAACCGGAAATTGCGCCTGTCAGCCCGCGATACGATGCGCGTTGCCCAGAATTTGTACGAACAAGGGTATATTACCTATATGCGGACAGATTCGGTGCATTTGTCAGATCAAGCGATCGCAGCGGCTCGAAGTTCTGTAGAAAAGCTTTACGGTAAACAATACCTCAGCCCTCAACCCCGGCAATACACCACCAAATCCAAAGGCGCACAAGAGGCACACGAAGCAATTCGCCCAGCAGGTAGCACCTTTCGCACCCCTCAAGAAACTGGTTTGGGCGGTCGAGAACTTGCCGTTTACGATTTGATTTGGAAGCGGACTGTCGCCTGTCAAATGGCTGATTCCCGCCAAATTCAAATCACCGTGCAATTGCAAGTTGAGGATGCGGGATTCCGTTCTTCTGGCAAACGGATTGAATTTCCGGGATACTTACGCGCCTACGTCGAAGGTTCAGATGACCCAGAAGCAGCACTGGAAGACCAGGAAGTAATTTTGCCCAATCTGAAAGTAGGCGATCGCCCAAATTGTACAGAACTGGAAGCAGTTGGACACGAAACCCAACCGCCAGCTAGATACACTGAAGCAACTTTAGTGAAAACCTTAGAAAGCGAAGGTATCGGTCGTCCCAGTACCTACGCTAGCATCATTGGCACAATCATCGATAAAGGTTATGCCCATTTGGTGAGTAACGCTCTTATTCCCACCTTCACCGCTTTTGCCGTCACTGATTTATTGGAAAAACATTTTCCCGATATCGTTGACCCCAGTTTTACCTCGAAGATGGAGCAAACCCTTGATGACATTTCAACGGGTGAAGTGAAATGGCTACCTTACTTGCAAAAATTTTATCTAGGAGAACAAGGGCTGGAAACCCTCGTAAAAGAAAGGGAAAGTCAAATTGATGCCACCAAAGCTAGGACTGTAGAACTGGAAAATCTAGATGCCAAAGTCCGCATTGGTAAATATGGCCCCTACATTGAAGTCGAAAATGGTGAGGGGGTAATCACCGCTTCAATTCCCAAAGACTTGACACCAGCCGACCTCGACCCCAAACAGGTAGAAGTATTGCTGCGGCAAAAAATCACAGGTCCTGATCAGGTAGGACGGCATCCCGAAACTGGCGAACCGATT
This sequence comes from Nostoc sp., assembly GCF_036917455.1. Lineage (GTDB taxonomy): Bacteria > Cyanobacteriota > Cyanobacteriia > Cyanobacteriales > Nostocaceae > Nostoc. The sequence continues at coordinate 12,145 of NZ_JBALDK010000230.1, read as the reverse complement.
TATGTAAAAATCGGTGCTTATGGGCCTTATGTCCAATTGGGTGACAAAACCGACGAAAACCCCAAACCGAAACAAGCCTCACTACTCAAAGGTGTTACCCCAGAAACCGTTACCCTGGAAATGGCTGTTGGTCTGTTGGCACTACCCCGAACATTGGGAGTTCATCCAGTCACAGGCGGCAAAATCCAAGCAAGTTTGGGACGCTTTGGCCCTTATGTCGTTCATGACCAGGGAAAGGAAGGGAAAGACTATCGTTCCCTGAAAGCTGCTGATAATGTATTGACAATTAGCCTAGAGCGTGCATTGGAATTATTGTCCGAACCAAAAAAGGGACGCAGTTCCACCAACAGCAAGTCCAAGGCAGCCTTACGTGAATTGGGTACGCATCCAGAGGATGGAGAAACAATTAACATTTATGATGGCCCTTATGGTCCTTACATCAAGCATGGCAAAACTAATGTGAGTATCCCAGAAGGTCAAACGGTAGAAGATATAACCTTATCCGAGGCGCTGAACTTGTTGGCAGCTAAGACATCGACAGCGAAATCGACTCGGAAAACGACTAAATCAACGAGTTCTAAATCTAAGTCAACTGCTAAGTCAACGACGGCTACAAAGAAAAAGGCAACAGAAGGTTAATTGCAAGTCAAGAGTCCAAAGTCTAATCTTTAACTCTTGACCCTTGATATCCATCCTTGATAGGATGCAGTTCGGTAGGTTGCAAGTGTGATACTCTAAAAAGTAAGGGAAAACACAACGCCAAATTTTAGAAGTGGCTTATGTCCCAAATACGGGATTGTGTTTCAGCCCGATTGGAAGCCAGAAGTGCGACAATATGCCATTTTCTGCGTACCTGTTAATCAAAAATTGAGGTAGTATCTCAGGAGCGTTCAGTTCATGGACTATATAGAAAAGGTGCTGGAAAAGCTTAAGGAATTAGCTCGCAGGCTAATTGAAAGTCTGTTAGGGCCAGAGGCTGAACCGGAACCGGAACTGATTCCGATTCCTGTGAACGATCGCTCGCGTCGTCGTCACTAGACCCAAAGTGCTAAACTCGACGTTGCAACCCTTAAGCATTCTGGCACTGCATGGGCCAAACTTAAATTTGCTAGGACAGCGAGAACCAGGAATTTATGGTTCGTTGACACTAGCCGAAATTAACCGCCTGTTAGACGAAGAAGCATTCAAGTTACAGGCGAAAGTTTTTCCTTTGCAGTCAAATCATGAAGGAATTTTGGTAGATAGCATTCATGGCGCATTAGGATTACATCAGGGAATTTTAATTAACGCAGGGGCGTATACTCATACCAGTGTGGCATTGCGAGATGCGATCGCGGCTGTAAACTTGCCCACAGTCGAAGTACATCTGAGTAATATATACCGCAGGGAAGATTTTCGCCATCATTCGTACATCGCCGCAGTTGCGATCGGTCAAATAAGCGGCTTTGGCGTTCAAAGTTACTTGTTGGGCTTACAAGCATTAGTGAATTATTTGAGAGTTAAAAGTTAGAAGTATAGACGCGAAAAATCTTTGTCTGTACAGGAATTTGGAGTTGGTAGTAAAGTTAAGAATTAGCAATCTTTCATTAACTCCTCACTTTTAACAACATAATTTATGCTTTACTCTCCTATCAGTCGGTTTAAAGGTACTTTCCTTGGAGCATTTCTGGGGGTAAGTTTAGCATCTGGTGGTATGCAGTCTCATTACCTAGATTTGGGCAGAATGGCAATTCTAGGAACTGAAAGTTTGATTGCGTTAGGTAAATTAGATTTAGATGATTGGATAGCGCGTCAGCAACAAGAATCTCTTCATTTAACAGCAACTGATGATATATCAATAAAAATAATTATTGCCACACTACCAGTAGCACTTTTTTTTCACGAAAATCCGATTAAGCTCCGGCAAAACTTGCTGCTTGTACTCAAAATCTGGGAGGATGATCCAGTAGTCAGGGATGGAACACTAGCAATAGCTTATGCAATATCTCTTGCACTAACTGAAAAACTCAACCCTCTAACCTTAATCCCGCAAATAATTTCCTTTCTCGGTGAAACACCCACATCAATACCAAAAAAATTATTAGCAGTCCAGAATTTATTACAGCAAGGGGCGGGATTGTCAAGGGCGCAAGCTGAGTTTGCTAAAGAAGAAAAACTCAGTAACACTATTGCTATGGCATTTTACTGCTTTTTAAGCACCTTAGAAGACTTTCGCCTTGCAGTTTTGCAGGCTAATCGCAATCGCAATCCTAAAGTAAAAGAAGTTAGGTCTCTAAGCTCACAGGCTACAAGTGCAATTACTGGTGCTTTATCAGGAGCATATAATGGTATGGGCGGAATTCCCGTAAATTGGCAAGTTTTGCTCTTGCAAAGGAATTCTCCAGTCTGGGGACTAACTAGTTTTTCCCAAATGTTACAATTAATCGATACATTTGTGGCGGTGTGGTCAGGAGTGTATGATATTGCCCTAAATCCAAGGGAGTTAACAGAGGAGGAATGTGAGGTGGCTTTGCTTTCGGTTTACGCAGCTCCTCGTGTAATTCGGTCGCGTTAATCCTTTTTTACCGAACAATGTTAAATTCTGAAGACTACCAATGTAGCCAGAAACTAAAAAATTTAGTAGTCTGTCAAGTTTAAATTCGATGGCTAAAGAATTTCGTAGTAAGAACTTGATTCCTTATTTTCTAAGCATTAAAGTGCTGACTAAAAACCCTCAAAATTAGCTTGACAAAGTATTAGCACATCTTGGCTCAAATACACTTCTACCATTTCTAGATGAAGACGGATAGAAAGAACCCCACCGCTTGCAGCACCTCGCCTTGTTAAGAGGTTGAATGAACAAGTATTTCGCTGTAATTTTAGGCACTCTTAGATCCCCCCTAACCCCCCTTAAAAAGGGGGAAGAATCAAAGTCCCCCTTTTTAAGGGGAGGTTGGGAGGGGTAAAAATAATGTGCAGCTTCACAGAGAATTGGTATTACCATCTCGATTAATAAGGCTTAGGGCTTTTGCCCCCTGTTATAGTGTACTAGTCTTATATACTAGAAGTTCTCAGCAAACCCTCGGACAGATTCTGTAGGTAATTATTGTGGCAAATCAGCTTCAATTAGCCTCCGTCACCGTAGTTGCAATAGTAGCAGATCAAACTTCCCTGATGATTGTCTTTTTTTGAGCTATCAAAGTAGGCAATTGCAGGCAGAGATAATAAAAATGCAGCAATTTTTGCAGTTCTTAACCCAGCAATTGACTCACTGGCGGCGACAGTACAAAGGACTACGCCGTAAGGGAAAGTTAATGAAAAGTCCCAAAAGCAAAAGCCATAGAAGGGAACTTCTAAGGACTATTCTGAAGAATGTAATCTTATTTTTATCAAAAACCAATGACAAAAGCTGTCGTCGAAAACAAGAAACAGCGCTCAAGTTAAAGGCAAAATTGGTAAAAACTAAGAGGAGTATTTATAAAGTTTGTTTAGATTGGGTACACGAACAGCGTTCCTTGGTAATTTTAGCGATCGCTATACTATCTTTCACAGGTATTCTTGGGCAAAAATTATATAATCAAACTCAACTCCAAATAGGACATCCCGCGCCCCAAACGATTATAGCGCCCTACACAACTAGCATCGAAGATCGCAAAGAAACAGAAGCCGAGCGCAAAGCAGTCAGCAAAAGTTCTTTGCAAGTGTTGATGCTCGATCCGCGAATGAACGAACAAATCAACGAAAATTTGCAAAAATTTCTGGATGATAGCAACGAAATTCGCGTCGTTGCTGGAGCTTTTCCTTTTTTTGATCCTGTGGTTTTGTCTATCTCTACCCAGCGTTACCTCCGCTCTTGCTCTGACTCAGAATGGCAAGCACTGTTATTGGCTATAGAAAATAGCAAAAATCAGCAGAAAAAAGGAACAGGACGAAACGCCATCTCATCCCGTCCATCATCTATAGCACCCAATCAGGAACGCCAACCGCACAAAACACCAACGCCAGAGAAGACACGAGTTGATTTTTCTCAAAACACTGATTTTACTCAAGCAATAGCAGAACTAGAATCTTACCGCCTCACAACTTCTGAGAAAAACTTGTCTTTACTGATTGCCCAAATTTCCCGAACACGCAAAAGATACACCCAAGCGACTGCCAAACTTTTACAGTTAGAGACTATTACGCCAGAAGCAGTATACGAGGAATCCTTACTTTTGGATTTGTCAGATGTAGAGTGGGAAAAAACCCAGAAGGGAATCCATCAGAGTGCAGAGCGAATTCTCGCTCAAGGCATCGCACAGGGACTGCCAAAAAATATCTTGCAGGATGCGGTGAGTTTACAATTGCAGTCCTTTGTACCAGAATCTGCCGAACCTTTAGCAAAAAACCTGTTGATAGCTGTACTCAAGCCGAATCTGCAAGAAGATGAAGAAAAAACGAGAGAAAATGCTAAAAAGGCTGCTGCTGGAGTGTCACCTGTGATGGTGAAGTTCCGGGATGGTGAGGTAATTGTTAAAAAAGGAGTGCAGATTACTGCATGGGACTTTGATGTGCTAGAGCATTATCACCTAGTTCACCGCGAGGTGAAATGGCAGGAGTTGGTGAAGTTAGGAGGCGTGATTGCGATCGCCATTAGTATTTTTGTCTGGGTAGAACGACATATTGATTACGAATTGCGACAACGCGATCGCTTATTGGTATTATTGCTGACTCTGAGTGTGCCAGGATTGGTGCCGATGGGATTGCCTTATACAACCTGGAGTGCCCTTGGTTTATTGTTGGGAAGCTTCTATGGCCCCACTTTGGGGTTGACAGTTGTCGGACTGCTGTTGCCGATATTACTGCTTTTGCCGATATTAGGTATTAGCTTGGATATGAGCAAGGCTGCACTTTTAGCTGGTGCAGGTGGGGCAATATTAGGTAGTTACGTCGCCCAACGATTGCGATCGCGTGAAGAATTGGCATTATTAGGGGTTGCGATCGCCTTAACTCAAGGCAGCATTTATCTGGTTGTTAAAATCTTAATTGGTCAAGCATTTGCTTCAACCTGGTATATCGTCCTCCGAGAAGCCGGATTTTTTGCTTTATCCGGTTTAGGCTGGAGTGTTGTCGCTTTAGGGTTGAGTCCTTATCTCGAAAAAGTTTTCGATTTAGTCACTCCCATCCGCCTGGCAGAACTGGCAAACCCTAACCGCCCTTTATTAAAACGACTAGCTACAGAGACTCCTGGGACTTTCCAACACACGCTATTTGTCGCTACCCTTGCCGAAGCTGCTGCCAAAGAACTAGGATGCAATGTTGAATTAGTCAGAGCTGGGACATTATACCATGATATTGGCAAAATGCACGACCCCCTTGGTTTTATTGAAAATCAAATGGGGGGACCGAATAAACATGATACAGAAATTAAAGACCCTTGGAAGAGTGCAGAGATTATCAAAAAGCATGTAACTGAAGGGTTAGTGATGTCGCGTAAACACCTTTTACCGACAGCGATTCAAGCTTTTATTCCAGAGCATCAGGGAACGATGCTGATTGCTTATTTCCATCACCAAGCCCAGCAAATGGCTCAGGAAGATCCAAGTTTAACAGTGGACGACGCGGATTTTCGCTACGATGGCCCAATTCCCCAATCACGGGAAACCGGAATTGTCATGTTAGCAGATTCTTGTGAAGCAGCGCTGCGATCGCTGCAAGCATCGACTTCAGCAAAGCATCAGGGAGAGAAGCGATCGCTCAAAGATGTCTCGCCTGAACAAGCTTTAGCAATGCTGAACAATATTTTACGTGCCAAATGGCAAGACAATCAACTCATCGATTCAGGACTAAAACGGGAAGAGATGTCACAAATTGCCCAGATATTTGTGGATGTTTGGCAGCAATTTCACCACAAACGGATTGCTTATCCGAAGTTGAAGGCTAGTAGTACTGCGCGGAATGGCACTAAGTTAAGCTGAAGAGTATGCAGCGTAAAGATTGCAGAGGGGCAGGGGGGCAAAGGTGCAGAGGGGAATTTCTAAATATCCGAACGCAATACCTAAAACTTCTTCTTTCTCCCCTGCTCCCCTGCACAAGGTTTTGAGAGATGTGGTGAGAAATCCGGGCTTGGTGGTTAGGACATCAACAAATGATGAAACTTAGACACAAAAAGACTTTTCACCCAGTCCCCAGTCCCCAGTCCCTTGCTATAATTTGGGATAATTTATTTTCTGCAAGTCCCTAAAGTTAGCGAAGTCCACCCGATATGTATAGCGTTTCGCCGGTGATCCAGGCGGAATCGGAGGACGCGAGGAAGACAACTGCTGGTGCGATATCTTGCGGCTGTCCAATGCGACCAAGTGGAGTTTGGGCTTCAGTCTGTTTGCGGCCTTCGTTGTCGGCTGCGGTCAATCCTGCCGTCTGCGTACCCTCCGTTTCCACCATACCAGGATTGATGGAATTGACGCGGATGTGGTGCGAACCCAATTCTTTAGCTAGGGACTTTGTTATAGCATCGACGGCAGCTTTAGTAGCGCTGTAGACAGAGGCATTTGCAGGCGTGAGGGTACTAACAATCGAACTGATGTTGATGATGCTGCCACCTTCTGAACTGAAATGCTTGACAGCTTGTTGTGAGGTGAGAATTAATCCCAGCACATTCAGATCGAACTGCTTGTGAAAATGCTCTTCGGTGATGCTTTCGAGCGGAGAAAACTCGTAAATGCCAGCGTTATTAACCAAGATATCGAGCCTGCCGAATGTCTCCTGCGTCTTTGCAAACAGACGTTCGATTTCTACTCTTTGGCTAACATTTGCTTGTACTGCGATCGCCTTACCGCCATCACCGAGAATCTTGTCAACTAAGCGATCTGCTCCTTCTTTGCTAGAGGCGTAGTTGACAACAACTGCTGCACCTTCGGCTGCCAGATCCAAGGCGATGCCAGCACCGATTCCTTTGGAGGCTCCCGTGACAACTGCAACTTTTCCTTCTAGTTTTTTCATGGTTATGAGTTCCCTATGGTTGTTGAGTTTGAAAAAGCCGTCTGCGCGAATTATGTCGAACGATCGAAGAGGTGCGATCGCGACAACATCTTCATATTTAAGAATATTTTGAGTATTTTAACTTATTGATAAAAGGCACTTTATCTTAATTTTTCACAAATGATTTATTGTAAATAAAAGGGTTTAAGACCCCTACCTCTACAGGTAGCCCCAGTTTCAAGTCGGGGTTTAAATCCCCGCCTGAAATTGTCTTGAATTTTGAATTGTTAAATCTCATCCTTTTGGCTAAAGACCAGATGTTCCGGCAAAATTGTGCGTCCACCTGAGAGGATGGCTGCCCGTTCTAAGGTGTTTTGCAACTCCCGCACATTACCAGGAAAAGTATAATTCCTCAGCCTCTTCATTGCCGACTCGGCCAGCGCCAAGCGTTTAAATCCCCGTCGCAAAGCAGTAGTGCTAAGAAAGTGTTGGGTAAGTTGTTCTAAATCTTCTGGGCGATCGCGCAAAGGTGGTAATTCCAACCGCACGACGTTAAGGCGATAAAAAAGGTCTTCCCGAAATTGGTTTTGCTGTACCATCTGCTCTAGATTGCGATTGGTTGCGGCAATAATCCGCACGTTGACTGTGTGTGTCTGGTTGCTACCCAGACGTTCAAAGGAACAATCCTGTAACACCCGCAGGAGTTTACCTTGAATCACCATACTCAGTTCTCCAATTTCATCCAAAAAAATTGTGCCGCTATTTGCTTGCTCAAATCGTCCAATTCGCAGGTGATTTGCGCCGGTAAATGCTCCTTTTTCGTGTCCAAATAATTCTGCTTCTAGTAAATGTTCTGGTAGTGCAGCACAGTTAACTTTTACTAATGGCGCTTTGCTGCGGGGACTGGCTACATGAAGGGTTGAAGCAACCAATTCTTTACCAGTACCAGATTCTCCAGAAATAAGAACAATTGTATCTGTGGGCGCAAGACGACCAATGAGCTTGAAGACTGATTGCATCGGTTGCGATCGCCCTAATAATTCCTCCTGTCCTGTCTGCAAGGTAGATTCACCAACTTGATACAATGGTTCTTGATGATGGGCTAATGCTTTTGTAGTCAAATTTACCAGTTCGTCTAAGTCAAATGGTTTAGTTAGGTAATCGTAAGCACCTAACTGCATTGCTTCAATTGCGGTGCGACTGGTTCCATAAGCTGTCATTACAATCACTGGTAACTCAAATCGCTTTTGCTCTAATTGCTTTAATACGGTCATCCCTTGAGTTTTGGGCATTTTCAGATCGAGAAAGACTAAATCAAGATGAGTGGCTGAGTTTTGTAACAGCTTTAATCCTTGTTCTCCGTCGGCTGCTTCTAGTACCTCATGGCCTTCGCTGTGCAATATTTGGGCGATCGCTTGTCGTAATGCTTTTTCGTCATCAATAATTAGAATTTTTGCCATTTAGCTTTATATCCTTGTTTCTGTTAATAGTTAGGAATTACGGAATAATGAACCGCAGAGGCGCAGAGGTCACGGAGAGATGAGAGTTTGAGAGGTATATTTGCGTAAGTCCTAAATAGGTAAATAAATACTAAAACGAGTACATCCCGGTTTAGATTGCACATCAATATAACCGTGATTGCGTGTGACAATTTCGTGGCTAATGGCTAACCCTAGTCCTGTTCCTTCCGGTTTGGTGGAATAAAATGGGATGAAAATTTGCTCTTGAGCTTCGGCAGATAAGCCTTTTCCCCGATCCTCGACCCAAGCTAGCAAAAGGGAATTGTTCTTTTCTTCATTCTTTAATATTTGCTCAACTCCAATTTTTACTTGTTCACCTTCAGGACTTGCTTGAATTGCATTCAAAATCAAATTCACGAATACTTGTCCCAGTTCGTGACGACAAAGCGGTATTTGCGGTAAGGATGGGGTGGGAGGCAGATAAAGCAAATCAACTCCGCATTCTTCAGCTTTGAGGCGTAGTAAGGCAATTGATTCTTGAGCGATCGCTTCTAGGGAAGTTACTGTGGGAATTTCCTGTTGGTTATGGTCAAAATACAGAAGTCTTTTAACTAGATGTTCCAAACGTTCCACCTGTTCGAGCAAACTCCCAATTGGGAGATTGTTAATTGCCTGTTTCTGTAGTTGGCGTTCTGTATATTGCAAGTTCAACCGCATACTGGCGAGGGGATTACGAACTTCATGAGCAACACCTGCTACCAATTGTCCTAATGAAGCCAAATGCTCAACTCGCCGCAGCCGTTGTTCTAAGTCTTGACGGCGAAACTGCATTGTGTTGATTGCACTTCCTAGCAGTCCCATTTCAGCAGGTAGAGGCGGTATCTGTTCTGCCGGATTTGCTTCCATCGCCTTGAGACTCTGCTGTAGTTTCTGCACGCCCCACTGGAGTTGCATAGCAATGGCAAATGTCCAGATACCGACAATTAACATCCCCAGGACTATCATCCCACTCAACATTTTCTGCGGACTATCTTCTGTCCGTGGCATCCGTTTCATAGTCCATACTGACCCCCAAAGAGGTAATGGATCTACTCGCAGTACCAAAATATCCAATTTGGGACGAAGTACGAGTTCTTGGGGTAAGCCTTGACTAGTTGCCTGTCGCGCCAATTGTAAAATTAGATCCTGTTCAGTGGGAGGAATATCTCGTTTCGGCACTGGCCCGCCATGAGTGGGAAAAGCGTATCCCAATAAGCGATCGCGCTGTAGGAGATAGAAGCCCCCTTCTACACGGGGAAAATTTCCTAAAGCGTCTGTTGATAAATCCTGTAACGACTGATTTAAAACTTCGTCAGGCGTTTCTGTATGATTGGGCCGAGATTCCCAAAACAACTTTATTAGGCGGGTATTAGCACTCGCTAGTTCACGCTGATTACGGGAAACTATTGTCCCCTCCAGACTCTCAAACAGTTGGATGACTAGCCATAGCGCTAATCCACTCAGACTCAGAAATAGAACTGTCAAAATTGTAAGTTGTTGCCGCAGAGTCCAGCGTCGCAGGGGCATAGATCAGAAAATGTTTAGGGCAAAAAATATAACCAGTTCTTATATTCTGCGATCTGCTTTGACTTAAGTGTACAAGTGTACCTTTGGCACGATTTTTGCACTTTGGAATTTTGAACTATTTTAACTTTTAGTGAGATAGCGTATGCAGGACTCCCGCGATCGCATTACTTCCCAAACTGCCACAGAACTGTTTACCTTAGCAGCACAAATCCAAGGGCAAAAATCCCATGATTATGCACCTTCAGAACTGGTTCAAGCTGCGACAGAGGCAGGTATTTCTCCAGAAAATCTTCAGGAGGCATTACAACTTCTGCATATCCAACAGACTCAAAATCAGACTCGCCGCCGCAACCTGCGTTTGATCCTCAGCAGTGGAGTCGCCGGAATTGCGATCGCTTTTGCTGGTGTTTGCACTTACTTTGCCTTCAACCAGCAATCAGCGATGGGAGGACGGGGATTACCTACCGCAGCGATCGTTAATCCAGACAGTCGAGTTGCTCCTGATGCGCCCCCACCTGATGGCAATACTGCAATTTACACTGGTACAGTGCAACAATACTTACTCAATCCCGAAGGCAGAGTTGATGGTTTACTACTCAAAAATGGGCTTCAGGTCAAGTTTCCGGCTCATCTGAGCAACCAACTAACTAATTTGATTGCTCCCAATGCTGAGGTTAGCGTCACTGGTACGAGTGGTACAGCCACTCGCTTCGGGCAAGAAATCCGGGCAATTCAGATTACTAATCAAAAGAATCAGCAGACAATTGCTGCCCAACCTCCTACCGCGCCACCCCCACCTCCTGCTAACCCTGCTAGTTACACCAGTTTCTCTGCCGAGGGAACTACTCAGCATTGGCTAGTTGGGCATCGAGGAGAACTTAATGGCTTGATCCTCTCCTCTGGCGTAGAAGTTAAGTTTGCCCCCCATGTTGGGGAACAACTGGTTAATATAATTCAGGGAAATGACAAAGTTAAAGTTCAGGGTTTTGGTAGCCACAACAACTATGGACAAATCATAGAAGCAACCCAATTAACTGTAAATGGACAGAATGTAGCTTGGCGCAGCCTCCCATAGGCATTGCTCAGGCATTTCCAACCCGCAAAAGATTGCGCGATCGCTTTTATTTTTCGCTGAACCGATTCAAAAACCTTTACTCATCGGTCAAGATGCAAACGATCCACGGGTAAGACAATCAGAAAGCGATCGAATGGATATGGTTTTGCCAAACCAGAAAATCGGTTACACTTTTTTGCGATCGCACAAGAGTTTATCGCAAAATATTTAGGTTGTAAATTTTAACTTTTGGCAGATATATAGGAATCCTACTTGAATCTTGCTCAGTATACTGAGAAGTCAAGCTTTGTATGTCAAGCTTCTAGGCAGCTTGATTGTTCAAAAATCAAATAGGAGTCCTATAGTCATTCTGGAATAGTTAAATAAAGCCTCAAAAATCAAAAGGTGGTTAGATAAACTTACTGACCACCTTGATATTTGTAAGTTTGAAGTCTAACAATGTATTCAAGCACTTTCGACTGACAGTCATTGAGGAATTTTTCTTGAATTTTATCAATATCAAGTTTTCTAGCAAACTCAACTTCTGAAAGAATCTCCTGACATTCATCTATTGTTGCCCCATTTACTGCTCCATATAGTATCCCGGTTGGATATTCATGAATACAATACTGAAGCGCTCGAATCTGAACACTTAGTAAGTCTTTATGTACTTCATTATTGTTTGGAGCGAGCAAGTAACATTCTTTCAGTAACCCATAGTCTGTTTTAAAGTCAATCTGCTTGTGGAGATGCTTTACTTTATAAAAATTGTTGGCTGTACGAGCAAGCCACAAAACTGACCAAGGATCGCGCTTTTGATAACCACTAAGAAGAACAGGAAATACAACCTGTTCATAAAGCTCATAGCGAATTATATTTAACCTAGATTCATATTCTTCAGTTTCTAGAAACTCATGAGTCCACAATTCTTTCTCGGCAAAGGAAGCAAAGGAAGCAATAAACTGCTGAAGGTGTTGTCTGGCTTGGGTGCGAAAACCAAGTGTTTTATAATGTAAGTACTGTTTGTAATAATTAAACTCAACGAATCTGTCACCAGATCCGTTGGTCTTCAGAACCGGACTTGAGACTTTCACCTCATCCGGCTCCTCAATGACTTGACTCAAAT
>NZ_JBALDK010000229.1:0-18862 GCF_036917455.1 Nostoc sp. | reverse complement strand
CAAATTATCACCCGCAAATCTATAGAGAATGCTATTTCTGTAATTATGGCGGTGGGTGGTTCCACCAATGCAGTGTTGCATTTTTTAGCGATCGCTCGTGCTGCTAATGTAGAGTTAATCCTGGATGACTTTGAAACAATCCGCGCTCGTGTTCCCGTTTTGTGCGATTTAAAACCAAGTGGGAAATATGTCGCTACAGATTTGCACAAAGCTGGTGGCATTCCCCAAGTCATGAAGATGTTACTTGTACATGGCTTATTGCATGGTGATAGTCTGACCATTAGCGGTCAAACCATTGCAGAGATATTAGCAGACATCCCCGAAGAACCATCTGCCAATCAAGATGTGATTCGGACTTGGGATAATCCGATGTATGCTCAAGGACATTTAGCCATTCTCAGAGGTAATCTGGCAACAGAAGGGGCTGTGGCTAAAATTACCGGGGTGAAGAAACCAGTAATTACCGGCCCCGCACGGGTGTTTGAGTCGGAAGAAGCCTCTTTAGATGCAATTTTGGCAGGTAAAATTCAAGCTGGTGATATTTTGGTTATCCGCTACGAAGGGCCCAAGGGTGGCCCTGGAATGCGGGAAATGTTGGCTCCCACCTCAGCAATTATCGGTGCTGGTTTGGGTGATGCGGTGGCATTAATTACCGACGGGCGCTTTTCTGGTGGTACTTATGGCATGGTAGTTGGTCATGTTGCCCCAGAAGCAGCAGTTGGTGGTGCGATCGCTCTTGTAGAAGAAGGCGATAGTATTACGATTGACGCACCGGCTCGTTTATTGCAGTTGAATATATCCGAAGAAGAATTAGCCCGTCGCCGTGCCAATTGGCAACCCCCCGTCCCCCGTTATACCAAAGGTGTTTTGGCTAAATATGCCAAATTGGTATCTTCTAGCAGTATTGGTGCTGTGACAGATTTAGATTTGTTTTAAATGATATGAATTACCTACACTGACCTGATGGTACGGTGTAGGCTTTCCAATTCATTCAATGTGCAGATAGTTGTTTAAATCCATCAGCAATGCTACTGATTTGAGTACTGTTATCCTCCATTTTACCCCATCCAATTCTGAGAGAAAACGATCCCTAAATTTGCCAGAATTTACGTAAGGGCGATTGCCACAACTTCAACATATTTTCACGAAAAACATTTTTTAGCGCCCAAAAATTAAAACTTTTAAGAAGTCATCACTTGCACCTTTGACACTGGAGTACATAGCTTCAATAATGTTCTTACGTAAAAATCAGTAATTGTATAAAACTCTATTTGATTTTTGCTAAATATGCTGATAACCAAAACCAGATGGGGCTAGTTTTCAGTCAGCTTGGCTTTGAAAAATCAAATGGAATTGCTATATAAACTGGCATTCATAGGGTTGCATTATGCTTTTCTCAAATTCAACAACTAGTTTAAAAACTAGCAAAAAAAATAATAAACTAGGCACAGTTTTTTGGACTAATACTAATATTCTGCTACTCACTGGATACTTAATCACTCTCCCCATTTTTACACTGATAACTTTATCCTTATTATTGCCCTTATTCACTGCTAGCTTCTTCGCTTCTACTGGAACCTCGTACTACTCTACATCGATCCCTTGGATAGATAATGCATCTGAATGCGAACATACTGGGAGAAACTGGCGCGATCGCAAATGCTGGGATAATAAACACAATCCCATGTTCTAAATAGATATCGCACAATTGCCTAATTTTACAAAACAGGCTAACAACCTTGGAATTAGATCAAAATAGATATGTAGCCTGTTGTTTGTCCAACCTTGAATCAACCTAACTTCGTGCGTAATCTGCAAGAAACTCATTTAAATCGTGCCCGCGCCAGTCTCAGACAAGCGCTGTCTTGGTATGGATATCTTCGCAAATCAGGACAGTTGTCATCTAACCCAGAATTGGCAGGTTTGATTAAACCAGAATTGGAAGCTTTGAATTCCACACTCAACAAGCTGGACTCTAATGTTATCAGAATTGCTGTTTTTGGTTTGGTGAGTCGTGGAAAGTCAGCAGTTTTAAATGCTTTGCTGGGAGACAAAATTCTGCAAACTGGGCCCTTAAATGGTGTCACTCAATGGCCCCGTTCAGTGCGTTGGCAGCCAGGTGGTAAGGTACTAGTAGAGTTAATTGATACCCCCGGATTAGATGAAATTGAGGGCGAGTCACGGGCGTTTATGGCGCGAGAAGTCGTGCATCAGGCGGATTTAATTTTGTTTGTCGTATCTGGTGATATCACGCGCACTGAGTATCAAGCACTGCTGGAATTGAGGCGATCGCAAAAACCCCTGATTTTAGTATTTAACAAAATAGACCTTTATCCAGATACAGACCGGGGAGCGATTTACCAAAATTTACAACAATTGGGTGCTGGACATCCCGAAGCGAAACCTCTACTACCTGATGAAATTGTGATGGTGGCGGCGGAACCCGCACCTATGGAGGTGCGGGTTGAGTGGCCTGATGGGCGTGTCAGTTATGAATGGGAGACACCACCACCCCAAGTAGACGAACTCAAAGAGACAATTCTGAATATTCTGAATCGGGAAGGGCGATCGCTTCTGGCTTTAAATGCACTCATCCAAGCACGGGATGCAGAAGCGGCGATCGCTCAAAAAACCATCGAATTACGCGAAAAAGAAGCTGAAAATATCATTTGGCAATTTACCAAATACAAAGCTTTGGCAGTAATGCTCAATCCCATCGCTTTCTTAGATATCCTTGGCGGAACTGTTGCCGATTTAGCTTTAATTCGCGCCCTCGCTAGATTATATGGTTTGCCGATGACTAGCTATGAAGCCGGAAAAATTTTAAAAACGATTTTATTTAGTTCTGGTGGCTTACTACTGGGGGAATTAGGTAGTAGTTTTCTTTTAGGTTTAGGTAAAACTACGGCTGCAATAACCAGTGGTGATAATCCCAGCAATATTACTGCTTTTGCTGGCAGTGCGATCGCTCAAGCTGGTATCGCCGGTTATGGTGCATACTCCGTTGGCAAAGCCGCCCAAGTCTATCTCGAAAAAGGTTGCACTTGGGGACAGTTGGGCGCTAGCAGCGTCATTCAAGAAATTTTATCTCAAGTCGATCAAAATACAATTCTGTATCGCTTGCGACAAGAGCTAGGCATAAAATATTGATAATAAATAAGTTTTATTAAGTATTTGTTACCGTTTACAAGTGTTTATGAACTTCTATCAAGCTCTTCTGACAATTGACTGACATTCTGAATTTGGGATGCAAGATTAAGGGAACAGATTGCAGGGAACAGGCTATAAGAAATAAAACTATTGCCTATCCCCTAATATCTATCTGTATAAATTAAAGGTGAAAGGATCATGACAACTACCTTAAACTCATTTGAAACTGCTGGGGCGGCAAATCTTGAAGAAGCGATTACTGAAGCCATTACTGAAGCGCGGACAACTTGTGAGCTAGATGGTAGTAATTCTGCGGGTTGTGCCGTAGCCTGGGACATTGTGGAAGAATTGCAAGCAGAGAAAGCCGATCAACAGCAAGCAAAATTAAAGAAAACCTCTTTGGAAAACTACTGCGATCGCCATCCAGCTTCTGTAGAATGTCTAATCTACGACGTTTAACTTTTCCGTAAATCAGTTATTGCTGATTGTGTTATCTGCTTAATTGCTTCTAAATCAAGTGGTGGTATTTCACTGTCTATTCCCAACCACAGCAGATATTCGATATTCCCAGCAGGGCCAGTGAGAGGCGACCAAGTTAAGCCTTTGTATTTCCATCCTAATTCATGGGCTGTTTGCAACACCTGGAAAATGGCATCAGCTTGGTCGTTTGGATCTCGCACAACGCCTTTTTTACCCACACGGGATCTGCCAACTTCAAACTGTGGCTTGACTAACAACACAGCTTCTCGGTTAGCTTGAGTTAGTTGCCACAAAGCAGGCAGAATTTTAGTTAAAGAAATAAACGATACATCAACTACCGCCAAATCAGGAATCGGGTCATTTTCGCCATATAACTCATCTGGTCGTAGTTGCCGTAAATTGGTGCGTTCCCGCAAAATCACCCGCGAATCATTTCGCAACCGCCAGTCAACTTGTCCGTAACCGACATCAATGCCGTAAACTTGTTTTGCTCCAGCTTGCAAGAGACAATCAGTAAAACCACCAGTAGAAATTCCACCATCTAAACAAATGCGCTTTACTACTGGAATGGCAAATACTGATAAAGCTTTAGAGAGTTTTTCACCGCCTCTAGAAACAAAGAGCGATCGCTCTTTAATTTTTATTTGAGCTGCAATATCAACTTCTGTACCAGGCTTATCAACTAACTGCTGATTAACAGTAACTTCCCCCGCCTGAATTAACCTCTGTGCCAAGGCGCGAGAAGAACATAAATTTCGCTCTACTAATAGTGTGTCGAGTCTCTGTTTAGCCAATTAACTAGACTCTCCTGGTAAGATTAAAGCCAAAGCACGATTGATAATTTCTTCTTGGTTAACCAGCTTTTCTAATTCTTGGGCTTCATAACGACCTTCTTCTACTTCTAGAGAAGCCTCATCAATGGCATTTAAATAGGCTTCTGCTAAGATTTCTAATAATTCTTCTGGTGCAAGATAATAGCCTCCAGCTTTACGCCGCTTGTTTTCCCTCTGAATTTCCCGAACCGAATTCCGAATAGAGACTTCCCAAGAGCGAGTCGTGCGATTTTCAGCTTGTTGTTTAATCAGATGCAACAGCAAAATCACTGCATAGCTACGAATCGTCTTGATGATATCATTTCGGCTCATCTCTGTTAATTCTTCAACTATAATCAATGCTCCTTGAACATCGCCTTTAACAAGCAGGTCTTTCAGAGTTAATAATTCTTCCATAATCAGCGCCTCAAACATCGGCAACTTCTATTGTGGCTTATAGGGGTTCTAGTCTAGATAAGATAGGCTAATGCGTTTCATCTAGGAGCGATCGCTACTTAATATATTATTCTTTGCAAATACACAATATTTAGATAGTTAAGATACAGCAAAACCCGTGTATTGCCGTAGTTCAGCAGGATGGAAACCCAAAACAATATCTTCGCGCAAGATACCTGCTTCTAATAATACCTCTGCTACTGGATAGGTGCGATCGCTAATTCAAAATATCACCTATTCATCCTCATTATAATTAAACATTAAAACAAATTTTTGTTTAGGTAAAACTAACATAGGTAGATATATAGGATGGCCATCCCATTTCTTACTTTTTTCACCTTTTTGATAGCAAATAATTAACGTTGGCACATCGGGATATTTTTCTTTAGCCTCTAATGACCACCTACCTGAGCCGAAGCCAAACATCCACTCAAAAGGGTCTTTTCTCGTCATATCTAATCCTTGATTATTATTTCTTTCACCTCTACGAACATTTAAACGACCCTTTGTCATGCCCTTTGATTTTATATCTGTTAATCCTTTGATAATACGTTTATCTTCCCATTTTTCCGATAGGACATAATGGCTTTTCGTATGATTGAGTATTTTAATGATAAATTCTATATCAACTTCATAATATTGATTATTGTCTTGGTAATTTTTTAAAATGTTCTCAATTTCAAAGAAATTATTCTCGATTTCACCTTTTTTATAGGCTGGGCTTTGAGGGAAAATTAATGAACCTGGTACTAATACATCAATTACTGAAGGATCTAAAACATTAGAGCGAGTTGGTTTAAAATTTCCTCCTATCCAAACAGGTTGTAGTTTGATATTATGAATATCATCTCCAATTGCTTGCCGCATACCTTCATCTGCTTCGTGAATAGAACGAAAAGCGTCTAATATATGTTTTGATAAAAAGAGGCGAGTTACATCTTTTAATTGTGGACGATAACCATACATTCGAGCGTGTTGATGAACTGTATCCATTACTTTTTGTTTTGCATCTCGCCCATAATAAGTTACCATTAAACCATCAATCGTTACACCTCTTCCTAATCTATTACCCCCAATTAATATGTTCATGCCAGGATTGTAGTTAGGCTCTTTCTCAGGGTTATTTGCATTAATTATTTTAGGAATTGCACGTCTTAGTTGAATCTTTAACTCATCTATAAGTTCAAGAATTGGAGGTAAATTATCAGCAGTTTTGTTTAGCTCATTGTAAGCTTGGTCTAACCATTTTATAGCTTGTTTATTCTCCGTATCTGAACTCTTTTCTCTAATTGCTTGATCTAAATTAATTACAAATTGACTAATCACTTTTTCTAAAACACTATGAATATCTTGCTTATAACAAACATGAGCAAGAAAAGAATATTTATCATCTTCTTTTCCAGAAGATAACATTTTGTAGATTGAACCTAAAAAGAAGCAACAAAGTGCAAGTCGTAATCCTTCGGGAATTATCCATTTATTTCCCGGATTTATTGTACCTTTTTGTTTCTTAAGTTCGTTAATTTCTCCAGCATCTACAATACAAGAGTAGTTACTTTTCTCCGCAAAAAATAATTCACCTCCCATATAATTATCTCCCGGCTCTGGTAATGCGGCACAAAATTGTGGCTTACAAGGCTGAAAGAGCTTTTGTAATAATAAACTTTGAGGAGTTGCTGTAATTTGAATATAAATATGATTAGCAACCTCTTGACGAATTTTACCTATCGTCTCAAAAATTCTACTATCATCAATTGCATCTTTTCCTTTTTTAGCTTGTTTAGATTCATTCGTATTTAAACTAGCGTTATCCGCTTCATCATCAAAAATCAAAGTAGGAACACATTTAATTTTTGCTGCTCTTAAAACCTTCAATAAATTATCTAAGTGATGACCGTTTTTTGTAGAAACTAATACAACGCCTGTATCTTTTATATAGGGTGCAATTTTAGTTTCTGCAAAACCATCAGGGTCTTTTTTCCATGCTTCCCAATCAAAGAAAACAGGGCCTGCTTGAACTTGATTATTAAAACGATTAGCTGTTTGTTTTCCTAACCATGTATTATCAGATGTTAAAATAATAAAACAGCGAAAATTATTTTCATGAGCCAGTGCTAAAGTTGCAATGGTTGTGTTAGTCTTACCACTTTGAACTCGACCATAAATAAGTCCGGTTGTACCATTAGGAATAGGGTCTTTTCCCTGATAAAGTTGGCTCACTAAGCCTGTACTATTTTCCCCTACATCACCATTACCAAAATTCTCTGAATAAACTCTGACACAATTTTGGACAATTTCAATAGCGGTTTCTTTAAGTTTATTCGCTTCTTCTTTTTTGATTGTTTTCTCTAATTTCTTAATTAATCTATCAATACAGTCGCCATTAGTTTTAATCTGAGTGGGTATCATAGGTTATTTGATGTTGATAAAATTACGTCAGGCCAATTATTTTGAGGTACTGTCTGTTCTAAGGGAACTCTCCCCGTACCTTTAACATAATAACTTCCTCTTGGTTCTCTTTTTACAGAAACACGCTGCTTGGCTAAACCTTCACTAGGATCAATAATTGTCCATAGTTGTTTTTCTGATAGACAACAAACGCCATCCCGATGACAAATCAATGCTATAAAAAGCTTGACATCAGGATAAGTGTCACGAAATGTTGTCAGTGCATTTTCTTCTTGTGAACTGAAGCTAAATGACCATGAAGAAGTAGGTTTTTTTGATATTTTAAATAGAATAGCTGATTCTTGATCTGAGCTTTTTATAGTATAAAGAGATGAATGAATATAAGATAAATAACTGATAGAGATATAAGATGTTCCTTTGAGGAGTCGAAGAAAAGCTGCACCATGCAGAAATTCTAGATCATTAATACTCATAGAACTATTGCCAAAAATTATTTATACCAATAATAAACATCATAAGAGTGCGTATAAAATTTTTCCAGTACTTACTTTCGTTGTAATACAATTAATTTGTCAGACGACAAATAGTTTCTTGCATTAAAAAAAGTAAACGCACCTTGCCAATCAAGCCAAAGTGCGATAGTTGTGATTCGACTTATGCGAACTTTGTTTGTATCATTCCGCGATTTTTTGCCACCAGAGCTAGATGCTAAATATCGATCTCGCTCAACTCGCGTGTGATGTGATCGAATGGTTCATCTACAAAAGCAGTATTAACCACACCTGCTGCTACTACTTGCTCTTTAATCAGATCCTTGAGAATCTGGATACCGCGAACCGTAGGTCCAATAGGCACTCCTAAAGAATTGTAAGTTTCCCGCAGTCCTTGCAGCACACGCTCATCCAATACATTTGTATTCCCAGCAACCAGCGCATAGGTGGCGTAGCGCAAGTAGTAATCTAAATCGCGCAGACAAGCTGCATAACGACGAGTTGTATAGGAATTTCCACCGGGACGGATCAATTCTGGTAGTTCTTCATATAACTTTAAACCAGCCTGCTTGACAAGTGCAGCCGCATTAGTATTGATTGCCGCCGCCGCTTGGACTCGGACTGTACCACTGTCAAAGTAAGACTTCAGGCTATCGATCGCATTCCGGTCAAAATACCGACCAGCTAAATCATAATTCTTAATTAAACTTGTTACCGCATCGCGCATTCTTTTTTCTCCCAATCCTTGCTATTTATGGTTTGATATTTATTTGGCTGCACTTATGCACCAGTAAATTTTTGTGCTATTTAAAATAGATTCAGCACAAAAACAATCTATCCACTATTTAAGGATTTTATGTCAAAGTTGACCCCTATATGATGAACTTTCCAGTTTTGTACAGATGAACGCTGAAAGGTTAATATAACCTGATAATCCAGATATCTGTAACAGAAGCTACAAAATACGCTAATGTCTACTATTTAAGATATTTCTGGTGTGTCACGGTCTGATTGAGATCAGCAGGGTTAGGATGCAATGTAAGATTCTGGTTTACTTTAGGAAATTGGTAGAGAAGGAGTAACAATGACTACACCAAAAGAACTCTTGAAGAGAATTCAAGATGAAAAAATTCAACTGATTGATCTCAAATTCATCGATACAGTAGGAACTTGGCAGCACCTCACACTGTTCCAAGACCAAATCGATGAAACTGCATTCACTGATGGCGTACCGTTTGACGGTTCTAGCATCAGGGGTTGGAAAGCAATCAACGAATCGGACATGACGATGGTACTCGACCCCAACACTGCTTGGATCGATCCATTCATGAAAGAGCCAACGCTAAGTATAATTTGTAGTATTAAGGAACCCCGCACAGGCGAATGGTACAACCGTTGCCCACGCGTTATTGCCCAAAAAGCAGTAGATTACCTAGTTTCCACTGGTCTTGGTGATACAGTCTTCTTTGGCCCGGAAGCTGAGTTCTTCATCTTTGACAGTGCTAGGTTTGCCCAAACTGCAAACGAAGGTTACTACTTCTTAGACTCAGAAGAAGGTGCTTGGAATTCTGGGAAAGCCGGTACCGATGAAAAACCCAACTTGGGCTACAAACCACGCTTCAAAGAAGGTTACTTCCCAGTTGCACCAACGGATTCTTTCCAAGATATCCGCACAGAAATGTTGTTGACAATGGCAGAATTAGGTGTGCCCATTGAAAAACATCACCATGAAGTTGCTACCGGTGGTCAGTGCGAACTGGGTTTCAAATTTGGGAAGTTGATCGAAGCGGCTGACTGGTTGATGATTTACAAATATGTCATCAAGAACGTTGCTAAAAAATATGGCAAAACCGTTACCTTCATGCCAAAACCAATTTTTGGCGATAACGGTTCAGGAATGCACTGTCACCAGTCCATCTGGAAAGGTAGCCAACCTCTGTTCGCAGGTGATAAGTATGCTGGTTTGAGCGAAATGGCGTTGTATTACATTGGTGGTCTTCTCAAACACGCCCCAGCGCTGTTAGCAATTACCAACCCTAGCACCAACTCATACAAGCGCTTAGTACCCGGTTATGAAGCACCAGTCAACTTGGCTTACTCCCAAGGAAACCGTTCTGCTTCTATCCGTATTCCTTTATCTGGCACTAACCCTAAAGCCAAGCGTTTAGAATTCCGTTGTCCAGATGCTACATCTAACCCCTACTTGGCATTTGCTGCAATGCTTTGTGCTGGTATTGATGGCATCAAGAACAAAATCCATCCTGGTGAACCCTTGGATAAGAATATCTATGAACTATCTCCAGAAGAACTGGCAAAGGTTCCTTCAACTCCAGGTTCATTAGAATTGGCATTGCAAGCACTGGAAAAAGATCACGCCTTCTTGACCGAATCAGGCGTTTTCACGGAAGACTTTATCGAAAATTGGATTGACTACAAGCTAGGTAATGAAGTCAAGCAGTTGCAACTACGTCCTCATCCCTATGAATTTTACCTCTACTACGATGCTTAATTAAGGATCGTATCTAACTAAAATTAATAAGTTTCGCCACCCTAGAGTAAAGGGTGGCTTTTTTTCCAGAGTTGTCAGTTGAGATATTCACTCAAAAAATCCAGCTTAAAACTCTTGAAACTTAGCTCATGGAAGCGTGGCTGGGGCCATAAATCATCCGAGTGCTAGCATCTACCTTCCCTTGAATTGGGTTCCAGTAGTGCGCTGCTTCTTCAGGAAGACCAAGTTCTTGTGCAGCCCGCATCAGTATTGATTGTTGGCGATTCTTGACTTGCTGATGTTCGCGCACCATTAACGCACGAGATTTATCTGCGATAGACATAACCATAGTCCTCTCTATTTTGTGAATATATAATTTTTGGTTGATCTATAAACTAATATAGCAAAGATTCTGTAACATAAGCTACTTTTTACATAAATTCATGTTTCCTTTTGCTGACAATATGAAGTATTTTTTTCTGAATCTCGAAAAATCTTCCCTAAACCTTTGATGGCTAAAATCATCTGACCGAAGAGCCAGGGAGCAGGGAGAGAGAAAATCGTTTTGATTCGGTGAAATTGGATAATTTATTTCTTGGAAGTCCCTTATCTCACCTGGCAGCTTTTATCTTTCCGACAGAAAATAATTTTTTCGTTACAATAGTTTACATAGAAGTAATCAAAACTTAAGCTATTTTTATGCCTGAGAGTTTAACTAAGCTGACTTATCAAACCTTTCAGCAGAGCAAAAATTACTTTGGTCTGGCTCACAAAATATTAAGTTCACAGTTGAGGAACCTGGTGTCCCCGACACTTGAACAAAAGACCAAACCCATCCCAAATGAGATTTTAGTCAAGCTTCAACAGAGATTGAACCAGCTGCTGGAGACAGACTGGCAAGATGCCCAAAAAGGTGTCTACCCGGAAAGTTTATTGTTTGATAACGCCTGGCAAGACTTTTTTTCCTACTATCCTCTAGTGTGGCTAGATTTTCCTCAAATCTGGGAACGGGCTAAACAACAGAATTACCAAGATTTTTCGCCCGAAATTGACACAGATGGTTATCCCAGTTACTACTTGCAAAACTTTCATCACCAAAGCAATGGCTATTTGAGTGACTTGTCAGCCAATTTATATGACTTACAAGTAGAAATTCTTTTTGGTGGGGCAGCTGATGCGATGCGGCGGCGAATTCTTGCTCCTCTCAAGCAAGGGCTGAAAGCAATTGATTCGGTTGCACCACGGCAAACCCGTATTTTGGACGTAGCTTGTGGAACTGGGCGGACTTTGAAGTTAATTCGCGCAGCCCTGCCTGAAGCATCTCTGTTTGGCACAGATTTATCACCAGCTTATTTGCGGAAAGCAAATGAACTATTATCCCAAATTCCGGGAGAACTGCCCCAACTTTTGCAAGGGAATGCCGAAGAGTTACCTTATGTAGATGACTATTTTCATGCTGTAACTTCTGTTTTTCTCTTCCATGAGTTACCAGCATCTGTACGTCAGACAGTCATTGAGCAATGCTTTCGGGTAACAAAACCAGGCGGAGTCTTTATTATCTGTGACTCAATTCAGTTGAGTGATTCGCCTGAGTTGGAATATATGATGGACTCTTTCCCTGAAACTTTCCATGAACCTTATTACAAGCATTACACCACTGATGACTTGATAGAACGGTTACAGAGAGTAGGCTTTGAGAATATTGAGATGCAAGTCCATTTTATGAGCAAGTATTTTATTGCTCATAAGCCAGCTTGAGCTAATACCTCTTCATTGCTTTTTCTTTAAGTAAACTTTACCTAAAAAGGGCAGATGCAAAATTTTGCATCTGCCCTTGGGTGTAGAATAATTAAGATGAGTGAAACGATCTGGCAGATCCTTCTTAATATTTATTTCGTCGCAAACCATTTACGAGAAGAACGAACCAGGTTGCAAGAGTAGGTTATAAATAGTAATATTTTTTGCCAAGTGCAATAAACCTATACTATTTATGCGAATCTATATCCTAGATAAGCTCAAATGAAACGAAAAGGACTTTATGCTTCGGTAAAGGACGCTAAACACCCTTCAAAGCGAAGATCCATTAGTTGCTCATATAGAAACCAGTTACTCGATATATGAGAAGAAACCTATTGGGGAATAAAGTGAAGTTACCTGAAGACTATTTCCTCAACAAGCAAAATGTTTTAATTAGATGTGTTTTAGATTAACTAATAGCCTAAGTAACATTTATTTGTAGAGCCGTTGAGGATTGGGATGCAGAGCTTCCCAGGAATAGGATGCAACAGTCATGTAGCTTTTGAGGAGTGGTTAATGCTGTCGATCAAGGCACTTAATTTGATTTGCATTTTGATCGCCAAGATTAAGACCAACTTATGATATACAAAGCTTGCAGTTGAAATACTAAGCGATCGCTGAAGATTTTCGTGTGTCAACTGTATATATCTCTGCCAGAAAAGCTGTGTGAAAGATGTTAACACAACATCGTGTTTTCTGGTAATTTGGTTCTTTTGGAAAAAGAGGCATTATCCTACGGTAGTTAACCCACAACATAGGTAATTCCGAATTTTTGCGTTACTTCCCTACGCCCACTACCGCGATGACGTGGCGCATCATCTGGATTTTGTTCAGATGCTGCCGAGAGCCACTGTTCCGAAACAGGCGTGGAAAGTAGCCCAGTTGATAAGTGATTGACCATTGCTTGGCAGTTAGAAGCTAAGGGGCCGAACACCAGACTCGATACTAAAAGTGAAATGGCAGCACGCATAGCAAATGTCTATTTTGGAACTCTCCACTTCACTGATACTTAGCTTTTTGATTAATATCCGGACAATTCATCAAAAAGTATTCTGTTTTACTGAAAATAAACTCTTCTTATCCTCCGTTTAAATGTTCGACTAGTAACCAATTACTAAAGTGGTTGTAACGACCCCACAATGTAACTAATTGTTTGTGAGGATAAGCGCTTAATTGCTCGTCAATATGCGATCGCAAAGTCACAAGCTGCCAATTTTGCCCTTGATACGCGGCTGGTGCTGTGACAGCAAATCTGTATTCCTGCCGATCCAAACGGGAGAAAATGCCTTTGAAACAGTTACTTTCCCTAATTAATGTCTTGTCAAAAGCAGAAGGGTACTCATTCTCCGATGGGCAAGGGCAATAACCACTATCTGGATAGGCTTGTGGGTTATTTAAGTAATACAGTTGCCAGTGCAGCCAATCCGAACGATTGGGTGGAAGATTAAATAAAGGAATAATTGCTGTTTTTGAGCGATTATCCTCTAATAAAGCTGTTTGCAGCGCCCGAACAGATAAGTCCCTTGGCTGGCAGTTTAACTCAACACACATCGCTGCTGCCATTCCTGCTGCTTGACCAATGCCCATAACCACAGGTTGTAATCTGGTAGCGCCATTGGCAATATGGGAGACAGAAATGTTCTTTTCACAAACCAAGAAACCATCTGTAGTGGCTGGGATTAGGGAACTGTAGGGAATTGTAAAGGGAGTTCCAGTCCAACGTCCGCCCCAACGGATAGATTTTGGTTGCAGTGATAATTGAACACCAGGATAATGATGGTCATTGGCATAGTTACCAACTGCGATCGCTTCGCAAACGCCAAGGGCGAACGCATCATTAAATATAGATGCAACTCTCCCTTCAGCGATCGGCAAAATATCCTGTTCTCGGACAGTAGTTAGCCCCACTAAGCGGCGGCTTTCGCGGTAATAAGGATGCAGTGCAAAAGCTGTAGAGGCGTGAGGAAATACTTTTTCTGCTAAACCATAGCGGCGACCAAGCTGATTTTGGATAAAATGGGCAAAATTTTGGCTGTGCCAGCGAGATTCTTGAATGAATTCACCTCTACACACATCTGACTCTATCAGCCGCCCTACTCCTTGGCCGTAGTCATTGCCACAGATTGGCCAATTAATCATAAATCGCCCATCAGGCAAACGTCCATAATTCAAAAAGCGCAAACCTCGCGCGTCCGGGTCTCCCGGCGTGAGAGTTTGCAAGACTGTCTCTGCTCCATAGGCATCCCAAGCGCCTGTAAACTCTGAAGGATTATAGTTAGGGGCCGCTGGAATTTCTGGTGCCGCAGCTACGCCCGTCGTAGACATCGCATCACCAAAGTCTTGCATAATTACTACATAAGTAGGCGCTTGCACTGGATATCTCTTGGTGAAAGAATTAAAACCCACTGGGGCGCTGGGTTCTCCCCATTCAGATTGCAATTCCCAGCCCCAACGGTAAGGTATCTCAGCTAAAGCTAATAAATCTCCTAATTCTGTGCCGTCGAGAATAATTTTGGCTGTGACAGCAAAATCAGCAAAGCGCACACCAGTAATAGAATTACCTTGGCGGAACACATCTATTGGCACTTGTCCAGAAATCCAGTGCAGATTTGGCAATTCCTGCACCCAATCTGCAAAAATCTCTGCCCCAATTTGAGGATCGTAACTAAAAAAGCTTACCCAACTATTATCTAATCCTCCGGGCTGTCGTTGTCGCAATTCCTGTAAAAACGCACCCCATAACCCCGTTTGAAAGGCTTCTAATTCGTTACCATCGGGTGCAGAGACTCCAGCCGAAGTTAGCATTCCTCCTAACCAAGAAAATTCACTTACCAGAATCGTTTTGGCTCCCCGTCGCGCCGCTTGGATAGCAGCCGCAGTGCCTCCAGTTCCACCACCGACAACTAAGACATCAGCTGTGTACGTCTGATTAACCATTGCTTAACCTCACTGGAGTTTAGATATTCTCCCCAGATTATGAGTCCTATAGCTTGGCATTAGACAAGTTGACTCTCCCTGACATCATTGGTAAAAACTTAAAATAAAGTACCTTTTGTCAATCAGTTAAAATACTCAAAATATTTTCAACAAAAACGATCGTCGCGGCTGAAGAGGTGAGGTGTATATATTCCAATACGGTTCAGTGAAGCGTTTTTTCTTTTCTCTGTACCTCTGCGGTAGACTGCGGCAAGCTGCTTTGCGTCTACGTTAAAAAAACTGGCTTTTACAAAGAATTTTTACCTTACCTGAACGGCATTGATATATATTCAGGAATTTGTCTAGATTATTATTGAGTTACTCCCACGCAGCCTGAAAAAAGTCGCGCTCGCAAAACATAGCATAACGATAGGTTGAATGCACAACAGAATTGGTAGTGGCATAATTGTCAACCAAATTTTCTAATTGTTGTGTTAGTGGTTGAAATTCTGCGCTGCTGTAAGTACGAATCCAGTCTGCATATTGATGATTAGGGATACCATTACGAGCTAATTGTTCTCCCAAAAAGGCATACAAACGCATACAGGGAGACATCGCCGCCGCAGTTAAACCCACATCTCCACTCCAAGCAGTTGCTAACAAAAAGTCAGTATAGCGGCGGGTGGCGGTTCCAGGTTCCACAGAATGCAAATTGACTCCCCATTGAGAAGCATAGCCACTATGCAGCCGCAGTTCTTCTAAAACTCCACTAGCTAAGTTATGAAATGTGGTGAAACCTAACCAGTCTGGTGCTTTAGCTGCGGCGATACTGTACGCACGGGCAAAAGCTTCTAAGAAAAAAGCATCTTGCCCTACGTAGTAAGCAAATTTCACCTGCTCAAGAGTACCATCGCCAATGCCTCGAACGAAAGGATGCTCTAAGCAAGCTTGAGCTAAGTCTTGATTTACTACCCATAATTCATTAGATAAAGTCATTTGTCATTTGTCATTTATTTTATCCTCTCAAAAAGGAAACACTTAAAAAGGGAAGAATTGGAGTAAGACTGAGCCAAGACTTCCCAAAAAGTCAACGAAACTGGGACTACCAGTGCTTACTTGATCGTTTACGGGTGTTTTCAGTTCTTTAATAAAAGCCTGGGCTGTTTGTGTTCCAGAGGTATTGTTTTGGGATGTAAATAACTTTTCGGCAACTTGGGCATCTTGGAATGCACCTTGTCTATCTAGTATTTGGTAACGGGCGACACCACGAGCTAAATAAGCGCCTGCAAATTCTGGTTTAATAGCGATCGCTTGATTAAAATAATCGATTGCTTGCTGTTGGTTGCCTTTTTGCCCTTCTGCTATGCCTAAAGCATAAAATTCATCTGGTGAAGCAATTTGTGATGGGATACCAACTGCACCTTGGAAGTTAGCACCATTTAGGTAAGCACCTTTCATTTCTGCATTTGCTAGATAGGTATTTCTCAAATCAGTACCCGCCAAATTTGCCCCACTAAATTTAGCTTCGCTGAGATTAACACCAAATAAACTAGCGCCACTCAAGTTTGCACCTCGCAAATCTGCACCGCTCAAGTTTGCACGACTGAGGTTAGCACCTGTGAGATTAGCACCGCTCAAATTGGCTCCAGATAAGTCAGCCATCACTAAACCTGCGTTAGTCAAATCACAGTTTTGACATTGTTTGGTTGCCAATAATTGTCTAACATGTTCAGAATTTGCCGCTTGTACGCTTGTTGTCAAACTAATGGTGGTTAAAAATACGGCTGCACCGAGAATTTGGTTCTTCATATTCGCGTAATATTTATTACTCAATATTCAACACTAACTGAGACGGATTTATACCTCAGCATTATGATATGAGCAATCTCAATAATTTGACCTCTGTAGTTACCTATATTACTTGTAAGTTTGAGTATAGTACTTATAGGTTGGGTTTAATACACCGTGTTTACCAGGCTACACCTTCTGGTGCGTCTGCTAGGCGATCGCATTTCCGCATTGTAGAGAAATAACCAAGCTATCAATGTCAAGCAAAATGATGTATCTCCACAATAGTCAAAACTGAGGTAACAACACTAAAGTCTGTGCAAAATATCGTTTAAAATCAAGCATCTCTAACATCCAAATAATCACGATTTTCTTTAATCAAGTAAATCAGTTAAGCCGTGGTAAAAAGAGAAATTTGCTCTTGTATGCACTGATTTTAAATAAATATGAGACTATAGAAACATTAAAGCAGTCAAAAAAACGTGAGTCAGCAAGACAAACTCTTAGAAAAAATTATCTCTGGGACTTCTGATACAGATATCCCTTTCGCCCAACTGTGGCAACTCTTATATACACTAGGCTTTGATGAACGGATTCGTGGCGATCATCGCATTTTTGTCAAAGCTGATGTTGAGGAAATATTGAACTTACAACAAAAGAGAGGGAAAGCCAAAAGCTATCAGATTAAACAAATTCGTGCAGTAATTATCAAATATAAGCTAGGAAGTAAAAATAATGTTTCGCTATGAAATTATTCTCTACTGGAGTGAACTAGATCAAGCCTTTATTGCGGAAGTACCAGAATTGTCAGGTTGTGCTGCTGATGGTGATACTTATCAAGAAGCCTTGTACAATGTAGAATTAGTTATGCAGCAATGGATAGAAACGGCCAAGGATTTAGGGCGTTCAATTCCTCAACCTAGACCGCGTTTGATGTATATTTAATTGATACACCAACCAAGTCAAACTGAGTTGTTAGCATCATCAGAAATATTTGGCACTATCTACCATAATCGTATCTATAGGACTCATATTTGATTTTTGAAATACACGTAGGGTGCGTTAGCCTTTGGCATAACGCACCACTCCGAATTTTAGGTGCGTTACGCTACGCAATAACAGACCCTACACATACTTAGATTTGTGAACGAAATTAGGTATTGTAAAGTGTGTTAGAACGGAGTTCGTAACGCACTATTATCATGGGTTTGATGCGTTACGCTGTTGCTAACACATCCTACGTATATTGTCAGATATTGTCAGAAATCAAACCGGATTCCTATAGCAGTTCTAAATCATTCGTGAAAACTTAAATACCCGACTTATTTAATAAATTGAGTATTGTGTAGTTGAAAATGTTAGTTACTGGCAACCTTACAAATTACCATAATATGTGATTTGTATTTATCGGTACTATATTGAATAAGTTCTAATCCAGAACGTTCTAGTTCTTGCAAAATTTGGGGGATTTCATATTTATGATGTCGCCAAATAGTAATTTCTTCTCCTTCGGAAATTTCAATATTTTTATCTATCCCCGTTAGACTAAAGTTTATAGTGTAATCATGATGGAATTTCATGTTGGCAACTATACTATCGGTTTTTAAATCATACTTTCTCACCAATTCACAATCTTCAGACTTAATCCCAATCTTATTTTTAACCCATCCATATATTTCTTCTACATGATACTTGCAGCCACCTCTGACGTTTCCATCCCATGTAGAGTTAGAGCCAATTTCATTAGTGAACACCAGGAAATCATTTTTTTCCATACTATCTCTAAAGTTCTTGAATACCCGATCTCGATTTTGATGATTTCCAATAGTAACGCCTAAGTGTAAAAATATTTTTGCTTTATTTTCAATATCGGCTTTATTATGGAATAAACTTTTGGGTATAGAACTATTTTCTATATCAATTGGAGAACTTATAAAATCGACTTGAGGAAACCATTTTTTTAAATTATTTTTGGATACATCAAGTAATTCTTCACTAATATCTAAGGCAATATATTTATTAAGTTTATTTAATTTATTAAGCTTTTGAATAAAATCTTTTGCAGGATATGAATT
>NZ_JBALDK010000228.1:0-1038 GCF_036917455.1 Nostoc sp. | reverse complement strand
AACGCATCTAAATATAGTACATAGATACTAAATAAAGGATAAAGGCAGCGATGCCTACGGCGGGCTTCGCCTACGCGTGTGGGATGAAGGATATCTTTGGGGCATTGATGGTAAAGTCATTGTAAAAGTAACAATAAAGCCCCACGGAAGGCGTGAAACTCAAGCCCCAAATTACAATTGCTGACCACTTTGCACAGATGTCAGATCCACGAATAGATCGTACAAAACGTCATAAGTTAATCGATATTTTGACTATTGCCATTTGTGCAGTGATATGTGGGGCAGATAGTTGGGTAGCAATTGAAACATACGGATGTGCAAAGTCTGAGTGGTTAAAAACGTTTTTAGAGCTACCAAATGGGATACCATCACACGACACGTTTGCAAGAGTCTTTGCACAGTTGAATCCTCAACAATTTCAGTCATGTTTTCTAAACTGGATGAAATCAATACAAAAGATAACTGAAGGTGAAGTAGTTGCAATTGATGGGAAAACCTTACGTAGTTCTTATGATAGTAGTAGTGACCAAAGCGCAATTGTAATGGTAAGCGCCTGGGCAACTACGAATAAATTAGTTTTGGGACAAGTGAAGGTAGATGAGAAATCAAATGAAATTACAGCAATTCCAGAGTTATTAAAGGTATTAGATATATCTGGATGTATTGTGACAATCGATGCAATTGGTTGTCAGAAAGAAATTGTTAGGTTAATCACACAGCAAGATGCAGATTATGTAATTACGTTGAAAAAGAATCAAGGAAATCTTTATAATGAAGTTGAAAAATTATTCCAGGCAGGTATAAGCACAGGTTTTGAGGGAATTGAACATAGCACATATAAAACAGAAGAAAGAGGGCATGGTCGTCATGAAATACGCCACTATGTGATGTTATCTCAAATTCAGTCTCGGCTTAACCCAGATTCAGTTTGGTCAAACTTCAATAGTGTTGGAATGGTAGAATCTGTCCGTTCATTAAATGGTGAAACAACGGTTGAAACCCATTATTTTATCAGTAGCCTTGAATCAAATGCTAAAC
>NZ_JBALDK010000227.1:0-20438 GCF_036917455.1 Nostoc sp. | reverse complement strand
TCGCTAAAATTTTTGTCAATAAGTAGGGGTTAATGAGATTATTTTTGAGTCTATTGAGAATAAACTAGTCTTATTGACATGATGCGGCCGCCCTGGCAATTAGGGGCTTTAGCGTTCGCAATGAATTTTCCAGTGCTCTTGAGACAAACCTTGGTTTATCTCGCCTAAAAAGTTTTGAACCAGATGTGAACGATGGTAAGAAGCACCATCCCAAAAAAGAAGTAATATGCAGGTTGGGCGACTGATCTAATAAATAACGTAGATAATCAATCGTATTTAGCCTCCTCGTCAGCTTTTGGATTCAAAGAAGTAGTTTTCTTCCAACTAATTCCTGCCGCATCCAATAAATCGTAATAGCTCCGTTTTGATTCATAAGTTAGATCGTATTCAAAAGCCAATTTATATTTGAGTTCGCCAAGTTCTCAACATTCCTTTGTTTGCAACCAACTTAAGATTTCTTCTCGTTGTTGAGCAGTTAAGTAGCCTTTTCTTCCCTTGTGGTTCAGGTGCAGCCCCGAAATTCCATATTCCTCGTAGGCTTGTTTCCAGCTTGTTATCGAACCAAGTGACACTTCTAAAATTGTTTGAATTTCTTCATACTTGTAACCTTGATAAACCAGTTGAACTGCCAACGCTTTCCTTTCCTCACGCGCATCTGGGCGATCATCTATAAATTCTTGTAGTTCTGCGATCGCAGCTTATAGATGCTGGTTTATCATTGTTCGTTCTTAGACAGATACACATCTCAGTATTATCGCTTAGTTTTTTTCAGAAATCAAATATTATTCCTATATATTCATGAAGTTGTTTTGATAACTTCTATTAATAAATATTTTAAACTAGCCAGTTTTGATACCATGTGTGCAAATTTTATATTCTTAAGTCTGCCATTTGTAAAAATTTAATAGCTATCTTGCAACTTGTACAACTTGCTTGATTTTATATACCCCTATTTTCATCATTAAGCGGATGATTTGTCTGACTATGTTTGGAGAGTCACTGCATTTAAGCGCTTCTTGTATCAAAATTATTAAAGTTTTGATATCCCCATTCTTAATTATTTGGTTTGCTTTCATAACTGCCCAAGAGCCATAGGTTTCTCTGGCTTGCTTTGATGCTTTGATAGCAACTGATTGTTCAATATAATTTGGCAAATATGATTGGATAATTTCATCAGCAAGACGTAAATCATGAAAAAATTTCCCAGAACTTGTAGAAACCTGAGTCAAAGACCCAAGGCTTGCTATTCTATATGCTGCTAATGGCTTTACTTCATAGCCGACTGAATACTTTGTAGCAATTCTTACCCACATTTCCCAATCTTCACCAGTCCAGGAAAAACGACTGTCAAATCCACCAAGTTTTTCATAAACCTCACGTTGCACTACAATCGATGGTGTTGTTAAGCGTTGTCCAGAAGCAATTTGCTCTAACCAATTATTTAATATTCCACTTTCAAGCTGTTCTAAAGACGAGATATATTGCCAGTGGCTTTGTTGATCCATAAAAATATGACGACAGAATGCAGCACCAATGTTTGGATATTTTTCAAATAGACTGTGCATTTTATCGTAAAAACTATCTAAAACACAATCATCGCCGTGCAATAGATGAATTAATTTACCACGCGATCGCTGTAAACAAGTATTAAAATTATTTATATAGCCGAGATTTTGCGGTTGCCGATAAAAGCCAACACGACCTCTTCCTAGTTCTGCAACAACTGCTTCCGGGTCATCTTTAGTAGAGCAATCATCAATCACCTCTATCTGCATTACTTCAGTACCAGGGTCTTGAGATAATACACTAGCTAGAGTCTCACGTAACTGTTCTGCACAATTGTATGTGGGGATCATGACAGACCAGAGTGGACGCGTTATCCCTTCTAGGACTGGCAGAATATTTGCAGGATTGGATTGTTGTTTATTCATATTTAAGCGTGAATTATTTACCTAATTTTCTTAAAAATGGCATATCCATTTCGCAGATTAGCATTGTGAGCCAATAGAAGATAATTGCAATCTGCAACTAGTTTTTGGTAATTCTTATAACTATGAAATATATTAATATCATCCAGTATCAAGTACTTAGCTTCAGACAGTTCTTTTAGTTCAGTAACACTAGTAAATTCTGAACCATCAATTAATACGATGTCAAAAAAAGTAATTTTGTTTTCTTGCTGGATTTTTTTGATCCAACTTTCGGTTTCATTATCTAACTTTTCTATATAATGAGATGACATGGTATAACATTGTACAAAAAAATCATGAGCAAGACGCTTCTGCAATTTAACAAATCGTGGCTTGGCAATATCGATGCAAAAGAGGTATGGATTTTTTGGATTTTCCTTAATTCCTGTTAATAGAGCTTCAGTAGTTCCTTCACCAGATGATGCTCCAATTACTAGAGCTGATTTAATATCTTCTTCTTGTGATAGCTTTTGAATAGCAGAAAAAAACTCATCATTTTTTATTTGTGATATTCGGTAAGGTAGAAAGAAACCAAATAATTTTTCTAAAAAATGTAAAAATTTTAAAATGTCACATTTAAATGCTCTAAACAAGAATTTAATACAACTAACTTTTTTTTTAACTATTGAATATATTTGATTAATAAAAATATTCATAAAGTTAAATAATTTATTTAACTTTGTATAATTTATGATTATTTTTTTCTCTTGCAAGTAGTGAGATTTTAAGGGAACCGAATTATTCAACCTTTCTAGCAAGCTAAACTGATGACAAGCTTTAAGCATAATACAAATATGCTCAACCCATTCATTTAGGCTTTGATTCGGAAGTTGATGAACACTATATCTAGATTCAGTCAGAAAAAGTAAGTTCTCATCTTTATTTATTTTATTATTCAATATATTAATGACCCAACGAGTATAATCCAATTCAGAACAATGAAGTAATGGAAATTGGTGAGCAATTTTTGTAGACTCGTTTAATTTACCTTGACAAAGAAGAGAGATAATGTAGTAAGCCCACTCTACTGGATCTGGATCTATCGCTTTATATTCTTCAAGAGTATATTTAATTGGTTGGATAATCCAATAAAGTGCTATGTCTGGATTTCCTTGATAAAGACTACATAGTGCCAGTTTTAGTTTTGGTTCAGGCATTAAAGTCTTATAATGTAGGCATTGAAGATAGAAAGTTTGTGCTTCTTGATATTTACCAGCCCAAAGTTTTTCATCTCCTTTATTTAAAAGGTCAATAATTAATCCATTGCAAATAATATGTGAATTTTTTATAACAGAAGATTGTTCTATAATTTTAAGGGAGCCGAAAGGACTTGTTTGAACAATTTTTTGATTTGGCTTGATATTTTTGTATAAGTTAAACCATTGAAAAATTTGATCTCTTTGTTTTAAGGTGTGTCGAGCATGCACAAGCTGATATCCAGCATTCGTAATTTTATGAAGTTCCTGTTGGTTTTGAAAGAGGTAATCAAGCTTATCTAATACATCAGTCTCATCAGCGAATACACAATTAATCATATCTATGAAGCCAGCTGATTCAAGAATGGGACTTTTTTCTGTAATTAGACAGGACTTAGAGCCTGGTATCTCAAAATGTTTACGTACTATTTCCTTCACTACTGAACCACAGGTTGGTACAACCCAAGAAGCATTTATAGTGCGGGCGTATTGCTCACCATATATAAGTATTGATGTCGAACTCTTGTTATATCCTGGATGTTGCCAAATTAGTGAGGGATAAGATTCAGATACCATTTTACTGATTCTTTGGCGCCAAGGGTATAGCGGATCTGTTGCTCCAGTAAACAGTACTGGTACAATTTTTAATTGGCTATAATCACGGTAAGTTTCAGGATCTATAAAATTTGGCCAAACAAATAATTTTTCGGCTATTGCTGGTATGTGTTCAGGTGTAGTAGTAGAAATAGAAAAGAAAGTTTCTATTCCCCAATTTCCCATGTCGGAGAGAAAGCCTGTCCGAGCTTCACACCAAGAATCCCCATTATGAAGACCTAGCTTTGGGATACCTGGATAAACATGAGTATTTTTAATCTTTAGCCTTTGACAACCTTTATAGTTAACTCCACTTTCAAAAAGTGTTAAGTCCGGCTGGTACTGATCACAAATCTGCTGATAATCACAATCTTCATTAATTACGGTTATATCAAAGAACTCTGACAAACATTTAACGTGTTGTTGCCTGTGCAATAAAATAAATTCAGGTAAATTTTTCTTAGGTCTATACTGAAAAAATACTAGCTTTGGTTTAGTGATATTGTTTATCATTTTTTATAAAAAAATAGATTATTTTAATTTTTGATGCTTATCCAGTACCCATACCTCGAAAATCGTAGTTTTTTTACCGAGATTATAAAATTGCTTCCTTAGAGGATGTTTAAAAAATTTTGAGGAGTCAAATTTTATACTAACCGCCTATAATATTGACTATCGATAATTGCCTCTGATGTACAAGGATCGCGCTCCTGCTCAATCCTTGTCCACTTGCAAACGTGATCGTGGATGTTGAACCACGTTCCAACATGAGCGCCAGTTGCGAAAATAAAAGTGTACACAGTTTGCCAAGGGAGAAAGTCCCCAGGCAACGCTCGCCATTTCACTCCTTCTACCAGGATATAAAATATCGCATTCAGGACTTACCACATATCGACTTCACGAGGACGACCACCTAGTTTGCCATAGATTACTAGAGAGAGAACACAAACTTTTGGACTGCAAAGTTCTTGACTGATTTCATCTTGCCAGTTGTCGCGTCTACTGTATACATCACATTGTTTTTTCTACTGCTGTCAGCAGCCAGCGCATACAGTTGGCCAGAAGCAGAGAAGCCCAAATCTTTAACATCGTTGATAAGAGGCTGTCCCTCAATGGTCAGTGTGGTCAGTCTCTTAATTTTGACCTTGCCAGTAATTATAGCTTTCTCCTGCAAATTCATCGAGATTAAGATAGGGATACCTTCTGAGCTGATCTCGGTTGCGAAAATATTTCCCTTGGCATCTTGGCATAGGTTAGCGAATCTATGGTTGGACGGTAGTGTGGGTAAGGCTAGATCATTACTAGAAAGAATTTTACCAGTTCCGAAATCGATCGTTTTCAGATAAAAAGGCGGAACGCCCCTAGTTCCTACTATGCACAGAAGTTGATTATTGGGAAGACTTAACAAACTTTCAAGAGTTTGATCGGGATTCTCCAAATCTAGTACTTTTTTAGCTCTGAATTGGCCCTTACTAGCACTTCCAACAGAATACGTAAGATAGTTGAAGTCACCATTTCTCGTGGTCGAGACTGTAGAAATTACAAGAGTCTGATCTCCAAGTACTATCGCTTTCGTAATCCGGTCAGAGTCAGCTAAAAAGAAGGCCCGAGGTCGAGGTTTTTGTTGTACAGCCGATAGATTCTCAACGGTCAGAGATTGCAGATTAACTTTAGAAACAACAGAAACAACGTTTTGAGCTAGCTGATTAGTATTAGCAGAGATAACTTTTCCTGTCGGCAGAGTGGCAGTATTCAGTTCCACCGATGGAGTTTGACTTTCTCGGTTTCGAGTATCGGATGTACTAATACTAGATATATTTACTCCAAAAAGAGACTCATTACTTGATTCGCTTTGTTGAGCAAACGCCTTACTAGAGATGTCGGCAACAACAGTGGAAGTCAAACTGGCAGCTACTAACTTGCCAAATTGTCGACGTTGCAGTGGTGTCATTTTTGTACTCCTGTGTGTGTGATGCTTTAAGGAACAATGAGGTTTGCATTTGGTGTTTGGGGTTTAGCTCCCATATCTGCTAAAATGTTGACAGTCATTTGCTTGGCGCGAGTATCTTCCCTAGGTGTGGTGACACCATCACTATCTAACCCCCACGCCCACTGAATGGTGCCGGAGGCAAAGACTTTAGCCCCACTACTAGCCGTGTAGCGGGCCGAGTATGCTTTGGTAAAATCTTGGTTGGCAGGGAGACCTGGTTCGTTAGGTGGTTCGTCGAAGTTTGGCAATAAGCTAGAAGGTACGACTGGTGACTGAGACAAGGTGACTAGTCCGGTAGGAGAAGACCCATTACTCACGATAAAATCCCATTCGTAGCCCACTAATAAAGTCAGTTGATCCCCATTCTTAAGTCCCGTGTTCGCATAGTAAGGATCGCTGCTGTTAGTGACAACAAAATTAAAACCACCATAGAGATCGGTGTCGCTACCGTACATGACTCCTAACAAGGCGTTTTCTGGTCGCTGGTTCTGGAAACTGCGGAATTTATTAGTGGCTGCTGATGACCCTTGCTGTTGGGCAACTGAATCCAATGACCAATCTTGTTTGTAGCATGTCATCACTCGGTTGGGCTTTATTTGCCCAGCAGCGAGGGTAGAATTTTCAAACCTCACTCGCCAATAACAAGTATTGGCAGAGAAAAATCCCAAATTAATTCCGTTGTTGCGGGCAGTTTCAACAGCATCGCGCATTTCTTTAGACCAGTACTCATCGTGACCCACAGACAGAAATACTTTATGATTGAGCAATTTTTGCCCATTGGTGTGAACTTGTATGCTTTCTGTGTAGGTAACATTGTAACTTTGAGATTCCAGCCAGCGCACCATATTGTATTCCCATCGTAGGGGTGAGTCGGTTTCAGTGGACTCTTGATAGGTTGCCTGGGAAAATGGCCGGTCAAAGGAAACCTTGTAAGCTCTCCCGCTCGGACTGGTAAAGTCGTATAAACTTTTACCCCCCATTGTGTTATATGCTTGGACGCAAGAAACAGCGCTTTGGAATAAAATTTCAGCAGTACTGCTATCATCGCGGACGGCAAACCACACGTGCGCTATTTTGGTACTCGCCTGGTCAGTCAGCTTTGCGATATAAATACCGCTAGTCCAGTTACTGCTTACCTGCAAGACGTAGGAAGTTGTCCAGTTACACTCGGTCAGTCCGGTGGAGGAGTCTTGGGTACAAGCGGCTTGAGTCGTGCCATTGAGTAGGCCACTGCTGGCCATCAACCTTCCTCCTGTGCCACCATAGTAGCCCAAGCGATATACATCAATAGTATATTGTCCTGCTTGTCCAAGGGAAACCTTAATATCCAGAGATTCCCCTTTATTGACACTGGTTGCCGAGGCATAGCCAGCGATCTCACTGCTACCCCGGTTGTCAAGCTTCCAGTTAGTTGTGCCAGCATTTAGGTTTTCCAAATAGATAGGATTACCGCCTCCTACTGGAGTCACTGAAGCTGAGAAAGTTATACTGCCAATGCCTACTGCCGTCGCTGTGACTACGACCCCTCCAGGTGCGGTAGGAACCGATCCCAGCGTCAAGGTTGTACTTGCTTGACCGCTAGCATTAGTTACTGCACTAGTGGGCGAGACTGATCCTCCGCCACTAGTAATGGCAAAGTTCACCGTCACTCCTGACTGAGGATTGTTTTGAGCGTTTACGACTTGCACGACTAGGGCATTAGGTAGAACTACTCCAGTCGCACCAATCTGATTGTCTCCGCTGACTTTAACTAGGTTACTGCCGACAACAAAGACAATGTCACGAGAGTAGTTACTATTCCGATAAGAATTGGTTGGAAAAGAATTCGGGTTTGTATCATACACCCCATTATTGCCGTCTGCGACTGAGCTAAGATCGCCATTAACTATCGAACTAGCCAGTTGATCATAAGTAGCTACGTAATAGGCGTTTGCGTTGACAGAGACTACATAAGTCGTATTAGCTTGAATGTTTACTGGCGTTTCTAGAAGTTGCTCCTGCCAGCCAGAAGCTGTTTCATTAATAAAAGTGACGCTTTCCAAGAGGGTTCCGGTTGCTGTCCAAATCTTACCAATATGAGATCCTGTTTCGCTAGCGGCTTTCCAGAAGCGAATAGCGTAAATCTTTCCCCCCTTAGCGCTACGGAATTTCATGCCTAATTCGTAGGGAGCGTTATCAGTAGCATTTGGAATGCTTGGTACTTGAGTTGTCAGGACAGTTTGCCTGTTCCCCGAAGGACTGGCACTAGCTGAAAAAGTAACGCTACCTACGCTGCTGGCCGTGGCACTCACGGTATTAGTTACAGGACTTGTCGCACCAGGATTAGCTCCAAGCGTTAAAGTGGTACTAGCCTGACCGTTAGCATTCGTTACTGCACTTGCGGGCAAGACTGACCCTCCGCCACTGGTAACGGCAAAGTTCACTGTTACCCCTGACTGAGGATTTCCAGCACCGTCTTTGACCTGAACAACCAAGGGATTGGGCAATGCAGTTCCGGCTGCACCAGTCTGATTGTCGCCGCTAGTTTTTGTAATTGTCGGCAGGGAAACAACTGCAAAGTCGATGTCACGAAAATAGTTAGTATTCCGGTAAGAACCGGTTGGGAAGGCTCCCGGAGTCCCATTAAACACCCCATTGCTACCGTCTGCTACTGAGCTAAGATTCCCATTGACGATGGAGTTGGCCAGCACATCATAAGTAGCCACGTAATAAGCGTTTACATTGACAGAGACTACATAAGTCGTATTAGCTTGAATGTTAAGAGGTATGGACAGAGCCTGATTCTGCCAGCCAGAAGCCGTTTCGTTAGAAAAAGTGACGCTTCCTAAGAGCGTTCCCGTTGCATTCCATATTTTGCCAATATGCGTTCCTGTTTCGCTAGGGGCTTTCCAAAAGCGAATGGCGTTAATTTGTCCGCCTGTATCGCTGCGGAATTTCATCCCTAATTCGTAGGGAACGCTATCGGTGTAGTTTGAAATGCTTGGGACTTGACTGGTAAAAAGGTTAGTCATAGCTATTTCCTATGTAGGTTAATGATTACCGATGGTAAAAACGTTGCCACAATGAGGTAGGTTCTCATACCAATTTGAAAAAAGAATGTCACAGATGGGTGAGGACACAGCAATGTTCGTAGAGAACGAACATTGCTGTGTCGCAAAAATTATTCAAATTAGTATGAGTTTTTCGTGTAAAGCGGAGGCTCTGCTGGAAGTAATTTCCACGGAGGAATTTTTTCTTTAAATCTGACAAGCTATTTTCAAAACTTTCACCACATAATCCTGTTCTTCTTGAGTCATCTGATGAAACAAGGGTAGTAGGACAGTACGATCTTGTGCTTGCTCACTCTCAGAAAGCCGATCGCATTTTCCAACTTTACACTCACAAGCTTTTGGCTCAACTCCACATGACCAGGGTTCACTTTGATAAGTACTTTCACGGTGAGCGCACATAATTCCGCGTCGTGTGGAAATGCCAGCATCTAACATTTTCTGCATGATTTGTAGCTGGTCATATTTCTCTATTAGCCGGACACAAAAGCTCTGCCAGTTACTTTTTGCCCAATTTGGCTGAGTTGGTAATTTTAATCCTGGCACATCTACAAGCTTTTCCTGATATTGCTGCGCCAAGTAACGCCGCCGCTCAATAATCTCTGGTAAACGTTTGAGTTGTTCTCGCCCAACTGCTGCCTGAATATCAGTCATGCGGTAGTTGTAACCCAACATTGGGTATGACTCAAATATTACCTGTTTCGCACCGTGGCGTACAGTATCGGGGACGCTCATCCCATGTTGTCGCCACAGGCGAAACTGTTTGTCATATTCGGGATTATTTGTGGTGAGTATCCCCCCGTCACCTGTGGTGATAACTTTGCGGGGATGGAAGGAAAAACAGGCGATGTCGCCATGCGGCTTACCAATTTTCTCCCACTGTCCATCCCAGAGAATTTCACTGCCGATCGCACAAGCTGCATCTTCAATTACTAGCAAATCGTAGCGGTGGGCAATATCCAGGATGGCTTTGAGGTCGCAAGGCATCCCGATTTGATGGACGATTAGAATAGCGCGAGTCTGCTTGCTAATCACATCCTCAATTAACATCGGATTGATGTTGTATGTCTGTGGTTCAATATCCACAAACACTGGTATTGCACCGCAGTAGCGAATACTGTTGGCAGTGGCAATATAAGAATGGCTAACGGTAATTACTTCATCCCCAGGTTGCACACCGACAGCCAATAGCGCTAGATGTAATGCTGTGGTGCAATTGGAGACAGCACAAGCATGATTTGCTCCTACGTAAGCTGCAAACTCTTGCTCAAATGCAGCAACTTCTGGCCCTTGTGTTACCCACCCAGACATAATTGCACGGCTAGCTGCTTCAGCCTCAGCTTCACCCATCCAAGGTTTAGCGATCGGGATAGAATGCATTTTCTCAGACATTGCTTGTTTCCTTTGCCAATTTCTGTTCGCGCCACCAACTCACTAGCCGACGCAATCCTTCTTCTAGAGATACCTGGGTCTCAAAACCTAGTAATTGTTTGGCTTTGCTCACATCTGCTAGTCGGCGTGCCACGGGGTTGACTTTGCGTTCTGGGCCATATTCTGGCTGTAAATCTGACCCCATTACCTTAGCCAAACTATAGGCTAAGTCATTCAGGCTGCTTTCCACGTTGCTGGCAATATTAAACACGTCATCAGTAACATCGGCTTTGGCAGCTAAAATATTCGCTCTGGCAATATCTTCGATATATACAAAGTCCATTGTCTGTTTGCCATCACCAAAAATCAGTGGTGGCTGACCTATAGCAATACGCTCCATCCAGCGAATCAGTACTTCTGTATATACACCGTAAATGTCCATACGCGGGCCGTAGACGTTAAAGTAGCGTAATGCCACATAGTCCAGCCCATACATATCATAGAAACTGCGTAATAACCCCTCGTTAAAGACCTTTGCTGCACCGTAGAGAGTGCGGTTGTTGTAGGGGTGATGGGATTCAGTGGTTGGAAACGCCTCTGCCATACCGTAGATGGAGGCTGATGAGGCAGCGACTACCTTTTTTACCCCGGCTTTCACTGCTGCTTCCAATACGTTGAAAGTGCCATCTGCCAAAACTTCTAATGCCAAACGCGGTTCTTCGGCACATTGGGTAATGCGGATTGCTGCTTGATGAAAGACTATATCCACGCCTTGCATGACTTCACCCAAGAGTTTTTGATCCCGAATGTCGCCTTCTACAATTACCAAAGGGCCATGTTCTTTTGCCCAAGCAAGGTTTTTCAGCTGTCCACGGGTGAAGTTATCTAGAACAATAATTTCAGAGACTCCTTCATTTACCAACAAATCGGCAATATGGGAACCAACTAAACCGGCACCACCTGTAATTAAAATTCGTTTATTTTGCATATTCTTCCTTTGATGGTTCATATCCTTCCCGCCAGCGTAAAAACTTAGCAGGGACACCAGCGACGATCGCATAACGTGGTACATCTTTGGTTACAACTGCACCAGCGCCAACAATGCTACCTCGGCCAATTGTTACCCCAGGTAGGATTGCCGCATTCATGCCAATATCGGCTCCTGTTTCCACTCTTACTGATTTAATTTCTAAGTCTGTTTGGATGATGGGAACATCAATCGGCAATCCAGTGTGTGATGAACCCAGCACTTTTGCACCTGGGCCCCATCCCACATAATCTTCAATAATTAAATCACGGGCATCAAAGTAGCTCTGTGGGCCAATCCAAACGTGGTTCCCAATGATGCAAGTACCATCGAACCTTCCCTGAATATAGCTTTGTGAGCCAATAAATACCTGGTTCCCAATCTCAAAGGTTTCGAGATGCTTAAAAGCTACGCCATTGCCAATACGAATGTTATGTCCGAATTTACGTGCTACCGCCCGCCAAATAGTTCGCCGCATTAGCCCGTCAAAGTCGCCATCACTGGTAGCAAAGCGGGCATATAATTCGATTAATGATTTTTGTTCATATTGAGTATTTAAATATTCTGCTAGTTGAATTTCAAAGTCAGGGTCTAGCTTTTCTGGTTGTAAGCCGTGGATAGCTGTGACTATCTTAATTTTACCTGGATCGGACATCAAATTTATCGGTTATGTTAAGCTAATTACGGCTTTGGCAACCTGAGTTTGTGACTCTGTGCTTAGTTCTGCATACATAGGTAGGGATAAAACTTCGCTAGATGCGGCTTCTGAGTGCGGAAAATCACCTGGCTTGTAGCCTAAATCTGAATAAGCTGGTTGCAGATGGACAGGAATTGGGTAATGAATACCTGTTTGAATTTCTTGCTCTTGCAGACTTTGTTGTAGGACATCTCGCTGAGGCGATCGCACCGCGTAGACATGATAAACGTGACGGCTATAAGGCATCACAACAGGTATGCTGACACCAGATTCTGCCAAGAGTTTGTCGTAATGGGCTGCGTGTGTTCTTCTCGCTTCTGTCCACTCTTCGATGTAGCGTAACTTCACCCGTAAAATCGCTCCCTGGATGCCATCCATGCGATAGTTGTAACCTTTCAAAACATGGTGATACCTGCGTTCTTGACCCCAGTCGCGCAGCATTCCCATAGTCTGAGCATATTCAGGATTATTGGTGACTGCCATACCTCCTTCACCATAAGCCCCTAAATTCTTACCAGGGTAAAAACTAAAACAACCAATGTCACCGATACTACCTACCCGTTGCCCCTTGTACTCAGCCCCATGAGCTTGTGCGGCATCTTCGATAACAGCTAAACCATGACGGCGAGCAATATTCAAAATTGGCTCCATGTCTGCTGATTGACCGTACAAATGCACGGGGAGAATCGCTTTGGTGCGTTCGGTTATTGCTTTTTCAATTTGAGTGACATCTATTGTGTAGGAAATAGGATCGATATCTACAAAAACGGGTGTAGCTCCGGTATAACAAATTGCTGCTGTAGTCGCAACGAAGGTGAAAGGCACGGTAATTACTTCGTCACCAGCACCGATGCCTGCTGCTAATAATGCTAAATGGAGGGCGCTAGTACCTGTATTGACAGCAATGCCATAATCTGCGTTGCAGTAACTGGCAAACTCTTCTTCAAAGGCTTTAACTTCATTGCCCAAAACGAATTGCGTACTTGCAAGTACTTGCAAAACAG
Source organism: Nostoc sp. (assembly GCF_036917455.1). GTDB lineage: Bacteria > Cyanobacteriota > Cyanobacteriia > Cyanobacteriales > Nostocaceae > Nostoc. The sequence continues at coordinate 7,542 of NZ_JBALDK010000227.1, read as the reverse complement.
CAGTATCAATTTCGTCTTTAATACTCAGGTATTGAGTTTTTAGGTCTACAAATGGAATCATGCTGCTACCTCTGCCACATTCAGTTCAATTAGTCGGCCTTGCTGCTTGAGAGATTGGGATGCAGCTTCGAGAATTCTGACTACCCGCAGTCCTGCTTCTCCATCGGTAATGGGGCGATCGCCTTTTTCAATACAATCAATGAAGTGTAATCCTTCTGTTTTCAAGGCTTCTGTCATATCTAACTTGGGTGAGTACATATCTCCTGTGCGATAACCAATCATCATTTGGTACACGCTTTCGGAGTTGCCATTGACTGTAATCCCCTTGTCGTAAATCTTGACTTTCTCACTGGGTTCTAAGTCATCGTAAACAATCATCCGTTGACTACCACCAATCAATGTGCGACGGATTTTTACTGGTGCTAACCAATTGACATTGATGTGAGCAATGAGATTCTTTTCAAAAAATAAGGTCAAGTAGGCAATATTTTCTGGTTCTCCAGGAACGTGGCTGATGCCTGTAGCGGAGACAGCATAAGGCTGGGATGGCAATAAGTAGCTCATGATTGAAAGGTCATGGACTGCCAAATCCCAAATGACATTAACATCATGCTGAAACAGTCCCAGGTTGACGCGTACAGAATCGTAGTAGTAAATATCACCCAAGGAATTAGTAGCAATCAAATCGTGCATCTTGCGTACCGCACCCGTATACACAAAGGTGTGATCGACCATTAATACTAGGTTGCGTTTTTCTGCCTCTTCAATCAGCCGCATTGCTTGGTCGGAGGTAGTTGTCATTGGCTTTTCTACCAACACATGTTTACCAGCCTGCAATGCAGCTAAAGCTAATTCAAAGTGACTTGAAACTGGTGTGGCGATCGCTACAGCGTCGATTTTTGGATCTGTAAATATGTCTCGACAATCTTTAGTTACTTGAATTGTCGGATAGCGAGCTTGCACCTTTGTCAATAGTTGTGGGTTAAAATCGCTGACTGTTCTAACCTGAACTCCTGGCATCTCTACAAAATTTCTTACCAGATTTGGGCCCCAATAACCATAGCCGATGACACCGATATTAATGATATTTGCCATTGCTTTTAACTAATCAAAATTTATTTTTTATGGATTATCAACCACTGCCACTAAAAGGTGGCAATAGTTCCTGGGTGAATTGCAAATCAATTGCTTTTTTATTTAAAAAATATTTATCTTTGCAAGGCTTCAGTTTTCAACAAACATAGAAGAAGGCTCTCACAAACTGTTAGCTGATATTTCTAAATTTTGGCGCTCGCCTACGCCAGGGCGTATCCCATCGCGCACATCCCCGATTACACAAGCGGGAACTCCAACTACAATTGCATAATCAGGAACATCGTGAGTTACTACCGCTCCAGAACCGATGATGGCTTTCTCACCAATAGTTACTCCTGGCAGGATGGTCGCATTACTACCAATAGATGCACAGCGCTTCACTAAAGTTTTGACTGTATACCAATCATCTTCAGTTTTTAAACTACCATCTTCATTGGTTGCACGAGGATAAAGGTCATTAGTGAACATGACTCCATGACCAATAAACACTTCATCTTCTAATACAACTCCTTCACACAAAAAACTGTGAGATGAAATTTTACAGCGACTTCCTATTGTGACATCTTTCTGAATCTCCACAAATGTACCAATTTTCGTATCATCACCAATAACGCAACCGTATAGGTTTACAAGATGAGGATGAAAAATCTTTACGTTTTTGCCTAACTTGACATCATCATTTACTACCATTACTTAATCTGCCTTTAAATTAATGCTTTTCTACGGTTTGCCAAATAGCATCTTCTAAATAAAGACACTCATCAGCTTGCCATTGATACTCTGGACGCTCAAAAGTATGCATGGTTACTTCAAATGGGCAAATCTCTTTAAGACTTTCTAGCAGAGTCTCGCTACGACGGTTAGAAAACCATGTAGTTAAGGTGTAAGAACCCATGTATAGTCTAAATTTGGGAATTTCACATCTGAGAATAAATATTCCTGGTTCTCGACAAAACGGAGCATTAGACTCGAAAAACCAGAAGATACAAATAGGTTGTTGTAAAAAATTTACTATCTGAAAAGAAAAACGCAGACTTTCATGGGGTTCAGTTACATGTAGAGCAAACTCAAAGGTAATCGGGTTTCCCCAACAGTGGATTCCTTCTTCTTCTGAGGTGTGTGCCCTTACCCAAGCTACATGATTGCCAGTTTTTGTGATAGGAGCTTGGTAATATGCTGGTGATGCAGACTCATCTTTCTGCCCAGCCAGATATAATTGCACTGCTTTGCCAGTATGACCATCAAACTGAATGTTACCTTTAGAAAGCAGGATGCAACGTTTGGTGAGTTGGGTAATAGCTTGCATACTATGACTGACGAATAAAACTGTTCGTCCTTCTTTGGTGGCTACATCACCCATTTTCCCCAAGCACTTCTTCTGAAACGCTGAATCACCTACAGCTAAAACTTCATCGACAATTAAAATCTCTGGTTCTAAATGGGCTGCAACAGAAAAAGCAAGGCGGACGTACATTCCTGATGAATAGCGTTTTACTGGGGTATCTAAAAACTTTTCAACTTCAGCAAAAGCTACTATTTCATCAAATTTCTTTTTAATTTCTACTCTACTCATCCCCAAAACGGAACCATTGAGATAGATGTTCTCTCGTCCCGTAAGTTCTGGGTGAAATCCGGTTCCTACTTCTAATAAGCTTGCTACTCGCCCTTTAATGGCGATACGTCCCCTTGTCGGTTCGGTAATCCGGCTCAAAACTTTTAAAAGGGTGGATTTACCAGCACCATTGCGTCCAATTACACCAATGGCTTCACCTTGTTGAATCTCAAAGGAAACATCTTTTAATGCCCAAAATTCTTCCCGCGTTGGGTTGGGCATTTTTTTGCCACTAAGTTTGATAAATGCCTTGGCAAAAGATGTAGCACCATCAGCAATTACATCCCGCAGTGCTTTGTAGCGACTGCCTTGCTCTTGCTGGTGAGCAATAATATATTTTTTGCTTAAATTTTCAACACTAATCATATTCTCAGACATCTGCACAGTTCCATGCTAAATTACGTCAGCAAATGTCCGTTCCATTTTGCGGAAGTACCAAATGCCACTTACTAGTAACAGGGCAACTAGTCCTAGAGATAGTGTGAATCCAGTCCAATAAAGTTTGGAATCTCCCCCTAAAATTGCCCAGCGAAAGCCATCAATTACGCCAACCATTGGGTTCAAATAGTAGAGCAAACGCCATTGTTCTGGCACAATGCTGCTACTAAAACCGACGGGTGAGACATATAGGCCAAACTGCACAATAAACGGCACAATGTAACGAAAATCTCGATATTCCACATTCAAAGCTGCCAACCACAGCCCTACTCCTAGCGAAGCAGCAAAGGCAATACCAATAAATAATGGTAAGGATAATATCCGCCAAGTTGGAACATAACTATACCAAGCCATCAGCCCTAAAAGAATCATCCCAGAAACGAGAAAGTCCACAAAGCTCACAATTACTGAACTTGCGGGCACAATCAGGCGCGGAAAGTACACTTTAGAAATCAAGTTGGCATTACTAATTAAGCTGTTGCTACACTCGCTTAGGGAATTGGAAAAAAACTGCCAGGGTAGCAAGGCAGCAAATACTAGTATTGGATAGGGTGCTGTTCCCTCTGAAGGTAATTTCGCCAAATTTCCGAAGATGACGCTGAAGACGATCATCGTCAAAAATGGTCTAATTAGTGCCCAGAGCATACCAATCATTGTTTGTTTGTAGCGAACTAGAATGTCACGCCAAGCCAGAAAATAAAATAGCTCTCGATAGCGCCACAGGTCTTTCCAATACTGCTCCTCACTACGTCCAGCTTCAATTACCAACTCTGGCTTTGAGGTAATTCCTTTACTACTCATAATATTGATTCAAGACCGCTGCTTTTAAGCATTAATTGACAAACTGAAAATCTTTGATGTTCTGATAGTTAAGCATCTTTGCCTGCTTGCGAGTAAATTCTCCAACAGAAGGGTTTCCTTCAGGGTTAATTACTCCTGTCACTTGCTGCCAAAGCTCTTGTGGCGCTACGCAAACTTTATAGGTGCGTTCGTTTGACTTGCAGACGTGATACCAGATTGTTTGCTGGCAGCGATCGCACCAAAAGGCTTCCAACCATTCTCCCCCGATGCTAACTGTGGTTTGGCTTGCTACCAACATCAATGCACTTCGGCGACTCATGCCCCGTTGCTGCAACTGTCCTGCTTGGTCGGCAAATAATTGATATTTTTGACTCCTGCTTTCAAGGTAACAGCCATGATTGGGACAATAGATATCTCTTCGTTTTGAACGTTTCCGATTTCGGTCACACCTTCTCTGCAATTCGACCTCCCACTTCTAGTAAATAAACAGTGAAATTCGGAAGGTTACGTTGGAGGGACTGAGATCAAAAAGACCATCGAAGCCCATCTCCTAAAGTTAAAACATAAGTACTATTTAATTCCACTATGCTGATTGACAAATATTCTCAAATCAGGAATTTATTTTTTAAATCTGGCAACAAGCTTAACCTTGTTATCACACAATAGGATTACCTGATTTTTTAGTTAAATGAATTATTTATCTCTGTCAATCTGTCTAAAAGCATAACATATTATAGCAGATTTATATTATCTTAATCAAACTCATCACAATCGCAACACAAAACTCTTTTCAGCATCGTTTGTAGAAGTTTATGCATGACAAAGAGTAAGGCTCACAAGGGGCTTATCATCTATCAGCCTAACTACTAGCTATTATTTTCGGTTCATTGTGAGAATCGTTTTCCACTTCATTTACGCATTAATAAACCCCTCCAAAAGCTAAATTTTCATTAAAAACTATTAAATATTTTTTATTCAAGCAAGGCTTTAATCTAGCTTCAATAAAAAGGTAAATCTTCCTGGTAAAACAGTCTATTGTACCTGTACTCCAATATCGAGAAAGTACCGCCAAACTCAAGAGATGATGGCAAATACTTCCTCTAAATACCCCATTTTCTATCGGCTGAGCCTGCTAATACCATTTCACTGGTAGCAGAGGCCAGAGGAAGGAGCAAAAAAGAATGATTGGTAGCTGTATTTTCGAGAATTGGTTATGAGGCTAAAAATCTTTGGAACCCACACTAATCTGTGCTAATTATTTCTCAAAGAACTATTTTGTATGGCTTTGAGACATAGATATCACACTATCAGGTAATACCGCTCGTTGCAAAACATCAAGGTATTGTTGAGAGATAATCTTAGGTGTGAAGTGCGATCGCAAATACTGACGACCTGCCTTGCCCATACGCTCTGCTAATTGCCGATCGCGACTGAGTAAGCGAATAAACTGAGCTAGAGCATGACTGTCTCCATTGTCAAAGGTGCTACCACAATTGGCTTCGGCAATGAGTTGTTTCAGGTATGAATACTGCGAACAAATCACCGCTATCGGTCTTCCAGATGCTAAAGCTGAGTAAAGCTTGCTAGGAACGACTAAACTCTCGGTTGATGCATCTACACTCACTAGTGATAGATCGCAAGCCGTTAAGGAATAGGGCAGCACCTGTTTGTCTTGATATGGCAGAAAGGTAAAATTCAAGAGTCCTAATTGATTCACTTCTTGAATCAATTCATCCCTTTTCGCTCCACCACCAATGCAGACAAAATGAACTGGCTCATCTAGAAGTAGCTGGGCTGCTTGCAGCATAGTTGCCATATCATGGCAGCGCCCCATATTCCCGGAGTAGAGTACAGTAAATTTGTTGACTAGATTATGCTTCAAGGCAAACCAGTTTTCTTCCTTGGCAATTGGCACAATCAATTCCGGGTTCGCCCAACTGTGAATTACCGAAATCTTATCGGCTACTTGCGGGCAATTTGCTAGCACTTGCTGTTTCATGGCTGGACTAAGAACCACAATCCCTTTAGCATTTAGCCAAATCTGTTTGTTAATGGCACGCCATAACCGAGCTAGCCAGTTATGCTTGGAGACCACTCCCAGTGCGATCGCAATATCGGGATAAAGATCGTAGAGGATGCAAACATAGGGAAGTCGGAACAACAGATAAGCCAGATATCCGATGATTGGCAAAAATGGGGGGGCTGTAGTCACTAATAATACATTGCTGCGTCGCCAAGCTCGGAGCATATATAGTACAACCCGCAAGGTGTACAAGACACCATTCACAGCTTTGCCACGAATTCGCCCCGGCCAAAGTTGGGCTGTGCGCGATCGCTGAATTCGGATTCCACCCACACGTTCAACTGCTAAAGCAGTAGTTTGAGAGTCAAACGCATATCCTGGCTGACTCGTAAAAACCTCAATATCTACTCCTTGCTGCCCTAACTGTTTCACCAGTTCCTCAATTAACTGTCCTGTAGGAGCATAGTCTGGTGGGAAAAACTGGGTGATTACAGACAATTTGATGGATTGCTGAGTTTTTAGAGAATAGTCATTCTTAACATCTAAGGAAGTAGAAATGGATTGCAAAAATTTTTGATTAATCCATTCATTAAGTCTCATCAGTGGTACCTTGTTGTAGAAATCTTGTTAAAGACACTACTGAACTGCTCAAGCCATTAATAACTACACACAAGGACTTTCCTGAATTAACAAATATTTTCAATTTGCTCCAGACAAAGTAATTAATTTATTGGTATACATTAACTTTCCTTATACTCACAGATACTCACAGATATATCTGCTAATTGCGCTGGCAACTAAGGCGCTTAATAGGAATGTGTACTCGTTTGAGTTTGTATACGCAAGATTTTCGGACATGGGAACACAACAAGAACTATCAGTCTAAACGGCTATGATAATCATAGATATGTAGATTACACTATAAAAGTTCCTTTTACAAGCTTATAATAAGTTTTCTTTGATAGCTAAAGCAAACTAACAGCTACTATGAACTTATGTATGCTAAGGAATTAAAACCTTATCACCATTGAATTTCGAATGTTTTGACTTACTTAATTTTACATTTTTTTTAGCAAAATTTATTACATGCAATATTACATGTAGGTACTATATCTAATATTGAATTTTACATGTAATTACTTCTAACGATACCATAAGAAAAGGATGTTTTAAATTTACCCGGACATTTCATTAAAAATTTATTTTTTGATAATAGCATAAAGAGAAACTTCACAAAAGAGTTACTTAGTACTGAGGCATTAAATTGTCTGAATCCTAAATCTGAAAGGACGTAAATTGCCCATCTTTCAGTCCCTCAATAATTAGCGCTGGTCATTAGCGAAGCGTCTCGCAGAGAAGATGTTGGTGTAGCGATCGCCTATCTTTTCTGGTTTTTAGTACTGCACTTCTTGTATAATTTCTCAATCTTTAATCTCTACAACTCGTTTTCTTCATGAACTTTTATGTCTGAAAATTTGTACATTTATTAAGTCTAGTTGGTCATTGTTGCAGTGTTATTAGATTGATATTAATAAATTTCTCACCTGCTTTATCCAAATCATACTTTGATGCG
>NZ_JBALDK010000226.1:0-30638 GCF_036917455.1 Nostoc sp. | reverse complement strand
CATCAGCAGCAATTGAGGGAATCATTCCAGAATCAGAAAAAAGTTTTTTAGAGCAGATTGCACTGGCATCGCCTCAACCAGAATTATCTTACGCAACTGATGAGGATATTTGGGACATTAATCCTTTAGCAAATGTCTGGGATATGAGTAGTGATGTGCTACTTTATTCGCAGTGGCAAATGGATAATGCCCGCGTGATGTGGGAGCGTCTTGACAAGGGTTATCTATCGAAAGGAGAAAGATATAGTAACCTGCGCGTCTCATTCAATAGAGTTTTTAAATATTATTTTCGGAACGCCACTTTGCTTTCTAAATACATTGGTGGACAATCGTTTCGCCGCCTCCATGATAGTGATGATGCTTCTTGGACATTTGTACCAGTTTCACTTTTAAAACAACGTCAGGCATTGACGAAGTTGCAAGAGTATGTATTTGCTGAGGATGCTTTCAGTTTTTCACCACAATTGCTCAATCAACTAGCACCATCGCACTGGGAACACTGGGGTAGTTCTGTACCTAATAACCGCCTTGATTATCCAATTCACGAAAGTATTTTGAAGTTTCAAAGTGCGGTGCTGCGATCGCTATTAGACAGCGATCGCCTGAATCGTTTACAAGATATCGAATTAAAAACGCTACCTGGGCAAGCACTTTCTATCCCAGAACTGTTTGACACTCTGCAAACAGGCATCTGGACAGAAGTTTTAACCCCAGGAGAACCAAAGCCAATTTCTAGCGTCCGCCGTTCGCTGCAACGGGAATATTTGAATATTCTGCTAGAGATGATGTTGGGTACTACTAATACACCTGAAGATGGACGGACATTAGCTTGGTATGAATTGCGTCAACTGCAAAAAGCCATTGATGTCAGACTTAAGCAACTTACTGAAAGCCTCGATATTTACACTTTAGCCCACTTAGAAGCTTCTGGCGATCGCATCACCAAAGCATTAAACGCGCAGTTACTCTCTAAGTAGACATTTGTTATTTGTCATTTGTCATTTGTCATTGGGGAGAATAACATTACCTCTTTCTCCTCTGTTCCCTGCTCCCTGCCCCAGTTACCTAAGATATTGTTGCAATAGGCCAATGACAACTTCTGGCATTTCTAAATGAGGTAATATTCCTGCATCTGCGATCGCATAAAAATCTCGAATTGCATTTGGATTTAGATTTGCCAAGCGTCGTCCTAATTTGATGTTGGTAAATTGTGCCTTTTCTCCCCAAAACATCACGGTGGGAATTGTCAATTGTTGAATATATAAACTCAGATCGAAGTAAAGATCGCCCCGTAAAAATGCTAAAGCGGCAAACTTGCCATTAGGGTGTTGTGCAGAGGTTAAATAAGCCTCTACCATTTCTTGGGATACTCGTTGCGACTTAGCAAACAGAAAACTTTGTAAAAAATTTCTTACTGCAATTTCATTTTCAGCACCAAGGATATAAATAAAATTGTCCAACAGAGGCGCATTGATTACCGAAAGCGGAAGTCTGCGTCCAGCACCTTGCCCAAAATCATCAAATCCAGAGGGAGACACCAAAAACAGCGCTTTGAATAAATTGGGTTGAACAATAGCTAGGCGGATAGCAAAAGCGGCTGTTAAAGATGAGGCTACCACCGTTACTGGCTGGCGACAAGTTTCGATGATAAACTCTGCGATCGTGCTAAGATAATCGCCAATTTTATAATCCCGGACGGGATGAGCCGATTCTCCCCAGCCGATTAAATCGGGGGCTAAAATCTGGTAATTAGAGGCAAAAGCCGGGTAAACTTTAGACCATTCATAAGCAGATGCCCCACCACCAAAGTTATGAAGAAACAAGAGTGGAGGTAAATCTTCAGCATCAGCGTTCGTCCAAGGTGCATTCGTTTGGGTGTAGTAAACCATTGCCCCTAATGATGTATGGATAAGTTTATGTCCAAAGCCAGAAGGTTGAAACTGAAGCATAAAATTAAAAAGTTAGTTTAATAGCACTTTACCCGAAAGCAAAATTATTCAGCAGCGTTTAGAGGGTGTAAAGAACACGAAAAATAGCCCCAAAATTAAGCAATAAAAATAGGCCGCTTTCAACAAGCTAATACTAAAATTGCGTTCAGTCATAGATACCCGATAAAATTTGGTATGTTACTCATGCTCAGACACTTACGCAACCGTAAAATTTCCTTAGTAACTATACTTGCGCTTGTTATATGCTTTACTCTGGTAAGCGTGCGTTCATTTGGGCAAACAATTATGACATCAGCACCCCAACTGCTTACCGACCCATTTTTGCAACTGCCAACTGAAACCTCAGTGCGAGTAGTTTGGTTTACTGACTTTGCTGGTGTTAATCATACAGTAACCTACGGTGAAAATCTCAAACTAAGTGTTAAGGCAGATACTACCAAACTCACTCGCACGCGTGAAGACCAAGAATCAAGAGTTGGAAACCAAACCAAAGACGGCGAAGTTTATCAAAAACCCGTCCAGCGTGACATCTGGCGACATGAGGCTGAGGTAACTGGGTTAACTGCTGATGCGCGGGTAAATTATCGTGTTACGAGTGTGCGAGAAGACAACGAGAGTGCTAGCAGTGATGTTTTTAGCCTCGCAGCTACTCCCAAACCAGATACACCACTAAAAATTTTACTCACCTCTGACCATCAATTAAAGCCGATGACATCGGCAAATCTGCAAAAGGTGGTAGAAACAGTTGGACGAGTCGATGGAGTCTGGTTTGCTGGCGATTTGGTCAATGTTAGCGATCGCGCCTCAGAATGGTTTGATGATAATAGTGGTGGTGCGTTGTTTCCCGGTTTACAAGGTCGTGCTAAATATCACATGACGCACGACAGTGTTAAAACAACCTACACTGGTGGACAAATAATTCAAAATGCACCCATGTTTACTTGTATTGGTAATCATGAGGTGATGGGGCGATTTGCGAGGGCGGGAAGTTTAGATGGTGAATTTGATGATACAATCCCTCGTACAGTTGCTCAAAAAATCTATCGAGACAAATCTTTAATCGATAATTCTTTTAATACTAATACCTACGAAGAGATTTTTTCTTTACCCAAAAGTAAAGAGGGTGGAAAAAGGTATTATGCAGTTACCTTTGGTGATGTGCGTTTGGTGGTACTGTATGCTACGAATATGTGGCGGACTCCCAGCTTAAATGGAAAGCGTAAGGGGAGATATCTCGAAGCCGAAAATGATTTAAATAATCCTGAAGATTGGGGTTATGGACAGGTGATTTATGAGCCAATTGCTAAAGGTAGCAAGCAGTATAATTGGCTAGAAGCAGAACTGAAAAGCCCTGAGTTTAAACAGGCAAAATACAAAGTTGTGATGTTCCATCATCCACCCCATACTTTGGGTGATAATATAGTTCCTGCTTATACAGAACCTGTTCAAATAATTGAACAGGATGGGAAGAATATTAAAGCTGTGCGTTACGAATACCCCAAAGATGCAGATTATATTATCCGCGATGTTGTGCCTTTATTAGAAGCGGCTAATGTGCAATTGGTATTTTATGGACATTCTCATTTGTGGAACCGTTTTGTTAGTCATAGTGGAATGCACTTTTTAGAAACATCTAATGTGGGCAATACTTACGGCGCTGCTTGGGGCGATAGAAAGCGAGAAGTGCCAATTGGATATCAAGAGGATTATGTTAAGCTTGGCGATCCCAATGAGTTAGAACCGATAGTGCCAACAATTGCTCCTTTGTTAGGCGAAGATGGTAAGCCGATGCCTTATATTTCAAGTAATGATATTACGGTTTTTAGTATCTTTGATACGGGGATGGGTACGATAAGCAGTTATCGTTTTGATACTCGCAAGCCTGATTCGGAAGTATTGAAGTTTGATGAATTTAAGTTGAAATATAGCAATCCTATTTGATTTGTGAAAATAGTTGGCTTTAGATCCCCGACTTATTGAAAAAGTCGGGGATCTTGTTGTTCAATACGGTTCAGTTAAGGCTAAATTTATTAAAGTCCATTTTTTAACGAACCGCAGAGGCGCAGAGAACGCAGAGAGAAGAAAGAAATGCTTAATCTAAGTAGTATGGATTATAAATTGCTTATAGCTTCGGCAACTTGCCCAGAAACAAAGGGCAAAATATCCTGACTCTTAGCTTGGGCTTTACCTTCAGTAAATACTACTAAAAGGTAAGGACGCTGTTCTGGTAACTCAATATATGCAGCATCATGGCGAACTTGACTTGTCCAACCTGCTTTTGACCAAATTTGAGCATTTTTAGGAAGTCCACCACCTAAGAAACCTGTTACTTGATTTTCCTCGCTGTCAGGTGACAAATCATCGAGAGTCCGTTTTAGTAAAGCCATCATTGCTTGCGATCGCCCACTTGAAACGGCAACTCCACCTACAATACTATGTAGTAACCTGGCGATCGCATTTGTTGTCAACATATTACGATTTTCCAGTAACTCTCCCACAAAGGCCCGTTCCCGTCCATAAGGGCCATCACCCCAAGTTTTTTGACAGACGTTAATTGTCTCCATTTCTTCCCAACCCAAAGATTGGTAATAGCGGTTAATGATATTACGCTGATATTTCCAGGTTTCAAAGGGCCCTGTTGGTAATTCTGGCCCGGATGTAGTACCACTTAAAATATCCACAACCAAGTTGGTAGCATCGTTACTAGAATCGACAATCATATCCCGCAAAGCGCGTTCCAATTCCTTAGAGATTTGACTCATGCCTTTTTCTAGCCATTCATTTACCGCTACTAGGTAAAATAGCTTGACTACACTGGCGGGATAAATTCGTTCAACACCGCGATAAGTAAAACCACGGACTGGATGTTCCCAAAAAGCTTTGGGAGTCAGCGCCCCACCAGTATTTACTAGCACTGGGGGATCGTAAACAACCCAAGTCAAGGCAATTTGATTCCGGGCTAAAGTCGGAAATGCTGCCCAAGTTGCATCTAAAATGCCATTACCAATATTTTCGAGTTGTTCGTCTTTATTAAAAAAAATCATTCTCTAATAATGTCCTTTAATCTAAAATCCAAAATCCAAAATCCAAAATCAGGGGAGTATCAGTGTTTAGCTGATCTGAATTTATATGATTCTCCTGAATGTACGCGTTTATCAACTCAATCTGCATCTGGAAGACATTTGTGGGTAACATCAAATCATCAAAATTTAGCGGTCGAGGTGTATTTATGTGAAGATGACTATCCTGCCTGGATCTCTGTTTCAGATTTTGATTCATTACAACCTGCTACTGTACCTTATCGAGCGGCAACATTTTCTGAATCTGAGATTAAAAAACTCCTAGCAGAGGTTATTGCCTTTACCCAAAAAGCGATGCAACAATCAAATTATTACCTTTGGGGTGGTACAGTTGGGCCAAATTATGACTGTTCTGGGTTGATGCAGGCGGCGTTTGCTTCGGTGGGTATTTGGCTACCCAGAGATGCTTATCAACAGGAAGGATTCACTCAAGCAATTACTATTGCAGAATTAGTAGCTGGGGATCTGGTATTTTTTGGTACTAGTCAAAAAGCAACCCATGTTGGACTTTATTTGGTGGATGGTTATTACATCCATAGTTCTGGGAAAGATCAAGGACGGGACGGGATTGGGATTGATATTCTCTCGGAACAGGGAGATGCTGTTAGTCTGTCGTATTATCAGCAGCTGCGAGGGGCTGGGAGAGTTTTTCAGAGTTACGAACCACAGAGACGCTGAGGGCGCAGAGGTATATGAGGAGTGGGTTTGTCGATTCAGGGTTGAGTCAGGAGAATGGGACTATTTCCGTAATTGTCCCAGATGTTTCGGTGGTAGTGCCGATACATGATGAAGTGGAAAGTTTACCGCTTTTATTAGAAGCGATCGCATCTACTTTATCTTCTAGTCAGGTAAATTATGAAATCATCTGTGTGGATGATGGTTCTACAGATGGTTCTGGGGATTTTCTGAAAAAAGAGGCGCAAACCCGCACTGATTTAAAGGCGGTGATTTTGCGTCGCAACTACGGACAAACTGCGGCGATGGCTGCTGGGTTTCATTATGCAGTCGGGAAAGCGATCGTTACTTTAGATGCCGATCTCCAAAACGATCCGGCTGATATCCCTATGTTATTAAGAAAGCTGGATGAGGGTTACGATTTGGTGAGTGGTTGGCGGCAAAATCGCCAAGATGGTGCTGTAAATCGGTTACTTCCTTCCAAAATTGCCAATTGGCTAATTCGCCGTACCACTAGCGTCAATATTCATGATTATGGCTGTTCGCTGAAAGCCTATCGTGCAGAACTATTAGCAGATATGAATCTCTACGGCGAACTGCACCGATTTTTACCCGCTCTGGCATACATCGAAGGAGCTAGAATTACTGAAATACCCGTGCGTCATCACGCCCGTCGCTTTGGTCGGAGTAAATATGGCATTTGGCGGACATTCCGGGTGTTGATGGATTTGTTAACCATTCTATTTATGAAAAAATTCCTCACCCGCCCAATGCACGTTTTTGGACTGTTGGGCTTGATTTCAATGGTTTCGGGGACAGCGATCGGAATTTACCTGACTTTTGTCAAATTAGCTTTAGGTGAGATGATTGGCAATCGCCCCTTGTTAAGTTTAGCCGTTCTCCTGTTAGTAACTGGAGTGCAGTTATTTTGCTTCGGTCTCTTGGCAGAATTACTCATGCGTACATACCATGAATCCCAAGGGCGGCCTATCTATCGGGTGCGAGAAGTAGTAGCAAAAAATGTTAAGTAACGTAACAATGGTCATTAGTCATTGGTCATTGGTCATTGGTCATTGGTCATCGGGCATTGGGAATTGGGAATTGGGAATTGGGAATTGGAGCAAACAGGAAGTTATTCTCTTTTGACAAATGACAAATGACAAATGACAAATGACAAAAAACCATTAAATAGCATCTACCTTGAAAGCATTTAATACTTTTGATACCGAACTACGGCGCAACCTGCTTGTTTTATTTACAGCAGGTTTATTATTCTGGTCGAGCATATCTTCGCTCTTACCAACCTTACCGCTTTACATCGATGATGTGGGCGCAAGTAAGCAAGAAATTGGGATTGTAATGGGTAGTTTCGCCATTGGCTTATTGTTATCTCGCCCAATGCTGGGACGGTTAGCCGATGAACGCGATCGCAAAATTGTCTTGCTGATTGGTACTATAGTAGCCGCGATCGCCCCCTTTGGTTACTTGGCAACCCAATCAATTGGGCTATTAATCCTGGTGCGAATTTTTCACGGTATTAGCATTGCTGCTTTTACCACTGGCTACAGTGCCTTAATCGCAGATTTAGCCCCCACAGAAACTCGTGGCGAAATCATTGGTTACATGACTCTCGCAACTCCCCTTGGTTTAGCAATTGGCCCTGCCTTGGGTGGGTATTTAGAAGCTACAAGTGGCTACGGGATATTATTTCTGTTATCTGCCGAATTGGGTTTTGTCGCTCTTTTGGGGATTGTACAAGTTACTAATCCGCCAGTGCAGACACAAGAGCAAACTAAGGCTGAGGATCGCAATTTTTGGCAAATTTTGAGCAGCCCACAGGTGAAAGTTCCAACTATAGTTATGTTGCTGGTTGGTTTATCTCTCGGTGCTGTACATACCTTTGTGTCATTGTTCCTCAAATCCAGTCAGGTAGACTTCAACGGCGGACTGTTTTTTACAGCTTCGGCAATTTCTAGTTTTAGTATCAGGGTGTTTGCTGGTAAGGCAAGCGATCGCTTTGGTCGTGGTTTATTTATCACCTTTGGTATTTTTTTCTACGTTATAGCGTCAATACTGCTATGGCAGGCTCACAGTGCGATGTTTTTCTTATTGGCTGCGATCGCTGAAGGTGCTGGTGGTGGTACACTCATTTCCATGATGATTACTCTGATGGCAGACCGCTCGCTGCCGCAAGAACGGGGGCAAATTTTTGCTCTTTGCGTAGCTGGGCTTGACCTGGGAATTGCGATCGCTGCTCCTCTTTTGGGTAGCATCGCCGAACTTGTAGGCTACCGCGATATGTTTGGCTATGGTGCTGCGATCGCTTCTGTTGCACTGGTTATCTTCCTCACCCAATCGAGCAAAGATTTATCCAACTCCCTGCGCTTTGCACTAGGTCTGGCTCCAGATGCTTATGCCTTGAAAAACTTAAAAGTTAGGAGTGAAGAAATTTAATTCCTCACTCCTAACTTTAGAATACGGGCGAGGAGGGATTCGAACCCCCGACACCGTGGTCCGTAGCCACGTGCTCTAGTCCACTGAGCTACACGCCCTCACCGACAATCTATATTAACACGTTCTAACTAAATGACGCAAGATAATTTTCTATCTAATTTTGCCAGCTTAACCCATCTAGATCGCCAAGGACAGGCGCAGATGGTAGATGTGACGGGTAAAGCACCCACAATCCGCCAAGCAGTAGCCGAGGCCAATGTGCGGATGCTGCCAACAACCTTCGCCGCCATTCAAGCCGGAAATGTCCCAAAAGGTGATGTGTTAGCAACTGCAAGATTGGCGGGGATTATGGCAGCCAAGCAAACAGCCGCTTTAATTCCTCTGTGTCATCCGTTGCCTTTACAAAAAATAGCGGTCGAAATTATACCCGATCCCCAACTACCTGGTTATCAAATTCAAGCCACAGTCAAAACTAAAGCTGAAACTGGTGTAGAGATGGAAGCTTTAACTGCCGTTTCTGTGGCTGCTTTGACTTTATACGATATGGCAAAAGCTTTAGAGAAGTCGATTCAAATTGATTCGATTCGTTTAATAAGTAAGAGTGGCGGGAAATCGGGAGATTATTCTGTGTCAGAGCAGTAAGCTTTTGGGGAATGGGAAAGGGAGCAACGCGAAAAAGTGAGATCCTCGTGAAAAGAGCAGGGGGAGCAGGGGGAGCAGGGGGAGCAGGGGGAGCAGGGGGAGCAGGGGGAGTGAAGAGAAAACTTTAGTATTTTTTACGACCTTTATAGCTATAAATACACTTATTTCTTTCTCTTCCCCTGCCTCCCCTGCTCCCCCTGCCTCCCCTGCTCCCCGTGCTCACAAAATCGCATTGCTCCCATGGGAAATGGGAAATTGGTTATTAATTCTTCTCCTTTATTCCCACTCCCTACTCACGGCAGATTATCAGGATCAATGCCGAGATTACGCAAATATGCTGCTAACCGTTCAGCGCGTTGACGTTCTTGTTCTGCCCGTTGATTAAGTTCCAGCGAATTCAATTATGACTTCCAATTCAATTATGACTGGTTGTAAGGGTCTAATAGCAACCACTGCCACAAAAACCTTAGAATAAATAGGGTGTATTTAAATCTGTAACAAATATTTATGCCTCCTCGTTGGCCTCGCAAACCCGATCGCAAAGACCCTGATTACCGCAAGATCGATGACCGGATGAATTTTGCCACCCATGTAGCGATCGCTGCTACGATTAATTCTGGCTTGTGGTTTTTCCACATTTTGAAAGATACTACCTGGGAGTGGCTGCCTTGGGTGACTTTAAGTTGGACAGGAATAGTGTTGGTGCATTTGATTTATATTAGTGCGATCGCTAACTACACCGAAGCTCCACCCAAATCCACCTGAAGATGGATTACTCATGCTGGGGCAATTGTAACCTCTGGTAGTAGGATTAGCCTGTTAATTGAGCCATAATGTAAAAAAGCCTGAGATTTCGCACTTTTTCTTAATGTAGGGTTATTTTTATGGCTAAGACTAACACCACAGAACTACTAGAAGCCCTAGCAGCTGAAATTGGCGAAAATGTTTACATAGACATTGCCAAATGGCATCTTTATTTATCTAATGCCAAACTACATACTCTTGTTGCTGAACGACTGTATCCTTTAATTACTTCCAACAGTGTAAGTGAAGACCAAGTTTTAAAAGTCTTGCAATCAATTACAGTGAAAATTGGCGGTGGTAGAAGTGAACTTCCTTTAATTGATTTACTGCCAGTGCAATGCCAGGTTACTTTAGTTGATATTTTGGAGAAATATCAACGCGATTTATAATCGCTAAAACCAAGATTACTTTAGTTGGACAATTTTTTTAATCAGCATCTCCTAATTCGATTTTAGCTAATGAATTAGGTAGTATTTTTTTTACCAACTCTATAAAAATAAACTCTATAGTTACACATAGATTAATCTCGTGTAATTTCTGTGTAGATTATTAATAAAAATTTCCTTTAACAATTTAACAATTAAGGGATATCCGCGTTCAAAATCAGTTTAGATTTGAGTGATTTTCTATTGAGACTCGCTTTGAACTTTCATGCAAACTCATTGAGGCAATTTCTATGCTTTTACAAGTTAAAGATAGTGGCGAATTGGTGAAAATTCTGGAAATTCAAGAATTACTCGATCCCAATAGTAATGTCGTTCACGGGCGAGAACAACAAGGTGAAGAAGAACAGCCACCTGATACTTTTAAAAAAGAAAATCTCGTTTTCCCTTCAGGTGAAGTTTTACCACGCTGTTGGTTAGATGCCGATTATAGACACGACAACGGTTAATAGACTAGATCCCCGACAATTTTTACAAAGTCGGGGATCGATTGCTCACAAACAATTTATGATTGTTGGCGTTGCATAAATGCGAGATGAATTAGGTAAACACGGGAATTTGACAATACTTGAAATAATGCACATTTCACAGTAGAACACTTCAACTCATCCCTTGATTATGCAACGCCAGAATTACTATAGATTCTAAACTCTTCACCCTAAAATTTCTACTTACCCGCCTAAAGTCCGTGTATAAATTACCTGACCTTTAGAATCGTAGAGGAAAAGGGGCAAGTTGGCATTTTCACCAATTACACCTAAAGCTTCCCGTAAGATTTGCAAGTGATTGGTAACATCAATAGCAGTACTAGAATTTTCAGAATAAGGATTAGCCAAGTTATTTTGCCTTATTTGGTCATACTCAGGGGTTAGCCGGACAATAATTCCTGCATTATCTATGCTAAAGGTGCAAATCCGAATTCCATTAATACAGGTTTTATCCAAGTCAGTGCGGGTTTGTTGGAAACTACTAACAACTTGTAGTTTTTCTTGTGCTTGTTTAAGGGCTATTGAATAGGGTTCGATGAAAGACTGAGCCTGAATATAGTACAAACTATCTTTGGAAACTTTTTTAGCAGTTTGCAAAGCCTGATCCCAGTATGTAGCAGCTGCTTGCCATTGGTTTTGTTGCTGATATATTTTGGCTTGGTTGGCAGCGCTAACGGCTTGTTGGTAGGTTTTAGCGGCTAATTGTTCTTTTGTGGCGCGATCGCGTGCTGCTACTAACTTAGGTCTATAATCTATCAACAGCTTTGCGGCTTCTTGGTATCCAGAGCTAGTTAGGGGAATGCTATTCAAAGCATTAATTGCCACCAACCAAGTAGACTGCACCTTTTGCCAATCATTCAAAGATTTGGCAGTAGTTTCCCGGTTCTCAGCAGCACTAGCTACAGCTTTTGCTGCTGTGAGTTTTTTGAGCCATTTTTCCTCAATAAATATCTGCTGATTTACAGCGTGCAAACGGACACGATAATTAAGTAATTTACCCTGCACTAGCCCATAGAGTTCACTACTAGAACTTATAGTTTCTAGGGGCGCTATAGCTTGTCGCCATAAATGCTGTCTAGCTTGTAATTCCTCTAGACTAGATGCAGGTGTTTGGACTTTTTGTGTCGCCAAAGCTCCCGTCTGTAAAGCCTTAACCACCTGGTTGATTTTTTCTGACCGTCCCGATAAACTTGCTTTTAGTTCTTCCGACTCTTGGTAACGGGGCGACCAACCAGGAATTACATTTAGGGCGGCGCTACCTGCTGCAAGTTGTTGTTGTATAGCTACTAATTCTTTTTCAGACTTGGCGCGGCGCATCAGTTGTGGAGACTTTGTTTTTAATTGCTCGGCGGTTTGTATTTCTTTACACTCAGACATCACACAAGGGCGAGTCAATAAATAAGCACCACCGCCTAAAACTACAATCCCCACCAAGGCTGCACCCAGTAAGATGGGTTTTATTTGAAATCCTGGCTTTGAAGTCGGGAAATTTGGCGCATCTGAAAATGGGTCAAACGGTTCCTCTTCCTCAACCTCATCGAATGATGGAGAATAAGTCAGAGCCGATGAAGAAAGTGGAGAAAAGTATTCCTCCTCTGTTTCCCCTACTCCTCCATCCCCCCATCCTCCCCTCTGCTTCAAAGCCAAGAAACATTTGGCATAAGGGAGTTGTTCGCCAAAAACTCTGAGGAAACATTGCACTTGCCCATCTCTGTGGGGTGTTACAGACTGAAGTACTTCCTCAATTACTGCAAAGATGATCTGAGCGTCAACTATTACATCTGATTCATGTTGCGTTAAAACCATTAGCCCGTCTTTATTGACGGCGCATTTAACCTCGAAGACTTCAGCCGATGAGACTTCTACAAGCAATTGTTCCTGCAAAGTTTTGGCTAAAAGCTGTAAATCTTCCTGCTGGACTGCTACCTTCATAGAGCTTTTCCGCTCAACTTCTATATTGTTTTGATTATCTTTAAGGGAATGAAATGAACTTTTGAGGTTTGTTGAATGCAAATGCACAGTTTAACCAACCACAGCCTGAAAATCTGAACGACCAACTTTCTAACACAAATTCTGACTTTTCACCAAAAATTAAAAAAGCAGTTATTGTTCGCAGCGCTACATTTTTAACTCCCTAGATCCAAAATTAAATAATCTGTCTTCAGATATAAATTACAAATAAAAAATGGGAATAATAGAGTTTTTGAGTATTTTCACTGCATTATTTTGCGATAGTTAAATTTACAGTAACAATTGCTCTGCAAAATTATAGTTGCAGGGCAGTTGTAAAAAATTTATCTAAAGGTTAAGGAAACGATAGTAAGTCAGAGGGTTTTGACAGAAATGCTAGTTATCTTCTATGCTGGGAAGCTTACTGAAAAGATTAATTACATGTTGTGGCTCTGGCACAACCAGGTTGGCAAGCAAAATTAATGTGTCTCTTATGCTGAATTCGATAAAATCGATCCATGAAAAATAAATTTTTATAGCTGCCAAAAGCTTAACTTTGAAATAAAAGTGCTGCAAAATATTAAGACAGCACTCACCAACAGCTTGGAAAGTGTAAATACAAGGTGTATCAATGGATTTATTAGAGTATCAAGTTAAAGAATGGTTTGGGAAGATAGGCATTCCGGTATTACCCTCCCAACGAATTGACCATCCTACAGATTTGAAACGTTTAAAAATTCGCTTTCCAATTGTACTTAAATCTCAAGTGCATGGAGCGGAACGGGCAAAAGCGGGTGGAGTCAGGTTTGCCGAAACAACAATAGATGCGATCGCAGCAGCGCAAAATATATTTAGTCTACCAATATGGGGCGAATTGCCAGAAGTTGTGCTGGCAGAATCGCAATACGACGCAAACCAGGAATTTTATCTCGCGGTGGTTTTAGATACTGCTGTTTGCCGACCAGTACTTTTAGGTTGCAAAGAAGCAGACATTGATTGGGAGTCTGCTGGGGAAAAAATGCACCATGTTGTTGTGGAACAGGAATTTTCGCCATTTTATGCCCGACGGCTGGCTTTGAAAATGGGTTTACAGGGAACGCTGATGCAGTCTGTAAGCAGCGTTTTGGAGAAAATGTACCACTTATTTGTGCAAAAAGACCTGGATTTAGTCGAAATAAATCCCTTGGCAGTCAGTGCCAATGGTCAAGTTATGGCTCTTAATGGTAAAGTCAGGATTAACGAACGGGCAATCAAGCGCCATCCAGACCTCGCCGAGATGGCAGCAAAAATTATCAGCCGTCATACCAGTACTGAAATCAACGGGATTTTGGGTGATTGGAATAGTATAAAAATGCATGGAAAAATAGGGATTTTAGGTAATGGTACTGGTTCAGTAATGGCAACTTTAGATTTAGTAGCCAATGCTGGTGGCAACCCAGGTGTTTGTTTAAATCTACGTCATGCTTTCCTCACAGATACTACACCAACTACCTTCCGCGATCGCCTAGAGACAGGTCTGAAAATCCTGGAAGCTGACAAAAGCATTCAAGTAATACTCATAAACTTTTTGGGTAGCATTCCTCAAACTGAGGAAGTGGTTGAAGTTATAGCCAGAGTTGTGCAGCAAGACAACAGCGAACTTGAATCACAAGTTGTGCGTAATGGCAGTAAAAGTCGGCAAGAACGGAATTTTAAACCCTTAGTTGTCCGTCTTGCTGGTTCTGAATTTAATGCTGCGAGAAAATATTTAGCAACACTAAAAACCCACAGCGATGCGCTACTCGTGGTAGAAAATTTAGATGAAGCAGTAGCGGCAGCAGTTCGTCTTGCTAAACCAACTGTTAATAAAAAGTAGTGACTGTCATTTTGTTCCAAATCAAAAATTATTAATTTTTACCACGAAAATATATCGTTGGGCATTGGGCATTGATTATTTCCCCTGCTCCCTGCTCCCTGCTCTTCTTACCTAGTGGCTTAACTCACTGGGTTGTCAAATTTACGGTAATTTTTTATGAATCTAACGCCAGAAAGTAAAGTATTAATTCAAGGCTTTTGTGAATTTATATCAGGCACTCATGTTGCTCAAATGCAAGCTTATGGCACGAATTTGGTCGCTGGTGTCAATCCAGGATGTGGCGGACAGGAACTGCATGGACTGCCAGTATTTGACTTAGTAGAGGAGGTAATAGAACAATTTGGGGTAATTGACACAACAATTATTTGTGTAGATCCTTACGACGTTTTAGATGCGGCATTAGAAGCGATCGCATCTCATATTAGCCAAATCATTATTATCACTGCTGGCGTACCACCTTTGGATATGGTGCAATTACTCCGTAAAGCCGAAGCCTGTGAAACTTTGGTAATCGGGCCCAACAGTCCGGGGATCATTGTACCGGGAAAAATTCTTTTAGGTACTCAACCTAGCGAGTTTTATACTCCTGGATCTGTAGGGATCGTTAGTCGTAGTAGCACTCTCACATACGAAGTTGCTTACGAATTAACAAAAGCAGGTTTAGGACAGTCCATTAGTGTCAGTATTGGTAGCGATCCGATCGTTGGTTCCTCCTTTCTCCAATGGTTGCAAATTCTGGATGAAGACGAAACTACAGAGGCGATCGTTTTAGTTGGTCAACCTGGTGGTGGTAGTGAAGAAGCAGCAGCTGGGTACATTGCTGAAGCAATTGATAAACCAGTCATTGCCTACATTGCAGGAAGACTTGCGCCACCAGGAAAAACTTGGCGACAAACAGGGACTTTAGCAACGGTTATCGGCCGCGATCCGAACTTTGGTACAGCCCAAAGTAAATTAGCTGCTTTAAAAGAAGCGGAAGTTCCAGTCGCTGAACGCCCTTCTCAGATTCCAGAATTATTGAGAAAGGAGATTAATTAATTACAAAAAGCGAAGCAATAATCGGGCTTCGTCTGCCCCTCCGCTCCTCTGCCCCTCTGCCCCCCTGCCCCTCTGCCCATCCTTCCCCTCAAGCTTGTGAGAAATGCGGGTTTACCTAACATAACTTTTGTAATGCCTTACTAATCAACTGCTGCGACTGAAAAATATAGCAGCGACAATAATTAAACCTAAAAGTACCGAGGGAACCCAGAGATTAGGAATATCTGACAAACTCATATTTAATTACGAATTACAAATTACGTTAGCGTAGCGAGGCCTAGCCCATTACGAATTATCTTAAACCTATGCCTCCTTTAGCAAATTCTTCAACAGTTTTTTGTGAGAATTCATGAGTTGCGATCGCCTGCAACATTGCCAATGGTAAAGTTAAATGATCCGCTCCGGCTTGCAATGAAGCGGCTGCTTCTTGGGGAGATTTGATACTAGCTGCCAAAATCTGCGTATCACTACCTTTGAGGACGCTAGCCATATCCCGCACTAAGGCAATACCATCACCTAACAACCGCGTCGCCCGATTTACATAAGCTATGGCAATTTTCGCTCCCGCCTCTCGTGCAACTGCTGCTTGTGCTGCACTATAAATTGCTGTCACCGAACAGGTAATTTCTGGTGATAGACTCGCCACCACTTCAAAACCTAACGGTGTTGCGGGAATCTTTAAAATTGTTTGCGAACCAATAATCTCAAAAGCTTTTCTACCTTCAGCTAGCATCCCAGCTTTATCAGATGCTACAAGTTGATAGTATAAGGGGCCAGAAGTCAAGGCAACCAAATTTTTGAGCGTGATTTCTGGTGGAGTATCGCTTTGAGCCAACAGCGTGGGATTAGTTGTAATGCCTTTCACCCATCCCCAAAGCTTAACAACTTCAGCCTCAGATGCGATCGCTGAGTCTAGATAAAGTGCCATAATTCGTTCCCGATCAATTCTCAGATATTAATCCATAACAGCCGCGCACAAATATTTTGGCATTCTTTTCAGAGGATAATTTCTTTGATAGCGGTTATTGTTTGGATGTAATACACGGTGGGCTAACCCCGGATTTCTCACTACATCTCTCAAAAACTTGTGCAGGGGAGCAGAGGAGAAGGGGAGCAGGGGAGCAGGGGAGCAGGGGAGCAGAGGAGAGTTCAAATACCAAGTTCTTTCCCCTCTGCTCCTTTGCCCCTCTGCCCCTCCGCTCCTCTGCCCCTCAAGCTTGTGAGAAATGCGGGTAACATATTTGTGTGCTTGTACTGTATTCCACCGAATTTAAAACAGTTATAAAAACAGCCTACACGGATAATTTAATATGACTGACAAAGACTCATGATACAAACCCCTGAATTTATTTATCGGGATTATTAATTTTGAATTTTGAATTCGGAGCAAAGCGACGTGACATCTCCAGAAATGGTTACATGGCTACAAGAACGCACTAGTTTAGGAATTCTCTCACATGAAGTCTTAAATGCGATCGCACAAGTAATTGAAGAACAGGTTGTAAGTGGTGAAACTGACTTAGTTAGCGAAGGCAGTCCTCCAGAAGCCCTTTATATTCTTGTAGAAGGTCAACTTGAAAGCAATACCACCAATCAAACCAACCCAGCCTTAGCTTGTGGATTCCTTCCCGGAGCTGTGATTGAACTCAAAGAATTGTTATTGGATGAATTAACTCCATTCACAATTACTACAGTAACCGAATGTCACTTGTGGGTTGTACCTGTTGCTAAATTTCGGGAACTAGTCAGCCAATACCCCGAAATTACTCAGGCTTTTTCCCGCCAATTGGCTCAAGAATTAGCTCAGGTGACATCAGCACTTGGCTATGAACAAGAACGTTCCATAGCTTTGCGACCATATTTAGTTACTAAAGCGCAACGGGGAATTGTTGGTACAAGTCGCTATGCTGTGCGCCTGCGCGAACAAATTCGAGAAGCAGCGGCTGACCGCAAATCAGTGGATATTTTTGGAGAACCAGGGTTAGAAAAGGACAATATAGCGGCCCTTATCCACTTTGGTTCTCCAAAACGGCGAGAACCGATAATTAAAGTCAATTGCGGTATTCTGCAAACTAGCGGTGCAGATTTATTCGGTCGCGCTGGCGGGAAACCAGGACTGTTGGAATGGTTGGGAGAAGGTACTTTAGTTCTCAACAATATCCAAGAATTGCCTGAAGAATTATTACCTCCCGTGACGCAGTTGCTTAAAACTGGCACATATACCCCCGTGGCTCGTTCGGCAGAAACAGCGCCTGAACCTCGCCCCAGTAAAGCCAGAATTCTAATTGTTTCTGAAAAAACTCAGCCGACAATTGAACGTTCTGTTGGTCACATTATTAAAGTACCACCGCTACGGGTGCGAAAAGCTGATGTTCAAGCACAGGTTGAATATTATACTAGTCTCTACATTCGGGCTAGAGGTCTTCCAAAACCGCACATCACCCCAGAAGCTTTACGTCGTCTACAATCTTATGATTTTCCTGGCAACCTTAAGGAATTAAAAAATCTGGTAGAAAGAGCAATCCTGCAAGCGGAGGGTGCTAATGAATTAACAGAAGAAATTTTTTGGCCAGCCGAAACGAAGAAAAAAAGATTTCGGGTGAATCTATTAAATGCCTATCCTGGTTTGCGGCGGTTTTTACGGAGTCCTTGGTGGCCTGATCGCATTAATTATGGTTTTACTGCAACTGCATTTGCAATTACTGTTGCAGTATTATTCATTGGGCCGCAAACCCGCGATCGCAATTTCGTATTAAATCTATTTTGGGCTTGGTGGTGGCCGTTCTTCTTATTCCTCTTTCCCTTTTTAGGACGCATTTGGTGTTCTGTTTGTCCCTTCATGATTTATGGGGAAATTACCCAAAAGTTATCCCTCTGGCTGTGGCCGCGAAAACTCAAGCGCTGGCCGCGAGAGGAAGCTGAAAAATGGGGTGGATGGTTCATGTTTGGTTTATTCACCCTAATTTTCCTATGGGAAGAACTCTGGCATTTAGAAAATACCGCTTATCTCAGCGCTTGTTTATTGCTGTTAATTACTGCTGGGGCGATGATTTTCTCCGCACTTTTTGAGCGGCGGTTTTGGTGTCGATATCTTTGCCCCATCGGTGGAATGAATGGTTTATTTGCCAAACTCTCAATGACGGAACTCCGCGCCCAGCAAGGGATATGTTCTGCGAGTTGCACCACCTATCAGTGCTACAAAGGCGGGCCGCAAAAGGGCGAAGGCATGGAAACCAATGGATGTCCTTTATACTCACATCCAGCGCAGTTAGAAGATAATAGAGATTGCGTACTGTGTATGACTTGTCTAAAAGCTTGTCCCCATCGTTCCGTTGAATTCAACTTGCGTCCCCCTGCAATTGAACTGTGGACAACTCATGTACCCCGCACTTATGAAGTAGCATTATTGTTTTTGCTATTGGGTGGGATATATCTGCATCGTTTGCCAGAATTACAATCTTGGTTGGGGTTACAACTGGATTTAACTCAGTTTTGGCAGCACTTGGGATTATCGCTGCTAGTGTTAATTATCCCAGCGATTTTTACCTTTGGGGCTTATGGCTTGCTGAAACTGTTTAATTTTAATCGGAAGCCAAAATCATTTGTGGAACTTGCTTATGGCTATTTACCATTAGTGTTGGGCGGAAACTTAGCTCATTATCTGCGTTTGGGCTTAGGTGAAGGCGGGCGGATTTTACCTGTTACCTTTGCTACGCTTGGTTTGAGTGGAGAACAATTACCAATATTGGTTGCTCACCCGGCTGTGATTGCCTTTTTGCAAGGTACAACGATAATTTTCTCAGTGTTGATGACTATGTTATTAACGCAAAAGATTGCCAAGCAACCAGTACGATCGCTCCTTGGGCAATACCTAGCTGCGATCGCTTTGGGAGTTAGTATGTGGGCAATTATCGTGTTGTAGTAAAAAGATTTCCTTTTCAACAGAAGGATATTGCTACTCTAATGTACTAAACCAGGATTCTAAATCCGCGATTGCCTGAAAATCCAACAATGCTTCGCCAAGATTTTCTAATTGTTCTAAGGAGAGATTTTCAATCCGCGATCGCACCTCTTGGGGTAATTCTCCCACCCGTCGAGTAAGTAGACGGAGAATGAGCAATTGCCCTTCTGTTTTTCGTCCTTCTTCTCGTCCACGTTGTTCGCCTTCAGCGAGAATTTCTTGATAAATTACTGACTCGCGCATTATACCCTCCCGAAATAATTGTCGAATCAAATCCTGATTGTATTTTAACCCCGCTAAGATTTGGGTGTAAGCGGAAATTTCTGGTCTTTGCCTTGGCTCAAGTTGATTAACTTTTTCCACAACTCGTTGTAATAAGCCTTGAGGTTGCGTGGTTGCTGCCAGTGGTGCTAAGGGTAATAAAGCTGGGTCATTGAGAAATGATTCAGGATTTTCTAACCACATTTGAATTACGCGATATTCATGACGAGTAGTTTCGACTGAAAAGACAGTTTCAATTACGGTTCCTGGTGCAGGGGGAAGCAATAATACGACAACTTGCGTTATGGGTAGACGATACAAACGATACAAGCGTACCCAATAATCTAGCATCCGCAAGGGTAGTGGCGGTGTAGATTCTAGTTTGGTTTGAAATTCCAAGTGGAGAATTCGTCCTTCTAGCTGTAAGAAGGTAACGTAATCAGCGCGAATCGGTTCAATACTCAATTCGGTTTTGAGAACTTTGACGGAAGTTTGCTCTGTACCCAAAACCCAACTAGCAAAACGTTCGGGATGTTTTTCGGAAAGTAGTTTGCAGAGGTTATCAAAGGACATTGACGATCGCCGACAATTTAACGAGACATTGCTATTATCTCGTGTCGCAACATTTAGTAGCGATTGCTTTAGAAGTTAGTATGTAGGCATTATCGTGTTCTAGCGATATGGCATTCTACTCTGACCTTTCCCCAAAAAGACTAATCACTTAGGCTAGGTGCAAAAAGTGAGTTAAAAACATTCTTCTTCCCTACGAACGTGATAGAAAATACTTATATAACTTATGATTTTTGACTCATAGTGTAAGGATTACAGATAATGCATGTTCTCAAAAGATCCATCAAACCAGCACCTTATATATCATTCCTCCACATCTACAAAACTACTTGGGGGACGGCTGGGGATATTTGTTTAATCCGGGAATCTGTCGCTGAAGAAAGTACAGCAAAGTTTGTCGGTCATAAAATCCAAATAGTAGTTCCCAAAGGGTTGGAGCGCGATCGCATCGCCAACTGTCCGATCATCAAAGTTGCTGGTAATGTCGGTGACGGACATCCGAAAGAGCATCCCTTGGAATGGGAAGCTTATGAAGGTGTAAATACAGAACTAGCGGAAGCGGCTCTCAAACCTTGGGGCTTCAAGTTAATTGAACTCTAATATAGCGAGTTGATTCAGTTCAACTCGCCAGGATGTAGCGCATTACCAATTGGCTTCAACCATGCCTAAGTATCTACTTAAAAAGCGATCGTCGCCTTTTTTCATTACAATTTAAGGTTTAAATTAAGCTCCAGATTGTCTTTTCAAAAAGACAATCTGGAGCGATGCTAATTGCTAATCTGGGTTCACGACTGGCGATAGCAGGCAAACTCCATTGAAAAAGTAGCCATACCAGAAGTAAGCGATCGCAATTCTGTAGAATACCCAAACATTCGCGCCAGTGCTACTTCTGCCCGAATCACTGTGTATCCCTGCATTGTCTCGGAACCCAACAACAAACCCCGACGGGAGGATAAATCACCTTGAACTCTTCCCATAAACTCGTTGGGTGTTTCCACCTCTACAAGCTTGATGGGTTCGAGGACGTAGGGTTTGGCTTTAGCGATCGCACCTTCAATTGCTTGATGAGATGCTGACCGGAAAGCCAATTCGGAAGAGTCAATTGGGTGATAGGAACCACCATCCAAAACGACTTTCACCCCAGTTACCGGATAACCTTCCAGCTTTCCTGATTCCATCGCCTCACGGAAACCCTTTTCGCACGCAGGGATATATTCTTTGGGAATCGCACCCCCAACCACCCGATTTTCAAAGACAAACGGCTCATCTGTAGGTTCAATCCACCCAGTAATATGGGCATACTGACCGGGGCCGCCTGACTGCTTTTTAAATCGGTAGTCAAAGGTAGCTTGTTGTCCAATGGTTTCTCGGTAAGCCACGGCAGGATTACCAACGTAAACCTCAGCATTATATTCTCGTTGAATGCGTTCTAGGTAGATTTCTAAGTGGAGTTCGCCCATCCCAGAAATCAGAGTTGCGCCTGATTCAGGATCGATGCTCAACCGGAAAGTAGGATCTTCCCTTTGAAAGCGATTGAGTGCCTTGGAAAGGCGATCGCTATCTTCCTGCTTCTTAGGCGTAATCGCCAGCGTAATCACTGGTTCCGGCACAAACATTTTCTCTAGAGATACCAGTGGTTCCCCAGAACAGAATGTATCACCAGAAGCACAATCCACACCCAACAGAGCCACAATATCCCCTGCTACCGCAACTTTTACCTCTTCTCGCTTATTGGCGTGCATTCTCACCAAGCGACCGATTTGCACTCGCTGTTCAGTCCGCGAGTTGTAGACGGTATCGCCGGGTTTCAGCGTCCCAGAGTAAATCCGAGTATACGTCAACTGCCCAAAGGACTCAACGGTGAGTTTAAATGCCAATGCCACCAAAGAAGCATCGGGGTTAGGGTAGAGAGTGATTAGGGATTGGGAATTGCTTGTCGTAGCCCCCAGTGCCTTGACTTCCCTATCCACGGGAGATGGTAGATAGAGCGTAACTGCATCCAATAAGTTTTGCACTCCTTTATTTTTGAATGCCGAACCCAGCAATACAGGTGTGAATTCTAGACTTAAGGTTGCCTGTCGGATGGTTTTCCAAATTAATTCTTTGGGAATCTCGTCACCCGCCAGTAACATCTCCGTCATCGGTTCTGAGAACAGCGATAAAGTATCTAGCAGCTTCTCGCGTCCCTGTTGTGCCTCATCCCTAAGAGCTTCGGGAATCGACTTTCTAATGTGGTTTTCGCCGTTTTCCCCCTCAAAGTAGTCAGCAGTCATTTCTACCAGGTCAATTACTCCCTGGAATTGGTCTTCACTGCCGATAGGATACTGGATCAACATTGCATTTAGTTGCAAGCGATCGCGTATTCCCTGTACTACACGAAATGGATCTGCCCCCATCCGATCCATTTTGTTGATGAACGCCAAACGCGGCACGCGGTAGCGCTTCATTTGCCGATCCACCGTAATGGACTGGGATTGTACACCTGCCACAGCACACAGCACCATGACTGCCCCATCCAATACCCGCA
Source organism: Nostoc sp. (assembly GCF_036917455.1). Classification (GTDB taxonomy): domain Bacteria; phylum Cyanobacteriota; class Cyanobacteriia; order Cyanobacteriales; family Nostocaceae; genus Nostoc. The sequence continues at coordinate 7,941 of NZ_JBALDK010000226.1, read as the reverse complement.
AGGCGCGTTCCACTTCAATGGTGAAATCCACGTGTCCCGGTGTATCAATCAGGTTAATTTGAGTATCGTACCATTCACAGGTAGTAGCAGCAGAGGTAATGGTAATGCCATGTAGTTTTTCTTCCGGCATAAAGTCCATCGTTGCACCCTTGCCGCCTCCCCGCACTTCCTCAATAGCGTGGATTCTGCCCGTGTAGAAGAGAATTCGCTCTGATAACGTAGTTTTACCAGAGTCGATGTGGGCAGAGATACCAATATTTCGGATGCGTGTTCGGGGAATCATAAAATTTCCTTTTGTTTAAGCGACAAACAGTCACTAACTGAGTAGTGACATATTTTGTATTATATGTGTAGTATAAACCAAAGACAAGGTTGATAACACAGAGAAACCATTGATTGTTGCCCTAGTTGACGTTTAAAATAGGTATTCAAGCGGAGGAAATAAAAGCTTGAAATTGATATTGGTAGCTCCCGACTCTTTGTTGTGTGCAGCCTTTCAAAAGAATTTTGATTACTTACCCAATGTAGAAATAGTGAATGACTATTTCGAGTGGTTGCCAGATTTTGATTGTATGGTCAGCCCTGCAAACTCTTTTGGCATGATGGATGGTGGCATAGATACGGCAATTATCCGTTTTTTCGGACCTTCCTTAATGGCAAAAGTTCAACAGCGCATTCTTGAAGATTATTTGGGCGAACAGCCTGTGGGAACATCAATGATTGTAGAAACAGGTCATCACAAGCATCCTTTTTTGGCTCATACACCTACTATGCGAGTTCCCATGATTATTGCTAGGACAGATATTCCTTATATTGCGATGTGGGCGATGCTGCTGACAGTTCGCCAGCATAACCAACACGCTAGCCAAAAAATTAACACCGTTGCCTGTCCTGGATTGGGTACAGGAATAGGACGAGTGCCGTATAGTGAAGCTGCTAGACAGATGGCCTTAGCTTACGATCATTTTCTGTATCCACCCAAGCATCTCAATTGCATAGTTGCGGCAGAAAGACAACTTCAGATATGGGAAGGAGGAAATAGCTGAAAGAAAAAGAAGCCTCTTGTCTCCCTTACAGGTCTACGGTATATACCTCTACACCTCTGCATGAGACGAATTAAATATTAACGTTCCTTTGTAATCACCGAACTACCGTTACTAATACTTACTTTTTGAATAAAAACGTCAGTACAAGATGATAAAATATCAGCACTTATTTGGTTAGCAATAAATTCAAAATCTTGGTTTGTTAATCCCCGTGCAGTATCGCCACTTAAGTTAATAGAAATAGTCAGAGTTTGAGAATTGCTGGAATAATTTTCATTATCTACTTCTTCTATTTCATCTTCTATTATACCTAGATTAAACTCTTTAGTCCAAGCTGGAAACTTCTTACCCGTTTGTTGTCCGTAAATTTTCACGCTTTCAATAGATGCAGCCCCTAAACCAGTTAAACCTTTGCGGATAAATGCAACTAAAATTTGCTGATTTGGTACTTGGGCAGATTCTAGCGTTACCTCTAACCAAGCATCTTGAAAGGCAACTTTTGCAGCGATCCCTTTGGGGTGTAGGTGGCGGTTCATCAGAGATGCGATCGCTTCTACATCTCCCTGTTTTGCAAGTTCCAGAATATTTGGCTGTGTCATAACCACTAAAAGGGAAAATCTAGGAAAATAAACTTATATTCTTAGGATTCCCTCTGAAAAGCCTTAAGTAACATTATGATGCCAAATATCAACTAGCTTGGGTTAAAATATTTAGTATAAAGATAGTCTTTCACAAAATTTTGTAAAAAATATATTTACCCAAGTTCAACATCTATTTTTGCCATAGCCCAATTAACAAGATTAATATTAATCAGTTTAATTCCCATTTTAAATATGAAGATTTATCAAGATCATGCTTGGCCCTCAACGCTAGAGGAAGCCATAGTTATTCAAGAAAAGCTGCGAGATCGAGTAATTACTGAAGATCGATTAGAAGAACCTATCCAGTACGTTGCTGGAGTGGATATGGGTTTTGAAGCGGATGGAACCATTAGCCGTGCAGCTGTGGCAGTACTGAGTTTTCCTGATCTGCAAATAATCGAGACAAGCCTAGCACATCGTCCTACGACCTTCCCTTATGTTCCTGGGTTCCTCTCATTTCGCGAAATACCAGCTGTCCTTGATGCCCTAGAAAAGATTACAACAATACCAGATATCATTTTGTGTGATGGTCAGGGAATTGCTCATCCTCGTAGATTAGGTATAGCTTGCCATTTAGGGTTACTGATAGATATGCCAACAATTGGTGTAGCCAAGTCCAGATTGGTAGGTAAGTATGAGGAATTGCCTGAAGCCAAAGGCAGCACGCAACCACTGATATATAACGGTGAAACCGTTGGGGTTGTTTTGCGATCGCGCACAGGGGTAAAACCTCTGTATATTTCTAGCGGTCATCGAATTAGTTTACCAACAGCAATTGACTATGTATTACGCTGCACGCCAAAATATCGGCTGCCAGAAACTACACGCATCGCTGATAAACTAGCGTCGGCAAAATAAAGCTTGTTGAAGTTTTTTCTAAATACTTGCTTGCACCGACGCAATCGTGTTAGGAATCGCACAGAAGAAAGTTGAAGTAGCTAAATACCATTCACGAAGTTAGAACAATGAACGCACTAACTTTACACTGGCACGATTCAGGCCAAAATAAAACTCAAAACATTTACGAACAACAGCCAAGTAAAAATCTTGGCACTATCCGCATTGGTCGCGACCCCCTCCGGTGCGATATTGTTTTGAGTCACCCCACTGTCTCTGGTTTGCACGTTGAAATATTTTTTCATCACCAGCAACAGCGCTTTTATATTAGGAATTTGCGATCGCAAAATCCCCCTCTGATCGATGGACGGCAATTAGTTCAAGGTGAAATGCCTTTAACTGACGGCACTAGTATCTCTTTAGGACAAATACAACTCAACGTTTCTAGCATTTCCACAGGTAGCATTCCAGCAACAGTTTTGATGCCACCCCATCCGCCAGTCCATATCGGACATCACCATCATTCACCAACACCGCCAGGAGTTTATGGCTTAAAATGCCCCAAATGTAATAAAGTTTCCCCAGGAGAAAATCTACAAATTGGCTGTCATTGGTGTGGGACATCTTTGGCTGCGGCTGTGAGTGTCTTGGTAGCACCGGGTAGTTAGAGAGACAAGGGGACAAGGAAAATAATCATCTCCAATGACAAATGACCAATGACAAATGACTTACAAATCCAATTAAGTTGGGAAGAACCAGCGACAGGAGAACGGCGAGAACCAAGGTTGAATATGCCGATCGCTTTTGGTCGAGAATTCCCTCGCCTACCTGCTGAACTTAGGGGAGTGCGCGTTTCTCGGATGCTGCTTAACAGCAGTGAAGTTTCTCGCTATCATGCCCTAATTGACTGGGAACAAGACCATATTGTAGTGATTGACCAAGGCAGCGTTAACGGTGTGTATGTCAATGGCCAACCACAAACGCGCAGTGTTTTGGCTAATGGCGATACGTTGCAAATTGGCCCCTATCTAATCACTGTTACCTTTGCTGCTAGCGCCTCTGCACCAGATACTAGCCCCCCTTCAACGATTCACTTCAACGTAAATACTAATCTTCCAGACCCCAGGTTGCCTGTAGCCCAGCCGCTAACGCCCTTGGCAAGTAATTTCCCGCCACTGGCGTTTCAAGCGGAAAACGTCACTGTGCAAGCGCTTTATGCTACAGGACTATCAGTAAATGAATCTGATTATCTAGCGATCGGGGCGGGATTGGGTAGCTTTGTTTGGGCTGATTTGCTGCGGCTTAGTGGTGTGCGTCCTGACAAGATTGTAGCTTTGGGATTAGAGGCGGAACCTTATGCTCGTTACAAGCGCCTTTGTTTGAATTCGCAAATTCCCTTATATGAAAGACTGCGATCGAATTCTGACTCATGTCCTGATAATATTTGGGGCTGGCCTAGTTATGCCTTGCGTGAAGCTTGGCACGATTGCAGAAGGGGACAGATAAATTCAGCATTTAAGTATTTGTGGCAAGTGTTTGCAGAACCAACATTTGCCGAAACTTATACACCCCGTGCGGCTAACGTCTTTGATTCCATAGACCGGGAGGTCAAGCGCATTGGCTGGAATCAAATTTATCGCTATGGACGAGTTAGGGCAATTCGCAAAACTGATGATGGCAGATATTGCGTAGCCTATTCTCGCGCACCAGGAGATTATGCTTTTTTAGTTAGTCGTTATTTACATTTAGCTACTGGGTATCCAGCAATTCAGTTTCTTCCTGATTTGCAAGCTTATAGAGAAAAATATCAAGATTTTAAATCTGTCGTCAATGCTTATGAAGCCCACGATCATGTTTATGAGCAACTAGAACGACAAGGTGGTACGGTGTTGATTCGTGGGCGGGGAATTGTGGCTTCGCGGATTATTCAACGCATTTATGAAGCCAGAAAGCGAAATCGGAATATTGCAGTTTTGCATTTAATGCGATCGCCTAAACCTCAAGGTAACAAATTTCAAAATACCCAGCGCCTAGTCAAAAATCATTACGAATTTCAACCCTTTAACTGGCCGAAAGCCTGTTGGGGCGGCGAACTTCGGGCAATGTTAGAAAAAGCCACCCCCGATGAACGCAAGCGTTTACTAGCAGACTGGGGTGGAACTACTACCGCCGACCGTCGGGACTGGCAGCAAATTACTGCCCAAGGCATCAGCGAAGGCTGGTATCAAATTACCTTCGGAGAGGTTTTGGATGTAGAACGAGATGCCCAAAACCGGACTATTACCCATATCCGAGAGCAAAGCTTTGGGGAAATAAAATTGCTAGCTGATTTTATTGTTGATGCTACTGGACTGGATGCCAAGGTAGATGCTAATCCTCTCATAGCAGATTTGGTGAAAAATTACAATCTCCCAGTAAATCACTTGGGGAGATTAACTGTAGCGAACAATTTTGAATTAGTAGAAATGCGTAGTGGCAAAGGTCAAATGTATGCTGCTGGGGCTATTACCCTTGGTGGCCCTTATGCCGCAGTTGATAGTTTTTTAGGCTTGCAATATGCTGCATTAGTCGCCGTTGATGGACTCGCCGCCACCCGTGCGCCTGGAGTTCATCGTTTGAATACTATAAGTTCCTTTAGGCAGTGGTTAAAGTGGGTGTTAAATCAGTCACCTTAGTATTAGGAGGCAGGAGGAATACAGTATTTACCTCGCTATTTTGAGTACCAAATCCCAATTTCGAGGATAAAAGGTGCAACTTTGAGGATAAAAGGTGCAACTTCGAGGTTCAGAGGTTCAACGTCGAAGTTCAAAGGTTCAACGTCGAAGTTCAGAGGTTCAACGTCGAAGTTCAGAGGTTCAACGTTGAGGTTCAGAGGTTCAATGTTGAAGTTCAGAGGTTCAACGTCGAAGTTCAAAGGTTCAAGTGAATTAAATGGGCGGTTAGAAACCGCGTCTACACAGGCAAAACCCACCTCCGTGGGTTTCAAAACCTTCAATTTTTTTCTTAGTCCGGGCAGGCGGACTTTGTTTGTGTAGCCGCGAATTCCATTCGCCTTGGCTACTTCTTTTTTTTCTTTGTCGAGCTTACCATTACAGGCACTAGAGTTTTAACTAAACCCGTAATCGCCACAATCACAGAGGCAATTCCCCCAATCAACAATGAAGTTAAAATTGCCGACGCAAGAATAATTTCAGTAGGGCTATATCCATCTCGCATCCAGGTAGATGGATTCTCTACTGATGTTGGCGAGGCGGGGATTAATTGCGAAGTTTGGGTGGTTTGATTGGAGTTGACTGGAGTTGTTAAGACAGTTTTCATGGCTGAATCTCTTCTAAATGTTTCTATGCAAATCGTATTTCTGCCAGAAGAAGAGGAGATTCCCTAGAAATGGAGACAAAGTAGAAACAAGGTAGAAATTAAGTAGAATCGAGAAGAAATCTCACAAGCTGTCTATGCAATGGGCTGAATTTCTAGCCAATGAAGCTGCTATTAATAGCTTATCCGCAGAGCAAACGGCAGCTTTTATAGAGCGTTTGAAGACTGAAAACTCAGGGAAGAGTGAGACAAAACTTGCCAGCGAGTTGAACATCGGTGCGTCTGCGTTGAAAAAGCGGATGACTGAGGTTTATGACAAATTCGCTCCGAGTTATCCTGAATTAGCCAATTCTGAAAGCCGGGGTAAGCTAGAAAAGTTACGGGCTTGCCTGACAAGAAAATATAATGGCGGGCAAGATGCCCACCCCACAATTAAGGAGATTCATCAAAATATTCCTCCTGGTGTTGCATTTGAAAAATTTGTGGGACGTGAGGCGGAATTAGAAGAACTGCACCAGAAATTACAAACATCTCGGCAAGTTGCAATTGTAGCTGTGGCGGGTATGGGTGGAGTCGGCAAAACTGAACTTGCTACCCAATACGGCAAACAGCATTTGCAGAATTTTCAAGGTGGGGTTTGCTGGTTATCAGCACAGGGAATAGATGTCGGAATTCAGATTCTCATATTTGCCGAATTGAAATTTAAACTTATTGCACCGGATGACTGGGAATTAACAGATAGGCTGAGATACTGCTGGCAAAATTGGCAACAAGGTGAAGTGCTGCTGGTGTTTGATGATGTCACCAACTACAAAAAACAGGTTCAGCCTTATCTACCACCAGAATCACCCCGATTTAAAGTATTGCTGACAACCCGCCTGGAGTTTGATAGAACTTTGCCGCAATTACCTTTGGGTGTTCTCAAATCATTGGCGGCGATGAAATTATTAAAATTGCTTGTTGATAGAGAACGACTCAAAAGCGAACCTTGGGTTGCGAGAAAAATTTGTAAATTTTTGGGATATTTGCCTTTGGCATTAGAGTTGGTGGGGCGATATCTGGATACAATGCCAGATTTGTCTCTGGAAAAACTGCTGAAGCGGCTAGAAAAAAAGCGACTGGAACACGAAGCAGTCGCCAAGGCTAACCCATTGATGCGTTATAAGTATGGTGTCGCTGAAGCTTTTGCATTGAGTTGGGAACAGCTGGATGAGAATGCACAACGCTTAGGCTGTTGGCTGAGTTTGTATGCTTTGGCTGATATTCCTTTTTCTGTTGAGGGGATAGAAGATGATGAAGAACAAGAACTCAACGAGAAAGCTATAGCTGAGTTGCGGAAACTGCATTTAATACAATGGCAAAGTAAAGGAATTTATCAACTACATCCACTGATTCGGCAATTTTTTCAAATGAAGTTGGATGAGTCTAGTGAGGCAGATAAGGTGAAAACTGCTTTTGTAGCGCAGATGGTAGAGGTGGCAAAGCAAATTCCTCAACAGCCTAACCGTGAAGATATTTTCTACCTCACTCCACATATTCCCCACCTTGCAGAAGTTGCAACCCACCTATCCCAATATCTCAGTGACGAGGATTTAATTTGGCCTTTCATAGGCTTAGGCTGGTTTTATCAAGGTCAAGGACTTTATCAGCAGGCGGAACCTTGGTTGCAGCAGTGTGTAAAGGTGGTTGAAAATTGTCTTGGTTTAGAACATCCCCATGTCGCCACTAGCCTGAACAATCTCGCAGCACTCTACGAATCTACAGGACGGTACAGCAAAGCCGAACCCCTGTATCTGCAAGCTTTGGAACTGACAAAACGCTTACTAGGAGACAACCATCCCCATGTCGCCACTAGCCTGAACAATCTCGCAGCACTCTACGAATCTACAGGACGGTACAGCGAAGCCGAACCCCTGTATCTGCAAGCTTTAGAACTGAGAAAACGCTTACTAGGAGACAACCATCCCGATGTCGCCACTAGCCTAAACAATCTCGCAGTACTCTACCAATCTACAGGACGGTACAGCGAAGCCGAACCCCTGTATCTGCAAGCTTTAGAACTGAGAAAACGCTTACTAGGAGACAACCATCCCGATGTCGCC
>NZ_JBALDK010000225.1:0-35552 GCF_036917455.1 Nostoc sp. | reverse complement strand
ATCGAAGCAGGAAAGTTGAAAGTATTAGTGCTTGATGAGTGTCATTTAATGTGGGGAGATTTAAGTGGATATGTCTGGGGAAAAACTGACCAAGAGATAGCAGTGAGAGTTGTTAATGTCCGCGACAAACAGACGTACTATGGGGCAGTTGACTATCTGAAGGGAGGCTTGCTACTGAAAGCATATAATGCAGGTAATTCAGAAAATACGATTGATTATCTACGTTATTTATTAGATCAGTCCCCCAATCAAAGATTACTTCTTTTTTGGGATGGTGCTTCTTACCATCGTTCACATCTGGTTCAAAACTTTTTAGGCGAGGTAAACCAAGATTTGTCTCAAGAGCAGTGGAGAATTCACTGCGTCCGCTTTGCTCCTAATTGCCCATCACAAAATCCAATTGAGGATATTTGGTTACAAGCTAAAACCTGGGTGCGGCGTTTCTGTGCTTTGATTCCTTCGTTCTCGCATCTCAAATGGATGTTTAAGTGGTTTCTCCGACACACTACCTTTGATTTTGCTACTCTTCAAATGTACGGAGCTTTTTCAGAAATCAAATATTAGTCCTATAGTTAAAAACTCATTGTAAAAAAAAGAGCAGTTGCATAATACAACTGCTCTAAAAATACTTAGATAAATATTTTCTACCTATCCACAGACCCCATAATTACGTCAACACTACCGAGAATGACCACAATATCTGCAACTTTCATGCCGCGCAGTAAATGTGGAACAATCTGGAGATTATTGAAATCTGCTGCGCGAATTTTCCACCGTGCAGGGAAGACATTATCATCGCCAACTAGATAAATTCCCAATTCACCTTTGCCACTTTCGACACGAGAGTAGATTTCACCCTTGGGAATCTTGAAGGTAGGGGAAACTTTTTTACCAATAAATTGGTAATCAAAAGCGTCCCACTCAGATTTTTTACCTGCGGCTAAACGCTTCGCTTCCAGATTTTCGTAAGGGCCGCCAGGAAGTCCTTTGATTGCTTGGCGAATAATCTTCACAGATTCGCGCATTTCCCGCATCCGCACCACATAACGGGCAAAGCAATCACCGGCAGTTTCCCACTGTACATCCCAGTCAAAATCGTCGTAACATTCGTAATGGTCAACTTTCCGCAAATCCCATTGCACGCCAGAAGCGCGTAACATTGGGCCAGAAAGTCCCCAGTTAATTGCTTCTTCTCGCGTGATAGTACCAATACCCTCAACGCGTCGCCGGAAGATGGGGTTATCGGTTACTAAACGTTCGTACTCATCAACTTTAGGTAATAAGTAGTCGCAGAATTCCAGACATTTATCTACCCAACCGTAAGGTAAATCAGCCGCTACTCCACCAACGCGGAAGTAGTTATTATTTACCATCCGATAACCTGTGGCTGCTTCCCACAAATCATAAATCATTTCCCGTTCCCGGAACTGGTAGAAGAAGGGAGTTTGTGCGCCTACGTCAGCGAGGAAGGGGCCAAACCACAGCAAGTGGTTAGCGATGCGGTTCAACTCCAGCATAATGACGCGGATGTAGCTAGCCCGTTTGGGAACAGCGACACCTGCAAGTTTTTCTGGGGCGTTAACAGTGACGGCTTCGTTGAACATTCCCGCCGCGTAGTCCCAGCGACTAACGTACGGGACATACATAACATTAGTGCGGTTCTCAGCGATTTTTTCCATTCCCCGGTGCAAATAGCCGATAACTGGTTCACAGTCAACGACATCCTCGCCATCCAGAGTCATGATTAGCCGCAGAACCCCGTGCATTGAGGGGTGGTGTGGCCCCATGTTTAGCACCATTGGTTCAGTGCGGGTTTCTAGTCTGGTCATAGATTTTGTGTTCTCCGTTCGTGAAAATTTTGAATTGAACCGCCTAAATGCCAACCACAGCCGATTTATCTAGTCTGCCAAAATGAGGTTTGTAGGGGCAATCTATATAATTTTGACTCTACAGGGTTATGTTGGAGAGAGGATAGCAGCGCAGGAGTTGTAATTGTTTCATTTCGTTGCACCTCTTCAATTATTATAGGGAAGCTTGATATGTAAGGGATTGAGGCACAGGTTTTTTTTCATGTAATCTCTTTTTACATTTAAAATTTTGATGTTGTTAAATCCTCTTAAATCTTGTATAACTTAGTGTCTAAGCAAAATGGTATGTATATAGCCAAAAGCTATTTAGATTTATAAACAGACTCGCTATCAGTACAGAGAATGTGACAAAAGCATCATTATTAAAATTTATATTTTAAAAAAGCTTTAATTATTTAGGGGTTGTTAGATGCAAGAGAAAAACAATAACAGTATATATGAACAAGTACACTTAACAATAACTTGGCTAAATGAAAGAATAAATCTTCTTAAAGAGCGTTTAGAGGAAAATATTTTAGAAGGAACCAGTGAAGATTTAGTAGATGCTGATAATTCTGTAGCGAGGAAGGAGATTATCAGAAAAAATTTAATACAGTATATTGAAACTAAAAATGAAATTGACTTTTGTAATGACTTGAAAAAGCAGCTGTTAAAGGATGAAGACGACTTTATCAAGGCGCAAGGGAAACCGATTGTGTTTAGTCAGTTATTGTTAAACTCGGATTTAGATAGTATTCCTGACTCAAGGCTTGGGGAGGATTGAGTAAGATTTTTCTCTATGTACTCTGGTATTTATGTAGACTAATTTCTTAGTCTACAGCTTTTATTTATCAACAGAACTTACGCAAAAATAGCTAAAACGCTTAATTCATCGAACCGCCAAATCGCCTTTGCGTAGCGTCTCGTAGAGAAGAATTCCTAGAGTATGCGTAAGCCCTAATCAAAATTAAAGTTAAAGATGAAATCAGATTCACAAACACCGCTAGATATAGAAGAACTAGCTTTTTCTCATATTTCCGTGTTGGGTCGGGAGGTTATTGAGGGTTTGGCGGTGCGTCCAAGCGGACATTATTTAGATGTGACCGTAGGCGGTGGAGGTCACAGCCGTTTGATTTTAGCAGCTGCGCCAGATGTAAAATTAACGGCGATTGACCAAGATGAGGATGCTTTAGCAGCAGCGAGGATAGAATTAGCTGAGTTTGGCGATCGCGTACAATTTATCTATAGCAATTTTGCTGACTACGAATTTCCCCCTAATACTTTCAATGGTATTCTCGCCGATTTGGGGGTAAGTTCTTACCATTTAGACCAAGCAGAAAGGGGTTTCAGCTTTCGCCAAGCTGCAAATTTGGATATGCGAATGGATCGGGGGCGATCGCTAACTGCTGCTCATATCATTAATAATTGGGATGAGGCAGAATTAGCTGATATTTTCTTTAAGTACGGCGAAGAGAGATTATCGCGGCGCATTGCCAGACGTATTGTCGAACGCCGACCGTTGCAAACGACTACAGAATTGGCTGATGCGATCGCTTCTTCAGTCCCTCCAAAATACCGTTATGGCAGAATTCACCCAGCAACTCGGGTTTTTCAAGCTCTGCGAATTGTCGTCAACGACGAGTTAAAATCTCTAGAAACCTTTTTGGATAAAGCCCCAAAAGCCCTTGTCCCTGGCGGTAGAATTGCGATTATCAGTTTTCATAGTTTAGAAGACCGCCCGGTGAAGCATGGTTTAAGAAATTCACCTTTGTTAAAGGTCTTGACAAAAAAGCCGATTATTGCACAGGAAGAGGAAATTGGGAAAAATCCGCGATCGCGATCGGCCAAACTAAGGATAGCTGAAAGATTGCTGAATGTTGAGTAAGGGAATGAGGAGATAAAAAAGCAGTGAACGGAAGAGACAGAGGTAGTTTTTGATTCTCTCCAATGCTTACCACTTGCCCTAAGCGTTCGCGTAGCATCTCGTAGAGAAGCCGAAGGGATGCCCAATTCCCTAAAAGAACAATCTGTTAATCTAGCGTTGTTGGTAAGTTAAAAAAAGTAGATGGAAATTAGTAATCTGTTTACAGCATGTGGCCTCTGCTGGCATTCTCTTTGTTAGGCATGGCGCTGATTATCGAACGGATCGTATTTTGGGTAAGGATAAATAATCGGCAAAACAAAGTAGTGCGAGAGCTGCTACAGCTTTATCGCCTTGATAATGTAGTTAGTGCTTTAGATAAGTTGCAAAAGAATGCTGATTTACCAATCGCTCGAATTTTTTTAGCAGCTTACCGATTTTGCTCTCCAATTTTTGCCTCTAATAGTGTTCTAAAATAACAAATAGCTTTTTTCAATACAGTTTTCGAGGGAATATTCCATGACTATTTGGGTAAATGAGCAAATTGATCCGTCTGGGATGATTCATGCCTGTATTGCCACTTGCAATGAATCTCAAGCCAAAGATTGTCATGATTCATTTCAGAATAATTTGACCGAAAGGCAAAAGGCCGCAGGTTGGGTAGCGCAATTGCGGACAGTTGATTCTTGGGATGAAGTACCGGTGAATTCTTTAAAACTCAATTAATTGGGTGAGATGGAGTTCATTTTTTGAGGTTTTGATCGAACAAATTTCAGGAGCGTAGGCGTAGCCGCTATATGCATCGCTTGTCTACGATACTCTGCATCTATGCCAATAGCTACAGCGATCGCAGTAAATTCCATAAGCACAGGTTAATAAAGGATAAAATTCGGATTAAAATTCTCAAATTATTAGCAAATGCTTCTAAAAAAAGTAATATAAAAGAGGAAAATGATGATTTTTCGGAACTTTTAAGAGCTATCATCTATACCGTAGATTGAATTAAAAAACTTGTATAAGCCGAATCAATTTAGTGAACTATCCCAAAGTTTACACTTCGGAGCAAGCCTGTCCTATTAATTTAGTTGGTGAAACTGGACAAGCGGTTCAAATTTCAATTCATGCTCCCAGTCAATATATCTGTGCCAACTGCGAACGGATATTACCAGATTGGAAACGGCAGCCATTTTTAAGAGTAGTGATTGTCTTACAGCGATCGCGTTATCAATTAGTCAAAAAGACGGCAGAAGTAGAGTCAGAGAAAGAACGCTTACGAGAAAAGTTTATGCGATTTGGCTGTGATTTAGCATTTAATCTGCGCGATCGCGGCTATTTAACTGACCTGATCGACCCTCGTACAGGCTATCCTTTACTGTCCCACCCCGGAGCAATTCCCCACGATGACACAGCAGTTGTCAAAGCCTTACTTAACTATCCAGTGATTAAAAATCAATGCCGTGTACTAGTGCATCCTGAATGGGGTGCAGCAGTTTATCCTAGCATTTTGATATCAGAAGCTCCCCCAATTTTGATCGAATGGGCTACAAAAGGTATAGCATCCATGCATGGGTGGAAAGAAATTGATTATTAGTCATTAGTCATTGGTTATTTCTCCATGAACCGCCTCATCCATATATATTGGAAATGAGGAAAATAAAAAACATATTCTGCTGTCTTTAGAGATTAGGACGTGCTTAAAAAGTCAGTTTGACGGCTGTCAATTTTGGCGTTAATCAAATTGACAAATAGACTTTGGTTTTACAGGACAATTTTTTGGTGCGATCGAGTTATTCTTAATATTAAGAAACGTCAATTTTTCCAGAGCGGATAAAGGCTTAATATTGCTGATTTTATTTGAGTTAAGGGAGAGTTCAGTCAAATTAGTCAGAGCAGATAAAGGCTTGACATCGCTGATTTCATTTGATTCAAGAGAGAGAATAATCAAATTGGTCAGAGCGGATAAAGGCTTGATATCGCTGATTTCATTTGAGTTAAGGTAGAGATAAGTCAAATTAGTCAGAGTGGACAAAGGCTTAATATTGCTGATTTTATTCTCGCGCAGGGAGAGAGAAGTTAAATTAGTCAGAGTAGAGAAAGGCTTGATATCGCTGATTTTATTCTCGCGGAGAGAGAGAGCAGTCAAATGAGTCAGAGCAGATAAAGATTTGATATCGCTGATTTCATTTGTGCCGAGGTCGATAGAAGTCAAATGAGTCAGAGCAGACAAAGGTTTGATATTGCTGATTTCATTTATGCCAAGGTCTATAGAAGTCAATTTTGTCAGAGCAGACAATGGCTTGATATCGCTGATCTTATTTGAGTGGAGAGAGAAAAAAGTCAATTTTGTCAGAGCAGACAATGGTTTGATATCGCTGATTTCATTAAAATTGAGGTCTATAAAAGTCAAATTAGTTAGAGCAGACAATGGCTTAATATCGCTGATTTCATTTGAGCCGAGGTCAAGAGAAGTCAATTTTGTAAGAGCAGATAATGGCTTGATATCACTGATTTTATTTGAGTTGAGGTTAAGAGAAGTCAAATGAGTCAGCTTTTGGTTAGCCTGGTTGCAACTTTGAGTTTGGGCTTTTTCTAAAAGAACCTCGATTGTATGTTTTGTCTGTGGAGGTAAAGTTGATTTCTGCTGACACCAATCTGTAAAGCTTTTGGGAGTTGCAAGAGGAGCAGCAATAGTCTGTGTGGTGTAAAATCCCAAAGTAAAAGTAAATATTGTGGCGATGCTTAATGTAAGTTTAATTGTGATTTTTATTCTTGATTTAGTAGACTATTGGCTAATTTTTATATTGAATCAATCAGTAAATGTATAGCATCTATACATGGGTAGACCAAGTGATTTACTAATTTCACTTGCAGCTAATCAAACTGACAAATAGATTCTGGTTTTACAGGACATATTTTTGGTGCGATCGGGTTATTTTTAATAATAAGAAAATTCACTTTTAACAAAGCGGATAAAATGTTGATATTGTTGATTTTATTTGATTCCAGGTCGAGATAAGTCAAATTAATCAGAGTAGATAAAGGCTTGATATCATTGATTTCATTTGAGTCGAGATTTAGAAAAGCCAATTTCTTAAGAGCGGACAAAGGCTTAACATCGCTGATTTTATTGAAGTTGAGGGAGAGAAAAGTCAAATTAGTCAGATTGAACAAAGGCTTGATATCGCTGATTTCATTTAAGCTGAGGAGGAGATAAGTTAATTTTGTCAAAGCAGACAAAGGCTTAATATCACTGATTTTGTTTGAGCCGAGGAAAAGAGAAGTCAGATTAGTCAGATTGGATAAAGGCTTGATATCGCTGATTTTATTGAAATTGAGGGAGAGAAAAGTCAAATTAGTCAGATTGGACAAAGGCTTGATATCGCTGATTTCATTGAAGTCGAGGTCGAGAGAAGTCAAATTAGTCAGCTTTTGGTTAGCCTGGTTGCAATTTTGAGTTTGGGCTTTTTCTAAAAGAAACTCAACTGTATGTTTTGTCTGTGGAGGTAAAGTTAATTTCTGCTCACACCAATCTGTAAAGCTTTTGGGAGTTGCAAGAGGAGCAGCAATAGTCCGTGTACTGTAAAATCCCAAAGTAAAAGTAAATATTGTGACGATGCTTAATGTAATTTTCATTGCATGATATTATACTTTCAAAGTATGCAATTACACTATACAAGCATTACTTAAAAATCAGTATAAAAAAGTAGTCAAGGGAAATAAAATCAGCTATTTTTCGGTCGTCGCAATTTTTGAGAACCAATTGGGCCGAGAATTTGGTTGAGACTACGCAACTGTTCTGCTGTACCCATACCAATTAGCCGATCGCCTGGCATTAACACCGTATCGCCTGTGGGGCCACCAATTAAAGTCCCATCAGCGCGGCGAATTGCCAGAACTAATGCCCCAGATTGCGATCGCAATCTTGCTTTTTGTAAACTCTGACCCACAAAGGGACAAAAAGCCGGGTCTAGTAAAAATTCTTCCATATACAACTGACGGTCTGCACCGGTCAAAATCCCGTCTACAAAGTCCAACACTTGGGGTCTGAGTGCCGCAGCAGCCATGCGCTTCCCACCTGTAATATAGGGGGATATAACTTCATCTGCACCACCGCGTCGTAACTTCTGCAAAGCTTCTTCTGTACTTGCCCGTGCGATCACCCGAATTGCCGTATTCAGTGTTTTGGCTGATAAAACTATATATAAATTTTCGGCATCTGAAGGCAAGGCTGCAACAATACACATCGCCCGTTCAATACCAACTTTCAAAAGCGTGTCATCTAGGGTAGCATCACCTTGGAATGCTGTATAACCTTCTGTCTGCGCCCTTTGCACAGATTCCGTCTCCGAATCAATCACTACAAAAGGTACGCCTTCTGCCCGAAATTCTTTGGCAATTTGACGACCAGTCCGACTAAATCCACAGATGATGTAATGCTCTGACAGGGATTCCATTAACCGCCTCTGTTGTTGTAGCCGAATTCCCTCTTGAAAGTAGCCTTGAATGATCGCTTCTGTAAATCTATTGACAATGTAACCAATATTGATTACACCCAATAAAATCAGAGCAATTGTAAACAATCGTCCGCGGCTACCCAGTGGATGTGTCTCTCCGTATCCCACAGTCGCTAAAGTGATGACTGTCATGTAAGCCGCATCTTCCCATGCCCAGCCCTCCACTAGCCAATACCACAAAGTGCCAATGAAGAAAACACCGCCAAGAGCGATCGCCCCAGCCATTAACTCCTTTTGGATCCGCTGATATTTTTGCTCAAGTGTTGAGAATGAAGTAACAATAGTATTTTTAACCTACTTTTCTAGTTTTCTGGTAACTTTTTAGTATATTTAAACTCAGTTTGACTTTGAGGATTAACTGATGACTCAAGTCCTACAAAGAAAACTAGTTACGTTTGAAGAATTTATCACTAAATACCCTGACAACTCAAATAAACGCTCCGAATTATACGATGAAGTAGTAATTGAGATATTCGCACCGACAGGCGACCATGAGGAGATTATTTTATTTTTAATTGAGAGATTTATTTTAGAATATACCCGACTTCAGCTATCTTATGGCTGTCCCAAAACAGTATTCGTAAAACCATCTGAAAGTGAATTTGCTTATTTACCAGATGTGTTGTTGTTAAACCGCCCCAACCTAGTAAATGAACCTTTGTGGAAAAAAGAATCTACTTTTACTCAAGCAGAGTCAATTTCTTTGGTAGTTGAGGTCGTAAGTACAAACTGGAGAGATGATTATTTTACAAAATTGGGTATGAGGGAGTCGGCATCCCTGAATATTGGATTGTAGACTATGCAGCACTGGGAGGCAGACGATTCATTGGCAACCCCAAACAGCCGACAATATCGATTTATTCACTAGTTGAGGGTGAATATCAACTCAACCTGTTTTGTGGAAGCCAACCCATCCAATCACGGGAGCAATGCGATTTTGTGAGGTGAGTAAGCAGGGGAGGCAGGGGAGGCAGGGGAGGCAGGGGGAGAGAAATAATTTAAGTATATTCTTTAGCTATTTAGTAGTAAAACATACTAAAGTTTTTTCTTTACTCCCCCTGCTCCCCCTGCCTCCCCTGCTCCCCCTGCTCATTAGACGATGATCTCACTTTTTCGCGTTGCTCCCTCCAATCACCCACTTTCCCAAAATTGGATTTAACCGCAGAGCAGATTTTTAATGCTGGTAATATCTGAACGGCATTTTTTAACCGAGTAAAATACCTGAAATCCTTATCCCGACTTGGATACATTAATTTAATTTTATGCCTTATTTAATTAAAGCCACAGTTCATACTTCATTATGTAGCAAAAAATGAAGTATGAAATGTGGGCTATAAACGTTAACTTAAAAAGAAGTACGAGTTGTGCTAGATAAAAAGTAATTTTTAGGGATTTCTAGCAAACTAGTAAATAACTATATAATGAAAAACTTTCAGGAGGAGCGGTAGTGAGCCTACAAACTCTCGTTGAACAAGCCACCATCCCCCCAGATTCAGGGTCAGCATCTAGTCCTTTTGATGCAGATAGCTTTAATGAAGCTGTCATGTCTACCTACGGTCGGTTTCCCTTAGCCTTGGAACGAGGTGCTGGATGCCGGGTTTGGGATACACAGGGACGAGAATATCTGGACTTTGTAGCGGGAATTGCCACTTGTACTTTGGGGCACGCCCACCCAGTTATGGTAGAAGCGGTAACACGCCAAATCCAAAAGCTGCATCACGTCTCTAATTTGTACTATATTCCCGAACAAGGTGAATTGGCAAAATGGCTTGTAGAACATTCTTGTGCCGATCGCGTATTTTTCTGCAACTCTGGGGCTGAAGCTAACGAAGCCGCAATAAAACTGGCGCGGAAATATGCCCACACAGTATTAGACATTGAAAAACCAATAATTTTAACCGCCAATGCCAGTTTCCACGGGCGGACTTTAGCAACTGTTACCGCCACCGGACAACCGAAATATCAAAAGCATTTTGATCCCTTAGTTCCCGGGTTCCACTACGTAAATTACAACGATATTAACGCTGTGGAAGTGGCGATTAGCGAGTTGGATGAAGGCGATTATCGGGTAGCAGCAATTCTAATTGAGCCATTGCAGGGAGAAGGCGGTGTGCGTCCGGGAGATGTTGCCTATTTCAAAAAGCTTCGGCAGATTTGCGACGAAACTGGCATTTTGTTGATTTTCGACGAAGTGCAAGTTGGTATGGGACGCAGTGGCAAATTATGGGCTTACGAACATCTCGGCGTTGAACCGGATATTTTCACCAGTGCCAAAGGCTTAGGTGGCGGTATTCCCATCGGTGCGATGATGAGCAAGAAATTCTGCGATGTCTTTCAACCGGGAGAACACGCCAGCACCTTTGGCGGTAATCCTTTTGTGTGTGGTGTAGCACTCAGTGTTTGTCAGACATTGGAACAGGAAAATATTTTGCAGAATGTGCAAGACAGGGGCGAACAGTTACGAATCGGATTGAAAGCGATCGCAGCTAAATATCCTCAGCACATTGGCGAAGTTCGGGGTTGGGGTTTAATTAACGGTTTGGAGTTACGAGCCGATATTCAACTAACCGCAGCCGATATCGTCAATGCTGCCATCAAGGAGGGTGTATTACTGGTACCCGCCGGGCCAAAAGTAGTCCGATTTGTACCACCGCTAATTGTCACAGAGGCAGAAGTAAACACTGCCTTAGAAGCTGTGGAAAAGGCGATGTCTAACGACAAGCCGTAGGGCATCTACGCAACTCTTACAGCTTAGATAATCAAAAAGCGAGGATAAGTATTTGTGTCTACTTCTCGCTTTTTCTTTGTTTTATGAAAACAGAATATCAGAAGTCAGAATCTATTCTGTACGAATGGTGAATAGCGCCATTGATTCAAAACTTGCTAGTTTATTCTCGCGTGGGGACTCGCCGTCAGTAATTTACCCTCGTGGACTGCAATACTGCATTCGATCTAGCTCTTAGTAATTTACATATAGCGATCGCTCAAAGCAAAGCTATTATCACTTATTTGTCGAGAATTTTCTAGGTCTAGCTACTTGTAAAAATATCGTCGAGCGATATAGTGGTCGCAGCGTAGGAACAGTACTTTATCTTACCCTGAACGCAAATTAAGGTATCTTTAAATATATGTACTGTACATCTGCCTAATAACTTACTAATAACTGCATGATTCATAATCAGGCATTGCGACCCATTAAAATTTTGCTAGTTGAAAACTCTCCTAGTGATGCTAACCTAGCCATCACAAGCTTCTTAAATGCCCAAATTGCCAACAACTTGTACTGGGTTGAAGATGCTAAAAGTGCTATGAACTACTTACAGGAGCAAGAAGAGTTGGCTCATTTCCTCGTCCAGACCTAATCTTACTCAACCTGAATTCCCCCAGGTATGGATGGGTGGGAAGTGTTAACAGAAATCAAATCAGACCCAAATCTTGAATGCATTCCTGTTGTCATAACTACTACCTCAAATGATGAGCAGATATACTATGTTCTGATAATCTCAGTGCTAATCGCTACGTAACAAAGCCTATTGATGTCTACCAGTTTATTCAGGTTGTGCAGTCGATCTAAAGATTTCTGGCTGATAGCAGTGACACTACCACGAACGAAATGGGGTTGGTAATTTAAATTGTTGCTTATAACAGCAGAGAAATAAGCCCTGTCTGAACCAATAGCAAATCAGGTGATTATCTAACAACTTGATATAACCCTGTACTATGGAAAAACCTATAATTCACATTTTATTAGTAGAAAATAGTTCTAGTGATGCCCATCTGCTACGCCGGATATTTTTTCATGCAGATCAAGAACAATGGCAGATGTTACATGTTGAACGGCTATCTGAAGCAATATATGCAAGCAGGGAAAACTCCGCATCCACTCTTGATGATTCTCAAATAGAGAGTCGCAAGCAACGCAGATTCGACCTGGTTTTATTAGACCTTAGCCTCCCTGACTCTATTGGACTCGATACCTTGAAAGAATTTCGGGGAGCAGTCCCCGATATCCCAGTTGTGGTATTAACAGGGCTTGATGATGAAGATTTAGCAATGCAAGCTTTAGCAGAAGGCGCACAAGACTATCTCGTTAAAGATCAAATAACGATACAACAGTTAGTGCGTGCCATTCGCTATGCCATTGAAAGGAGCGAAATTCTCAACCAACTCCGGGATAGCGAAGAACGTACCCGTCAGGCACTGGCAAAAGAACAAGAACTCAACGAATTAAAATCGAACTTTGTTGCAATGGTCTCCCATGAGTTTCGTACCCCCATGACTACGATTCGGACGGCTGTAGATATCCTTGAATATAACAGTGAAAAACTAACTGACGATCGCAGAACTAAATACTTCGATCGAATTCAAAATGCTATCAACCAGATGCTCAATCTTTTAGATGAGATACTATTTTTGAGTAAAACTGAAGCAGCTAAACTAGAATACAAACCGACATTTCTGGATTTAGAAAAATTCTGTACTGAACTTACAGATATTCTGCAAGTCAATGCAGGTAATCAGCACAACATTATTTTTACCTTTAATGGTGAATCTACTCAAGCCCAAATGGATGAAGACCTACTCAATTGTATCTTCACGAATTTGATTTCCAACGCCATCAAATATTCCCCTCCAAATAGCACTATTTGGTTTGATTTGATTTGCAAAGATGGTCTGGCAACTTTCCAGGTAAGAGATTGGGGAATAGGCATTCCCCTCAAAGACCAAATTTGTCTGTTTCAAACCTTTTATCGTGCCAGTAATGTGGGTGTAATTCAAGGAACAGGACTAGGACTCACTATAGTTAAAAAATGTGTGGAGTTACATGGTGGTCATGTTCAATTAGAAAGTGAGGAGAATGTTGGCACAACAGTAATTGTGACTCTACCACTGCAATGGCTAGGCGGATAAACTAAATTTTACTGATTTAGAGACGATCAAAAAATAAATCAATAACCGTGTCACTATAGAAAATAGAGCTGCAATATTGAGCAATAGGAAGACTAAAGAACACTGTGCAGATAACATTCTTAGGGACGAGTTCCGGTGTACCGACGCGATCGCGCAATGTTTCCAGTGTCGCCCTGAGATTACCCCAAAGGGCAGAACTGTGGTTATTCGACTGTGGTGAAGGCACCCAGCATCAAATAATGCGGAGTGAACTGAAAATCAGTCAACTTTCCCGAATTTTTATCACCCACATGCACGGCGACCACATCTTTGGCTTGATGGGACTTCTTGCTACTTGCGGCTTGGCTGGCAATGTGGAACGAATTGATATCTACGGCCCACCTGGATTAAATGATTACATTCAATCCGCCTCCCGTTACTCTTACACACACTTTTCTTACCCTATTAAAGTTCACGCCATCCGTCCAGGGGTAATTTATGAAGACAATGACTTCACCGTTAGCTGCGGTAATTTGCATCACCGCATTACAGCTTTCGGCTACCGCGTAGCCGAAAAAGACCGGACAGGACGCTTTGATGTAGAAAAAGCCAAAGCGTTGGAAATTCCTTCTGGTCGCATTTACGGTCAACTCAAACGCGGTGAAACTGTTACCCTTGACGACGGACGGGTAATTGATGGCACTCAATTATGCGGCCCTACAGAAATTGGTCGGAAAATCGCCTATTGTACAGACACTATTTATTGTGATGGTGCAGTAAAATTAGCTCAGGATGCAGATGTATTAATTCACGAAGCAACTTTTGCCCATCAAGATGCAGATATGGCTTTTCAGCGCTTGCATTCCACAACCACAATGGCAGCGCAAACAGCTTTGGCTGCTGGGGCACATCGACTGATTATGAGTCATTTCAGTCCCCGCTATGCTCCCGGTAATACCTTAGAATTGAAGGATCTCCTTAAGGAAGCCCGTGCTATTTTTCCCCGTACTGACATGGCTTATGATTTCATGATTCATGAAGTACCCAGACGACGGGAAGTAGAGTTAACCAAGGTAGGCGTTTGAATTTTGGATTTTAGATTTTGGATTTTGGATTTCCTATTGAACTCTTATAATCTAAAATCTAAAATTAACTACGTTCTACCTTGGAGTTTAGTAATCCAACTCATAACGTCCAGCAAATAGACAGCAGTTGATTTTTGCGAGTAAGTCAACAAATTAACCAATAATTTACGGTTAGCTAAGTGTATCAAAAGTATATAAATATTATGGGTTAAATGTTTTTCTAAATGTGTTTTTGATATTACAAGTTATCAAAATAACTTTAATATATAGTAGTGGTGTATGTCAGATAACTTTTTACTTCAATGCTTAGGAAAAATAATTAATTTTCCATCAAGATTTTTCTTTCTTAAATAAAATATTTATTGAAAATTTATTCTTCCAACACGGATTAAGAATTTATATGCATGAATTGATGAACATGAAAGCGCCAGCTGGCATAATATTGTGCCAAGTTAGCTTGTCATCCTTGGAAGAATAATTAAGTATGCTATTGCGGCTATAGGTGTAAAAAAAATTTCGCATTTCTCATAAATCTTCCAAATAAATATAGTGTTTCGATATTAGAGGAGTTTGATAGTGGCTAAGATTAGTCTGAATCAAGAGCAACAGGTTACAACTTCAGCACAAAGCGCAGTTGACATCAGACAACTATCTACTATTTTGCTTCGCCGCCGCTTTCTGATCTTCGGGGTTTCCTGCGTAGTTATGTCAGCGACTAGTCTCTTAGCTGTCATTGCCAAACCTGCTTACCAGAGCAATATGCAGATATTGGTGAATTCCAATTTATCTCAAGGGGCACAGTCAAATAATATTCCAGTCGAGGCAGATACTCAGGTTACTGATTCTAATTCTCTGGTTGTTGATTCAACTACTCAGATGAAACTCATGCTGAGTTATAAGCTTCTCCAGAAAGCTGTAGATTTACTTCATTCTGATTATCCTGATATTACCTTAGCAGATATCAATGGTCAGACAAAACAAAATAAAAAATCACCTCTAGAAGTAACTCCAGAAGAGGGAGGTATCGGAGCTAATCAAGTTTTTAGTCAAGTATTTAAAGTTTCTTTCCATGATGAAGATCCAGTCAAAGCTCAAAAAACACTTCAAGCTCTCCAAAAAGTCTATCAAAACTACAATAAAGAACAACAAAAAGAACGCCTGAATCATGGACTGGCTTTTGTAAATACTCGTCTACCTGAGATAAAAAAAGAAGTCAGTAAAGCTGAGAAGAATTTAGAACAATTTCGCAAAAAACATAAATTACTCGATCCCGAAATCCAAAGTAAAATTCTGTTAGAATCTCTAGCGGATATTCAAAACCAGCTACAAAGCACTCGTGCCAACCTTCAAGATGCAAACGCTCGCTACGATAACCTAGAACAACAAATAGCGTCTTCATCCCAACAGAATGAACTAATTTCTTCTCGTTTAAATCAGTCAAGCCGCTATCAAACATTATTGAGTGAAATTCAAAAGACTGAACTAACATTGGCTAAAGAGAGACTGCGCTATACAGACGATTACCCATCGGTACAAAAACTAAAGCAGCAACGCCAAAGTCAATTGTCGCTATTACGACAAGAGGTGAAATCTATTACTACTAGCAGTAAGGGAGAACCCCTTTTAAAAGGGCAAATGGTCGGGGTAGATCCAACGCTAATAGACGAGTTTATTTTAGTACAGACAACTGTTTTAGGACTAACTGCCAATGAAAAAAATCTAGCCGAGTCAGAACAGCGACTCCGTTCCGATCTAAACAAATATCCAAGCTTAATAGCAGAGTATAATCGTCTCCTCCCAAAAGTAGAAAGTAGTCATAAAACTCTTGAACAACTCTTGCAAGTGCAACAGTCTTTAGGACTGAAAATTGCTCAGGAGGGATATAATTGGCAAATTTTGACAGAACCGACTTTAGGGACTTATATGGGGAGCAACAGATTGTTACTTTTGCTTGGGGGAGCGATAATTGGGCCGATTTTAGGTATCTTAGCAGCCCTGATTTTGGAAAAATTTAATGATGCTATTTATTGTGCGGGAGATTTAAAGAAGCTGACGAATCTCCGTGTACTGGGATCGGTACCAAAACTACCGTCGCATGGTGAGAAAAAGCGGCGGCTGGGAATGCCTTGGAATGGACAGCGCCGAGCAAATGACTCTGTAATAGAAGCCACGACTAAATTGCCCGTCCACGAGAACCTGGATATGATCTACCAAAATATTCAGATATTAAAATATCCCTTACCTTTCAAGTCATTGATGTTTACTTCAGCACTACCAGGAGAGGGAAAGACAACCTTAGTATTAGGGCTTGTAGCTAGTGCTACTCGGATGCATCGACGGGTTTTAGTTATTGATGCTAATTTGCACAACCCTAGCCTGCACAAAATCCTAGAACTATCCAACGACTGGGGACTCTCTCTGTTATTAGTTGATGAGACAACAACTCATTTTCAAGATTACATCCAGCCTATTCATCCTTCAATTGATATTTTGACTGCTGGCCCAGAACCAGAAGACACGGTAAAGTTGCTCAGTTCCCAAAGAATGAAAGAACTAATAGAGTTGTTTGAGCAAAGTTATGACTTAGTGCTGATAGATGCTCCGCCTATTTTAGGTACAGTTGATGCCAGGATTGTGGCATCTTTTTGCAATGGAATTGTGATGGTAGAGCGCATGGGTAAAGTAACCCGAAGTGAACTGACTCAAGCTACAGAAATTTTGAGTAATTTGAATTTAATTGGAATCATCGCTAATGAAGTGAGCAATTCTCAAAAGGTATTGGCATCGTAAGATTGGGGATTGGAAACAGGTAGAGGAGAGGAATTCTCGCCCTGGCTTCTTTAGCTGATTGATCGCTGAGAGCTAAAGCAAAATGCATAATTAGTAGGAGGTGGCAACCTCCTGCGTTGGAGAGGTGTCTCATCTTAAAGTAGTAGACGCAAAAATATAGAGCGTCAATTAGATACTAGTGTGATTAGATGAACAGCATGAAATTCCAACTTTACTTAGGCTTTTTATTTTCCCAGATTAAAGTACGTCATTGGTGGGTAAGTGTCCTCTTATGGATTGCTTTGGTTGCCCCAGCGCAAGCGTCTGTAATTCTGCGCGTGGCAATTGAGAGGGGTGTTAATCAGGTAAAAGTGGGCAGTTCCACCACTGGGATTGTCAAGGATAGTACGGGACGGACTCTCGGACAGTTACCAGCGATGAGTGCGTATTATGCCCAAGCCATTCCTGGCGGAGTTGCTTTAGATAAGTGGCAATCTGGTTTATTTTGGATTGAGCCAACAGGTAAAGGATTCGTTTATATTGGCGATCGCTGGTATCGGGGCAGAACTCTGGTTGTTCCCACAGAGAAAGGCTTAACGGCTGTTAATTGGGTTGACGATCAAGAATATCTTTATAGCGTTCTCGGTGGCGAAATGGATGCTAGCTGGCCCCAAGAGGCTCTAAAAGCCCAAGCGATCGCAGCCCGCACTTATGCTCTTTACGAACGAGAAAAACAACGGAATAATCCCGTTTTCGATTTAGGTAATACCCCCGATCGTTGGCAAATTTACAAAGGTGTCATCAGTGAGGCTCCTGCTACTTACGCCGCAGTGGATTCCACACTAGGGCAGGTACTAACTTACAAAAACCAGATTATTCTCTCAGTTTTCCACGCTTGTTCTGGGGGACACACCGAAAATGTAGAAGATGTTTGGGGAAGCAGGGAGCCTTACCTACGCGCTGTTCAAGACTACGATCAAAATATCAGCGAGTGTAATTGGGTGAAAACCTTCTCGCCCACTGAAATTAGCGCTAAATTCCCAGGAGTTGGCAGTGTGACGGCGATGACTCCAGAGACATACTCGCCTTTCCGCAGTGTTAAAGTCTTGAGAATTGTCGGCAATAAGGGTACGAAGGTTCTACAGGGTGAGGAAGTGCGAACAGCCCTGAAGCTAAAGAGTACCCGCTTTACCGTTACCAAGGGAGCCGATGGTAGTTTTGTACTGCAAGGACTTGGCTACGGTCATGCTTTAGGTATGAGTCAATGGGGGGCGTACAATCTGGCTCGGCAAGGAGTTAACCACCTGCAAATTTTGGGACATTATTATCAAGGTGTAGCCCTAACACCAATTCAAGCGAAGTAGCGAACTTGTGTACTTATAGCAACCGTCAAGGCGGTTTGAGCATAAATTCAAAGTAGTCTCTTTTCTTGTAGAGCGATCGCTGTATATATGTCCTAACCACCAAGGCGGTCGCTATATAAATAAATATGGATGCAAAAAACATTGGGGGCGAGCAGATGTTCGCCCCCAAAAGTGGATTTATGCAAGCCTTTTTTAAACTTTTGCTTCCAAAGACTTGAGTAACTCGGTATTCACACCCGATTCACGAGTCAGAGCAATTTTTCCAGTGCGGGCGATTTCTTTCAAACCAAATTTTTGCAACACCTGCACGATCGCTACCATCTTACCCGGATCTCCCACAACTTCTAAGGTGAGAAAATCTTCAGCTACATCCACGACTCGCGCCCGGAAAATCTGAGACAATTCGATCACTTCTGAGCGATTGCTGGTGCTAGCATTCACCTTCAAAAGCATCAGTTCCCTCTCTACGCAAGGGTTTTCGGTAATATCCTGTACCTTAAGAACATTGACTAACTTATATAGTTGCTTGGTGAGTTGCTCGATCACGCGATCGTCACCAGGTACAACCATCGTAATGCGGGAGACTCCTCCTTGTTCAGCAGGGCCAACAGCAAGGCTTTCAATATTAAAGCCGCGACGGGCGAATAAACCAGAAATGCGGGAAAGAACACCCGCCTCATCTTCTACCAGAACTGAAAGGGTATGTTTCATCTTCGCCAACAGAGGCTAGAGCAGGAATTGAGTAACGCAGACACTAGTACCACTTTGCAGAATTCACTCATTCAAAATTCAAAATTCCTTGAGTTTTAAACTCTTGACATTTTGTAAAATGTATGTTTTTTCTACTGTGATGTACTACTGCACTAATTGTAAGTGCGACCTTTTATTGTAAGCTCAATAGTTGCACTCATTGCATTCTCTAGAGATAAATTGGGCAGAAATCATTCTGCAAGGAAGAGTTTCATTGAATGAATCTCTTTTTAGAGGTAGATGTGAAATTTTGGTAAACTTTTTATACTCAGCTTTGATAAGCCTCTAATAGGAGAAAAGTTTTTATGGGTTGGTTACAAAGATTATTTGGAATGGAAAAACCTGAAAATGCAGAAGTAAATCCTACTCCGCAGTCAATCGCGCCAGATACCAGTAGTAACGTTGATACGCAATCAATACCCCCAGAACGTCTGGGATTAAGCGGCGAATACGACCAAAGTGGCTTGGCAAAGCGGGTAGCGTTGGCATTCGATCAAGATCCCCAACTTGATGATGTTAATACTCTTTGGGTTGCTCAGACGGGTAGCACTGTGGTGTTGAAAGGGACAGTTCCCAGCCAAGAAATTCTCAATAAGATGGTTTCTGTAGCTAATTCTGTGAATGGCGCTACAGATGTTGACACTAACCAGGCCACGATTGGCTAGGCGTTAAGCAATTTAAAATTCAATAGTGGGATTGGCTAGTGCGATCGCTGCCATTGCATAATATTTAGGAAGTAAGTGATGGCTGGCGATCGCTAACCCATCTCTCAATCCAATCTAAAATAGCTTGGTTAACTAGTTCAGGACATTCATCATGGGGACAATGCCCTACGTTTTCCAAATTCAGCACTTCCAACTTCTCGTTGTACTGGGCGAATTGGCTAGCCAGGGCTGGGGGAACAAACCGATCCTTTTGTCCCCAAATTAACAGCATCGGAATTGTTAAGGTTGGTAACACCATCTTGACACTGGGACTAAAGTTAATTCCGATCGCAGCTTTGAACAAAGCACTAAAAGCCCTGGCCGAACCTCTGTCTTGGGGAGGACCAGCTAAAATTTCTATAAGTTCATCGGTAATCGCCTCTGAGTTAGCGTAGGCGATACTAGCCCAACGACGCAGCACCCCAGGACGGCGCACGAAGTTAAACACGGGTTTTAGAATCAACGGCGAAGCGACAATATTTTTAATTGCTCTGACAACTGGTTGCAACACAGGCGGGATTGCTTCTTGCTCTAGTGAAGGGTCTGGTAAACTCATCATCACCATACCCAGCACCATATCGGGGTGGGTAGCTGCGGCGGCCATTGAAATCAGCGAACCGTTGGAATTGCCCACCAAAATCGCTGGTTCACGGATAAATGTTTTCCAAAAATCGTAAACCTGCTCAACCCAGAGTTCGATGCTGTAATTAGCTGCGGCTTTTTCTGAAGCACCAAAACCCAGCATATCGATGGCGTAAACAGTGTGATGTTCAGCCAACACTTCTAAATTATGTCGCCAATGACCAATGGAAGCGCCGAAGCCATGTAGCAATATCAGGGGTGTTGTCTTCTGATGATTTTGGGCAGAGCGAATGTAAGTATAGCGAGTTTGCCAGCCGCGCCAAACCCAATCCCTTTGATTACCAACCCGCTCTTGCCAGTGTAGTGTAGTAGTCACAGTCTCCTTTAATTCATCAGCTTTAAATTCTATTGTGACATCACCCCGACCACCAGGATGCGGGGCTTCCAAGAATTACTTCAAGGTTTTTCTAGTTGTTCCCTTTCGGGTTTTCGACTTGGCAGTAAAATAAACCGTTACCCCACTAGTACTTCACCAAACCAAAAATGCTGTAGCAGGGGAGCAGAGGAGCAGAGGAGCAGGGGAGAGATTCGTACAAGTTCTTTCCCCTCTGCACCTCTGCCCCTCTGCCCCTCTGCCCCTCTGCCCCTCTGCCCCTCTACCCCTCTGCTTGCCACCACGCAAAGTTTGTGTGGCGAAACACTAGGGCATCCTAAGATATGCTCTCAAGTTTTTGCCCTGACTCCCTGCTTCCCAATTGTCTAGAGTGAGAAAGTTCATAGCTAGTGAAGGTATTGTAATAAAAGCGATTACTGGATAAAACAAAAAATTTATATGACCTCAGTTTCTCCTCACAAAAAAGCCAAAGCTCTCAAACCTACTAGCCGCCGCCCTGCTAAAGAACTTTGTAGCGAGTGCGGATTATGCGACACATACTATATTCACTATGTCAAGGAAGCTTGCGCTTTTATTAATCAGCAAATAAGCGAACTAGAAGTTGAAACTCACACGCGATCGCGCCATCTTGATAATCCCGATGAGCTATACTTTGGTGTTCACCAAGATATGATGGCAGCGCGGAAACAGCAACCAATCGAAGGCGCACAATGGACGGGTATTGTTAGCAGCATTGCTATTGAAATGCTTAATCGCGGCTTAGTTGAAGGTGTAGTCTGCGTGCAAAACACCAAAGAAGACCGCTTTCAACCCATGCCTGTCATCGCCCGAACTCCAGAAGAAATACTAGCAGCGCGAGTAAATAAACCAACACTTTCCCCAAACCTTTCGGTATTAGAACAGATAGAAAAATCGGGGATGAAGCGACTATTAGTAATTGGTGTTGGTTGCCAAATCCAGGCATTACGAGCCGTAGAAAAACAATTGGGTTTAGAAAAGCTGTATGTTTTGGGTACACCCTGCGTAGATAATGTTAACCGCGCTGGACTGCAAAAATTCTTAGAAACAACTAGCCGATCGCCTGATACAGTTGTGCATTACGAATTTATGCAAGACTTCCGGGTTCACTTCAAACATGAGGATGGCTCATCAGAAACAGTGCCTTTCTTTGGTTTGAAGACCAACAAACTCAAAGATGTGTTTGCCCCATCTTGTATGAGTTGCTTTGATTATGTCAATTCCCTAGCCGATTTAGTTGTTGGCTACATGGGCGCACCCTTCGGCTGGCAGTGGATTGTCGTTAGAAATGACACAGGTAAGGAAATGCTGGATTTGCTGAAAGACCAGTTAGACACTCAACCAGTTACGTCTAAAGGCGATCGCAAGGAAGCTGTACAGCAAAGTATTCCCGCTTACGACAAAGGGGTGACTCTCCCGATGTGGGCGGCGAAACTTATGGGTGTAGTTATCGAAAAAATTGGCCCCAAGGGTTTGGAATATGCGCGGTTTTCGATTGATTCTCACTTTACTCGGAATTATTTATATGTAAAGCGAAATCATCCAGAGAAATTAGAAGCGCACGTTCCAGAGTTTGCCAAGCGTATTGTTGGGCAATATAAGTTACCAGAATAAAAATTGGGAATTGGGAATTGAGAATTGGGCATTGGGAATTGGGAATTGGTTATTTCCCCCCTGCTCCTCTGCTCCCCCTGCCCCATTCCCCACTCAGTTATAACTACTTGCTTGACGAGTAAACATCAAATGATACTGTCCGCCTAATGCTATGAGTTCGTCATGAGTGCCTACTTCGATTATTTGACCGTGTTCTAGGACTACTACTCGATCTGCTAGTTTTGCTAAGGCGAGGCGATGGCTGACTACAACGGCTATTCTCCCCTTGGACAGGGTACGCAAAATGTTGTAAATCTCATGTTCTGTTTTGGGGTCAAGGTTTGCTGTTGGCTCATCAAGTATGAGTAATTCGGCTGGAGACAGTCGCAGCAATGCACGAGCGATCGCTAATCTCTGCCATTGTCCCCCTGATAGATCGATACCACCCTCTAGCTGTTTACCTAAAATGGTTTCCAAACCACCATCTAGCTTCTCAATTACTCTCGCCAAACCAGCCTCAGCGATCGCTTCCGTAATTGCTTCGTCATCCTGCATTTTCGGTAAATTCCCAAAGGCAACATTTTCCCGCACAGTAGTCGGAAAACGTGCGTAATCTTGCATAACTACATCAATGCGCGATCGCAAATCTTCTAAGGGGAGCGATCGCAAATCTTGCCCATTCCAAATAATCGCACCCTGGCTAGGGTCATAGAGGCGACACAATAGCTTTGTTAAAGTCGTCTTACCAGCACCATTTTCACCCACCAATACAATCATCTCGTTGGGGTGAATTCTCAAGTTGATGTTTTTCAGGATGGGGCGTTGTTTACCGCCGTAGGCATCGCTATTGGGATAGGTAAAGGATAGATTTTTGATGTCAATACTTGTTTGTAATGATTCATCTGATAAACCTTGTCGATTTCCATTTCTTTGAAAGTTCTGATTGTTAGCAGCCGATTCCCTAATTTTTCCCCATGACTTTGATTGCAACTCTGGATGAGAACTGGATAATTGCGGCTCTAATTCCAAAAGTTGGAAAATGGGTGTTGTTGCCAGTGCAATATCATACAACTCTGACCCGCCAGACATCAAATTCTCTAAACTCCGACGCACTTCTAAAATTACCCCAGTGTAAAGCGCCAAATCCCCTAAAGTGTGGGTTCCACCTAGCACTAACTAGCCTTGGGGGAATATGGCCTCAAAAAAATCTGGTCTTTGCGATCGGGTTTTTTGGCATAGATAAATTAATAATAATCAGAAGCAAAATCAAACTTTAAGTTGCTTGTGACCGAATCATCCACACCAAAATACCTAAGATTTGCTCTACTGGGGGGATTAAGTATTCAGTTAAATCAATAGTAACAGTGCTTTCTTCTAACTTCAGGAACGTCCACAGGTTGCCACTACTAACACTACCGTAGATAGTAGCAAGAGGTTTTTCATTTTTGGCATTAAACCTTTGGGCGGCAATCATTTCTGCAATACATTGCCCCAAACCACCTTTGAGATTTTCCTTCTTGGCTTCCACTATCACCACTGCTGGAGCTTCAATAAATAACTGTTCTAGCGAAAGACTAATCAAAAAGTCGCAAAATCCCGCCAGTCCCACTTCTGGCTCAACATTAAATTCTTCTCCAGAAAAGAAACTGATTTGTCTATTCAGAATTTTTCGGATTTCAAACAAGATTGGGCTGATAATCAATTCCGATCGAGCTTTCTCAGAACCCATTGCAATTGCTAGCTGGATACTTTCTGCTAAAAATTCAGCCAGCATTGGGCTTGGCAAGATTGGTTCTATCGGCGGCAAAAACCGTCCGCCCTCTACTAGGGTGAGATTAAAGTCTTGTTTTACTTTTCTCAAAGAAAACTCTCTATAAGACATCAGTCTCTCCATTAATCCCCTCTCCGAATCGGAGAGGGGTTGGGGGCGAAGTTACGCCGGATAAATCCGCAATCTTCTATTTGGTTCTTCGCCAAAACTATGCGACTTGAGGCGATAATGTTCTACCAACTCATGTTGCATTTTGCGGACTTGGGAAGAACGCGGTAATAACTCAACTGGCTGTCCTTTAGGAATCACGATTTGCTCAACAGCAAGTCTAGCTTCTTCCAAGGCATCCATCTCATCATCGCTACCATTATGCAAAAACAGTTGCAATTCTAGGTCATCGCCCATTTCTGGGTCGTCCATGTTCAGCAACCGCCGCAAGCCACGGGTAATTTGCGGAATGGTGCTGGACTTAATCATGTGGATGGGTACATGACGGGCTTTGGCCATTTGGCGTAATTTGGCGTGGTTTTTGACGTGTGATCGCAGTGCTAAAATTGCATCAGCAGTATCTATGTCTTTTGTCAATACCACGGGTAAAGTTAGCACGCTAATTACCTGTTCTAGTTGGTGGCGGCTAACGCCATAAGGGTAAACGTGCAGTGGCAAATCTTCACCATTTGGCCCTGGCTGTCTGGTAACAGCATCTAAATCAATGCTCTCAGAATAATTGAAAGATTCATCCAGCAATCGATCGAACTCACTGCGTCCTGTTACCCGTTCTACAGGTAATTGGGGCAGTGCAACCATTTGTCCAGAAGAACGCCAGCCATTAGCCTGTCGCGCCGGTGGGAAAGAATCTTCCACTGTCCCTAGTTGTCCACCGCGACCGTTAACAACAGCTAACTGCCTTGTAACCCCAATTTTGCCCTGATCGTCAACGGTTCTCGTTTGTGGGGTAGCCTGACGACCCCGCAGCAGATTATCTACTGTGTCAGCAACACTTTCGTGTACTGTCCAACGTTGGCGTTCCAACATTTCCACAGCAATTTCAAAGGTAGGAGGGGCTTTCCGCTCTAAAACAGTCTTTTGAGAGCCTCGCCGTCTAGCTTCGTCGTCTCCCAGCGTCACAGCTTGGATACCCCCAACTAAATCAGCCAAGGTGGGGTTTTTAATCAGATTTTCGATCTGATTCCCGTGGGCAGTACCTACTAACTGTACGCCCCGTTCAGCAATTGTCCGAGCCGCTAAAGCTTCCAGTTCCGTGCCAATTTCATCAATGACGATGACTTCTGGCATGTGGTTTTCTACTGCCTCAATCATCACCTGATGCTGTTGGTCTGGATGAGCCACTTGCATCCGCCGAGCGCGACCAATGGCGGGGTGGGCAATATCACCATCCCCAGCGATTTCATTGGAGGTGTCAATAATCACTACTCGCTTATGCAAATCATCCGCCAAAACACGGGCAATTTCCCGTAAGGCGGTAGTTTTGCCCACGCCTGGACGACCCAGCATGAGAATCGATTTACCAGTTTCTACCAAATCGCGGATCATGCCAATGGTTCCGAATACCGCTCGACCAAC
Organism: Nostoc sp.; assembly: GCF_036917455.1. Taxonomy (GTDB): domain Bacteria; phylum Cyanobacteriota; class Cyanobacteriia; order Cyanobacteriales; family Nostocaceae; genus Nostoc. The sequence continues at coordinate 9,826 of NZ_JBALDK010000225.1, read as the reverse complement.
GCGACAGGTCAAGCCAATAATCTTACCAGTACGGTTGCGGATAGCACTGATCCGATGCAAAGTTTGCTCAATTCCTGCCCGATTATCTCCGCCAAAAATTCCGACTCGTTCAATGCAATCATCTATCTGTTCTTGAGTAACGGGTATTTCGCTCAGATACTCAGCTTGATTCGGAAAGCGAGCTTCTGGGCGACGACCCAAATCCAAAACTACTTCTACTAAAGTATCTCGTTTGGGATGGCTCTCTAGTACTTGTTGCAGGTCTTGGGGCAAAATATCTAATAACTTCTGGAGATCGTCTGTAATCGTCATGCTTTCTATGGTGACGGAAACAACAGTAAATCGATACTTTCAGCTTTTAACTGTTCTCAAGCGCTCATTCAATGCTCAAACCTCCTACCTTGACTATACAAACATAAATTAAACATGAATTACAGTATTATTTTGGACTAAGTAATTATGCTTAATTAATGCTTGCTCTCTCTTCCCTACCGGGACTTAATTTGGGAAACGAGAGAATGGGCAAGTTCTACAGCTTGCCAAAGTAATACTTCATCTTCTTCTAGGCGATTAATTGCCTTCATATTGGTGTTAGTTACCTCCTTATTTTCTAACTTTTCCAGAATTGGTGACAGCAATACACGGGCGTAGCTACCGTAGGCAATCCCGGAAATAGATGAGGGTGAGATGGGCAGAGGGGCAGAAAATTCTCGCTTCTCCCCTGCTCCCCTGCTCCCCTGCTCCCCTACTCTCTTCAACAATCCCATTGCCTTTAACTTAGCAACGGTATAACTATTTGTGCCGCCTGCTAACTGCACATATCCCGGTAATTTCGCTGCCAAAACTTTTTGCCCTAATTTGACTGCGGCTATTGTAGTGCCATCGCCAATATCGCCACTCATAGCACGACCGTCGGTTTGCCAAATTAAAGCACTTTTGAGTGGGGCAATCAGGTCATACACTGTTCTTAGGTAGTCAGTCATCCCCTCGCCATCGGGACAGCTGATAGCTAGTAGCTTTAATCGATCGGCCCACGGTGAAATTGCTTGCCACAATCGCTGAAATTCTGCCAACCGCCCTACCTGTGTATGGATTTCTACGGCATCTACTCCTGTTGACATTACTAATGGCGCGATCGCTCCTGGCGTTGTCACATACGAAGCTGTATAAATTTTACCATAAGGACAAATTGGGATGCAACGACCGCAGCCATAACACTTTTCGGAAACTACTCCCGAAAAGTCTTGTTTGATACTGTCAAACACGATCGCTTGTGCTGGACAAATCCGTTCACAGGGTCTAGGGCAATCTTTAGGACACTCATTAGGATTAAATTCTGCTTTGCGAAAATGGGGGTCTTCTCCATCATTCAAGCTGACCATCAAAAAGGGTAAGTTGCCTTTGTAGTTAAAGCCTCGCTTTTGGGCATCCTTAGCTAGGGTTTTAGCTACTTGCAGCCCTGATTGCGCTGCTGCAATAACTGCTGGATCAGCTGCAACATCTATGCAGTCAGCACCCGCCAAGGTATAGGCTAAGGTCAAATCTCTAACTGCCGGCAAATGCTGGAAGCTGGCTCCGCAGATCAGCTTGAACCAGTTACCTTGTTTGAGGGATTGTAAAGGGACGAACAGATCGGTCACACTTCTATTATGCGTTTATGCGACTAAAAATAGTAGTCTGTAAGCAATAAAAAGTCCGGATTTCTTGAATTACGGATTGGCAGAAGAGGCAGAGGGCAGGGCGCAAGTGGGAGATTAACAATTCAAAATTCAAAATTCAAAATTCAAGACAATTTCAGGCGGGGATTTAAACCCCGACTGAAACTGGGGCTACCTTTATGGTTGGGGTCTTAAACCCTTTTATTTACGATAGAAAATTACTTATTTCTCCTCTGCTCCCGTGCAGCCCTCACTTGCCACTCCTGTAGCTGTCTTAAGAGGCTGACATACATGACAACTGTATTATTTTGTAGAAGACTTTGCTGAAGATAGAGCTTTGTATCGACGCTTCATAGAGCGGGACGATCGCTACACATATAATAAGCTGTCGTATATTTAATTTGCACAGCTAGGGCGGGCTTTTCGGCCTACCCCACAAGAGATTTATTTTTGGAGGATGCAAATTAAACTATTTTCAGCTTAACGCTCAGGTTGCTCAATGGGAATTTCGATCGCAAATTCTGCTCCTTCCCCAACAGGAGAAGTACAGGTAATATTTCCTCGGTGTTTTTGGATAATCTGATAGCTAATAGATAATCCTAACCCACTACCTTTGCCCACAGGTTTTGTGGTAAAAAATGGGTCAAATAAACGCGATCGCAACGACTCATCTATACCAGGGCCATTATCTGCGATCGCAATTTTCACCATATTAAAGTCTGTCACCTCTGTGTGAATCCGAATTTGGGGAGTAGGGAGAAGCCACTGCGGTTTTGGGGTTTCTCCAATTGCAGAAGGCAGTACAGTCTTCTCCCAACGCGAAGGAGCATCTTGAAGAGTTGGGGAGACACTAAAAGCGATGGGATCTCCCGAAGTGGAGGAACTACCGTCAATTGGCGTTAGGGAATAAAGATTAGAACCTTGATTTCCCACTCTCTCTTCTATTGCATCTATGGCATTATTCAACAGATGCATGAATACTTGATTTAGCTCACTTGCATAACAAGTAACTAGGGGTAAATTACCATAATCTTTGACTACAATAATTGCCGGACGGTCTGCGGCTTCTCTGAGCCGATGTTGTAACATCACCAAAGTATTTTCGATGTCTTCATGGATATCTACGCGTTTCATCTCTGCTTCATCATGGCGAGAAAAGTGTTGTAGCGCTAGAACTATTTCCCGAATGCGATCGGAGCCTCTATACATTGCACCTATCAGGTTTTGTAGATCCTGAATTATAAAATTTAGGTCTACATCTTGGGCTATTTGCTGAATTTTGGGTGTAGGTTTGGGATATTCTTCTTGATAAACCTCAATCATATTCACTAGGTCTTGCACATATTGACCCGCATATTCGAGATTACCATAAATAAAACTGATGGGGTTATTAATTTCATGAGCTAGACCAGCCACTAACTGCCCTAGTGCAACCATCTTTTCGTTTTGAATTTGTTGAACTTGAGCGGATTTCAAGTTATCAAGAGCCTCTTGTAATAAAAAGTTTTTTTCTTGCAGTTTAACTTGGAGCAAACGTAAATTAATCTGATTTTCAATTCGCAATACAACCTCTGCCCCATGAAAAGGTTTAGCAATATAATCTACACCACCAACATCAAAGGCTTTTACCTTATCTACAACATCGTCCAAAGCGCTGATAAAAATTACTGGAACTTCGCAAGTCTTCTCGTCAGCTTTTAGCTGTTGACAAACTTGATAGCCATCCATATCTGGCATATTGATATCTAGCAAAATCACATCTGGTAAAACCATTTGACACGCAGTCAGTGCCATTTTACCGTTTAAGGCTTTGCGAACTTCAAAACCTTGTGCAGTCAACATTGCCGACAAAAGCCGTAAATTATCTGGGGTATCATCGACTACCAAAATATTTTTTTTATGATGGTTAATTTGATTAAAATGCATTATTATCAAAAGCTATGCTTATAATTCTTGAGGATAGTAAATGCTTCTTTGAAATTGCCTAAAAATTGTTGATTAATTTCACCATAATAGTTACATTTATAGTTTAACTCCCACGGTGACTGGACAGGAATAGCGACTATCACAAACTATTGCCCATTTATGAGCTTTGCGAACTTTATGGTCTGCTTATAGCAGTATATTAGATAGTACGCACAGATTATCTAGCCGAGCATCAATAAGGTAATTTTGACCAGATATACTTGATAGCTACCATTGAGGTGCTGTGGCAAGCAACTTAAGAACCGATTGTTGTTCTATGGGTTGAGAAAATAGATATCCTTGAGCAAAATTACAGTTTAGACTTCTCAATTGAGCTAGCTGTTCTTGTGTTTCGACACCTTCAGCGATCGCATTCATCCCCATTGAGTTGGCAATACCAATCATTGCTGGTACTAACCCCATATTTTCTTGATTATCCTGCATCCGTTTGACAAAAGATTTGTCAATTTTGAGTGCATTAAAAGGAAAACTGTGTAGGTAACTTAAAGAGGAATATCCTGTACCAAAGTCATCCATAATTAGCTTAATTTTTCGGTGCTTTAATTGTTGAAGAATTATTTTAATTGCATTTGTATTCTCCATAATTACGCTTTCTGTAATTTCTAATTCTAAATAGGCAGGATTTACTTTATTTTCATAAATCATTCGGTCAATCTGTTCTACTAAATTAGGCTGTAAAAATAATCTAGCACTCAAATTGACACTCATAGTTAGAGGTTCTGGTGTGACTGGATGATGTTGCCAAATGCTGAGTTGATGACAAGCTGACTGTAATACCCAACTATTAATTGCATTAATTAAACCTGTTTCTTCTGCCACCGGAATAAACTCTATAGGAGAAACTAGACCGCGAGTCGGATGTTGCCACCGCACCAAGGCTTCAAATCCAGAAATTCTCCCTGTATTCAGAGAAACAATTGGCTGATAATAAACGAGAAATTCTTGCCTTTCTACAGCCCTTCGCAGGTCATTTTCTAACTCTAAAAGCTGAATTGCTTCCCGATGCATCGCTGGATTAAAAACGTGATATTTGCCTCTTCCTTGAGCCTTGGCTCGATACATTGCCGTATCAGCATCTCGCAGCAAGTACTCTGGGCGATCGTAATTTTTATTACCCCAACTAATACCAATACTGGCATTCATGAATACTTCATATCTTGACAGATTAAAAGCAAGTGATAGCTGTTGCAGAATCTGTTCGGCAACTTGGATTGCTATATTAATATCTGTGATATTTTCTAGGAGGATTCCAAATTCGTCACCGCCTAATCTTGCTATAGTATCTATAGGGATCAAACATGCTTGGAGGCGACGAGCGATAGCTATCAGCAATTCATCCCCTACCAAATGACCAAGAGAATCATTGATAACTTTGAAGCGATCGCAGTCTAAAAATAGTAGCGCAAACTGATAACTAGATTCTTGCTTGGCACGATTTAGAGCATTTTCTAGTCGCCTGATAAACAAAACTCGGTTTGGTAATCCAGTCAGGGAATCATGCAGCGCTATATCTAGAAGTTGACTTTGCAATTTCTGCCGAGAATTGATTTCTTGTTGGAGTTTTTGTAGAGCTTTTTCTAACTCCCCTGTTCGCTCTTTTACGCGATGTTCCAATTCCACATTTAGTTTTAATATTTCTAATCGCGCCGATCTCAATGCCAGTTGATTTTGCACGCGCACTAAAACTTCTTGAAACTCAAAAGGTTTGGTGATATAGTCTACACCACCCACCTTAAAGGCTTTAACTTTGTCAAAAACATCATCTAAAGCACTAATAAAAATCACCGGGATATCGGCTGTTAGCTCCCAAGCTTTAAAGGTCTGACAAATTTCATAGCCATCTACTTCTGGCATCATAATATCGAGTAAAATCAAATCCGGTAATACTGTTTGAGTTGCGGTCAGCGCCATTTGCCAGTTCAAGGCTTTACGAACGTTATACCCTTCCCTTGTCAATATTGAGGACAAAACCCGGAGGTTGTCCGCCATATCGTCAACAATCAAAATATCTTTTTTATCAGGGTTTAAATGCTCGTAATTCATTCTACGTTTGTTTTAGTCAATTCCATGATTTTTTCAAACTGGTAGTTATTTGCTAAATCCCTAAGAACTTGGAAAATCTGAACATTGTCTGGTGGAATTTGCTTGATTAACTCTAAAATCAGTTCATCGCTACAGCTGGCTGCGGCATAGTGGATATTTTGTAGCCATTCAGGTGACATTTGTGATAGATGGCTGAGGAGTTCAGCAACACTGACAAATCTCTGTGTAGCTTGATCGACGGCTGCTGTGTTTGTTTTTTCTATTTTGTTGGTATACTTTACACCCAAATGTTGACTCAGTTTTTCCAATAATACTTCCTGTGTGAATGGCTTGCGAATAAAATCGTCGCAGCCAATGGATAAAATTTTTTGGCGCTCTTCCTCAAAGGCGCTAGCAGTTAGAGCAATAATTAGCGTGTGTTTATTGTAACAACCTTGTTCTATCTCAGAGATGTTGGAAGGAGGAGCTAGGGCTGTTGGCAATCGCAAAGTGGATGGATCGGAAGGATCGTTTCCGATCGCACCTATTGCTTCTTTATAGGAGTACAACTTAGGAAACCTCCGCAACGGATTAGGTTCCCTATGCCCTATTTCTCTAGCCTTGATCGTTCTTGTGGCTTCATAACCGTCCATGACAGGCATTCGCATATCCATAAAAATCAAGTGTGGCTGCCAAGATTCCCAATTAGCGATCGCTTCAGCACCATCTGTAGCTTCTCTGACTTCAAAGCCTAGAGATGTGAGAATTTTAACTAATAAAAGACGGCTTTCTAGAGAATCGTCAACGACTAAGATCCGGTATGTTCTTTCAGTCGGTGCCAAAGTGAGAATTTGATATTTAATTTGGTTTGTCGGGATTTCTCTGGGGCAACTTAAAGCAATCTGAATATCAAAAACAAATGTGCTACCAATACCAGGCATACTGCTAACAGTAATATCTCCTCCCATCAGTTCTACATATTTACGGCTAATCGCTAAACCTAGTCCCGTTCCTTGCTGGCATTTTCTACCGATTTCAGTTTGCTCAAAAGGCTCAAACAGTAAGTTAATTTCTTGTGAGGTAATACCACAACCAGTATCTTCTACCTCGAAGATTAAGGATTGGGATGAAGAGGCAAAGGGGCGGGGAGTAGGGGATAAGGGGGAGAATGAAGAATTATTATCTCTTTCCTCTTTATCCTCAGTTCCCCATTCCCCAGCCCCCAGTCTCACCCGTAATGTTACCCTCCCCCTATCAGTAAATTTGATGGCATTTCCTAAGAGGTTGAGCAAGACTTGACACAGTTTATTTTCGTCTGTTTCTATGTACTGAGGGATGTCTTGGGGATATTCAAATACTAATTCTAAATTTCTAGATGCAGCCCGCAAGTGCAACATCTCTTCTAAGTTCTTTAATAGATGAGTTAAGTCAAAGCTACTGAGATTTAATGTAATTCTGCCAGCTTCGATTTTGGACATTTCGAGAATGTCGTTAATTAAGTTAAGTAGATGTTCGCCAGCACGATTAATAATTGCCAAGTTTTCTTGATGTTCGCCAGATAGCGAATAATCTCGGCTCATGACTTGGGTGAAACCAAGAATTGCATTGAGTGGGGTACGCAGTTCGTGGCTCATGTTAGCGAGGAATTCACTTTTAGCGAGGTTGGCAGCGGCGCTTCGTGCTGCTTCCCGAATAGCTGCTTGTTGCTCCTGCGCGGCGATTGCTTGCGATTGAATCAGTTCTTCTTGGGTGGTTTGCAGTTGCTGAATAACTTGCTGGAACTCATCAGTCCGTTTTTTTACCTGAGCTTCTAAGGTGCGATTATATTCTGCTAATAACTTTTCTGTGTGTTTGCGTTGGGTGGTGTCAAAAAATGTGGCGATCGCAAAAGCTAGATTCCCCGATTCATCATAGATTGGCTTTCCTAAAACTTCAATGGGAATAATCTTGTCACAATGGTGAATTTCTATATCATCCACCCTGCTGCTTTTTCCAAGTAATGCTCTCGCAATCGGTAGGCGATCGCTGGGATAGAGTTGATCTGTCCCAGCAAGGTAAATTTGATATACCTGTGACAATTTTTTGGTGGTAACTTGTGCGTAGATGCTTAGTGGCTCGTTATTAGATATCGCTTCTTTACCAAGAATTTGCTGCCCAATCTGATTTATGTAATAAGGTTCACCTTTAGCATCTGCAATAAATACACCAACTGGTATGGCTTCTAAAAATTGAGTTAACCGACTCTGACTCTCACATAGCGCCTCATTTAAGATTTGCATCTGAGCATTTCTTGCTTCCAATACACTAAAGGATGCTTTGAGTTGCTTTGCCATCGTTTCAAATGACTTGGCTAGTTCCCCCAGTTCATCGGAGCGCTTTATTTCTGGTGTTTGCTCCCATTCTCCTTGAGCAATTTTCTTAGCTGATGTGTTTAGTTGTAAAATTGGCTTAATTACCCAGCGAGCAGTTAAAATCCCAATTCTTGTAGCTACCAAAAAAGCAACTATGCACAGCAAAATCACGATTCGGGTGTTAGCATTAACTTGCTCCATAAATTCGCCTTCGGGAATCACCGCCACGATTAGCCAATCTAAACCCAGTTCGTCTCTCCAACTTTTTACCTGCACAAAATAACGCATTCCATCGGCGTTAAAATTTAGCTGTTGCTTTCCCACAACAAACCTCAGATTGCCAAAGCGTTTGATCAAAGACTGAGTTGTGAGTCGAATCAAAGAATTTTGACTGTCTAATGCCGATCGACGTTTTATTTGACCATTTACGATCGTATATGGTGGCTCAGTAGAAGAAGCTACTATTAACCCGGAACGCTCTAAAATAAAAGTTTTACCCGGCCTTTCAGCGTTTAAGTTGGCTAAAAAACTGCTGATTTGTGACAAGATCAAATCAACACTAATTACCCCAACAAGTTGATGATTTTTATTGTAAACAGGATAGCTAGAAGATATAGATAAAATTTCTGGTTTATCTTCCCATTGATAAATTTGACTCCAGACAGGTTTACCTGCATTGACTGCATCTGTATACCACGCTTCCAGACGAGGATCGTAATTTTTGACTTGCTGAAGCTGGCGGCGATTCCCCTTCAGGTTTAAATTGTAAATATAAAGTTTCCCTATACCATGCTTTTGACTAACTTCGTTAATCAACAGCTTGCCATTATTTAGGCGTTCAATACCGATGAACTCACCTTTGGGATTGGCAAAGCTATTGTAGCCAACATTGAAAACCTGCATTTGTTTCCAAAAGTAGTTTCCGGTGGTTTTAAAGTCCGCAAGGTTGAGCAAACCTAGTTCAATTGCATCTAAGTTGATTTGATTAATTTGCTTCGGAGTCGTTAAATAGCTATCAAGATGTTGTTCAATGCGATCGCAGATTTCATTTTCTAATTGAGTAGCAAGCTCCCTGACCGCTTTGTGTCCGTTTTGATACGAAAGATAGCCCACAAGTCCCACCGCCCCAAAAATTTGTAATATAAAGGGCACAATTAGAACATACTTAAGAGGCATCTTGGCATAAACTTTGCCAACTAAGTGATTAATAGATTTGACAGGCCGAAGTTTGGATAACATTGTTGTTTAATTTTTCCCCAGCATCTACTAGGGGCATTTTGCCATATCAGCTATATTTAATACCACAAAAATTCGGTATGTCATCGCTTTGACTATGACATCTCTGAGAAAAATGAGTATAAAAAAGCATTCTGAATTCGGTTCTTATATTTACTAAATAGCTAAGTTCCTCCAACGGCGAATTTTTAAACTTTGCGACACAGATAGCGAGTCTTCGAGCGTCATAGCTCATTGTAGACATCGCAGCTTAATTTGCTTAGTTTTGCCGATAATGTATCAGTACATTTGCTCCACTAAACTGAAATTTAACCCATAAGCATCCAGTATGTCATTCTAAAATTCTGGTTGCCATTAGCACCCAATCCTAAGTTAAACTTTGAATTGCTGATGTCTTGATTTTCCAGTCTCAAAACCCCTGGACTGGTTACAAAAACTTATATTTAACTACAACAATTTTAAAATTTTCATCCAAATACATAGTAAAAACAAAAAAAATGCAAAAAAATTTACTTAGTATTTTTTATTGTAACCAAATATTAATTTACTTATATAAGTATGTCAACCTCATCG
>NZ_JBALDK010000224.1:0-65625 GCF_036917455.1 Nostoc sp. | reverse complement strand
TCAAATTGGAACACTTCAGGATATCGGGTTAGCCAACTGCGGATTGTGCTTTCTGGTATGTTGGTTAACTTGGCGGCTTCAGGAGTGGTGTACAGGTTCTGCATTCTGCCCCCACCGCACTTGACTTATGAGTGCTTCGACCAATCCCTCAATGTTTCCTGTAGTCGTCAACAGTATTCCTGGATAGACAGACTTGACAACGTTAGAAACTTCTCCGTCTTGATCAGCGCAAAGCTGTGCCCCTAGAGCGCCAATTAAAAATAATTTGTCCTTAAGGGTCAGCTTTTCCAAATTTGAGCCGAACATATCATCCAGTTCATCTAAAACTGAGCCGTCGCCCGGAAGATAACTGGTGTAGTAGCCTAATGGCTTAGACATTGGTAAAATCTCCTAATTACATATCAAGTTTTTTTGTTTGCAATTGGCGATCGCAATCCTGGTAGATGGGCGATCGCCTTTTCACTGGTCTTCTGGCGGCAAAGACTTTTTGAATTCGCTGATTCCTCCCTCAAAATGTCTTGCAATCCCTGCTGTTACTTCATCGTCGGTTAATTCGTCAACTTGTTCTTCTTGTAGATCACCCCAGGGGCAGCAATCTTTTATCCAATTTCTCGCCTCAAGTAATTGATTTGGTGTTAGTTCCTCCATCGGTTTTTGGTTAGTCATCAGTCATTGGGCATCAGGTACAGGGTGTTTCCGCGCAAGGTGGCGTGGGTGCTTGCTCCGGTTTATTGGGATGCCCTGCAAGGTGGCAGGGGGGAGCTATCTATCGAGTTTCTTTCATATATAACTAATGCTAGTATATTATATGAATGAAACCTGTCAAGCGTTTTATTCATACAGAAAGGTTTTATTCATACAATAAAATGGGGGTGTTGTCGTGATATGTGAAAATGGCCAGACCCAAGAAACTAGCAGAGGACTCAATTCGAGCCACGTTTTTGATCAGCCAGAAAGATTGGGAGGATTTCAGAGATCAAGCTCACTCTATGGGCTTGAACAGGTCAGACCTAATCAGGCTGATTGCTCAACGCAAGATACCTCTAGGAGAACAAGTAAACGAAGAAGGACTCCTTCTGGGAAAATCTTAGAGCGCCTCAAACGTATTCAAGAGAAGCATCTTTCAAGTCTCAAGACGCATCAACATCTCTTGGAATCTCAACTTAATTATCTCAAGGAGGAAGAGGAAGACTTCCGAAAAGAAGTTGAGGAGCTTGAGGAAGAAATTTACAACTTAGTTTCGAGCGAGGGCAAGTCTCCATTGCCTAACGAAGAAAATCAAGAATAAAGCCGTTTGCCTCTTCAGGTAGACGGCTTTATTCGTGGCGATTGCCTGACTTCAAATCGGAGTGCGATCGCCACGAATTGCTGACTAACGACTAATGACTAACAACCAATGACTAAACCAACAAAAATGTCATCCAAGGCAGCCGTTACCGCAAGATGCCTAGTCCTCCACGAACTAGACCTATTTATCGATTACATCCGTGCTACTGACCCAGAATTAAAACTTGACGATGCCACAGTATTAGCAGCAGTTGCGTTGCACCAAATGTCAGAACTGCTTCGACAAAAGCCTGTGCTAATCCACCGATTCCGAGAGGCAGTAGCAAACATAAAGTCAAAGGCACATAACAGCCAATAGCAAATGACCATCGAACCATACCCAAACTTTCGCAACCTAATAAACCAGACAGATGCTCAAATGCAGCGATTGGGCTGGACAGTTGACCAGGGTCGAGAACATTTGGTGAGGTATTACGGAGTGCGATCGCGATCGCTGTTGACCGAAGAGGAATTAGATGACTTTCTTCTCTATCTACAACTCTCTGACTAGAACTCTAACAATGTCTCAATAGCAACCAGGCAAATTATCACACGCAAAAAAAAACTCACCAACTTAGAGATTGGTGAATTCAAATAACAAAAGATAAGTAAAAAATGAACAAATACTTAGAAAGATTATGCGGTAGAATATCCGTTACTTTTCTATATTCTACCACATTAAATAATTCAAAACTAGCTAATCGGGGGACAGAGAAATGATAGCCGTTCCCTACTCTTACACCGAAGAACCAAGTTTTGAACCTGACAATAACAGGCAACCACCACACAACATTGGAGCAGAAGAAGAGATATTGGGTGGAATATTGCTTGACCCAAATGCTTTCGGTCGTGTCAGTGACAGACTAGAAGCAAATCATTTTTTCATCGGCGCACATAAAGATATCTATCGAGCTTGTCTGAGTCTTTCTAAAAAAAGTCAACCAACAGACTTACTGCACGTTACTAGCTGGCTGTCAGAACATAAATTACTAGAAAAAGTTGGTGGACGAAATAAATTAGCTACCCTTGTTGATAGAACGGTTAGTGCCATAAACATTGATAGTCTGTCAGACAAAGTGATTAGAAAATCTAAACGTCGGGAACTCATCAAAGAAGCAAATAAAGCTATAAATTTAGCTTACGACGAGAAGCAAGATTTAGTAGATGTTTTTGCAACGGTTACTAACAAAATCAAAATAGTAACTGATACACCACTTGCACCGACAAAAGATGAACATCAGCGATGGAAACACGATCGACTACTAGAAGAAGTGACAAACATTTATACAACAGTAGTCGAGCCATCCTTTAGATTCTTCAAACTGCATGAACTGGGCAGAGAACATTCATTTACCGCAAACTTCCTTGAACATCTTTACTTAAAAAGTCTCACTGCTGAGTGTACTAAATTACTTACTTATGAAGAATTGAAAGAGTTAGCCGGCTCTACAGTTCGTGAGTGGTTGGTTAATGGTCTTGTGCCAAAAAGTACTACTATTTTGCTAGCAGCCGATGGTGGAATTGGCAAAACCAAATTCGCCTATGGAATCGCAAAAACTATGATTCAGGGCACTCAATTCGGAAAATTTATTGCCACGGGAGAGAAACGAAAAATTCTTTACTACCAGGGAGATGAAAGCCCAGGTGACATGATGCAGGCTTTAGAATCTCTTGGATATTCCGAATCTGACATTGGTAAATACGTCAGAGTCCGATTTGGGTGGAGTGCTGAGAATATGCCAGCACTAATCCAGGACTTAAAAGAATTCCAGCCAGACTTCGTAGTAATTGACTCACTTTCAACTGCCAACAAATACTCTGTTTACCAAGAGTCGCAGATGGAATATGCCCGGCCCATCTTGCAAATGACCGGACTTGCAACCCAGTACAAAACCACTTTTTTGATAATTCATCACACCAACAGGGAAGGTGGCGTGCGGGGAACGACTGCAATTAGAAACGCCGTTTCAGAAGTGTGGTTGCTGACCAAAGACAACAGCCAGACCGCCACACCTTATGACCGTCTCCTAGAGATCAACAAATCGCGATCGCGCTCCAGTGGAAAAAAATATCGCCTGATGTTCAACCCTGAAGACCTGCAATTTACCTTCTTGGGTGAAGAATCCGAGCAGGGCTTCAATGGCACGGAGCAATCAGCCAAAGATGCACTTCTGGAATTCTTCAGCAAAAACCGAAACACCCGGTTCACTTCCAAGGAGCTAGCGCACAGATTGGGATATTCAGATGGTCATCTTCGGAACTGTTTAAGTGGGCTGGCAGCTGATGGGCTAATCTCGGCTGAACCGCAAAACGGACGAGCTACAAATTATTTTCTAGTGCTGGAGTCCGTGACGATCACCCCCGATCACCCCGTTGAATCGCCTCAAACCATTGTCAGTACGGGATTAGAAGCTAACTCAGTGCCAAGTGTCACCGAATACCCGATCACCCTCGATCACCCCCCGATCACCCCGACGATCACCCCCGACGATCACCCCAAAGATTCATGTACAGTAGTCGATACAGCCGAAGGTGATCGTCTAAGTACAGAAAAATCACTAGAAAATAAATCTGAGCCACAAGAACAAAATAACGGGCATTCTTCGCAATCGTCCGATCACCGTCAGTCACAAGCCTTGCTAAATAAAGAGTCTGGGGGTGATCGTGGGGGTGATCGTGGGGTGATCGTCGCTGATGACGATCACCTCGATGACAGCAGCGACATACTGCAAAGTCTGCCTCCATCCCCTCTAAAACGAGATGATTTTGAGGAAGGCGGTATTTACTGGTCGCCGAAGCTCAATAACAAAGTGAAGATAGTTAAGCTTTTCAAAACCCTTCCAGAAGCCGAAGTCTACCAAGCCGGCGACATACATAAAATTCGGGTTACACTCTCAGAACTTTACCCGTTGCCAGTAGAGTTCAAAGTTGATGATGAAGTAGCAGTTATTAGTGAACACAAAAAATTCATTGATAGAGTGTTCACAATTAGCGGTGTTCACCCAGGTGGTATCTGGATTCAGGGAAAAACCAGAACAGGCAATGACTCCTATGGGCCATTCAAGCCTTATCAACTGCAAAAAATTAGTGGCTAATTATAATTCGACGGAATGCGATCGACAAGTATAAAAAAGCTCATGCTAGCAACTGCTAGCATGAGACTACATCACTGTTAGCGTAGCGGAAACCCTACCCTCTGAGGGCTTTACCTGTCATCGTCGTCGTCATTAACATCATCAGCAATGACAATATTCACGCCGTCAGACCCAGCTTCAAAGCCGACGATGCTAAATGTTTCGCCATAGCCATCAGTCAGAGATATCTGTGCATCGCTGGGAAAATTTTGTAATTCAAGAATCAGTTCCTGTACGGTTATTTCTTTGGTTACAGTGGTCATATTTTTCTCCGATTTAAAAATGCGATCGCGGCTAGTTTGAATTAAAACCAATTTCAGATTATTCGATCAGCTCGACTTTGGGGGTAGTAGGTGGGGGTAGAGTTCCTCAACTTCATCCCAAGCACTATTGGTCAGCGCCTCCAGTGCCACGGCTAAATCAAAAGGGTGGTCATAGTTACCAGCTTGCAGTTGACAATAAAAACATTCAATTCTCACGAATAATGCATTGTTCATAGATTTATAAAGTAGCGATCGCGTTTTTCATATCGTCATCGCTCACCTCGATGTACTGAGAAAGCACTTTCAAGTCAGTGTGACCAGTAATTTTTTTAATCATGGCCAGGTTAATACCCTTGTTCGCCAGATTGGTGATAAAGCTCCTGCGGGTGCTGTGAGTGCTAATTCCTTTGGCAGACAATCCAGCTTTATCGACGGCAGCGCGTAAAATTGCATCTGCCCACCTCAAGGTAATCGGCTTGTCACGTTCGCGGGCGGGGAACAGGTATAGAGAATCAGATTCTGGCTTGTATGCAAGCAGTATCTCTCTAAGAACCGGATGCACTGGCACTTGTCGGTTTTTGCGTAAGGCTTTTTCTTGTACTTTGCGTTTACTGTTAGGTTTGGCCTTGCGCGTTCTAGCTCGAAAATTGATATACTCACGTGGGCTACCATCCTCGCTGTAAACATCGGTTACTCGCAGCTGTACCAAAGCACCCCATCGCTCACCCGTGTACCAAGCCAAATCAAAAAGTAATTTGTATTTACGACTCCTAATTTTGGTGCGAATTTTTGAGCAATCCGCATTGGAGATAACAGCAGCTTGGCCTTCTCTATCATTTTTCATTTGACCTTCTCTTCTTAACTGTTCCGGTTTAACCACGGACAATGGCTAAACCGGAACATTTTTATTTTTAGCTAATAGCGAAATCTGGCTTAATCCTATTCACAGCAAGGGTTTTACGTCCTCAGCAAATGTGCTGCTTTTACATAAAAGTGGAACATTTACTTATTCTTTATATGCAAATAAAACAGGAGAGTAGCTATTTCAAAAATTCTGCATCATGACCGCTATCAATATTGCAACTGATATTCCATCACAGATAGATACTCTTGAAAAGCTTCACATGTGGAGCGCTCTAGCCTTATTTGCAATTAATCCATCCATAACAGTAATCGAAGGGGTTGGATACACCGAGCGAGCTGCACAGGCTGGGACGTTTTGGGTTCAAGCCGATGCAAAAACCCGAGGCATCTTTAGGGCAAGCCTTGAAATTTCCCCAGATTATCTTAGTGGCTCCAACAAGCCGTGGACATACGCTCAACCAATTTCCAACACTGCTTTACCTGCATCATTTAAAGCTAATTAAGGGGAAATTGTGAGCGACAATCCCAGGCAATTTAGCTCAATAGATAGCAGTGATGCAAATCTGCATGGGTCGCTCACAAACCGCCCTGCAAGTGGCGCACCAGCAGGCGATCCAATTGATTTTGAAGCACTAAATCGCCAAGTAATAAATCAGCGGACACAACAAGATTACGTTTACAAAGAATCTACTGCTGAATCTGTTTTACGGCGTGAGCGAGAAATAGCGGCTTCACTGAAAGTCAGGCAAGAAACAGCCGATGCTAAAGCTGCACAAGAGTTGCAATTTCAAAGTGAACAGGTACAGCGGAATGAATTAAGAAACCGAATATCAAACAACAGCCCTTCAGATCCAGAAGTAGCATCTCCCCGCCCAGAATCACCACTTGCTCAGATACAGCGCTCAACACTTGAGCGTCAATCACCGCCGTCTACTGGAAGTCCGCCGCCAACGCCTAGCGGCACAGCGACAAGAGCAAGTGCATTGGTAGAGCCGACCGCGACACCAGCCCCAGCAGCGCTCAGAGAAGCAATTCCGCCTACTGCTGGGGCAGCGTTTGGATTATTACCTAGATCGTTACCAGCAGTAGCAGGCAGATTTGTTGTACCTGGCGTAGTAGCAGGCATTGATTTTACCAGCCGCGTTGTACACGGACAATCTGTAGTACAAGCAGCAGTAGGAACTGGCGGCTCTTTAGTTGGTGCAGGTATTGGAACAATAGCAGGTACAGCGATTGCTGGCCCGCTTGGTGGTGTTGTTGGTGGCATCATTGGTGGCTACATAGGAGGCGCAATTGGAGATTACTTTTGGTCAAGTTTCCACCCACCTACTGCTGCAAGACAGGAAAACTACACACCAAATTACCCACCTTTTCAGGGAGGGCAAGAAGCCGTTGAATATCATTGGAATTGTTCTACCGATGCCAATCCTAGAAGCGGCGATCAATTAGTCTTTGGGGCGACTGGGCCAATATCTGATTTTAGAGTCGATGGTTTAATCAATACAGACACTATAAATGGCATTAAATACGGAAACTGGGCAGTGTCATTTAATCAGGGTTATGGGCCAAGAGTAACCGGCAGTGCAGTTGGATTTTTTCCTGATGACTTACCAAGATTAGTAGTAAAAAGAGTTGATAATCAGCCAGATCCTAAAAATATTCCATCTCCAGCACCACCACCGGATAACGCGCCTTATCGCTTTGATTCATCTCCAGTCGGTAACGATAGTACAGTACCTTCGGGACTGCCTGCTGCGGGTGCAAATAAAGGTAAATCGACTTATGTCGCCCCGTCCATGCCGTCAAACAATAGGCCAAATGGTGCTAATGGCTTCCCTGGTCACGGTGGACTAGCACCAAGCTTTTTACCAAACCCCACACAAGCACCATCTAATCTTGGTGGATTATTACCAGCGCAGACCGTCAAAAAACCACCTCTACCATTTGCTGAACCCGATGATATACCAGCACCGCGACCGAGCGGGAATGGTCAGATCCAAGTAGATACATCAAATGGAGCAATAAGGTTATATAGCCCACTGGGGGCAACACCAACAAGTGTACCTGAGAATGCAAAAGCCGTACCCATAGGAGATGGAGTCAGTCCTGTTCCAAAGGCGTTGACACAGCCCGTTTCTAAAACCGCTACCGATAAAACCAACGAAACCGTACAACAGCAAAAGAAAGATTTTGACGAGCAGATAAAACGGCTAACGGCAATCGCAACAGCAATCGCCGCCTTGACACCAGCTATTCAGGGAATACCAAACGCGATCGCAAACTCTCCAAATGTCAAAGCTGCTACTCAAGGGGCTGTATGCGAAATTGCTCAACCTGGGGGATGTTTGGGGGATGCAATCGATAATTCTGCTAATAAAGTTAACCAAAATAATAATCAAAATACAGCAAACATTTTAGACAAGATTAATGCTGGTGCTAACGCTGCCCAATTAGCACTCCTGGAATTGATAAATACAAAACTGGGTGACTTACTACCAGGTGGATTATCAGCAACCTTCACCAGATTATGGCAAACATTGCAAGTAGATAGAATCCTAAATATTTTGATTTTGGTTACTACTTTCCACAATGCCCTAATGCTTTCTAATAATCTCGCTCAAACTTTATTTGCTGCCATTGACAATATATCTCAAGCAGTAGGGTTTAAATGGAAAAATGAAAAGGGTGAAGAATCCGGCTTTGGTAGCATTGTTTCGGAATGGACGGCTAGCTTTTTCAAAGCTATCTTCGGCGAAGAAAATTATACAGAATTAGTAGCTACTTACAAAAAAGCTAATCGGATATATCAGGCTACTGCAAACATATTTAATGCTCTCCAATCTATTGGATATTCAATTCTTAGTGCTTTAGAAGTAGTTGGTAGCTATGTAGCTTTAATCGGAAATGCTCTGCGTAAATGGGGCGAAGTTGGGGAAAGCGCTTACAAGTGGTTTAACCCGCAGCCTAATTTTCACAACAAGTTTTTTACCACACTAGAAGGTGTTACTAACGTTGTTTCTCAAGTAGATCAGGTAGCTTCTGAAGTCGTCTCTGTAGAGCAAAATGTTGCTCAAATTGGAGAATTGAAGAACGAGCTAGGCAAGTCAATAGGTGAAGAAGACGGTTCCAAACAAGGCGTACAACCACCAGAAGCAACAAAGGTTAAAGCGGGATTTGATGCTGATAAATTAGTTAGTGCTACAGGAATAGCGATATCCGATTCAGATAAGGAGGCTGATGAGTAATGCCATTACCAGAAGGTTTTAGCGAGTGGGAAAATTTACAAGATTTAGTTAGACTTGACCATAACAAAGCCGTAACAAGTTACTTCCAGAACCAAGAAGACAACGATATCAGCACCCCAAAAGCTAGGTTAAAACACACCTGCTTAATTAAGGATGAAGATACCGCAACAATGACATTGATGAGAATGTGGTTGTTTGAAGTAACTTGTGGTCATGCTCAAGCACTACAGCGACCAGTATACGGAATGCCGTGGTTTGACGTTCAATCAGAGCGCACATTTAAGCCACAAATAAAACTTTCTTTTCTCGAACCTTACAACTTTGAAATCCACGACGACGGCACGCCACAAGCGGAAGGTGAAATCACTTTTAGATTAATGTCTGAATCTAGTGAAACTATTTCCAGAAGCGATGCAGAAAGATTAGCAAGGCAAATAAAAAACATATTTGCTGTACCTACTTTTACTTGGCACAAAGGGCATTTCAAATGTACGTATTCAGACCAAAAACGTGGCTACGAGCTAAAGCTATTAGTGACTAGCAAGGAGGAAGGGGAGCGAATAATTAGAGCCGTGCTAGAGGTTCAAGAACACCCGTTTGACCGTGATTACTTGCAGTATATCGACAACGACCGCACTTATCCAAATAACCCAGGGACACACAGAGTCTATGGTCGCACAGTCAAGAAATTTGTTCGTAGGCGAAAGTCCCAAGTGAAATTCAGTTACGCTCAATTGCTTGTCTGGGGCAAACAAAACCCCATTAACTTGGTTGCTAAATCTGGCTCTCGCTTGCGAAGCGTCATCGAACGAGTGTAGGCAGAATCATCACAAAAATTTGACGGACAACATATATGTTATCCGGTTGGAAATAGTGAGCCGTATTGGTTGCTATGACTGAAGTGTAGATAAATACACACCTTGACTGAATACTGATATGAGCAGACGCAAAAGCGCAAAACAATTAGAAGAGCAATTAAAATACGCCAAGGCGCGTGAGGCTTATAACCCGCCACTAAGAGAAGAAGGGGCCGCCACGCAAAGACAACCAAAGATCGCTGTTAAATATGCGATTCTCTCGCCTTTGGCTTTGCCAGATGCAGCGCTAACCATCCAAGCCTCAAAAAAAGCAATTGACTTTTTCGGTGGTATTACACCTCTGGGACTAGCTGCATTTAGTACAGACCCTGAAGCACCCAGAGGATTTAAACCTGCCAGGATTTTGGCAATGGTTAGCGATAGCAGCCCTGCAATCGTTAGGGCCAAAGGCAGCAACCGCCCGTATACTCGTTACGGTTCAGGTACTAGAGGTGGCGGGACTCAATATAACTACACCGCACCAATCACTGCTGATACTCCTACCAACTTAAAAGCGAAGGTGACAGCTGTGGTTGCTGCTGAAAAGGGTTCTGTTGGCGGTGCATACGGTCGCATTTGGTTTGAGCCAGAAGATTACCCTTACGCAGCAAGTGGTGAATAATGCCTAATTTGTCTACTCCAGCTATTTGGTGTCCTGGGCAAACTAATGAGGATGTCCAGGAAGAAATAGATTTGATGATGGTGAGGGCAAAGTATACATCGGCTTTTCTCAAAGGTGAAATTCACGCTGATACTTTCCTTGATTTTCTCAATGAGGCTGGTTTTAATGTCTTCGACCTAGCCGAAAGCTGGGGGTTGGGGGATGACACTACAAGTTGACCTAAAAGCAGTCGGAGCATGGGAACTCACCTATTACCAAAAGCACATAGGCAACTTAAATAACCGCCGGATTCGAGCGCCAATTCTTGAGCCAATTGAAATACCTTACCTGACAGACAAACATTTATTTTTGGTAGGCGCAACATCTAGCAAGGCTAAACCAAGCTGGCTCAGAGCTGGGTACTTTTATCAACAAATTGATGGTATCCAAATTAATGACACCATCATTTTTGAGGGATTGGGAGCAGTTCCCAGCACTGAAGTAGATTACACTCGCCGGATGATCAAGCTCAATGCGATTGAGCTTGTCCAGTTCCCTAAAATTTCAGATAATTTTCGCCTACGCTTTGAAGCACTCCCTTGGATTGAAGAAATTACCCTTGGTATTTGGGAGTACACGGGGACAGAAACCGACTCAACAGAAGAATTAATTCAGGCTGTTAGAGCCAAACTAGAAACCATTGAATTCAAAATCAATAATTTATGAGCAGTTCACTTAGTTATTCAGCATTATTAGAAAAACTTGCAGCAGGTTCCATTGAATTTGTTGGCAACAATCAGCTAAAACTAAATCTCAGTTTGTTAACTGAAAGTGGAAGCACCTTAACTACAGATACTTCTTGTGTCAAAGGGATAGTCAAGCTTTTGCAAGGTTTATCTGCATTAACGAATCAAGTAAATGAAGCTCGAATTGCAGCTAACTTGCCTCCCATTCAATTTGCCTCTCAACAGCTTACAGGTACGCCAGAAGCACCAGAATTTGAATTTACGGTGCGGGTCAAGGTCGATACTGCATTGTTTGTTGATAACCTTGATGACCCGACTGAATAATGATTAACAATACTCAAGAAGTTGGTGGTGTTATCAAATTTAGCAATTGTACCAATGCTGATAAATCGCTAACGGGGAATATCTCTGACGTTGTTTTAAGTGCTAACAGTGGTAGAAGTTACGCGGCATTTATAAATAATTCCTCAATTGATATCACTCTTATTTTGGGTGATAAAGCAAATGCAGCAGTCGGGAAAGGAATTATTCTCAAGCCGCGTGGAGGTAGCTATGAAATCAATAGCAACAACCTCTACATAGGCAAGGTCAGCGCCATCGCTACCAATAATTGCAAACTTTCTTTTGTGGAGTGTATTGAATAATGGCTCTTTATAATCCAGCGACTGCAACACTGGTTGAATCAACTAGTGGCACTTCAACCCCAACTACTGTTGCTGCTAGCACTAGTAGCCAGACAATTCTTGCTGCAAACTCTAACCGTAAAGGTGCAACGATTTGGAACGATAGCACAGCTACTCTATATCTAGAATTTGGTGCTACAGCAACAACGAGCGCTTTTACTGCCAAACTATCAGCTGGTGGTTATTATGAAGTGCCATTTCATTACACTGGTGTGATTAGTGGTATTTGGTCGTCTGCTAATGGAAATGCTTTGGTGAGGGAGTTAACTTAAATGCCTTTATTTCCTGGTGACAGTTTCCAAGTCCCAACACTGATAAAAACTACACTCGACGATAGTGATTATGTGTTGTTAGTTGATCCGACTGGAACACTCTGTAAAATTACAAAAGCTAATTTCCTAGCAAGTTTATCCAGTGCTGACGATAATGCAACAAGCAAAACTTATGTATCTGTAGGCGATAACAATGGAATTTTTTACTTCATTGGTACGTCAGAAGATACTTCTTCGTGGGTGAATCCTACAAGCAATGGCTTAATTATTCAATCTAGCAGTATTGGTTCTGGCTCGGTTAATAGTTTAGTAGATAGAAGTAACAGCAGTTTCTACACTAACAGCGATCCGAATAGTTTCGTCAGCTTCTTTCTTGGTGGAACTCGTCAGCTCAAGTGTAACTACTACACTATTAAAACTCGTGCTGATTCAAGTGATTATTACCCTCGTAATTGGAATCTGCAAGGAAGCAACGACGGCAGCACATGGGTGGATTTAGATATTCAGATTAACAATACTGCGCTTAATTCTACCAATCAATGGCTTGCCCTACCTGTTAGCAGTGATGTTGCTTATTCGTACTTTAGAATTTATACCACTGGCGATAATAGTGCCGGGTATCGACATTTAGTATTGGGAGAAGTGGAGCTATATGGTAAGTACTCCGCATAAATCACTAATATCGGAGTACTTGCCACAGTTCACTATAGAATTGATAATTTCATTAAATTTCCTTATGGAGGATTTATGCGGATAAATGTTTCTACTCTTTTTCAAGTTTTAGTGTTGATTGCTCAAGATGTTTTAGCTTTTGAAGGTAAACAATCTGCTGGCAAATCTATCCAGCCTTTACCGTCTGAAACGCCAACGACCAATAACCAGACTCCAGTTCAATAAATACAGGAGCGATTGCAGGAGTAATTAAAATTTATTCCTGCAATTGAATAACAAAATGGATATTCACAACTCAGTTACTTTTGTGGTCGGAGTTATTACGATATTTTCGGCTATTTACAAGCTGGCTCAAATTGAATCAAGCATCAATACTAAAATTGCAAACTTAGAATCGAATATGAACTCTAAAATTGCAAATCTAGAAGCCGCCAATTTTATTACAATTGATAACTTAAAAGATAAGTTCAATGATAAATTTATTGCCTTGGATAGAAAAGTAGACATTCATTTACAAGATTATACTAACTATAAAGATGCTCTTCTCTTACAACACAATGGACTGATTGACGCAATCAAGCACAATTGGAGCAAGACTGAAAAGCTCTTTAATAATGAAAGACAAAAATAAAATAAGTCTACGCGAGAGTTAACACGTGAGCTTACTCGCTGGTTGGTATAGTGTGGGGATTCCTGGCACTCTTTCCAAACGAATTCTCTAATGCTATGATTGCTCAAGAATCGCACAACTGCACCTTGAAAAATAAATACAACACGGCTTCCAGACCCCAGCCATTGCAATTCATCAAAATCCCTATTAGGGATTGAAACATAAAGGCGTAACTGTTAATGGTGGTGAAATGTATTGCAATTCATCAAAATCCCTATTAGGGATTGAAACAAAAGTTGTAGGAGTGATGGGTTGAAGGTCAGAAGGATTGCAATTCATCAAAATCCCTATTAGGGATTGAAACTTGGGGTAGGTAGCAACCAATGTGGCAAACAACCAAATTGCAATTCATCAAAATCCCTATTAGGGATTGAAACCCTTCATATCTTGATGATTACGGATTAGACCCTTTTATTGCAATTCATCAAAATCCCTATTAGGGATTGAAACAAGAGTGGTTTTAGAGTCGGGGTGGCAGCGTGATGGATTGCAATTCATCAAAATCCCTATTAGGGATTGAAACAACACCACCCAATATCCAGTGAATTAATTCTCGCTCTTGATTGCAATTCATCAAAATCCCTATTAGGGATTGAAACCTCTTGTCAATGAGCCGTATATTCTTTGTAGGAATTGCAATTCATCAAAATCCCTATTAGGGATTGAAACCATTCAATCTGATGGCACTGTTCGTTCGACTGACGGCGAATTGCAATTCATCAAAATCCCTATTAGGGATTGAAACAGAGCTTGGTGTAATTTACCAATACCTCCACACTTATTGCAATTCATCAAAATCCCTATTAGGGATTGAAACCTTACAAGCTGATTCATCATGGGATTTATTTATCAAATTGCAATTCATCAAAATCCCTATTAGGGATTGAAACACTTTATAACGTTTACCAAAGTATTTACGCACTATTGCAATTCATCAAAATCCCTATTAGGGATTGAAACGGGTACTACTTTGTATGTAGCATCCAAGACGTATGCTTTATTGCAATTCATCAAAATCCCTATTAGGGATTGAAACTTCACCGCGTCAACATGTTTATCTTTGAAGCCTTCATTGCAATTCATCAAAATCCCTATTAGGGATTGAAACGTGAGTGTTAACTACACTTTAGAGAATGGGCCAAGGATTGCAATTCATCAAAATCCCTATTAGGGATTGAAACGATTGTTTGGGTGAAGGCAAACTTTTAATCTATTTGATTGCAATTCATCAAAATCCCTATTAGGGATTGAAACTTTACCTCCGAAAGCACCGCTACGATGTGGATGTAATTGCAATTCATCAAAATCCCTATTAGAGATTGAAACAACTTATAACCATAATTACCAATAGTTCCAAGTATTGCAATTCATCAAAATCCCTATTAGGTATTGAAACGCAGTGGTATTATCCACCGCAGTCTGAACATCGGTGGGATTGCAATTCATCAAAATCCCTATTAGGGATTGAAACCATTTTCATTTGTCACCAGTGACCTATAAAATGCGAATCCCTCTCTACTGGAGTGTAGAAAGGGATTTATGGGATATCGATACCCTTTTTTTTGATTCCTAGTTTAAATTATTTGCTTTCTCAACTGCTTCCTTTAACTCTTCAAAAGTAATACTACCGTCTTTGTCTGAATCATAATTTACTAATAATTCCTGGGGACTTGTGGTATTTGTTTCTGATGAGATGATTGCACTTAAGCCAGGACTTAAAAAAAGATCGTTAATGGAGACTTTGCCATCTCGATCGCTATCTAAGGTATTAAAAAGAGATTGAAGCTCTTGCTCGGTTGCCATAAGTTTCTATTTGAATTACTTTTTCAGTTTAATATCTCAAAATCTTGACAAAGATGCAAGGATAGTGAAGACAGTCAAGTATGTAGATGTATTAAATTTAACACTTACTAGTGTATCTAAGGATAGTGTCTCAAACGCGATACTTCCAAAATCTCCCTCTAATTCAGTAATGTATTCTCTGATTATCGCTAATCACCTAGAAACGGCGAATCCCTCTCTAGTGGTATGTAGAGAGGGATTTTGGGTGGGCTATGAAGAGGTGAAGGGGATGTTCCCCAGTTAGGAGAGATGTCGGGAAATAAACTTTTTATTACAATAGACCTCTTGCAAAAATCCTTGAATCACCCCTCCCCAACCCTCCTCGATGTGTTGGGGAGGGCGCAAGATTTCAAGTTTCCCCCAATATATCGGGGGGATTAAGGGGGGTCTATTCGACTTATGCAAGAGGTCTAATTTATCAAAATCTCTATTAGGAATTGAATGACTCTTATTTATTCTCAGTAAATAGCTTGCTTGTTAAGCTTATGCGTGGTTTGATTAAATACGGCATCTACATCAATATATCGTATTTTATTGATAACTTAACTATCTGAATCAACTTGTCAGCCATAAAATAAAGATAAAACTTTCTATGACTATCCAAACTATTGGTATTTTAAGCCCAGGTGATATGGGGCAGGCGATCGCAGCTGTTCTCAATCAAAATGGATTGAAAACTATTGCTGCTCTAGATAATCGCAGCGAACGAACTCAGCAATTAGCAGCCGCAGCCAACATTCAAGATGTAGGTTCGCTCACACAACTGGTAATTGAATCTGATGTAATCTTATCAGTTCTAGTCCCCGCAGCCGCGACAGAAGCAGCGAATCTTGTAGCTGAGGCGATCGGCAACGTTGGTAAACAAATCCTCTATGTTGACTGTAATGCGATCGCACCTCAAAAAGTCATAAATATCGCCCAAATCATCGAATCAGTTGGCGGGACATTCGTAGATGCCTCAATAATTGGCCCACCACCACGAATTCCCAATCGTACCCGCATATACACTTCAGGAAAACAAGCACATCAACTCCAACAACTGCGAGATCGTGGCTTAGATGTGCGGGTAATTGGCGATGAAATCGGTCAGGCTTCGGGGTTGAAAATGTCCTATGCAGCCCTGACAAAAGGACTTACAGCAATTAGCACAGAATTGCTGATAGCAGCCCATCGTTTAGGCTTGGATAAGGAACTATGGGATGAAATATCTAATAGCCAAAAGGAACTGGCTAGCATATTAACCCGTTCCATTCCAGCGATGACACCAAAAGCGCATCGTTGGGTAGGAGAAATGGAAGAGATTGCAGAAACCTTTAAAGATTTAGGTTTGACTGAGCGCATTTTTTACGGAGCAGCCGACGTTTACCGTTTGGTAAAAGAAACCTCTTTGGGTAAGGAAACACCAGAAGAATCAAATGGCGATCGCCCCTTAGATGAAATCATTACAATCCTCTCCAACGAAGCAATTTCCGACACCTAATGTAAAAAGCGAAAATCTATGACTCAAGAGCAATGGACTGAACCACGCGTCAGCGCTACAGCAATCCAGACCGTGGGCAGCAAAAGATGCGACGTTGATCGCAATCGTAAACTAAATAATAGCCAGAGATTATGATTTGGTCAGTCTTAGGAGCGATTTTGAGGGAACAAGTAGGCGATCGCTGCGTAACCTGAAACGCTGAGTAAACTAACCAAAAAAGCAGCCAGAACAAAAGTAGACATACACACTTCTACCCAAATGCCAAATAAACTTTATATTCCATACAATTCCAAAATCTCGACACCCATCAAAAAAACCAGATTTTGGATTAATCCGCTTTAGTTAAGGCTTCATCCTCTCTACCACCCTTTTTAAGGAGGGAATAAAGCCCCCCTAGAAAAGGGGGGTTTAGGGGGAGCAAGCGGCGCAAAAGGTTACTAACGCCAAGCGGATTAAATTTTGTATATTTTTAAGTTAACAATTGGGTATGACACAACCGTGACTACCTTGTGTCAATGCCTTGTATCTCAAGGGTTTTGACTCCAATTTAAGCCAAAGGCAGAAAAAACCGAAATGTACTGCCAACTCCCAACTCGCTTTCTACCTGAGTTTGACCGCCTTGTAGTTCAATCAAACGATGGGAAATAGTTAAGCCAATACCTGTCCCTCCCGAATGGCGATCGCGCGATTGGTCGGCTCGCCAAAAACGCTCAAACACATGAGGCAAATTTTCTGGAGCGATACCAATGCCTGTATCTATAACCGCAATCGAGAGAAGAGATGCTTCAGTCCCAACACGAATCGTAATTGAACCTTCGTTAGTGTAACGCACCGCATTACCCAGCAGATTAACCAACACCTGTTCTGTGCGGTCAATATCTGCCAATACAGGAGGTAGCACAGATGGACATTGTAAGATCAGAACTGGCCCATCTTCTAACAGCTGATCGGTAAATTTTTCCACTAATGACTCTAACAATGGACGCAGATTTACCCGTTGGATATTAATTGGTAGATAACCAGCTTCTGCCTTAGACAGTTCTTGTAAATCGTTCACCAATCGCTCTAAGCGCCTAGTTTCTTTAGCTAAACGTCGATAAATTTCAGGAGATGCTTCAATTTCTCCATCAGCCAATTC
This sequence comes from Nostoc sp., assembly GCF_036917455.1. Lineage (GTDB taxonomy): Bacteria > Cyanobacteriota > Cyanobacteriia > Cyanobacteriales > Nostocaceae > Nostoc. The sequence goes on along the minus strand of NZ_JBALDK010000224.1, from coordinate 47,832 downwards.
TTCCAAGTAACCGCGCACTACTGTTAACGGTGTCCGTAATTCATGGGTCATATCTCCAATCACCTCTCGCCGCCGCGCTTCCACCCCTTCTAAACTGGCTGCCATCCGGTTGAAACTAGCACCCAGCCCATTCAGTTCTGGAATATCAGACATAGGTAATCGTGCATCCATCTGACCAGCAGCGAATTTTTGAGTAATTTGTTCCATTTCCGTCAAGCGCTGCATAATCCGTCTGGACACCCAGTAACTCAATCCTCCGGCGGCGGTAGTGCCGACTAAAACTGACCAAATAGTGCTTCGCTGCCAAGCAAGTTCAAATCCTGTAACCAATTCAGTCCGAACATCAATTAAGTCAAACCCCTGATTCTCTAATCGTTCCAAATGCAGCACGAATAAGCGGGGGGAAGAAATTTTGCTGATGCTCACCAGACTAGCTACCCCCACAATCATTACTACTAAGTGGGAGAAAAATAGGCGCGTTCTCAGCCCCATTTTCATAATATTTACGCTACCGGAGGATCTTCAAATTTATAGCCCACACCAACAACAGTTTTAATAAAAGTAGGATTTGCCGAATCAGGCTCAATCTTTTTTCGCAACCGAGCTACATGAGTATCAACCACTCGTTCATCGCCAAAAAAGTTATCTCCCCAAAGTTTATCAATTAGTTGAGTGCGGTTCCAAACTCGACCAGGATTGCTGACAAAGGTGGTTAGCAAGTTAAATTCTAGGGTAGTTAAGTCCAAAATTTCTGGTTCCTGAGAATTCATCTGACGGCTAGCAGTGCGCTGATCTACATCGACGATAAAGTGTTGGGTACGATTGACTTGATGTTGTCCCCCTTGGCGGAGACTACGCCGCAACAGTGCCCGTACCCTAGCTACCAATTCTCTAGGGCTAAAGGGTTTTACCATGTAATCATCAGCACCAGTAGATAGACCAATCACGCGATCGATTTCCTCACCCTTAGCCGTGAGCATTAAAATGTAAGGATCTTTTGCACCTGGTTTCTGACGAATTCGGGCACAAACTTCCAATCCATCCAAACCAGGAATCATTAAATCTAGAATGATTAGATCGGGTGGTTGCTCCTGAAACATCCGCAAAGCATTCATCCCATCGCGGCTAGTGCGACAAAAAAAACCTTCTTTTTCTAAAGATAGTTCAATTAAATGAGCAATTTCTGGTTCATCTTCAACTATTAAAATATCCATTTCAATTAATAATCAGACTTGGGGCAAATAAAGGGCAAACAAGGGGCAAAATCCCCTTGTTAAAAAGCAAGCTTCCGCCAGAGTGGATTAAAGGTTTGAATTTGACGGCGTGCGATAACTATAGCCAAGATGAGAATCTTTTTGAATGTATGTTTTAATACTATCGAGGTCAATGAAGCAGTCAGCAACATCAATCAAGCTTTCGCTAGTAGTAGTTTGGAGACTGACCACTTCCACCCGCACCCCCATTCTGCTAACAGCATTCACAGCATAAGCTAAATCTCCATCCCCACTGACTAAAACCGCAGTATCATAATAGGGAGCTAAAGTGATCATATCTACAGCAATTTCTACGTTCAGATTTGATTTTTTGAAATTCTCTGCTGGTTGCATGATATCTTTGGCAACTACACGATAGCCATTACGACGCATCCACAATAAAAAACCCTGTTGCTTTTCATTGCTGATATCAACCCCAGTATAGAAAAAAGCACGCAAAAGTCTTGAACCATTGGTTAAATGACATAGCAATTTAACGTAGTCAATTTCTATACCCAGTTGTAAAGCTGTATGAAATAGGTTTAAGCCATCAATAAAAATTGCAACTCGACCACGATTCAAGTTATTGACAATAGAACCATCAGGTGCAGGATCTTGGATTTTGGGATCTTTACTTTTGAGCGTAGTATCACTCAAATTTTGCCCTTGCCAATGTGGTTTAGTTTTGAGTACTTTCTGTTCTTTAAATTCATTTCTATGTTTGCTAAAATTAGTTATAATCATTGATACCTCTGATTTTATAAGCGAGAAAGAGTCTTGGGTAAATTGTCTATACTATAGTCTGTACTGATTTATGACCCTAGCAGGTAATTGTCTTGAGTCACAGTTGGGTTGAGGATATATTGCTTGTTTCCACAGATTATGTTAATCCTTACCCACCAAGACAGCAAGAGTTTGGAAAAAATAAATCTTGCTATCAGGGTAGAGGCAAGAATCAGGGAACGCCATCTATACCATTTTAATTTTACCTCTGTATTTTAATAACCTTACAGCTAGGAGGTTGAGATTTACAGCAAACTAAGGAAGCTCAAATATTGGCAGAGTTAAAGGCACTAATAAAGAATATGCGATCGCTCCTCAAATACCATTTATAAAGTAAATCTTAAGCTAGACTGGATTACGGCTTTAGCATAACGCATGACTATATGACATGGTGCGTTAGGTGCTCCTATCAAAATATGCACATAACACACCCGATAATAATTTTTATTTGTACTTTATAAATAGTTCCTCAAAAGGCAAGTTTTCTTAAGGTATTTGGGTAATCTTTAAAATGCAATTTTTATAAAGTTTATCTGAATGAGCTAATGCCCAACCTTCAATAGTTAGAAAATCAATCCGGCTTGGATAAAATCCCCCGCCTATGGCGAACTCTTAAAAAGGGGGGTAAAGAAGGAAAATAGCCCACCTTTTTAAGGTGGGTTTGAGGATCTTTGCTCGGTAAACAAGCTAACCGAATCGGATTGAAAGAAGACTGACGGAAATACATGATTCCTAACTTACTTTGAAGAAATAGGGAATCTGAATCTTAGTCTTTCGCTAACTTATGATGGGATATGTAGTAAACCTTACTACCAGTATCAGGGACAAAATGGCAGCTGATGCATGAATTCCATAATGACTTCCAAATTGGTTCTTCCGATTTGTGAAAATACTCACCCATCACTGGTTTGATTGCCTCAGTTGCCTTCAACAAATTGTAGTGAGGGATGTTAAGGAATATATGGTGAGCAACATGAGTACCGATATCGTGATGGATATGATTAACTAAACCATAATCACGGTCAATACTAGAAATTGCGCCTTTTAGGAAAGTCCAATCTTCTCCACGATACCAGGGAAGCTCAGGCTCAGTGTGGTGCAAGAATGTCACCAAATCTAACCAAACAATGAACACAAGGTAGGGTACAGCGTAATATTTCAGCAACCACATCCAGCCCCATTGGTAGGTGAGAAAACCCAGCAAACCTACCATCCCAATCAAAAGCACAGTACTAGTAATAACATCCCATTTTTCTGATGGTTTGAAAAGCGAACTACTGGGCAAAAAGTGGGAGCCTTCTTTGTTAGGAGAACGCTTAAACAAATACACAGGATAGGCTAATAGAAAAACATAATATCTACCTATTTTTTGTGCTAAAGGCATCTCCTTATATTGTGATTCGCTTACCGGATACCAGCTTTCATCATTATCGATGTTGCCAGTATTTTTGTGATGGGTTCTGTGACTAATCCGCCAACCATGATAAGGAACAAGTATTGGTGTGTGAGAAAGATGTCCAATCAAATCATTGAGCCATTTATGCTTAGAAAAAGATTGGTGTCCGCAGTCATGTCCGACTACAAATAAAGCCCAAAACATCGTTCCTTGCATTAGCCAGAAAATCGGAAAGAAAAGCCAAGAATCCAGGTAAGAAGCAACTGCATAAAGCAGACCGATGATCAGGATGTCACGAAAGAAGTAAAAAAGTGATTTTGTCACATTAGGCTGAAAGCATTCAGCAGGGATTGCAACTTTTAAATCCCCAAGTGTGAAAGGTAATTTAGTTGTCTCCTCAGACTTTTCAGAGCTAGGAGAATTATTGAACGTGATGATATTTGATGACACTGGATTCTTTTGTTGGATATAAATCGGAACTTTAATTAGGATGCCCACGATCCTAGCGATCGCTAACACCTAAGAGAATAATTTCTGGCAATTTATCTAAAAATTTATTCATTAAACAATTGCCAGATTCTATTAAAACACAGCACGATAAACGCTCTCGTTAATTAAAGAGCGTGAGTGCGATCGCAGGGCTATTTATTGCTTTGCGTAATGTTCGTTGAAAGTCTTATAGCCAACATCAGTTGTGTACAGTTGACACTCGTCTGTAATCTGCTTCATTAAAGGCCAAGAAAACTGACACTCATTATGGAGATAAGGCTCCCAATTTTCTTTGATGCTGCTGTAAGCTAGCCGCAAATTATATGAAGGAATTGCAGTGGAAATATGATGAGGGACATGAACATTGATATCGTGGCACAGGATTTCTACCCAACGTGGATAATCGCAGTGGATAGTACCAGATAACTGTGCTAGAGCCTCGTTCCACTTATTTGCTGTCGTAAAAGGAACATCTGCGGCAGTGTGGTGAACAATGGTAAAAGTACTCATCCAAAAATGGTAAATCATCCAGGGTACTAGCCAGAACTTGACAAATCCCCAGATACCAGTTGTGGCAATGAGAAGTGGAAAAGCGATCGCAGCAAATACAACCACTACAGCCACAGAAAGCTTGATGCTGGATTGGTCTTTAGTTTTGAAGTTCCGCCAATCAAAATGCACAACTGCCCAATGGCCGATAGAACCTACCCACCAGAGGCGTTTACGCATGAACAGCTTAAAAGCAGACTGACGGGTTGTATCCCAATCTTCAAACACTTCTGGTCTGATTGGATGCCAAGCATTATCCTCATCCAGTTTATTGGTATGAGTATGGTGATAATTATGCTTAATCCGCCAACTATGAAAAGGATAAATTAAAGGCATCATGAAGAAATGCCCCACCAAATCATTTACCCAACGGCGTTTGGCAAAAGACCTGTGACCACAATCATGACCAATTACAAAAAAACCTGTTAAAGCAGTACCCGTAAAAATCCAAGCTAGGGGCAAAAGAAACCAAGGAGTGATAATCAGGCTGTAATAACCCAAGGCAACTGCCAAGACACTTAGTATTACTTGTGTCCAAGCTTTGCGACGGTTTTGCTGAAAACATTCCCGTGGCAGGGTTTTGATAATATCTTTGAGCCGGAAGTCGGAATTACCAGGCTCGTCACTTAGTTTTTGGCTGTTAATTATTGATGTAGTCATGAACACCTGAAAAACAACAAACTCCTCCACCAAGTCACCAAAAGTAACTTGCCGCAAAAATTCTTCACATTAGCGCTTCGGATTATAGCAATCTAATAGACACAAGCGCACCAGTAAGTATTATTAGTCAAGAGTCAAAAGTAGAGAATTTTGACTAATAACTTTAGATTTTAGATTATTTCGGTTCATGTCCCGATGCCAAGTATCCTTGTGGTCTCTTTCAATTTAAAAGACGCAGGCTTTACACTACGCTATGGGCAATCCAAAATCCAAAATTGCTTGACTTACTGCTTTGTTGGGGCCAACTTCACATTACTAGCCAGACCAACCGCTTGTAGCAATTGAACTGTCATCCAAGTTAAATCGATTTCCCACCATTCCAGCCCATGACGAGCCGAGTATTGAAAGGCATGATGGTTATTGTGCCAGCCTTCACCGAAAACTAGTACGGCTACCCACCAGCAATTAGTCGAGCGATCGCCAGAATCATAGCTCTGATAGCCAAATTTATGAGTCGCACTGTTCACCAACCAAGTGCAGTGGTAAACCCAGACAATGCGAACAAAAATTCCCCAAATAACAAAGGGCCAGCCACCCAGAAGCAAAAGCAATACACCCAAGGCAACCTGGATCAAAATAAAATATTTTTCTAAAAACTGATAAACTGGGTCTTCGGCAATATCTTTGGTGAAACGAGGAACATCAGCGTGAGCGGGACAATAATGAGTCAGCCAACCCATGTGGCTCCACCAAAAGCCTTTATTAGAATCATGGGGATCGGTGTCTGTATCAGAGTTTAAATGATGAATCCGATGTGTCCCGATCCACTCAATTGGGCCTCCTTGACAAGAAAGTGTCCCGAAGAAAACCAAAAGATACTCTAGCCATTTGGGAGTTTGAAAACTGCGGTGGGTGACAAGGCGGTGAAATCCTAGAGTAACGCCTAAACCGCCAGTCACCCAGTACAGCAAGAAACCCACACCAACTGCTGTCCAGCTAAAGTTACCAGGAACAAAAGCAAATAAAGCGCCGATGTGCAGTCCAATGAAAAACAGGGTATTAACCCAGTTAATTTGAGGTTTGGTTGAGGTAGCAATTGTCATGCGATAACCTGAATTTGAATTTTCCTGCCTAGTCTGTGCGATTTTAAAATCCGCATATCTATAATTTAATTTTTTTTGAACGAGGAACTGATGAACAGCTTAGAACAGCTGCGGCAAGCAGAACAGGCACTATTAGAAATTTTTTCTGGAATTGACACTCAGGTCAAGCATAATCTAAAACGAGTGCTGGATGCCTTTCGTAATCACCGTGTGGGCGCACACCACTTTGCTGGTGCAAGTGGCTATGGTCACGATGATTTAGGACGAGAAACTTTAGATAAAGTTTTTGCCGAAGTTATGGGTGCTGAAGCTGCGGCCGTGCGGGTTCAGTTCGTTTCAGGAACTCACGCGATCGCTTGTGCTTTGTTTGGTGCTCTCCGTCCTGGAGATGAAATGTTAGCAGTGGTCGGTTCTCCCTACGATACGCTTGAAGAAGTCATTGGTTTACGAGGCAAAGGTCAAGGCTCCCTTATCGAGTTTGGCATAAATTACCGCCAATTGGAGCTAACCCCCCAAGGAACTATAGATTGGCCAGCTTTAAGTACTAATGTGACTGAAAACACTCGTTTAGTGTTAATTCAGCGCTCTTGTGGCTATTCTTGGCGACCTAGTTTATCAATTGCCGATATTGAAAAAATCGTCCACTTAGTCAAACAGCAGAATCCAAACACCGTTTGCTTTGTGGATAACTGCTACGGCGAATTTATTGAAACAAAGGAACCTACAGCCGTAGGTGCTGATTTAATGGCGGGATCGCTAATTAAAAATCCTGGTGGAACCATTGTCAGCGCTGGTGGTTATGTCGCTGGTCGCGCCGACTTAGTAGAAGCATCTGCTTGTCGCCTCACTGCTCCCGGTATCGGTAGTTATGGTGGTGCTACTTTTGACCAAAATCGCCTGCTGTTCCAAGGCTTATTTCTAGCGCCGCAAATGGTCGGGGAGGCGATGAAAGGGACGTACTTAACTGGTTATGTATTTGACAAACTCGGTTATCCAGTGAATCCTGCTCCCTTGGCTCCCCGTGGTGATGTAATTCAAGCGATCAAACTTGGTTCAGCCGAAAAGCTAATTGCTTTCTGTAAAGCCATCCAACAGCATTCTCCCATCGGTTCTTACTTAGATCCTATCCCAGATGAAATGCCGGGGTATGAGAGCAAAGTAGTCATGGCTGGAGGGACATTTATTGAGGGGAGTACTTTGGAATTATCGGCTGATGGGCCAATGCGATCGCCTTATGTGGTTTATTGCCAGGGGGGGACTCATTGGACTCATGTAGCGATCGCCTTAGAGGCTGCGATTAATGCGATCGGATTTATGACAAATTAATGAAAGGCGATCGCATTACTTATCTTTTGACAGGTTGGAGGAGATTTTTCTTTTTCCAATCTGGTAGAGATTAGGATAAATTTAATTGGAAGATTGGGGCTTTTTGTGCTGAAGCTTCTAAATTTTGGAAATCAGGACTACTGATTCTCAGCAATTCTCATTTTGAAAATAAAACATAAAAAATTCTCTATTAAAACAAGAGAACTTTTGTGGCATTATCATTTTTTTAGCGATCGCCAAATTTCAGATCGGTGCAAATCAGTTCTCATCCCGTCCGTGGACTTGAGCAGGTGGACTAGTTGCTTCAACAGCTGTGAATGGTTCCAAGATTTTGTATGTGTGGCTGGCTCCTATGGGCACAACCCAAGAACTTCCAGGCTCTAGCAAAATCATTTGCCCTTCAATGTGCAATTCGGCACGACCATTAATTACATAACCTACTGTTTCATAGTCGCGCGAACTTGGTTCTTTGTTTTCGCTTGGTTGTTCGTCTTCCCAAAGACGCAGAGAAACAGATTTACCAGAAGCAAGATACTTCTGACCAAGTTTACCTTTAGGGGAGTGGGTAGAATCTATTTTTTTAACGCTGGTGTCGCTCATTTTAAACTAATCACCTTAAGGTTTGAGTACAACTTTGACGCAGTTATCTTTCTTGTCTTTAAAAATTTCATAACCTGGGGCGCTTGTTCTAAAGGTAATCTGTGGGTGACAACAAAGATTGGATCGATTTCACCTTTTTAAACGTGTCTCCATACCAGCAAACTGCCTTCATCATTAGCTAATTCTGAGTTATGATTTCTGGCTCGTTAATATCAAGATAAATGCTTAAATGTAATTGATTTTGAAACGCGATAACTATCGCGTCTCAATAACTGATCGAAGATTGTGAAACAATGGATGAGTCAAAATTTTAGACTCAACCTTTACTACAAGTCTAGATTCTATCTCTCAGTTGTTTGCTAGAAGGATTTTGGTAATAACCTTCTTTATTTCCGGCTTTGTTTTTTGCAGGATCAAAAAACTCTTTTGTAGCTTTAGGAGTTTTTTCATCCAAGTTTAACTTTTCGCGGATATTATCAGCAGCACTTTTTAAGGGATTTTGAGTGCTTCTTAGTTGGGTATCGTTTCTTGTTTCGGTATCGTTTCTAACTTCCCCCCCGTTTGGTGTTCCTTTGTAATAAATACCCTCTGGAGTTTTAACAGTCTCAGCTTGCGCTACATTAACATAGCTAAAAGCCTGACCCAGTAAAAACATAAATCCTACCAGAAAAACTACAAGGATTTGGGAAATACGAATATTTCGCAGCCCTGAAATTACTCGACTCATAAAAACCTCAATTGCATTATGTTGGGTAGACAATTCAAAAGACTGAATGGTTATCAGTATTCAGGTTTAAGAATAACTTTGATGTAGTTATTCTTTTTTGTTGAAAAATATGATATCTGTGGGGTGTTTCCTCGCAAGCCACAGCCACCTGTCATTTCTTTCAACGCTTTGCCAGAATTAACTTTTTCGTAGTTAATCACTTCGCTTTGGCAAAATTTTTCGCCATTTTCAGGCGTTCGGGGAAGCGCTCGCTTTAGTCATTGGTCATTCGCTAAAGTTGGCAGCCCCACTATACCGCGAACGTCTTGATAATTACGAATTACGAATTATATTGACACCGCCGCCCCTGTAGTCGGCTTAGGAGCTTGAACTTGAACACCTATCCGCGCCCGATATAGTTCTACTAATCGCTGTTCGTATTTCAATAAATCGTGGTAAATTTCTTTGAAAATAGCAGTTGCGGCTGGGTCAGTCAACATTGCACACAAATTGCCAATATCACCGATACCAGTTTGCACATCTCCTAAAGCAGAACGTAACTGATATATGTCATCACTTCCTGTTAAGGCAGTTTTCACCTTGGCATACTGATTAGCAATATTTGCCCCTAAAGAAGGTTTTTCACCCAAATGATGAAGATATATTTCCAGTTTTTCAATGTGGGGCTGTTTATTAGCAATTATTTCTTGAAAGACTGAGTTTACTTCGCTATCTGATTCCTTTTCTAAGTATTTTTCAAATGCTTCTAGAGAATAACGTTCACCAGCAAGGGCATTATTTAAACCTCTGCTGATATCACCTTTAGTTGAGCCACCCCAAGCATCAGCTAGTTTCCACCATTCAGCACCTGTGTCTTTCTCATCTGGTAATGCCGCATCTTTGCCACCATAACCCAAACGGCTTAATATAGCTGTGGTGAAAATTGCCAAGTCTCCAGGTTCACGAGATGTAATCAAATTCCCGTCAACTACCACCGGCTCATCTAGATAATTTGCGCCAGCATTAATCATATCCTTGGCAATAGCGCTAAAACCAGTGGCTTGTTTGCCTTTGAGTAAGTCGCCATCAATCAAAACTTGTGGCCCATGACAAACAGCAGCGACTAATTTTCCTTGTTGTACAGCTTCTTGGACAAAACGGACTGTATTGGTGTTCCGCCGCATTTTATCGGGAGCCATCCCACCAGGAATTATTACTGCATCAAATTGGGCTGCGATCGCTTCTGTTGTAGTACCATCTGCTTGAATACTAAGTTTGCCGCGTTTACCCTTATATTTTTCATTCATTCGGGAACCAAGGACTACTACCTCTATTCCAGCTTGTTTTAGTCCATTATAAGGAACTGTAAATTCGGCATCCTCTACTCCCTGTTCAATGAGGATGGCAACTTTTTTATTCTCGGAATGATTGTTATAGTCAGTCATAGATTTGTATTACCTGTTTTTTTCTAGTTTTTAACTAGCTACAGTATTCATCAATAAAGACAGTTCAAGTGTCTGACTTGTTAACGGAATAAAATCACTCAAATTTTCTTTTTTCTCTAATAAAAAATAGCTATGAGTGAGAAGTTAACTACTGAATAATTTCGGTTGAAAAACTCCTAACTCATAACTAAAAATTTCAACTACAAGTTATTTGACCATGATTTCATATTTCCAATGATATGGTGCGATCGCTAGTTTAACTTCGTACCAAGGGGATAGATTCTTTTCTTTCTAAAGCTATACATCTGTAGTAAGATAACTTCGTAGGCGGAAAACGTTATTGTGAGAATGCAGAAAAAGGCTAGTATCATGGCAGAAAAAAATCATAATGACGAAATTGAAACCAATGATTTGCCACAGGAACTTACCGAATCCTACGGTACTGGTGTGAAAGAATTGCCAGGATACAATATTGGTGGGCGCTCAATGAAAGAAGAAAGAGGTGAGTATACAGAAACTAGTCCTAAACTGACTGGTGGTGATGTTGATGCTTATTGGCAAGATGCAGATGCAGTTGGAGATGAAGCTGTTGGTGGTAGCACTGCTACTCCCGATCAAAATGTAACTGAGGAGCTAGAAGCAGCAGTGGGGCTAGAAATGGATGACTCTGAGTTTCTCCATACCAATGATATTTTAGAGGATCGTGATGGCGATCGCTGGGAGTTAGATCCAAAGTCTTCTGAAGATTATCAAGATCGTCCAGAATAATCTTCTCAAAGTCCTCCTTTTTAAGGAGGATTTAGGAGGATCTAAACTTTTGGAGTCATCAGTTTTAAAACATTTTCTAGCAATTATCTAAATAAAGTTAACATCTATCCATCGATATATCTTTTTATAATATCTCGATTTATAGCTAACTTATAATTGCTAACTGCTTTGCTCTACTATTGCCAAGCATTATTTTTGTCTTTAATTTTGAGAATTATTAAACTGTAATCTTTCTAATGCAGGACTACATTCTACAAAATTTATGTTCTGTTTATAATTGTTCTTCTTTCTGATTTTAATACCTCTGTCTTCAGTAGGGTAAAACATTAAGTGTACATTTGATAACGTTGTTAATAGCACTTATAAATTGCAATCGGAGTTAATAATGACATACACACAAACTGGCGATCCTACTATTCGTGAACATGTTCAAGCTTGGCAAAAGTTGGATGTAGATCAACAACTGGCTTTATTTTGGTTCATTTACAAAGAAATGGGTAGCTCAATTACGCCAGCCGCCCCTGGTGCTAGCACTGTTTCCCCAGAAATAGCGGAAGGTTTGTTTAATCAAGTTAAGGAATTATCTCACGAAGAGCAATTACAAGTTCAGCGTGATTTGATTAATAAAGTAGATAGCGAAATTTCTCGTGAATATGGTTCTTTAGGTGATACTACCAAGCTACTGTTTTGGTATCGATTGTCTCAAGGTATGGATGATGGCACGATCATTCCTGTTCCTTCTGACTATCAACTCCCCTCAGAATCTAAAGTGTTGTTGGGCAAAATTCAAGGATTAGCCTTTGAGCAACAAATTACTCTTTTCCGTGATTATGTTTCGCCAATGGGTGCTGAAGCAAAAGCAGGTGCAGGAATTTAGTATATTTGAACTTTGTAAGCTACTTTAAAGTACTTATATAGTCTCTAGATGAGGATGGCTGTTATACGAAGTTCATTTACTTGCAACTTCTGTATACCCATCTATCCTCCTGTTGTTAAAGCTTGCTATATCCGCCAGTCGTTTAATATAAAGCTTAATTTTCATGGCTGGCGTATTCATTTTTTTGATAAATAAACATAGAGTGAAAATTAAAACTTTTATTCTGTGAGCATTTATGTAACACGCTACAATCGAAACGACCTTTGTTTCATACTCAATATATTAAAAGCGATTTCAGACAGAATTATAAATTTGATTTAATAATTCTGAGTTAATAAAGTAGTTATTTTGAGGTGTTTATGACTTCTACAAACGTCAATTTTTTAGAACAAAGTGTATCAAAATTTCAGAGTTTGGATACAGATGATCGCTTGACTGTCCTAGCCTTACTTTACACTGAAATTTCTGATGCAGTTCCGTCACTCTCTCTCAATAATGCACCAAATGAAAATACTGCAAATTTAGTTGCACAAATTCAAAACCTTGCACAGACAGAACAGCTTTCTGCTTTGCGTCAGTTACTAAACCAAGATGAAGTAGCAGAAAAAGGAATTCCTACTGAAGAGTACGCTTCATTGAGTGCTGAGGATAAATTGGCTTTTTGGTATCAACTCGCCCAAAATTTGGGAACTTCAATCATTGGTGTACCAAATGACTATATACCTTCTGAAAAAGCTACAGAAGTATTAGATTTACTTCACACACCGAACATTGAAGATTTAGTGAGTTTCTTCAAGCAGGTGTTGTAACAGTTTTAAGTCAAGAATCAAAGGTGGGGTTATGCCTCACCTTTATTTTTGAGTTAATTCTTTTACAGCTATTTTCAGGTAAATAAACCACGCGGTAGGGGCGCAAGGCCTTGCGCTCCTACAACAGATGTGGCTCAAATACTTGAATTCTGCTGTGATCTCATATCCGGTAAATTACTTGTGATATGTCATTGCGAGTGGAACGAAGTGAAACGAAGCAATCGCAAAGTACGGATGTTGCGATTGCTTCATTCCGCTTCGCTTCATTCGCAATGACAAGTCTTTTATATTCGTGAATGAGCCTTTTATACTCGCTGACGAGTCTTTTATATTCGTGAATGAGCCTTTTATACTCGCTGACGAGTCTTTTATATTCGTGAATGAGTCTTTGATACTCGCTGACGAGTCTTTTATATTCGTGAATGAGTCTTTGATACTCGCCGACGAGTCTTTTATACTCGTGAATGAGTCTTTGATACTCGCCGATGAGTTTTTTATACTTGCCTCCCCTGCCCCCTTCCCCCTTCCACTAACGCAAAACTGCTTGATAGCGACCTAGAGCGATTAAAGGAAAGTATTGTTGATATAGATGATACTTGAGATAAAAATGGCAGGGGAAGCCAGTACCTGTAAAGTCTGCCTCAAACCAAGTACCATCTGGCTGTTGAGTTGCCACTAGGTAGCTAATTCCCCGCTCAATAGCCTCAAGAGCTAATTTACCAGTTGCTTCACCTGCTGCCAAGAGGCCAATTAAAGCCCAAGCAGTTTGAGATGCAGTACTATTTCCTTTTCCTTTGAGACTGGAGTCATCATAGCTGCGGCAAGTCTCACCCCAACCACCATCTGGGTTTTGACATCCCACTAACCAAGCTGCTCCCCGTTCTATACTGAGTTTATGCTTTTGAGGGTCAATCAAGGCCAAAGCTGACAAAACGCCACTAGTGCCGTAAATATAATTTACACCCCAACGACCAAACCAACAGCCTTCGCTTTCTTGTTCGCGTAGAAGATAAGTCAGCGATCGCTCTAAATTATCACTATCAATTGACAAATCACAAGCACCAAGCATTTCTACGACTCTAGCCGTAACATCTGCGGTGTTTGGATCGATCATCGCTTTTAAGTCACCGTATGGGATGGAGTTAAGCCAATCTTGGTCATTGTCCAAATCAAAAGCAGCCCACCCGCCTGGTTTACATTGCATAGATGCAATCCAGTTTAACGCACGAGCGATCGCAGCCTGCTTAATTTTTTCATTGGGGAGTTTCGCTATATGTAGTGCCATTACCACCACAGCCGAGTCATCTACATCGGGATAAAAGCGATTCTCAAACTCAAAAGCCCAAGCCCCTGGTTTTCCCTGACGATTTTTTACAGCCCAATCTCCGTAATCTAAAATTTGTTTTTGCAATAACCATTCTCCAGCTTGTACTACAGCCGGATGATCTGGTGCAAAGCCAGATTCTACTAAGGCACGCATCACCCAAGCTGTATCCCAAACAGGTGAAACACAAGGCTGTACTCGGTAGCTATTTTCTGTTTCAATGGCAAAGTTATCAATTGCTTGCAAACCTCGTTCCACAATGGGATCGTTTCGGTCATAATCCAGACACCGTAAAGCTAGCATTGAATTTAGCATTGCCGGAATAATGCCGCCCCAGTCGCCTGTAGCTTCTTGCCGTTCTAAAATCCATTTTTCGGCAGCTTTGATGCCTTCTTCGCGGAAGGGTACTAAATTCAGGCTTTCTGCCAACTTGAATCCTCGATCAAGGGTGAGGAATAAATCTGTCCAATCACCAGTTTGGGGTAATTCCCACCGGACTTGATCAACACCTTCAGCGTACAGTTCATCTAGGTTGATAGCTGGGTTGGTGAGAAAAACAGGTTTGCGATCACATACAATCAGTAATGGTACTGTGCTGGAACGTGCCCAGCTAGACATCTCGTAAATATTAACTGGGAAAGCTTTGGGCAACAGCATCACCCAAGCCGGTAGCGAGGGAATACCCCGCCAGTTGTAGCAGCCAATCAAGGCTAAGTGTAACTTGGTAAAAATCCGAGTTTTGCTGATACCACCCCGTTGAAGAATAAAAGCTTGCGCCCGAATCAGCGCCGGATCGCTTGCTGGTACACCTAGCAGTCTTAGCGCCATGTAAGCTTCAACTGAAGTGCTAATTTCTCCGCCATCACCGTAGTAAAGTTCCCAGCCACCATGCTGCCGTTGCTCTTGACGCAGATATGCTTCAACTTTGTGTAAAGGTCTGGTTTGGTCTGTTTCCCAAATCTTATGCAAAAGGACGGCTTCAGCAGTGATGGTGACATTAGATTCTAACTCTGCCCACCAGTAGCCTGCTGGATTTTGAATCGAAAGCAAATATTGTTGACTGGCTGCGATCGCATCTGCAACTTGGTTGACTTTTACCCTGTCTTGTGTCTGCATCAAAAACTATTTAACCTCAACACTCAACACTAATTTTGAACACGGCAATCCGATAAAAAGTTTTTTTTCCTCTATCCTTAGACATAGTATTGTGTCTGAGTCACTGAGAATTTGCAATAGGTCATGGATGTAATTGTATTAGGATTGATGCTGTTATCCTTGACAATTTGGTTAGGATTACTGTGTTTTTGGGGACAATTTTGGCGGACAGATCAGCAATTAGAGGTTACAGAAACTCAGCTAGAATCGTTACCTGTGGTTTGTGCCGTCGTTCCAGCCCGTAACGAAGCCCAATTGCTTCCAACTAGCTTGCGATCGCTCTTACTCCAAGATTATCCTGGTTCTTTCAACGTGTTTTTAGTAGATGATCGCAGCACAGACAGTACAGCAAATTTTGCCGAAAGGGTTGCACACGCTGTAGGTAAACCCCAGCAATTGCATATTATCTCAGGTGAATTACTGCCTCCTGGTTGGTCGGGCAAACTTTGGGCAGTAGAGCAAGGTATAAAGAGCGCTAGTAAATTTGCGCCTGACTATTTTTTACTTACCGACGCAGATATCGAACATGATCCTGGTAATCTTCGCCGACTCGTTGCCAAAGCTGTCCAAGAAGATTTAGACCTAGTTTCGGTAATGGTGCGACTCAGGTGTAAAAGCTTTTGGGAAAAACTTTTGATTCCGGCTTTCGTGTTTTTCTTCCAAAAACTCTATCCTTTTCGCTGGGTTAATAATCCAAATAATCCCACAGCTGCCGCAGCTGGAGGATCTATTCTGATCGCCCGTGACGCATTAGAGCGAATCGGAGGTATTCAAGCCATTCGCCAAGCTTTAATCGATGATTGCGCCTTGGCTCAAGCTGTTAAAAAGACTGAGAGACAAAGGGACAAAAAGACAACGGGAATAAACAATGTTCCATACCCCATTCTTACTCAAGGGCGTATCTGGTTAGGATTGAGTAACTTGACTCGCAGTCTGCGTCCTTATGACTCGCTGGCGACGATTTGGGATATGGTTGCCCGTAGTGCCTATACTCAACTGAATTATTCTCCATTAATACTGTTGGGGACTTTAGTAGGAATGCCTCTGATTTATTTAGTTCCACCTGTGTGTGTAATTCTAGGTGCAGTTTGGGGTAATTGGGCGATCGCACTTACGGGTTTATTAGGATGGCTATTGATGACTTTCGCTTATTACCCGACAATCCGCTTTTATAAATGTTCTGTCTGGTTCGCGTTGAGCTTACCTGCGATCGCTTTTCTCTATACCCTGATGACTTTAGACTCAGCACTACGTCACTGGCAAGGGCGCGGCGGCGCTTGGAAAGGAAGAGTTTATCCCAGTTCTGATAATTTATAATTGGGATAAAATTGAAGTATGCCGACAGTGGTTGATTAAAATAATTATGACAACCGCAACACCAACAAATAATCCTGTCATTGTCCCTAAAAAGCTGCCTTTTCTGGAGTCAATTTGTTGGCAAACTGCCGATGTATATCGGTTTACTTTAGAAGAAATGCTGAGTCGTTATGAGCGTGGCTGGCAATATCGCAACCTATTTAATAATCTTGAGGGTGAAGAACTGAATTTTATTCAGGAACTCGCCAGACGCTATAAATCCTGGTTGCAAGTTTGTTTATGACTTCGAGATTTGAACACCATAATAAAATTATCACAGTTCTTGAATGCTTAGATTCTGAAATACTTAAGAAGGGTTCTGCTTACTTCGGTGGCGGAACCCTTCTTGCATTTGAGTTTGAAGAATATCGCTGGAGTAAGGACGTTGATTTTATCGCTTCTGTTGGTACAGAAGGCTATAAGTACCTGCGGACAGTGGTATTTGAGGGTGGGCATGAAGCATTATTTTGTGATTTAAGTAAAATCCAAGTTGGACGTAGCACAACTGACCAATATGGAATTCGGATGATAGTTTTTGTAAATGATGTGCCGATTAAAACGGAAATTATTGCCGAAACTCGTTTTCAACTAGACCCACCAAGGTATCTAAACTGGTCGCTTGTACCTTGCTTAAGCTTCAATGACTGTTTTACCTCTAAGCTACTGTCAAATTCTGACCGTTACGCGGATAACAGCGTTGAGGCAAGAGATTTAATTGATCTAGCAATTCTCAGGCTGCAATCTCCAATCCCTCAAGCATCAATTGAGAAGGCTGAAAAAGCCTATGAGGTTATACGTCCTTTGGAAAGAGCGATCGCACTATTCCAACAAAGACCAGATTACAGAGAGAAATGCTTTCTTAGCCTGCAAGTCGATCGAGATCAGATACCCAAAATTATTGACGGTATTGATTTACTCTCTACAGATTTAGGTTTATCTCCCACGCCAAGGGCTTTTCGAGAACAACATGATATCTTTGCTGATTTAGAAACACAAATTGAAAAACGAAAAGATTCTTAAACAAGTAGCGATCGCCCATCCCTAAATTCTTGAAACTGTTTGTTTATCACTCGCAGGACTAACAGGCAATGGTTGAGCCGCTTTCAATACCGCATCCAGCAACCCTGGAAACAGCATCTCTAAATCTTCACGCCGCAGGATGTTAATGTGATGTGTCCCTTCTTTACGTGTAAAGACTATCCCAGACTCCCGCAAAATCTTAAAATGATTCGACATAGTAGACTTAGCGATCGCAAAATCAAACTGGGCACAGCATTGTTCCCCCTCAGTCGCCAGCAGCCGCACAATCTCTAGCCGCACTGGATCGCCCAATGCATAAAGGACTCCCGGTAAAGAAATATTTTTTCTATCTGGATGATAAAGAAATCTCATAGTTGCATTATCTCATCAGGTGGCATATATTTTTATTATTCGATATTATCGAATTATAGAATTAATTAGGAGGGCAATTTATGTCATCCATTACAAATGTCACGGAAGCCACATTCAAGCAAGAAGTTTTAGAAAGTGAAATTCCGGTCTTAGTAGACTTTTGGGCACCCTGGTGCGGCCCTTGCCGGATGGTGGGCCCAGTTGTCGATGAAGTTGCTGCGGAATACGAAGGACAGGTGAAATTTGTGAAGCTGAATACAGATCAGAATCCTACTGTCGCCAGCCATTATGGAATTCGCAGCATCCCGACGCTGATGGTTTTTAAAGGGGGTCGGCAGGTCGATACTGTCGTAGGGGCAGTTCCAAAAACGACTTTAAATAAGACCTTAGCACAGCATCTTTAATCTAGATACTGTTGTGAGATGCATTTAGTTAGCAGTCTTTTCTAATCAAGGGAGTCAGAAGTCAGATGTATTCTGACTCCTAACTCCTGTAGAGACGCAATTAATCGCGTCTCTACTCCTAACTCTTGTACAGATGCGATTAATTGCGTCTGTACTCCTAACTTTTGAATTCTGAATTCTGTTTCAATTAATGGGGAAAGAGCGAAATGGACTTGAAATTGCCTGGTAAATCCGCGCTGGTGAGTGGCTCAACCGCAGGAATTGGTTTGGCGATCGCCCTTGGGCTAGCTCAAGAAGGTGCAGCAGTGATTGTCAACGGTCGAACTGAGGAAAGAGTAACCCAAGCGATCGCCAAAATTAAGCATTGTACACCTGATGCGAAAGTTTCTGGTGTTGTTGCAGACGCGGGTACTGCATCAGGGATAGAGCAACTTTTGCAAAAAGTTCCTCATGTTGATATCCTGATTAACAATGTCGGTATTTATGAGCCAAAAACCTTCTTTGATATTACAGATGAAGACTGGTTAAAAATACTTGAGGTTAACGTTCTCAGTGGAGTTCGTTTGAGTCGGCAATATCTGCAAAAGCAGCTAGAGCAAAACTGGGGGCGAATAATTTTTATCTCCAGCGAATCTGCGATTCAGATCCCGGTGGAAATGATTCACTACGGCACAACTAAGACAGCGCAACTGGCAATTGCTAGAGGTCTAGCAGAAATGACTGTCGGGACTGGAGTCACGGTAAACTCCGTCCTCCCAGGGCCAACCCGCTCAGAAGGAGTTGAAGACTTTATTTCCCAGCTAGGACAGGAACGTGGTATTAGTTCAGCAGAAGTTGAGGCTGAGTTTTTTCAAAATGTGCGTCCAAGTTCCCTAATCAAACGCTTTGCAACTAATGAAGAAGTAGCAGCGATCGTAGTTTACCTTTCTAGTCCCGTAGCTTCAGCAACTAATGGTGCAGCTTTACGGGTAGATGGTGGTGTTATTCGGTCGATTGTTTAATATTTGAACCACATCTATCGTAGGGGTTGCCCTACCTATGTGGTCTATTTACTTATCTCCGAGATACGGGGTTCCGAATTTTGAATTTTGTTAGCGCAGCGTAAAGGCTTCTCTACGAGAGGCTGCGCCAACGGCATGGCTTCTCTACGAGACGCTGCGCGAACGTTTAGAGCGAGCGATCGAGCGTCATTTTGAATTGGAGCAAAGCGACATGACTACTGATATCAACTTATTTTCTTCTTACCAGTTAG
This sequence comes from Nostoc sp., assembly GCF_036917455.1. Taxonomy (GTDB): domain Bacteria; phylum Cyanobacteriota; class Cyanobacteriia; order Cyanobacteriales; family Nostocaceae; genus Nostoc. Next base: position 28,185 of record NZ_JBALDK010000224.1, on the reverse strand, counting down.
GGAATCTGGAACTACCTAACCGGATAGTAATGGCACCCTTAACCCGAAATAGAGCAGGTAAGGGAAACGTACCACACGAACTTAATGCTACTTACTACGTCCAACGTGCTTCCGCCGGACTGATTATTGCTGAAGCAACACAGGTAACTCCTGAAGGACAAGGCTATCCCGCTACACCAGGAATTCATTCGTCAGAACAAGTTGAAGGATGGAAATTAGTAACCGATGCCGTACATCAGGCGGGAGGAAGAATTTTTCTGCAACTATGGCATGTAGGCAGGATTTCTCACCCAGACTTACAACCAAATGGAGTTTTACCTGTAGCACCTTCTGCGATCGCTCCGAAAGGTGATGCTTCTACTTATGAGGGGCCTAAACCCTTTGTAACTCCCCGTGCTTTAGAAACTTCAGAAATACCGCAGATAGTCGAACAGTACCGTCAGGGAGCGGCAAATGCTCTAGCGGCTGGGTTTGATGGGGTGGAAATTCACTCAGCAAATGGTTATTTAATAGATCAATTTCTCCGCGATCGCACCAATCAACGTACAGATAAATATGGCGGTTCCATTGAAAATCGCACCCGATTCCTGTTGGAGGTGACTGAGGCGGTAACTAGTGTGTGGGATTCTAACCGAGTCGGGGTACGTTTCTCTCCCAGTGGGACTTTTAACGATATAGGTGATTCCAATCCCCTAGAAACATTCGGTTATGCGGCTCAAGCGTTGAACCAATTTAATTTGGCATATCTGCATATTTTTGAGGCAACAGAGGCAGATATTAGACATGGTGGAATAATAGTACCCACCACTCATATCCGCGATCGCTTTACAGGTACGCTCATCGTCAATGCTGGTTATACTCGTGAAAAAGGCGATGCTGTACTGGCAAGCAAAGCAGCTGATTTAGTTGCCTTTGGCACATTATTTATATCGAATCCAGATTTACCCCGACGCTTGGCTTTGAATGCACCACTAAATGAACCTAATCAAGCAAGTTTTTATGGTGGCAGTGAAAAAGGATATACAGACTATCCATTTTTGTCAGCTGCTAATTCGTAATTCGTAATTCGTAGTTCGTAATTACTTGTCAGGGATGTAGGCAAGTTGTTTATTCTGAAACAGGGAATAATTTTTATTTTTGTTTCATGAATAAATAGATTTGGTTGTACTCTAATTACGAATTATTTGGTCAATAACTCAATTATCAGGAGAATCTCATGAGTCCAATCACTCAAACACAACCTTTAGATGTACCCAGTGCGATCGCTCAACGTCGTTCAATCAAAACTTTTAAACCAGACCCCATTACCCCAGAACTGCTCAAGCAACTGGTAGAGTTGACCGTAGCAGCGCCCAGTAGCTATAACATCCAAGACTGGCAAATTATTCTTGTGCAAGATGAGGCTCAAAAAGCAGCACTGTCAGCCGCATCTTTTAATCAACAGCAAATTATTCAAGCACCTGTTACCTTTGTCTTTGCTGCCGATCCTAACGCAAGCGAACAAAACTTGACCCCAATTATAGAGCAGGGACTCGAAACTGGAGCATGGAATGAAGGCACGGTAAATTACTTTAAAACCGCGATTCCGCAATTTCAGGCTGGGCTAGGCGAAAAGCGACGCGAATATGCGATCAAAGATGCTATTATCGCCGCTACCCATTTGGTTTTAGCAGCAGAAAGTTTGGGATTATCAACTTGTTTTATGAACGGTTGGATTGAGGATCAGGTAAAACAAGTGATTGATGCTGGAGATAATCCAGATTTAGCGATCGCTGTTGTTGTTCCTGTTGGCTATGCAGCCGAACCACGCTTAAATCCAGGTCGTTTACCATTCTCCTCCAACGTCTCCGTAGACAGAATCGGTAATCCATACCAGGGTTAGTTCTCTCTAAATTAGGCATGGGGCAAAAGAGGCGCAGAGGAAAGACTTACTAAAACTTCTCCTCTGCTCCTCTGCTCCCCTGCTCCCCTGCTCCCCTGCTCCCCACTCCCCACTCCCCACTATGTCCTTAGCCTCCTTCTTAGCGCGTCGTTCGTTCCACTATGGCTGGCTCGTTGCGGGTTTAACATTCCTAGCCTTGCTAGTGGCAGCCGGAATTCGCTCTGCTCCTGGAGTTTTTATAGTGCCTCTCGAACAGGAGTTTGGCTGGAGTAGAGCAACTATATCTTTGGCAATCTCCATTAACTTAGTTCTGTACGGATTAATTGGCCCTTTTGCTGCCACAGTTATGGAGCGAATCGGCATTCGCAAGATGATGGTATTCTCACTTGCTATCATTGCTCTCGGTGTCGGTTTAACCACTTTGATGTCAGCATCTTGGCAGCTAGTCTTGCTGTGGGGTGTAGTTGTTGGTTCTGGTAGCGGAGTTATTGCCCTGGTTTTGGGGGCTATTGTTGTCAATCGTTGGTTTTTTGAGAAGCGGGGTCTAGTTCTCGGTGTCCTAACTGCTAGTACAGCTACAGGACAACTGGTGTTTTTGCCCATACTGGCCTCAATAGCCGATCGCTTTGGATGGCGAACTGCGGCTCTGGTTTTGACTGGTGCAGCACTTCTAATTATTCCAGCGATCGCAGCTTTTATGCGCGATCGTCCGGCTGATGTCGGGTTGCGACCCTTTGGCGACAACAGCGAAACTGTAGAGATATCAAAGCCTAGAGCAAATTCTATCGCCTCTACCGTCAACGCCCTCTGGCTGGGAATGCATAAACGCGATTTCTGGCTGTTACTTGGTAGCTTTTTTATCTGTGGCGCAAGCACAAATGGGTTAATTGGGACTCATCTAATTCCTGCTTGTATTGACCACGGTATCCCGGAAGTCAAGGCTGCTGGTCTTCTAGCAATCATGGGACTATTCGATTTTTTTGGAACTACTATGTCCGGTTGGCTATCTGACCGATGGAACAATCGCTACTTATTATGCTGGTACTACGGACTACGGGGTTTGTCTTTAATTTTCTTGCCCTTCAGTTTCAACTATTCCTTCTATGGACTTTCCATTTTCGCCGTATTTTATGGACTTGATTGGATTGCTACCGTACCACCGACAGTCCGTCTTGTTGCCAATGCCTTTGGTAAAGAAAATGTCGGCGTAATGTTCGGTTGGATTGTCGCAGGACACCAGCTTGGTGCAGCCACAGCAGCATTCGGAGCCGGAGTCTTGAGAACTTGGTCAGGTAGTTATTTACAAGCGTTTATTTTATCAGGCGTTCTCTGTTTGATTGCCGCAGTTTCTGTACTGCAAATTGGTCAAACTCCCACTAAGGGTAATTCACAGCAATCTTCAGTCACGCTCAATTCTTAATCTATGAATGTCTTAATCGAATGGCATTAAGAAAAGCTCTAAGCTAGGCAGAATAGGCACTACAGGTTTAAAATATGGCAATAACAGCTTTAATTGTCGGTGCAGGTAGCGGACTGAGCGCTTCTTTAGCCCGCTTATTTGCTAAAGAAGGATTTACCGTAGCTTTAGCGGCTCGCGAAATTGAAAAACTCACTCAATTAAGCAGTGAAATTGGCGCAGTTAGTTTCGCTGCTGATGTTTCAAAGCCAGATGAGGTAGAACAATTATTTATTGATATTGATAATAAAATTGGTTCCCCGAATATTGTCGTTTACAATCCTAGTTTTCGGGTACGGGGGTCTCTTGTTGATTTAGACCCTGGTGAGGTAGCAAAAACCTTAGATGTAACTGCTTATGGTGGCTTTCTTGTTGCTCAAGCTGCTACCAAAAGGTTTTTGCAGCTTGGCGGCGGTGCTATATTTTTTACTGGAGCCTCAGCGAGTATTAAGGGTTATCCTCTGTCTGCTCCCTTTGCAATGGGTAAATTTGCACTGCGCGGTTTGGCTCAGAGTATTGCTAGAGAATTAGCACCAAAGAATATCCATGTGGCGCATTTTGTAATTGATGGAGCAATCCGTTCAGCAGATCGCCAAGATCCATTAGATAATCCTGATAGTACTCTTGACCCAGATGCGATCGCTCAAACTTATCTCAGTATTCTACGCCAGCCCCGCAGTGCTTGGACTTATGAAGTAGAACTACGTCCTTGGGTAGAGAACTTCTAGCCTAGACAATTGTTACAAGGATGGTTTTGCAGGTATGAAAATTGATTTTGGTGCAACTGCTGTTGATTATGCAAAACACCGCGCTGGTTTTCCCAGTTCATTATTTAACAAACTGTCTGAATATGGTATAGGTTTACCAGGGCAGAATATTGTTGATCTTGGTACAGGAACCGGAACATTAGCGCGGGGCTTTGCTGATAGAGGTGCTTATGTAATTGGCATAGACCCATCAGCATCACTTTTAGAACAAGCCAGACAGTTAAGCGAATCTGCCCAAATCAAAGTAGATTATCGAGTCGCAACTGCTGAGAATACCGAGTTATCAGACGTAAGTGCCGATGTAGTCACTGCTGGACAATGTTGGCATTGGTTCGATCGTCCGCGTGCTGTCCAAGAAATTACTCGGATATTGAGAAAAAATGGCTCACTTGCGATCGCACATTTTGATTGGATACCCTTAAAAGGTAATGTAGTTGAAGCCACAGAACAACTGATCCAGGCTCATAATCCCGCCTGGAATCTGGCTGGCGGTAATGGCTTACATCCCCTGTGGTTACAAGATATTGGCGAAGTTGGATTCCGAGATATCCGCACATTTTCTTACGATGTATTTGTATCTTATACACACGAAGATTGGCGGGGACGAATTCGGGCTAGTGCTGGTGTGGGAGCCAGCTTGACACCAGAAAAGGTAGAAGTATTTGATCGAGAATTGGCAACATTACTCGAAGCAAAATATCCTACACCAGTCCTTCAGGTTCACCATAGAGTTTGGGCAGCGATCGCCAAAGCACCAGAATCTAATTCGTAATTACGTACAACACAATCACACAATTTTAGGAAAAATAACCATGATCGATCTTTATTATTGGGCAACCCCAAACGGTCATAAGATCACGATTTTTTTGGAAGAAGTCGGCTTGGAATATAGCATAATTCCTGTGAATATTAGCGCTGGGGATCAATTTAAGCCCGAATTTCTCAAGATTTCTCCTAATAATCGGATGCCTGCGATCGTTGACCCTCAACCAGCTGATGGAGGTGCGCCGATTTCAGTATTTGAGTCTGGAGCAATCTTGCTATATTTAGCAGAAAAAACCGGGAAATTAATCCCCCAAGATTTACGCCAACGCACTCAAGTTTTAGAATGGTTGTTCTGGCAAATGGCAGGGTTAGGGCCAATGGCGGGACAAAATCATCACTTTAGCACTTACGCTCCCGAAAAAATTGAATATGCCATTAAGCGTTATGTGAATGAAACGGGACGTTTATATGCAGTACTGAATAAGCAACTAGCAGATAGAGAATTTGTAGCTGGCGATTATTCCATCGCCGATATTGCTGCTTATCCCTGGATTGTGGCCCATGAGATTCAAAGTCAAAACCTAGAAGATTTTCCTCACCTCAAGCGGTGGTTTGAGACAATTAAAACCCGTCCAGCAACAATTCGCGCCTACGAGAAAGCAGAAGCATTCAAAACTCAAGCCCTCGATCCAGAGAAGTTACGAGATTTGTTATTTAACCAGTCGGCGAAAACTATTCAACCTTGAGCCTAATGAAATTGTCTTATGGGTATGGAAGGAGGCTTGATCCCGCATTTCTCACAAGCTTAAGGGGAAGGATGGGCAGAGGGGCAGAGGAGCGGAGGGGCAGAGGGGAAAGAACTTGGTATTTGAACTCTCCTCTGCTCCCCTGCTCCCCTGCTCCCCTGCTCCCCTGCTCCCCTGCTCCCTTGCTCAAGCGCAGGCTTAATCGAGATTGGGTGAAAAGTCTTCTTGTGTCTAAGTTTCATCATCTGTTGATGTCCTAACCACCAAGGCTTGTGCCATAGCATCGGCAGCACAAGATATAGCCGTTTCGTTCTTTGCCTTTAGCTTGTTTGTCGGACAGAGAATCGGCGTAGTAGTATTTGGTAGGATTGTAGATAACTTCAGCTACATTTATTGTTTTATTGTAGTTGATATAGCGATCGCTCTGCTCTGTGTTTGGTTAGTCAAGCAGAAGCAATACAGCACTTGACTTGAATAGTTGTAATTCAAGACTCCCCGCTTCCCCCGAAGTTCCGATCCTGTTAGAATCCATCGATGTCAAAAAAGCAACATCTCTTAAACAAAAAACCCGGTTGGTCTTTGGATGAGCGAGATCCAAAGTTCATAGAATCTGTAATGCCTCTATTGGGCTTTTTCTATAAGTACTATTTCCAAGTTAAAACTAGTGGCTGGGAGAATGTTCCCCACCAAGAAAAAGTCCTGTTTGTTGGTTCGCACAATGGCGGACTCTCATCTCCCGATATGGCGATGGTCATATACGACTGGTTCAGACGATTTGGTGTAGAGAAACCCGTTTATGGTTTGATGCATCCCAAGGCTTGGCAGGTTAGCACACCATTAGCGCAGCTGGTCGCCAAGGCTGGAGCAATCATTGCTCATCCGAAAATGGCTTACACTGCCTTGCACTCTGGAGCTAGTCTGCTAGTTTATCCAGGTGGAGCCGAAGATGTCTTCCGTCCGCATTATTTGCGTAACAAAATCTACTTTGCGGGGCGGCAAGGATTTATTAAGTTAGCGTTGCGAGAAAATGTGCCGATTGTGCCTGTGATTTCCTGGGGCGCTCACGATACGCTGATTGTATTGGCTGATTGCTACAAAATTATGCAGCAACTCCACGAATGGGGAATGCCTTGGTTGCTTGGGATCGATCCAGAAGTTTTTCCAATCTATCTTGGGCTACCTTGGGGATTAGCAATTGGCCCCTTGCCCAACATTCCATTACCTGTACCCATGTACACGCGGGTTTGTCCGCCAATTGTATTTCAACGCTACGGCCCTAAAGCAGCTAGCGATCGCCACTATGTCAATGAATGTTATGAATTAGTTGTTAGTCAGATGCAGCAAGAGTTAGATGACTTAGTGGAGCGAACTGCTAAGACCAATTCTCTATGATGATACATATTAATAATTTAGCTGGATAAGACAGAAGCCTCACACCAGAATGGCACGCTTGTAAAGGGAAAATCGTTGAACCTCTTGGGAGCAGGGGAGCAGGGGAGCAGGGGAGCAGAGGAGCAGAGGAGCAGAGAAGAAAGAATAAGTTTTAGGTATTGCGTTCGGATATTTAGAAATTCCCCTCTGTACCCTTGCCCCCCTGCCCCTCTGCAATCCTTACGCTGCATACTCTTCAGCTTAACTTAGTGCCATTCTGCTCTGAGACCCTTTTGGCAAGGGAATTCCAGGATTTTTCTCCCTCTGCCCCTAGCCAGAACTGCTCCCCTACCTCTTCAGTCAGAGCGATCGCCACAGTGAATCTGAATCAAGATGGTAGATTTTCGTACAACTTGGGTAATCTAAAAGCAGACATCGCCTAAGTGCATCAGGAATTTTATTCTTTTTTATAAGTGCCTTTTAACTTTTGCTTTGTTCGGTGAATGCGGTATTGCAATCACTCGCACTCATCTAAATTGTGCAATTTATCTGGCTGCTTCTGTCATTTGGCTCAATTGATGACACGCCCTAGCAGTACTACTTTTATTCCCACTGCGTTTAATGGTAATACTCCTGGTGATGGTGGCTTAACAGTAGCAGATCGAGGTATTGCCCTTGCTCTTGGTTCTAGCAATCCCACTGTTTACCTCACTAATATAGACGACGCAAGCGATCGCGGACGCTTTTATGCTGTCAACGATCCAACCCCATCATACTGCGGTACTAACACCAACGGGGCTGTAGTTGTGAATATCACATGTAGTCCAGATTTACCCAAGTTAGTCAAAGATTTTTACGGCTTTGTTCGCTTCTGTGCCAAGGTAAAATAATAAAAAGTTATGAGTTACGGTGTTGCTGAATTATGGGATGATTTTGTCTGATACGGAACGACTTTTCAATGAAATATGCAACGCCTAAATTTTTAACTTCTAACTCCTAACTATTTCCCTACCCGCCGCTAACTGGTGGAATTAGCACCACTTCATCACCATCTTGTAGTAGAGTATCTGGTTCGACAAATATTAAATTAATACCAAAACGGGTGATGTCTCGCCATTGAGAGAGTTCGGGGTGTTCAGCTATGAGGCTATCGCATACTGCCTTGACTGGCATACTATTAGGAAATTCCAGCACCATTTCTGAAACCTTAAAGGCTTCTTGATAAGCAGCAAACAGTTTGACGGTAACGGTAATTGCAGATTTAGACATACAACATGCTTTAGCAGTACCAGCAAGTAGTTTAATACCTGACAAGCACCCTGAACTCTTGGGCTTCATTATACATTACCAAGTACATTATTTCACAAACTCATAGCGAAAATTGCCCGATCGAGAAGAATTCAGCTTTAGTTAAGCGACTGGGTGATGAATAGAGGTTATACTAATTCTCTGTGAAGCTGCACTCAAACCCGCGATAATAGTGCGCTACGAACTCCGTTCTAACACAACGCCAGTTGCTACAACGGAGGGAACCTCCGCAACGCACTGGCTCCTCTACAATATCTAATTTCGTTCAAAAATCAAATAGTAGTCCTAATATAAGTCATACAGTTATTTACAATGTCAATCTTTCTATATTAAAAAAGCTATTGCGATGATTGCGAATATCCTTTATATTTTCTCCAGGGTTAGCATTAGACTTAACTATAGACAATAAAAAACGAGAACCTATTATTCGTAATTCATTTGGTATTACATGAGTTGGTATATCAAAAATCCATCCTGTTCCTGCCCATGCAGTATTTTCTGACCTTTCCCAGATTACCTTTGTGTATCCGCCATCCAAATGAAAAATTATTCTTACAGTTTCTCTGGCTAACAAAAATCTTTCATTCATTAAAATAATTATGTAAATATATTTGTAAAAGGGCGGGCAATATGCCCGCCCCACAATAATTACAAACTTTATACCTGTTAATAAACGCCCAGATTCTTTAACCTCTGCCGCATTATAACCTATCGCATTTTTAGTACAGCGTCCTTAAAGCTAACGCTCGACAAGTATTTTTACTTTTTATCCCTTGAATAATCTGATTTTCATGAAACACTAGGATCTTCAGCAGTTTTGATCTCTTTCAATAGTCGTTCGACTTGGTTAACTTTTTCAGCTCTATTCTGTGCTTTGAAAATATTTAAAGCTTTTTCTAGAGAAGATAGTGCCTCGTCTTTTTTATTTGTTTGCCACAATACCAACGCAAAATTAGTCAGGGCCTCGCCATAATTAGGATTGATTTCTAGAGCTTTTTTATATTCAGTCATGGCTTCTTCCCAGCGACTTTGGCTAGCGTAAACCATACCGATCGCATTGTAAGCTAGAGCATATTTAGACTGGAGGCGAATGGCTTCTTGATAAGAGCTAATTGCTTCGTCTGGTTTCTTTTGGCGAAAAAGCACATTTCCCAGTTGAAAGCGTCCAAAGGCATCATCTGGGAATTTTTTAATGAATTTGCGTAAATTTTCTTCTGCACCTGTTAAGTCTCCCTGATTAAATAAAGCATTGGCTTGTTGCAGCATCTGCGATCGCTCTGCCGATCCTGTGTCTGAAGACTGTGCTAGTTTTTGTGGTTGTCTCTGTACATCCGGTTCAGGCGAATGCAGATAAACTTTTCCAGAAACTGCGAATGCTAATGGTGATAAACCAATTACAGTTATCACACTCAGCGTTATGCCGCTAAATGATTGAACAAATGCTGATTTCAGTTTGCGCTTTACCTTCATCGCCCTGAATGCCTCAATAATGTTCTTATCTCCATAATAAAATGTGAGTGCGTTAGTAGGGGAACATAAGAGGTGTGCGCCCCTACAAGGTCATTTAAAATTATTTACGTACCTTCTCGCAATTTATCCAATACGCTCCTATCTTCTAATGTTGAAGTATCACCAGATACCTCTTGTCCAGCAGCTAGATTTCGCAATAAGCGCCGCATAATTTTACCCGATCGCGTCTTGGGCAAAGCGTCTGTAAAGCGAATTTCTCCGGGACGGGCGATCGCACCTATTTCTTTGATGACGTGCTGCTTGAGTTCTTTACTCAGTTCCTCACTTCCCTGATAAGTACCTTCTAAAGTCACAAAAGCAACTACTTCTTCACCCTTAAGATCATCTGGCTTACCCACTACCGCCGCTTCTGCAACGGCTGGATGAGAAACTAAGGCTGATTCTACTTCCATTGTACCAAGGCGATGCCCTGATACATTCAGTACGTCATCAACACGACCCATAACCCAGAAATAACCATCTTCATCGCGTCTAGCACCATCACCAGCAAAGTAAGTATAGTTACCATCTTGGGGCGGAATATGTTCCCAGTAGGTGCGGCGGAAGCGTTCTGGATCGCCGTAGACTGTCCGCATCATTCCTGGCCACGGATGGCGCACCGCTAGATAACCGCCTTCATTATTGGGTACGGTGTTTCCTTCCAAATCCACGACATCTGCAATAATTCCTGGGAAGGGAAGAGTTGCGGAACCTGGTTTAGTGGGGATTGCCCCTGGTAGGGGTGTAATCATAATACCGCCTGTTTCGGTTTGCCACCAAGTATCAACAATTGGACAGCGATCGCCACCAATTATTTTCTGATACCACATCCAAGCTTCTGGGTTTATCGGTTCGCCAACGGTTCCTAACAAACGCAACGAAGACAAGTTTCGCGCCTTGGGATGTTGTTCTCCCATCTTAATAAATGCCCGAATTGCCGTAGGTGCAGTATAAAAAACATTAACGCCATATTTTTCAATTATATCCCAGAAGCAGCCAGGATTAGACGCACGGGGCGCACCTTCATACATCACAGTTGTTGCACCGTTGGAAAGGGGACCGTAGACAATGTAACTGTGTCCCGTAATCCAACCTACATCTGCCGTACACCAGTATACATCTGTATCTTGTAGGTCGAATATCCACTTGGTGGTGATATGGGTATACAAATTATAACCAGCAGTTGTATGCACTACACCCTTCGGTTTGCCTGTGCTACCAGAAGTGTAGAGGACAAATAGCATATCTTCACTATCCATCGGTTCTGCGGGACAATCTGCTGATACACCTTTTTGCAAATCATGCCACCAATGATCGCGTCCGCCCAACTGCATATCAGTTTCTTGTCCGGTGCGCTTGACAACTAGGACATTTTCGACGCTGGGAACAGCACCATCAGCTAGAGCTTTGTCTACCTGTTCCTTGAGAGGAACGATCGCATCTTTGCGCCAACCACCATCAGCCGTGACTACTAATTTAGCTTGAGCGTCAATTAAGCGATCGCGCAAAGCTTCAGCACTAAAACCACCAAATACTACGCTGTGAGGTGCGCCAATTCGGGCACAGGCTAACATGGCGATCGCAGCTTCGGGAATCATTGGCATATAGATTCCAACGCGATCGCCTTTTTGGACACCAAGTTGCTTCAATACATTAGCAAACTGACAAACTTCCCGGTGCAGTTGGGCATAAGTCAGAGTACGAGAATCACCCGGTTCTCCTTCCCAAATCAAGGCTGCTTTATTTTTGCGCCAAGTAGTGAGATGTCTGTCAAGGCAGTTGTAAGAAATATTCATCTTACCGCCAACGAACCACTTTGCAAAAGGCGCTTGCCAGTCTAATACTGTATCCCATTTTTGGAACCATTCTAATTCTGTTCCAGCCAAATCTGCCCAAAATTGCTGCGGATCGGCTTTGGCTTGATCATAGAGACGCTGATAGTCTTCTAGGCTTTTGATATGGGCGTTGTGCGAGAATTCACTAGGAGGATGGAAGAGGCGATTCTCTTGGAGGATTGATTCGATATTTGGTTCAGACATGGTTAGTTATGAGTGCGATCGCTATTATTACTAAAAACTATTGTTAGTCTAGTTGTGCTAGACGATGTTTAGATTTTCGTTAAGCTAGGTGGAAATTGCCGAGTTATTTAGTTTACATTCATTTTCATCGACCAAAAGCAAGCGCTCAAGAAATTTCAGAGGGAACAGGGGAAACCCACGCTTAAAAGGGTGAGATTGTAATCAGTAAACCAAATTTAAGAGCGCTACGCATCTCGAAAAACATCTTTTTTAAAATGGCTTTTGAACTATAACTAAAATTTCTATCCCAATTCCCAACTCCCTTTACATTGCAGCCTATCTACTGCGAATGTTGCAAAATATAAGTAGTCTTGACAAACAACGCCTGAAACTATGACCCTCACCGTCGAAGCTAGCAGCCTATCTCTCTACGATGTTCATCGCTTTCTTAAACTAGACAAGCTTTCAAATGGTTCATTTACAGATTTCTTAAATTTAGAACCGCTAACAGAATTTGAACAACAGGATATATTGCGAATCAGAAATGATTTTGATCGTTATCTAACAATGGGTAAAATTTCTGAAGGTTTGGTTAAATTTTTAACAATTGCGCCACTAATGCGGTTAGCAGGGTTTTACGATGTGCCAATTCGGTTGACAATGGAAGATAGCGTTGCGATCGCAGTTGAAGATGAAGACAGAAGAATTACCGGCCGGATGGATATTTTAGCAATCAACAGTCCTCAAAGTAATATTGCACCGCCTTTTTGGGTTCTAGTGATTGAAACAAAAAATAGTTCGGTGAATGTGATTGAGGGTTTACCTCAATTACTCACTTATGCTTTTAAAAGTTTATCGCAACAAACATCAGTTTGGGGTTTGGTAACTAATGGACAGCTTTATCAATTTGTTTATCTAAGACGTGACACCCAGTCAACTTATGAGTTAATGCCATTATTAAATTTGAGTCAATCTCCAGATGCAATTGAGTTATTGCAAATTTTCAAATCCATCTGTAAGTTACCAAATTTTCAGTAAATAGATTGTGGAGCGATCGCGGATGTCTGAACCTGCTACTTTAGAAATCTCCGATCATATTTCAGAGGAAGAAGTAATTTTTCCTCCTGGTGATATACTGAGTGACGAACCACCCTTGGAAAGCAACTTACAGCGCGATCGAATCGATTTGCTGATTCGCATCCTGAAATTATGGTGGCGAGAGCGGCAAAATTTCTATACTTCTGGTAATTTGACGATTTACTACAGTCATAACCAGAAAAAATCAGAATATTTTCGTGGCCCAGACTTTTTTGTATTTTTGGGAACCGAGAAAAAAGACCGTAAGAGTTGGGTAGTTTGGCAAGAAGACGGAAAATATCCAAATCTGATTTTGGAAATTTTGTCAAGTTCAACGACAGCAGTTGAGAAAGGGTTAAAAAAACAAGTTTATCAAGATACCTTCCGTACACCAGATTATTTTGGGTTTCACCCTGTAACAATGGAACTTCAGGGATTTCATTTATTTGATGGGAAGTATCAAAAAATCCAAGTAACTACTGATGGACGTTTGTGGAGTCAGCAGTTAGAACTTTATTTGGGAGTTTATGAAGGTAAATTAAGATTCTTCACTACTGAAAATCAATTAATATTATCATCGGAAGAACTAGCTGAACAAGAACGTTTACGTGCCGAACAGGCAGAAGAACGGGCCCAACAAGCAGAGCAAGAACTTGCTCGATTGAGGGAGGTATTACGCACACAGGGCATCGACTTAGAAATATTTAATGACATCAGGAAATTAATTGAGTACACTTTCAAGTTAAGATTTAGTGATTAGTGTGTAAAAAAGCGTTATCTTCTGAAAGTAGGGCATCGTTTGCAAGCAACAGAGATTAAGGATAAGCTAAGGTCCCTTACCCTGCAAGCCTCCTCGGTAGATGAGAATTTGGCGAGCAGATTAGAGGAAATCAATCGTTGGGTAAAGAATATCAAGCCAGGTTCACTGACTGCGAAACCATTTGTGATTGCATTTCTCTTAGAGGTAATTACGGATTCTACCATTTGGCTGATAATCAAATCCTTACCTTCGGAAGAAGAACAGAAAGCAAAGTTTGAGTTGATGACACCGATTGAGAGATATTGGTATGGTTATCTATTTCCTAGATGGATTAATGCAAGTGACTCCAAGTTTTATATTTGGAAACAAAAATTGATGTCAGGTGAATTTAATCAGGTTGATGATGATATCATTAAATCAATAGCCCAAGATGTTGTTAGTCGAGAAGGTAGTTTTTGGCAGCGTTATATCGCCGACCTATCGATGGCAACAGACCTAATTGTTAGTAGTCGTAACAATCAACCGCTTTGCATTCAAGTTACTAGTGTTTCTGAAGAACTTAATTACCAAAAGTACCAAGCTTGGCAAAATACACTGCGATCGTGGGAAATAGAGAGAGGATTGTTCTTAAGTTACAATCCCAAGGATGCCAATTTTGTCAACCAGTTAGTCAACGTGGCCCTGTATAACAGTGATTACCTTTCTGGTGGCAAATATTTAAAATTTTCGTGAACTTTAAGGAATTTGATATTCCAGATTTGTGTTCAGCCTACATACTTACGTGCTAATTACAGCTTTTATGGCTAACAAAAGAGAAACTCACTGCAACAATCAAGTAGATACATTTGCTGAAGCTTTAGCAACAGCGCGACAAATGCAGCAGAACTGGCTAACTTACGGGGTTGATTTTGTAAATTTTTACGTTGAAGATGTAGATGGAGACTGGTTAGAAACGTGGGGACATGATGAAATTTTAGGTAATTCCCAATTAGATGCTATCAAAGAATTTTTGGTTAGTTATGATAGTGTAGCTGTGAAAGTAAGAGAGCATTTGGGCGAGCGATCGCTATTTGATTTTGCAGTAAGGTTAGATGAATCTTGGAAAATTTCTGAAAATAATGACAGGTTCTCTGCTGTAAAAAATCTGTTAGCTGGTGAAGGGAATAGTACTAATACAGATGACATCAGGTTCTTGGATTTAGTAAACAGTCTGGTGGGAAAGTTAGCAGAGATTTTGTGAGACTTAGAATTGCATAGTGGTAGAGTAAATTTGGAACTCAAGGGTTTTCATGTTTTATTTTGGTTGCGATTGGGTGGTATACAGGCGATCGTTTTTCTAGATAAGCTTTAATAATTTTTGAGATGTGCAATCTTTATGACTGTTACTAGTAAGGGTTGATACTGAATCTGGTAAATAATGCGGTATTCACCCAAAAGAACTTTATTAGGTTCTCCAAAAGCAGTTCCTAGCACAATTCACTATCTGCAAGTGATTGGCTACGCCTGCATCGGCGATTGGAGTCCGCTACTACCAACCGCCAACCCAGGCGAGGTAATGAGTATTTTAATCCGTCAGATTTTAATGCAATAGGACATATCAAGTCTGACTTTTCACTCATGTGAAAAACAACTACGAAAGACTTAACCCCCTTCCCGACGCGGGAAGGGGAAAAATTCAAAGTCTCTCTCCTAAAAGGAGAGAGAAATAGAAGTGAGATTTTTTAGATACCGTGAAAAGTCAGATATCAAGTAGGGGTAAAGCACATTCCTAAACCCAAAAAGTATCGTCTATGATGAGTTTTTGTAACTAATTGTCTGAAATCCTTTAAAAGGAAAATAGCGATCGCATTTAGGGAACTGTAAGAAATAAATTTACGAGTTACGCATTTTCTCTTATCTCTGTGTTTTCTGCGCCTTTGTGGTTCAAAAAATCACTCTTAAACCGCAGAGGCACAGAGAGCGCAAAGAGGAAAGCTTGCGATCGCATTGCCTAGATGTTAAAACTTTCTATGTATTGACTTATACGCAAATAACCCCGCTCGCACTACGATCGCATCCATTCAAACCCCTTCAAAATGCACCACAACCACGTTAAGCTGAATTAGAGTGGCAATTTATTGCGCTTTTTAATATGCAAATCTCTGTTCTTGTCAAATTTTAATTTTTTCTGCTTGAGAAACCCGGAATGCTAGACCAAATTTTTGATTACCTCGACTTTCATTTCAGCCTTGAAGCCCTTATAGTTCTGGCGATCCTGGTGCTTTTAGAGGCGCTGTTATCTGCCGACAATGCGATCGCTCTGGCTGCGATCGCAAGGGGGTTGGAAGACAAGGAACTAGAGCGTAAAGCCCTCAACTTTGGTTTAGTGGTTGCTTATGTGCTGCGAATCTCCCTGATTCTCACTGCCACTTGGGTACAACAATTCTGGCAATTTGAATTATTAGGCGCTGCTTATCTGCTGTGGTTGGTATTCCAACACTTTATCTCTCAAGAAAGTGAAGACGATCGCCCTCACGAGCCGCGATTTAATTCCTTGTTGCAAGCGATACCTGTGATTGCATTTACAGATTTGGCATTTTCTTTGGATAGCGTGACAACTGCGATCGCTGTTTCTCAAGAAAAATGGCTAGTGCTAACGGGTGCAACAATTGGTATTATTGCGTTGCGATTCATGGCAGGATTGTTCATTCGTTGGTTAGACGAATACGAAAACCTAGAAGATGCAGGGTATGTAACAGTTGCCTTGGTTGGTTTACGCCTGTTGTTGAAAGTGGTGAACGATAGTTTAGTTCCACCAGAATGGATCATGATTGCTGCCATCTTCCTAATTTTAGGCTGGGGATTTTCTAAGCGTGCTGCCATTGAAGTGTCCGAATTAGAACCAGAAAAGAGCGAAGTCTCTAAATAAAAATAGCAGGGAGCAGGGGGCAGGGGAAATAACTAAATTCCTAGTCCCCAGTCCCCAGTCCCTAATGCCTTACTCGTGCAACCAAGGGGTTATGTGTGGTTGCCAATTGACTAATTCTTCATCTTTAAACCATAGAGCTATTTCCTGTTGTGCGGTTTCTGGAGCATCAGAACCGTGGATTAAGTTGCGACCAATATTGATGCCGAAATCACCGCGAATCGTTCCCGGTTCGGATGTTAAGGGGTTTGTAGCACCAATAATCTTTCTGGCAGATGCAACAACGCCATCACCTTCCCATACCATCGCTACCACTGGGCTAGAAGTAATAAATTCCACTAGACTACCAAAAAATGGGCGTTCCCGGTGAACACCATAGTGTTGTTCAGCCAGTTCCTTACTAACTTTCAAGAACTTTAAACCAACTAGGGTAAAACCTTTAGTTTCAAAGCGACGGATAATTTCCCCCACTAATCCCCGTTGTACACCATCTGGCTTAATTGCTAAAAATGTCCGTTCCATTGCCATCTCCCAAAGCTTAATAAAGTTTTTATCTTGTCATTAGTCATTTGTCCAAGGGTAAGGGTTTTGCACTCTTGACCAATGACTAATGACCAATGACTCTTGACCAATCAGAGTTTATCTTAGAAATTATCTTTGGGTACATATACGTTCCCAAATGAATGCGTTAAATTGTTAAATTGTGGGCGACAAACAGAGGTTAGGAAGAAATGGGTGTTGAGTCAACTGCTACATCTGACGAGGTGGTACAAGTACCGTCCAATGGACAAAAATCTGAAGTGAAAAATCTTAAACAAAAGAAACTTTTACCACCTACTACTACCACAGGAACTTTACCTCGCTCCTGGAAAATTGAGGATAGCGAAGAATTATACCGCATTGAAGGTTGGGGACAACCCTATTTTTCCATTAGCGCTGCTGGTCACGTCACCGTCTCACCCAAGGGCGATCGCGGTGGTTCTCTTGACTTGTTTGAATTGGTCAACTCCATGAAACAGCGCAACTTGGGACTTCCGATGTTGATTCGCTTTTCCGATATTTTGGAAGACCGGATTGAACGGTTGAATGCTTGTTTTGCCAAAGCGATCGCTCGCTACAACTACCCTGGTGTATACAGGGGTGTGTTTCCCGTCAAATGCAACCAAGAACGGCATTTGATTGAAGATTTAGTCAAATTTGGCAAACCCCATCAATTTGGCTTAGAAGCTGGTTCCAAGCCAGAATTAATGATTGCTCTGGCTGTCCTCGATACCCCCGGAGCATTGTTAATTTGCAACGGCTACAAAGACCGAGAATATATCGAAACGGCAATGTTAGCCCAAAGACTAGGACAAACACCAGTCATCGTCTTAGAACAGATTGAAGAGGTTGATTTGGTAATTGATGCCAATCGCCAGTTAGGTATTAAGCCGATATTAGGTGTTCGTGCTAAACTCAGTACCCAAGGTATGGGACGTTGGGGAGCCTCTAGTGGCGATCGCGCTAAATTTGGTTTGACAATGCCTGAAGTAATCGAGGCTGTTGATAAGTTACGCGAAGCAAACTTGCTCGATTCTTTGCAGTTGATGCACTTCCATATCGGCTCACAAATCTCTGCCATCAATGTAATTAAAGATGCCATCCAAGAAGCCAGCCGTATTTATGTGGAATTGGCCATGCTGGGGGCAGATATGAAATATCTTGATGTAGGTGGCGGCTTGGGCGTAGATTATGATGGCTCCCAAACCAACTTCTATGCATCGAAAAATTATAATATGCAAAACTATGCCAACGACATCGTGGCAGAGTTAAAAGATACCTGCGCCGAACGACAAATTGACGTACCAACACTGATTAGTGAAAGTGGACGAGCGATCGCTTCCCATCAATCGGTGCTGATTTTTGATGTTCTTAGTACTAGCGATGTCCCCCTTGATTCACCAGAACCTCCACAAGACGGAGAATCCCCAATAATTAATTACCTTTGGGAAAGCTACCAATCCATAAACCAAGAGAATTACCAAGAGTTATATCATGACGCGGCCCAATTCAAAGAAGAAGCCATCAGCCGCTTCAACTTAGGAATTTTACGCCTCAGAGAACGAGCCAAAGCCGAACGGTTATACTGGGCTTGTTGCCAGAAGATTTTGAACATAACTAGACAGCAAGAATACGTACCCGATGAGTTAGAAGACCTTGAGAAAATCATGGCTTCCATCTACTACGTTAATATGTCAGTGTTTCAATCAGCACCAGATTGCTGGGCGATCGACCAGCTATTCCCCATCATGCCAATTCACCGATTGGATGAAGAGCCAATCCGACGGGGAATTTTAGCAGACCTCACCTGCGATAGTGATGGTAAAATCGACCGATTTATTGACCTGCGCGATGTCAAATCGGTTTTAGAACTACATACTTACAAGCCCGGAGAACCCTATTATTTAGGGATGTTCTTGAATGGAGCTTATCAAGAAATCATGGGGAATTTGCACAACCTATTTGGAGATACCAACGCCGTTCACATCCAATTAACGCCCAAAGGCTACCAGATTGAACACGTTGTCAAAGGCGACACCATGAGCGAAGTAGTAAGCTATGTTCAGTATGACTCCGAAGATATGGTAGAAAACATTCGCCAGCGTTGCGAGAAAGCATTAGAAGAAAAACGTATCACCCTAGCAGAATCCCAGCGATTACTGCAAACTTACGAGCAGAGTCTCCAAAGATACACATATCTAAATAGTTAGGGACTGGGGACTGGGGATTATAGCGAATCCTTAAGCAACTAAGGTACAGCTTAACCTCACTCCGATAAAGCTGTCCTTTATCTGCCCTCTCCTTAGTAAGGAGAGGGGTTGGGGGTGAGGTTTCGAGATGTACTTCACTCTTGGGAGCAATGCGATTTTGTGAGATGGGTAAGCAGGGGAGGCAGGGGAAGAGAAAGAAATAAGTGTAGAAGCAGTCTGTTTCGGTAGTAAAAAATACTAAAAATGCCTCTTTACTCCCCCTGCTCCCCCTGCTCCCCCTGCCTCCCCTGCCTATTTCACAAGGATCTCACTTTTTCGCGTTGCTCCCTTCACTCTTATTGGGAAATGCTATAGGAAGATTTCCTAATTCGCGTTTGTCCCCAGCAATTCCTCTATTGCTTGTCGCTCAACAGGGGTATGTGATGGCGGTGTTTGACGGGCATCGGTAATCAGCCAGTCTAAAGCCGCAGCTTGGACATCTATGGCGGCTCCAGTTTTATCCACACAATAACGTCCAAACACCAGCTTATCAACTAAGCGGACTCCTGGCCCCAGGCGCGACCATTCAAAAATCACGCTGTTTTCTACTGTTGCGCCACTACATATCCAACAATTGGGGCCAATCATGGCTGGGCCAACAATTTTCGCTCCGTCTTCTATTCTTGTCATCCCGCCAATGTAAACTGGGCCTGTGATGTCTACTTTATCCCAATTTACAGCGACATTTAATCCAGTGTAGATACCGGGGGCAACTTCATGACCGGGGATTTGCACATTTTTTATTTCACCCAGCAGTACACCGCGAATCGCCCGCCAATAGTCTGGGACTTTACCAATATCTACCCATTCAAAGTCCATAGGAATGGCGTAGAAGGGAGCTTTGATTTCTACCAATTTGGGAAACAATTGGCTACCAATGTCGTACTCGACATCAGAGGGGATGTAATTAAACACCTCTGGTTCAAAGATGTAAATACCTGTGTTGATGTTGGTGCTGAGGGCTTCTTCAGTTGAAGGTTTTTCTTGGAAAGCTTTAACACGCCCCTCTTCGTCAGTGACTACTACACCGTAGCTAGAAACTTCTTCCTTGGGGACAGATTTTGTAATAATAGTAGCGATCGACCCTTTAGCTCTATGCCATTTAACCGCAGCAGTTAAATCTAGGTCAATCAACGCATCACCGCACAAGACCACAAAGGTATCATCAAAAAACGGTGAGAAGTCTTGGATACGCCGCATCCCTCCAGCAGAACCGATTGCTTCTCCCTCTAGTTTCCCTTCGTCATCAATTTTCCCTTCAAAGGAATAGGCAATCTGCACCCCAAACCTTTGACCGTCACGAAAATAGTTTTCTATTTCTTCAGCCAAATGACTAACGTTGACCATAATCTGGTCAAATCCATGTTGGCGTAACAGTTCCAGCAAAAACTCCATCACTGGCTTTTGCAGGATGGGAATCATTGGTTTGGGAATTGTGTAGGTAATCGGACGCACGCGAGTACCCTTACCAGCCGCGAGAATCATCGCTTTCATAAAAATTTATTCCTCAACCACAAGCCAGTTTACTTTTATCAAGTGATACTTAATCATCAGTTTTTATTTCTGCTGTAAGTCATCCCTCAAACAGGGATAACAGGAATTTAGTGGTTATTGCAACCATAAGTATACTTAGATGACAAGCGATCGCTTATCTTTTCAGGGTAACTGAAAGTTTCAACATTTTAAAACCCCTCATTTGTATGAAGGGTTAATGCATCAAGTCATTTTAGACAATTCACCAAACAGCAAAGCTAATTCGACACAGTTGTGAACCTCTAGCCTATGGTTTATCCGTTTTTACGATCGCCTCCGGCACGCGGAACGCAATCGCGCATATTACAGCAGAATTCAGAATTCAGGAGTCAGAATTCAGAATTAGAATAGCCTCTGTGTCTAGCTACCAGACCTAGATGCTGTACTTCTCTAACCTGAAATCTGCTGTATTTATAGTAAATTTAACTAGTAATTAAATTAATTATATAGGATTAATATTTGATTTCTGAACGAAATTAGGTATGTAGAGGAGCCAGTGCGTTGCGGAGGTTCCCTCCGTTGTAGCAACTGGCGTTGTGTTAGAACGGAGTTCGTAACGCACTATTGTCATGGGTTTGATGCCGTACTCTCCGTGCTAACACATCCTACGTATATTTTCTCCAAATCAAACCGGATTCCTATAGTCATAAATGTGACTATTCTAGAAAATATTTGCTATGATATCGGGATTTAATCTAATATCTATGGTAAATATCTAGATATTTTTAACTAATTCAGATAAAATAATAAATTTGTCTGTTGCGTCACACTTCCTTATATGTCCAAAACTTACACCGTAGAAATTAATCACCAAGGCAAAATTCATACATTGCAAGTTCCCGAAGATGAAACGATCTTATCAGTTGCCGATGCTGCTGGTTTGGAACTACCAAGTTCTTGCAATGCAGGTGTTTGTACAACTTGCGCTGGTCAAATATCTCAAGGAACTGTGGATCAAGCTGATGGCATGGGCGTTAGCCCAGATTTACAAAAGCAAGGTTACGTGTTGCTTTGTGTTGCCAAACCCCTTTCTGATTTGAAAGTTGAGACAGAAAAGGAAGACATCGTTTATCAGTTACAATTTGGCAAAGACAAATAATCTGTGAACAGTTATCAGTATATCGGATGATTATTCATAACTGAATAACTGTTCGCTGGAAATTACTAAACCCGATGGATAAGATAAGTATTTCATTGCAACTGACATCAGCTATTCTAGAAACTACAAATTAACAGGATTTCCCAAGATGACAACTCATTTTATTACCGCAGAAATTGATTTACAAGAAACTCCCGCAGAATTACTAGAAGTAATTGAAACAGAATTGAAGAAACAAGGTGAACCCCTGCGTTGGGCTGTTACCTCTGTAGATGTTAAAGAACAAAAAGCTACAGTTGAAGCTGTGGTAACTACAGTCAAGAATTAGGAGTTAGGAGTTAAAAGTTATGAGTTGATGGCTTCTGATTTCTGTAATTCATCACTCATCACTCATCACTTAAAATGAATCGTCCATACACAGCTATCTTAATTGTACCAACTGGCGTTGGGGCTGCCATTGGGGGTTATGCAGGAGATGCTTTACCTGTTGCCAAAGTTATGACACAGGTTTGCGATCGCCTAATTACTCACCCCAATGTCCTTAACGGCGCAAGTTTATACTGGAATCTCCCTAACGCTTTCTATGTTGAAGGTTACGGGCTTGACAAATTTGCCTCTGGATGCTGGGGTTTGCGTCCAGTCCGAAACAACAAAATAGGTTTGCTTTTAGACCAAGGCATTGAGCCAGCGTTACGGCTACGACATATACAAGCTGCCGATGCAGTCAGAGCAACTCTGGGATTGACCTTAACAGATTATGTAATTACAGATGCACCGTTAAATGTAGAATTACGGACTACAGCATCAGGAGCTAGTTGGGGAACAATTGGCAACCCAGATAGTTTGTTACGGGCAGCTGAGATATTAATTGAAAAAGCGGGGGCAGAAGCGATCGCAGTTGTTGCCCGTTTCCCCGATGATATGGACTCAGAAGCAGTAGAAAAATACCGCCACGGTGAAGGCGTTGATTCCTTAGCAGGTGCAGAAGCCGTAATTAGCCATTTGCTAGTGCGAACCTTTCAAATTCCTTGCGCCCATTCTCCCGCCCTTTTAAGCGAACCTCCCCAACCTGATTTATCTCCCCGTTCCGCCGCCGAAGAATTAGGTTATACCTTTTTGCCATGTGTCCTTGTCGGATTAAGTCGTGCCCCACAATTTATAATAGAGAAAAGAGCGATTGCATTAGATAAAGGAGATATTTGGGCAGATGAAGTGGATGCTGCGATCGCACCTGCAAATGCTTGTGGTAGCAGTGCCTTACTGAGTTTAAGCCAAAGACGATGCCAAATAATTACAGTAGAAGAAAATAAAACTCTGATCGAAGTTCCTCCCCAAGCGTTGGGGATCAAAGCTCTACAAGTAAACTCATATTTGGAAGCAGTAGGCGTATTAGTAGCACACAAAGCAGGCATCAACCCTTCCGCTCTCCGTCCCAAATTATTACCTTTGCAGCCAGGAATTAAAAGTTAGGAGTTAGAAGTTATTTCTCTCTCGCTCCCTACCCCCTGTCTCCCCCGCCCCTTTCCCCTTAAAAAACCTGTGGTTGAACAACAAAAGCAAGAGCCAGAAATTCCATATCTGACACGCATCCAAGTCCTTGGGGCGATGGGAGCGACTGCAATCATTTTGTTGATAGTCGCCAAATTTTCATTGCACTTTGGTAACTTTTCCCTATTTTCCTGGAAATGGAACCAGAAGGATTTGCTGTTAGGTGTAGGATTGGGGTTTGTCATCACCGCGTTAAGTGGCGTAGCTTATCGAGTTTGGACTCCCTACCGTAAAAGTGCAGATTATTATTTAGAAGTGGTGCTAAAGCCTTTAGCCTTACCAGACTTAATTTGGTTGGGGTTGCTACCGGGTTTGAGTGAAGAATTATTATTTCGGGGTGTAATGCTGTCAGCTTTAGGCTTGGATAATGTCGCTGTCATTGTATCTAGTCTTTGCTTTGGCATCTTGCATTTTAGCGGTTCTCAACAATGGCCTTATGTGATTTGGGCAACGATTGTCGGGATGATATTGGCATATAGCGCCTTGCTCACGGGAAACTTATTAGTGCCGATTGTCGCTCACATGATTACTAATTGGACTTCTAGCTATTTTTGGAAAATGTGGCAACTGCGGCAATTAAAAAATATGTAGAAATCAGTTGCCTAAAATTACTACTGACAGCCAGTACTTGTTAAATAAGTTTTGTGTAGAATTTGGTGGTGAGGTTATTTCCTTGATTCTCAATTGCACCAATCTAGGTTTAATTTATGAGTCAGTCTTTTTCTCAAAACCAAGCAAGGCGAAATCGTCAACAAAGGCTGTGGCAAAAAAAATGGAGCTTAAAGACTAAAGCAATAGTTTGGGCACTAAGTATCAGTGTTCTTCCTGTTATTGTAATTGGAACAGCTACTTATTTCTATGGGACTAATTTTGTGCCGATGTTGGTATTGCTCCACAGCAGCCTATAGAACAAATTTCCATTGAGATGGTGAAACGCCGTTTGTATTTCTTTAACGTGCCTACTTGCAGAACCCACAGTTAGAACTTATACCTTGGCTTGTCGAAAATCATCGCTCAATGGGACTTGTTAAAGCTATTCGCAAACGGCATGGGGATAATGCCAAAAGGTCACTTGACATTTGGGAACCAGCCTTAACTTGACACCAATGGCTTTTCGGCCCATCCCACAACAAAATTTGGGATATTTTTTTATTTGGAAGTCCCTAAGTAAGTGACGTTAAGCTTAGTGTATTTTTGGATGAAGAAGCTGCCAGAGCGATCGCTAATGGTAGAATCCGATGTTCCTGAATTTGAATCCTGGCGTGGAGTGTTTCTGCTGTATCATCCGGCAATACTGGGACTGCGGCTTGCATTAAAATTGGGCCGCTATCCATTTCTAAACAAGCTATATGTGCCGTACAACCAGTAATTTTTACTCCAGATGCCAAAGCTTGTTCTACAGCATGGATTCCTTTGAAACTAGGTAACAAACTCGGATGGATATTAATAATCTTCTCAGGAAAGGCATCAATAAAAACTGAGGTTAACAATCGCATCCAACCCGCCAAAATCACCCATTCCACATCGTAGCGCCGCAATGTCTGCACAATTTTCTCATCCAACTCTTCTCGAATTTTATAGTTGCGGTGATTCAATAAAACAGCTTCTACACCTCTATTGGCTGCTCTAACGGCTGCTTTCGCCGAGGGGTTATTGTAAATTAAAACTTGAATTTGGGCATTTAGCCGTCCATCTTGGATAGCTTGAGCAACTACATCAAAATTGCTGCCATTCCCAGAAGCCATAATTCCCAGTTTTAAAGGTGCGACTTGCTGGCAATCGCTAATGCTGGGAGAAACCAAGCTAGGGGTAGAATCAGGGCGGAAGGTCATAAACTAGCTAAGAGGGAAAATTATAGATGCCAAAACCAAAAATATATACTAAGTCGTGGTTGGATAATGATACAGCAGCAGCCTGGATTTTTCTCACACCAGCACTAATTTTACTAAGCGTTTTTATCATTTGGCCGATCGCCTATTTGTTTTACCTCAGCTTCACTGCTGGTAGCTTTACTATAAAAGGTATTTATTGGATAGGCTTAAAAAACTATTGGCGCTTGCTACTCGATTCCGACTTTTGGCAAGTTCTGGGTAACACCTTTTATTTTACAGTTGCTACCATCATTCCCAGTATAGTTATTTCCTTGGGCTTGGCAGTGCTATTAAACCGCTCTATTCCCTTACGAGGTATTTTGCGGAGTGCCTATTTTTTGCCTTCAATTATCTCACTGGTGGCAGCCGGTTTGGGATTTCGCTGGCTGTTTCAAACATCAGGGCCAGTTAACGGACTTTTAGATTTTTTTGGGATTCCAGCTATCTCTTGGCTAGGAGATACATTTTGGGCAATGCCGGTAATTATTTTAATGAGTATTTGGAAACAACTGGGTTTCAATATGGTAGTTTTTTTAGCAGGGTTGCAAGCAATTCCTCCCAGTCGTTATGAAGCGGCAGATTTAGATGGAGCAAATGCTTGGCAACAATTTTGGTATATTACTCTGCCTGGATTACGCCCTACTGTAATATTTGCAAGCATCACTACCGCAATTTTTACATTGCGGAGTTTTGAGCAAGTTTATGTGATGACTGGTGGAGGCCCGCTGAATTCGACTAATTTGCTGGTTTATTACATTTATCAAGAAGCTTTTGCTCAATTTGATTTCGGTTATGCCGCCGCCGCCGCGACGGTATTACTAGCAGTGACGATGGTACTAGTTTATTTGCAACTGCAAACTTGGGGAGAAGAGTAGGGGAGGTAGGGGGGAATGTTTTGGAAATTGCTAAATCATGCTGCAAATATGCAATGCCAAAAAATGTAGTGTATTCAATTAGAAACAACTAGAGTTTTTATTTCTTAGATAGGGTGCGGTATTCCCAAGGATTAACAAATTTAGTGTCACTCCAAATACCAAGCCGTTGTTGTTTCGCTTCAGCTTCGGCTTGTTGCACTAAGTCTTTGCTAGGACACTTGTTTAAATAGGGACGATACACTTTTGCCAATCCTTCTTGTAACAATATCTGTTGCACAAAAGTGCCATTTTGTAAACGGACTTCGGCAACTTTGCGTCCATAGCGATCGCTATCAGTGATATTCAAAGTGACGCGATCGCCTCCTTGTTGGACTAGTTGTTGCACCCGTTGTTGGGCTTTCACACCCCAAGTAAATTGATTGCGATCGCTAGTGCGTTTACTTTGCTTTTCTTTGTTGGTATGAGCAATTTCTGGTGCATCTACACAAGCAAAGCGCACGGTAAAATTTTTGCCCCTGTTATCTTTAACTACTAAAGTATCGCCATCACTCACACGCTCAACTGGTTCTCCAGAATTACCAGTAAAGCGATCGCAGCTAATCAAACCCAAAATCATGATAGTTGCACAAAGCCAAAATTGCACTGGTTTAATTAATTTATCCATCCAAACTTACCTACATTACCTCTGTGGGATGATATTAGCAAAATGACCAAATATATTTGTTAACTGCTGACATACTGCCACGGACAATCCCAAAATTTAGAATTATAAGACCCTCTGGCGACAACCGAATAGAAAATGCGGATTAATATAAGAATTGTAACCTTCCAATTATCAGTGGCAATTTCTGATGAACTTCTTAACTCACATTTTGCATCTAGCTGGTTCAGGAGCCTTTGCCTATTACTCTGCTGCTCAAATTCGTGATTCTAAAACCCGTCCCAACATCCTTGCAGGGTTTTATTTTGCTGAATCGGGTTCCGTGCCATTTTTATCTGCACTTAGCGATCGCGCCGCAGCCGAAGGCGATACATGGCTAGCCGCAAAACTAGCAAAACACGCATCCGATGAAACTAGGCATGGTAAGATTTTTGCCCACGCCTTACAACAGCTAAATAAACAAGTTATAGATTTCAAGCATCAACCTCAAACTACATCCACAAAAAAACCACAGCAGCGTAGTCCTTTTTTCGCAGCATTCTTTGAAGGCTACACCCAAGAACAGCTAAAACCGGGTGTCATTGACTGGGATGTGTTTATGGCTAGCACATACATTCTGGAGTTAGATGCAAGCAAAGACTTTGCGCGAATGGCGAAAGTATTACCTGATAACGAGTCAACCGCTCGTAACTTGAAGTTAGGAATGCTAAATATTGCCCAAGATGAAACTGGACATGCTGCTTATCTCTACGAAGCGATGATGCGACGGATGTCTGCGACTGAAGTGCAAAAACTCGTAGATATGTGGCGAACCCGCAAGGTTAATGCTTTGTTGGCAATGGTTGGCGGTATCCTCCAGCGTAATGGCGAAACGCGATCGCTAGTCCAAGACGGTGCGCCGTCGGAAACCGATTCTCAGTTGATAGCTACGTAATTATATTTATCCTTTAGTATCTAATGATGAGCTACCCCTGGCTAACAAAAGTTGGAACCAGGGGTTTCTACATTAGATGGTCTAAAATTTTCTTTTCTTTATATCCACATTTAGGATAGGTTTGACTTGGTTTAACCTGCTTAGTTAGTACTTTTGGAAATATGCCTTGAATATCCTCGAATTTAGGTAGCAATGACCTTGTAATCATTTTTATGCAAATATTAATTATTGTTTTATTTAGAACTGTTTTTTATTTTCACCTCCACTATAACCAAAATCATGCAGAGGCAATCAGAAAACATTGAGTTTAA
>NZ_JBALDK010000223.1:0-31408 GCF_036917455.1 Nostoc sp. | reverse complement strand
AGGAAACTACAGTACAAAACGTGTCAAATTTGACTTTAATCGTTCTAATTAACTTTTCGTTACATAGTTATAAATTTTCCCGCCCAGCTACTTACGCCTTTATTGTTGCAGTTATCCCGTGAAGAATTAATTCATAGGTTTCGCTAATGTCAATCACATATCCTTTAATGATTAGGATAAAGCTGAAAGGAGAAGGGAAAAGAGTTTAACTTTTTCCCTTTTTGTTTTCTCCATTTTCTACCTCACGTTACAATGTAAAATCGAAGATATTAATCCAGTATTATAAAAATCAATTTCTAAGTGTTTAACAAATAAAAGCTTTGTTTTATAGGTTTGTCTAAATGGATTTTCTGACAATTCTAGGATTAGCGGCTGCCACAATAACCACAATCTCTTTTTTGCCACAGATGTTTAAAACGTGGCAAACAAAATCAGCAAAAGATGTTTCTTTGGTAACGCTGATTACATTTATAACTGGTGTTTTTTTGTGGTTAATTTATGGAATATATCTACAATCGTTACCGATTATTCTTGCTAACAGCGTGACATTGATTTTTAACTTGATTATTCTATGGCTTAAAATTAGATATAGATAAACTTGCCTCTAAAAAACACCTGTGACATCATCTGTATTTACCTCTGAACGTCTCCTGTTCACACCCACCACCCCAGATACCAACGCTATCCCCATAATCTTCGCCTTTCCTAATGAATATAGCGTAGGTATCACTAGCCTTGGATATCAGGTAGTTTGGGCAACTTTGGCAATGCGTAATGATGTGCAGGTGAGTCGCCTGTTTACAGATACTCACGAACAACTCCCCAGAATACCAGAAATTATCGGATTTTCGATTTCTTGGGAACTGGATTATGTAAATATTTTAAATTTACTGGAATCTTTAGATATTCCAATTCTGGCAACTTCTCGTGACGATTCTCATCCAATAATTTTTGGTGGTGGCCCGGTTCTCACTGCTAACCCCGAACCTTTTGCAGATTTTTTTGATCTAATTTTACTGGGGGATGGCGAAAACCTACTGGGAAATTTCATTGAGGTGTACAAAGAAGTAAGAAATGCTTCTAGACAAACTCAACTAAAAAGACTTGCACAAGTCCCAGGAATTTATATTCCTAGTTTGTATGAAGTCGAATATCACACAAAAGATGGTGCAGTCAAGTCAATTAAACCAATTTCTACAGAAATTCCCGCAGTGGTGCAAAAACAGACTTATCGCGGAAATACTCTCTCGGCATCGACTGTAGTCACCGAAAAAGCCGCATGGGAAAATATTTACATGGTGGAAGTGGTGAGAAGTTGTCCAGAAATGTGCCGCTTTTGTTTGGCGAGTTATCTCACACTGCCTTTTAGAACAGCCAGTCTTGAAGATTCCTTAATTCCAGCGATCGCAAAAGGTTTAGAAGTCACAAATCGGCTAGGATTATTAGGGGCTTCTGTAACTCAGCATCCAGAGTTTGAAGATTTGCTAGATTATATAAGTCAGCCAAAATACGATGATGTCCGTCTCAGTATTGCATCAGTGCGAACAAATACCGTAACAGTCCAGCTAGCAGAAACTTTGGCAAAACGAGACACGCGATCGCTTACCATTGCAGTAGAGAGTGGTTCTGAAAAAATTCGGCAAATCGTCAACAAAAAGCTGCATAACGACGAAATTATCCAAGCAGCGATAAATGCCAAAGCTGGCGGATTAAAAAGCTTGAAACTCTACGGAATGGCAGGAATTCCCGGTGAGGAACCAGAGGATTTAGACCAAACCGTGGCAATGATGCGTAATATTAAAAAAGCTGCACCAGGATTACGCTTAACATTTGGATGCAGTACCTTTGTACCCAAAGCACACACACCATTTCAATGGTTTGGAGTAAATCGTCAAGCAGAAAAGCGGTTGCAGTTTTTGCAAAAACACCTAAAACCACAGGGGATAGAGTTTCGCCCAGAAAGCTATAATTGGTCGATTATACAAGCTTTGTTGTCGAGAGGCGATCGTAGACTCTCCCAACTTCTTCAACTAACTCGTGACTTTGGCGACTCCTTGGGTAGCTACAAACGTGCTTTCAAACAACTCAAAGGACAGATACCCGATTTAGATTTTTACGTCCACGCTGATTGGTCTACAGAGCAAATATTACCCTGGAGCCACTTGCAAGGGCCCTTGCCACAGTCTACACTACTAAAGCATTTGGCTGATGCTAAGAGTTATATCAACCCATCTCCAAAAGAACTACAGCCACTACTGGGGACTAGGGACTAGGGACTGGGGACTAGGAATCAAAATTTAATATCCAATTCTCAATTCCCCATCCCAATAAATTCATCGCTGAAAACTTGATGCAAAACACAGCTGAGTATTACTGCGCCTATTGCGGCGAACCGAACTTAACTTTTATTGATTTGAGTGCTGGAGGACAGCAATCTTATGTAGAAGATTGCCAAGTTTGCTGTAACCCAAATATTTTATATGTCCGGGTTGATGAAGATACCCTAGATATTGAGATTGATACAGAATCCGAAAGTTGAATTTTAGGTTTTTCTTTCCATGCTGCACTTTAAACATTCCTCAGTAATTGATGCCTCACCAGAAGTAGTTTGGAAATTTCACGAAAGGCCAGATATTTTACAACTGCTGAATCCACCTTGGCAGCCAGTTCAAGTGGTTCGTCGTGAAGGGGGGCTGAACGTGGGCGCTATCACAGAATTTCGCCTGTTTCTTGGCCCATTACCATTAACTTGGTTAGCGCGTCATACTGAATGCGACAAATATCGCCTGTTTACCGACGAACAGATATCTGGCCCTTTTGAGTCTTGGGTACATCGACATGAATTTGAATCGGAAGCTGGCAAAACTAGGCTGACTGATGCTATTTCCTTCTCTATGCCTGGTGGAGGAACAGTTGAATTTGTCAGTGGTTGGTTAGTGCAAGCGCAATTAGAAGCAATGTTTCGTTATCGCCATTATGTGACTAAACGAGAATGTGAGTCACAATACAACTTGGGTTAATAGCAAAAATTAATTATCCTGATTCTTCAACCCTTGCCGTGAAACCCACTTTATCAAACCAGGAAACAGGCGGTATAAAGCTTGTGAGAAATTCGCCGAACCAACCATCACTTCTGACTTCTTATTCTTAACAGCATCCCGGATAGCATTTGCCACATCTTCAGGCTTCTCCACCACCGGAGTTTTCAGCACATACTCAAGCTGTCCACGGCGAGTTTGAGTATCTTGCTCATCCTTGCCCCGAAAAACTGTTCGTTTCATTAAAGTACTCTTAATTAAATTCGGATAAATCCTACAAACATGAATACCTTTTGGATGTAATTCTACTTGTAGCGCTTCCGTCAACCCAGTAACACCAAACTTACTAGTACAGTAGGGAACCAAGTAAGCAGTTGTTATATTTTTTTAATAGTTTTTTAGTAAATTACAAGTTCTCACATAGCAGTTGTTTCGTAAAAATACCTCTGCTCCATAGGCTAATAAAAGCTATTATTGAACTTTTGTTAGATAAGTATTTCTTGAACTCCTTAAAATCTCATTCTTTAGAGTTGCATCTACTTTTCAACTAGAGACAGATAACACCAAATAGGTAAGTTAAGTAATATGAACAATGTAATTAGCTCCTTAAGGTAACTTAACAATGGCACTTTATCCTAGCGATAAAACTGAAACTGCATACAATGGCAAAGACCGCAATGCTGCTGAACTTGGTCTAACCCCTCAGTCTGAACTTTGGAATGGCCGCTTGGCTACGATCGGTTTTCTAGCTTACCTAATTTGGAATCTCAATGGCTATGGCGTACTACGAGATGTACTTCACCTCATTTCCTAAACCACGCACTAATTATTACTGTCTTTGTTGCAGGCTTAGATTGTATCCAAAGTATTAAAGATAATACACTGGTTATATAAAGTACCAATGTACTCAGTGTTATTATTTATGTAAACAAATCTTGAAACCAAAAACAGTTTTTAGAATAGCATCTACTTGTGTAATAATAGTTCAAGTATCTTAACGTTTGTACATATTATTAGGGTATTGGCGCTGTCCAATGCAAAACACTGACTACTAATAGAGTTTTATGAATGGTGGTTAGTGATTTTTGTCATGACTATATATTAGAAATTTTCAATTTAATACAAGGCGGAGTAAAAGCGTGATTCAATTGGAACAACCACCCAATCATCAAATAAAATTGACCTCAGCAGTGAAAATTAAATCTCAATTTAAGGGGCTTTCCATTGCTCTTATCATTATTACTGTATGGGTTGTTAGCCTGAGTTTATTACTTTCGTTTGACATCTCCAAGCTAACATTTTGGATGCTATTACCTAGTATCCTATGGCAAACATTTTTATATACAGGATTATTTATTACATCTCATGATGCTATGCATGGGGTAGTTCTTCCCAAGAACCCTAAGATTAATCATTTTATTGGAACATTAACCTTATCCCTCTATGGTCTTTTACCCTATAAGAAATTACTGAAAAAACATTGGATACACCACCACAATCCAGCTAGTCAAATAGACCCAGATTTTCATAATGGGAAACACAAAAATTTCTTTGCGTGGTATCTTCATTTTATGATGGGTTACTGGAGTTGGGGACAAATAATTGCCCTAACTATTATCTATCATTTTGCTAATCATACTCTCCATATACCTCATGACAATTTAACGTACTTTTGGGTCATTCCATCGATTTTAAGTTCATTGCAATTATTTTATTTTGGGACTTTTCTACCTCATAGTGAACCCATAGGAGGTTATATTCAGCCTCATCGTTCCCAAACTATTGCCCGTCCAATTTGGTGGTCGTTTATCACGTGCTATCATTTTGGCTACCATGAAGAACATCATGAGTATCCCCATATTACTTGGTGGCAGTTACCAGAAATTTACAAAGCAAAATAGTTCTTGTTTATTATAATGACAACAACGATCGCACGGTAATCTATATAGTTTTAAGTAGGCATTTTTTGAGATTATCCTGCTTATGCTAGTTAATAATTCTCGTCTTGTCACCTATAGTCCTGCTTATACAATAGTTCCCACTTACGAATGCTTTAATCGGTGTAGTTACTGCAACTTTCGTAGTGAACCGGGTAAAAGTCCTTGGATAAGTCTTTCAGATGCAGGAAGTATTTTAAAATCACTTCAAAGCGAAAAAGTCTGTGAAATCCTCATTCTCAGTGGTGAAGTGCATCCCCATTCCTCAAGGCGTGAGGCGTGGTTTGAGCGAATTTATGATTTGTGCGAATTAGCGCTTTCTATGGGGTTTTTACCACACACCAATGCGGGGCCATTGAGTTTTCAGGAAATGCAAAAACTCAAGCGTGTTAATGTTTCGATGGGGCTGATGTTGGAACAGTTAACGCCAACATTGTTAAATAGTGTACATCGGCACGCACCGAGTAAATTACCAGAAGTGCGTTTACAACAATTGCAATGGGCGGGAGAGTTGCAGATTCCCTTCACGACTGGGTTACTGTTGGGAATTGGAGAAACTGAGGATGATTGCTGGGAAACTTTAGAAGCCATATCTGGCTTGCACCAACATTACCATCATATTCAAGAAGTCATTCTGCAACCTCATAGTCCAGGAAATCAGCAAACCTTTGATGCACCTGCTTTTGATCCTCATCAACTACCAGAAGTAATCGCTAAAGCACGTGAGATTTTACCGTCAGATATTACTATTCAAATTCCGCCGAATTTAGTTAAGGATGATTGCTGGTTACTCGCTTGTATTGAAGCTGGCGCGCGAGATTTGGGTGGAATTGGGCCAAAAGACGAAGTTAATCCCGATTATCCCCATATTCAGGAGCAAACTTTGAGAAATATTTTACAGCCTGCGGGGTGGGAATTGGTGCCTCGTTTACCAGTTTATCCGCAATTTGATAGCTGGTTGTCGGGGGAATTGCAAACAGCAATGAAGCACTGGCGAAAGACTCTAACCCCAGTTTTTCTGTAGCTGTGTAAATTCTTAAATTTGTCCCTTCACCCATTCTCGAAAATTCCGCGTCATTTTCATCATGCCAATTCTTTGACTTTCTTCTAAAAACCGAGCAATTTCAATTAAAGGCAATTGTGCAAAAGTTGGCGAATTATTACACTCTATATATTGCCCTTCTTGGAGTTGGTAAATATACAGCAGACCCTCATCATAACGCCAAATTTCCATAATACCTAAAGACGCATAAATATCAAATTTATTCAACGAAGAACTAGTTAAATCTATTTCTACTACTAAATCCGGTGCTGGGTCACGGTTCAAATCAATTTCTGATTTGTTCCTCACCAACGCTTCATTGCGAATATAGTAACTGCTATCTGGTTCCGCACCACGCCGCAAATCTTCTCGTTTCAAAGTTGTTGAACCTGTAGGAAAAATCTCTAAATTCAACTCTTCACCCAAAACGAAAATGAGCATTTTCAATAAGCAATTCCAATGTTCATGCGGCATCAGTGGAGTCATAATTTCCAGCGTTCCTTGGTCATAGGTGATTCGAGAGGCTCTATCCTCTCCAATCTCCGCTAGCATGGTTTCAAAAGTCTGCCAACTGATATTTTTCAATACAGCCCTTTGTTCTGAGGCGGCGCGTGTTGTTACCATTGCTCAATTTGTGGGTTACTACTATCAAAATAACGTCAAACCAATATCCTCCGCGAACTAACTCATAATGCATCCCTCAGAAGATATAGATAGCAGCCTAAACCCTGTTGTAAAATAGACATAAGAAGGATTTGGGGGGCCATTTACTGGTCATAAACGCCTATAGAAACTATCTACGGAAATCTCCAAGGTTTGAAGTCCAGCCAGCTGAAACAACTACAGCGGCTGTATCACCAGCGTATACCAGGCGATCGCATCACCACGCCTGAGTTTTCCCAGCGTCTGGCAGCAATTAGCACAGAAGTCAATCAGCCTGTGTGCGCCTACATCAACCGTCGCGGACAAGTCATTCGCGTCGGGGTAGGTACACCGCGTCAAACCCAAATACCACCGATGGAATTGCCCCGTTACGGTGCAGAACGACTAAGTGGTATTCGTTGTATCGCCACCCATCTGAAGCCAGAACCGCCAAATGAAGCGGCACTCACGGCTATGGCCCTGCAACGCTTAGATGCCCTAGTTGTCCTAAATATAACCGGAGCCGGATTTACACGGCGGGGCGGCGGTGCAACTGGGTATGTTAAAGAAGCTTATTTAGCTCATCTAATACCCCAAGAGTCTCGCACCCTAATTACTAGTCCTGCGGCTTTCAAAGTAGAAGAGAGCAAAATTCAAACCCCAAGTTGGAATATATCGCCACCTATGGATTTGGATGATTTAGCAGACCAGGATTTAGTAGACTTGGTGGAAAATCTGGAAGCAGAATTCCAGCGCGAATTTATCGCCCAGGAAGTAGATGCTGACCACGATCGCGTGCTAATTGTGGGGCTAATGACCAGTGAGACAACTCCCCTACAATTCCAAGATACCCTAGTAGAATTGGCACGTTTAGTTGATACTGCCGGGGGAGATGTATTACAGACAATCCAACAAAAGCGATCGCGCGTTCACCCGCAAACAGTAGTTGGTGAAGGTAAGGTGCAAGAAATTGCTTTAACTGCCCAAACACTAGGAGTTAATCTTATTGTCTTCGACCGCGACCTCTCACCCTCCCAAGTCCGCAACTTAGAAGTGCAAATTGGTATCCGGGTGGTTGACCGCACTGAAGTAATTTTGGATATCTTTGCCCAACGCGCTCAATCCCGTGCTGGTAAATTGCAAGTAGAACTAGCACAGCTAGAATACATGCAACCGCGACTGGCTGGTAGAGGTCGTACCATGTCCCGATTGGGTGGTGGTATAGGGACTCGTGGACCTGGTGAAACTAAGCTGGAAACTGAACGCCGTGCCATTGGACAGCGCATATCCCGACTGCAAAAAGAAGTTAACCAATTGCAAGCACATCGTTCGCGGTTACGGCAACGAAGGCAGCATCGAGAAATTCCCTCAGTGGCTTTGGTTGGATATACCAACGCTGGTAAATCCACTTTGCTGAATGCTCTCACTAACGCAGAAGTTTATACAGCCGACCAGCTATTTGCAACTCTCGATCCCACCACCCGCCGCTTAGTAATTCCTTATGGCGAAACAAATGAACATCAAGAAATTCTGATTACAGATACGGTAGGGTTCATACACGAACTGCCAGCATCATTAATGGATGCCTTCCGCGCCACCTTAGAGGAAGTTACAGAAGCTGATGCCCTACTACATTTGGTGGATTTGTCTCACCCAGCTTGGTTGCGTCATATTCGCTCAGTCAGAGAAATCTTGGCACAAATGCCAATAACTCCTGGCCCCGCGTTAGTTATTTTTAACAAGATCGATCAAGCTAATAGTGAGACACTAGCTTTAGCTAGAGAAGAATTTCCCTTAGCGGTATTTATTTCAGCTAGTCAACGTTTGGGATTAGAAACCCTACGCCACCGCCTTGCTCAACTAATTGAATATGCCGTTGACTGTGGGTAAAATTTGAGTAGGGAATTCAGTGTCAGCACTTTATATTAGTGTCCTAACTTTTTAACTTTGGGGAAAGCGAAATCGCCTTCCCTTTCTTATCTCTTGGCTAACTTTTTTTTTCATATAAAACTAGTTAGCGACTTCTGCGGATGAAGATAAACCAGGATAAGGTGTCTAGAGTTAGTGGCAAAGTTCTAAAATTGAGAAGTATTAAATCAAGTTGAGGACATTATGGCTGCCAGAGTAGAAATTTACACTTGGAGGACTTGCCCGTTTTGCATCCGTGCCAAAAGTTTACTGAAGAGTAAGGGTGTTGAATTTACCGAATACAGCATTGACGGAGATGAAGCAGCCAGAAATAAAATGGCTCAAAGAGCAAATGGACGGCGCTCTTTACCGCAAATTTTCATCAATGATGACCATGTTGGTGGTTGTGATGACATCCACGCTTTAGATAGTCAAGGTAAGCTGGATGAGCTACTAACTACCGTGTAAGTTTAGAAGATATTGCGATCGCTAGCAACAAGCCACTACAACTCTGTTTACGAACTTTTTTCTCGCAAAAGTATCTGTCCACAAGACTTTACCCTCCAGTTTCTACTCAGCAGTACAGATGTACGTCAATTAGTAAGATCGTCAAGAGATAATAATTGAATAACCATTTAATTTCTTGGTGATTGAGGTATAAAGGGTGAAACTGGCTTTTATCATTGATCCCATCCATCTACTTGACCCGTGTCATGATACCAGCATTGCCCTGATCGAAGCAGCGCAAATTCTGGGACACGAAGTTTGGGTAACTCAAGCAAATCTGCTGAGTGTAGTGGAGGGCAAAGCTTGGGCTGTCCTACAGCGAGTCGAACTTGTACCAGTGCAGTTAGTCGAGGGACGCTGGGTAGCAGCGAATCCTTGGTATAAGTTGAGCGATTCCTACTTAACTTCTTTAGAGACAATGGATACCGTATTTATGCGGACAGATCCACCTGTCAATGATTCCTACCTCTATGCCACCTACATTTTGGATTACATTGACCAAAATAAAACCCTGCTGATTAACAGTCCTAGCGGCATCCGAGGGGCAAATGAAAAAATGTATGCCCTCCAGTTTACCAAAGCAATTCCAGAAACGATTGTCAGTGCTGATAAAGAGTTTATCCGAGAATTTGTCAAAGCAAAGGGGGCAGCAGTTCTCAAACCACTGGGAAACAAAGCTGGAGAAGGAATTTTATTTTTGCAATCAAGCGATCGCAATTTTAACTCTATTGTCGAACTCAGTACCCTCCAAGGTCGAGTGCCAGTAATGGTACAAACCTATCTACCGGAGGCAAAAGCAGGAGATAAACGAATTATCCTGCTCAATGGCGAACCGATTGGTGCGCTCAATCGTCTCTCTAGCGGAACTGATTTTCGCAATAATATGGCAACTGGTGGTACAGTCGCTCAAACCGAAATTACCCCAAGAGAAAATGAAATTTGTACCCAGGTAGCCGAACGCTTACGTCAAGACGGTTTAATTTTTGTGGGTATAGATGTTATTGGTGGCTACTTAACTGAAGTTAACGTCACTAGTCCTACAGGAATTCGTGAGATCGATCGCCTAGATGGTACTCGCCTTGGTCATCAGGTTATTCAATGGATTGAACAGTCACTAAAAACCAAAAAATCAACGTAATTATTTTTACTTGATGTATTTTTTTCCAGGAAACAGAATTCCTTTGGACGCTTGCGTGGGTGAGTTACCCACGCAGCTTTGTTTATATTGAATATAAGTTTAATGGGTTGCGGTGGTAGATCTAACTATGTCTACGACTGGCTACGCTTAAGCATTCCTCGTCGGGCAAGTTTTCCGGTCTTATTTATTCCCAAAGCATAGCTAGACATGAAAGCCAGCAAACTTCTGCCCAAGTTAATTTTATAAGTAGCTTTAACAAATTTCTTTACCAATGAGCAAAATTAGGGATGGCAACAGATTGCTTATCCCTGCTTTTGGTAAAACCCTGAAACTAACAGATTTTATACAGCACTCAGCCTAACCTGAGTCTGCTAATTTAATCTAAAATCTCAAATCCAAAATCTTTTAATTCCGTGGTGTTCGTCGGTTTTTCAGAAAGTCAGGTATATCCAATCCAATTTTTTCTTTTGGTTCTGGAATTGGAGTTGGAGTTGGAGTTGCTGTTGGAGTTGAAGTTGGGGGATTAACTGCGGGTTGTTGTGTTGTTGGTCGCTTTGAGGTATTAGGTGCTACTCGAACGTTAGCTACACTTTGTTGTACCGCAGCTTGCACTTCACCTGTAAATCCGGTGGCAATTACGGTAATTCTTACCTCACCTTGGAGTCTGTCATCAATTACAGCCCCAAAAATAATATTGGCGTTGGGATCAACTACTTCATAGATTGCTTCTGCGGCTGCATTCACTTCATGCAAAGTGAGGTCAGTACCACCAGTAATATTAAATACAACTCCTCTTGCACCTTCAATAGAAGACTCTAGTAATGGTGAAGAAATAGCTGCGATCGCAGCTTCTCTGGCTCTAGATTTCCCAGAACTCACACCAATTCCCATCAGTGCCGATCCCGCATCTGCCATAATAGCTCGGACATCAGCAAAGTCAACGTTTACCAAACCAGGGATCGTGATGATATCAGAAATACCTTGCACCCCTTGACGCAGCACATCATCTGCATAGCGAAAAGCTTCTTGCACAGGCGTTTGTTCGGGGATCACTTCCAGCAATTTGTTGTTGGGGATAATAATCAGTGTATCTACCCTACTTTTTAGTCCTTCAATCCCTTGTTCTGCTTGGCTGGTGCGGCGGCGACCTTCAAAGACGAATGGACGTGTGACTACCCCAACAGTCAGAGCGCCCATTTCTTTTGCTACTTCTGCCACGATTGGGGCTGCACCAGTCCCAGTACCACCACCCATCCCGGCGGTGATAAATACTAGGTCAGCACCCTCTAAAGCCGTAGCAATTTCGTCTCGTGATTCCTCAGCTGCCTTTTGACCAATCGCAGGATTACCACCTGCTCCTAAACCCCGCGTTAGCTTTTGGCCAATTTGTAATCTACTGGGAGCGCCTGCCAAAGTTAAAGCTTGAGCATCAGTATTAATTGACCAAAATTCTACACCAGAGACATCAGATTCGATCATGCGGTTAACGGCATTGCCACCACCGCCACCAACACCAATCACTTTGATGTTGGCAACCCGACCAGGAACAATCTCGCCAATTCGGCTATTTTCCGCAGAAATCTTCTTATTATCGTGATTTTGTCCGAAGTTCAGCCCAGAGTTATTAAACGGATTGGTCGAGTTAACTGCCAGAGAGAACCCAGGCTGTCCCGGAGATTGGGAATTTTTATAGGTAAGTCCTTGGTTATTATCAAGTGTCATTGGATTTGTGAAAGGGTAGATAAACGACTTTTTCAGGTGCTATTCACCTAAGAGTCAACTATAGTTTGACACTGCCACAATACTATGGCACTGTTTTTTATTGTTTTCACTACTGCCAAGCCTAACAGAATTGGCAGTGCGAAAATTTGCTATGGGATAAGCTTTTAACGCAGCCGATCGCACAGCCAATTCTAGAGAAGTATACCTATATTTATCTAAAAGTGACCTGTATAACTTCAACCAGACATTAATCTCTTCATTCTTCTCAGGGAAGGACATAATTTCTAAAGACACACTACAGCGCATCTTATCTGCCTCAATAATATTGTTAATAGGTTTCACCATTGGGGATGATTGCAACTTTAGACACAAACTTTACCTTATACTTACTTATTCTTAAGGTTGAAGCAAGCAAGAATTTACTTGTCAGACTATACCTGATTAATTTGTTGTTTGGGGGGTCTTAATGGACACTTTGTTTGGAGCAATAGTTTATCTTACGAGAACCCTCACTAGTGTGGTCAAAAAATCAAGATTTTCCTAGAGGTTTCTTAACCCAATTAGGAATTACGGTACCAAATAGTCCAAACTGATTGCCCAAAAGCAGCATTTACGCAAGTTTTGGCAGTACCTAAATTTACAAATTTCAACTTCAGTAAACTGTCATTGGAAGTATCCTCAACAGACCAAAGTTAGATTATCCGACATCTTGCACCCTACTATTTAGATGTTAGGGTAACAATTGAGAGTGTTTTACTCGCAATGGAAATTTATATGATTGATCTTCTCATTTTAATTAGAAGTTAATGCCGATTTTCGTACAGTTTGCTGGAAAACTGAAAATATATAAATACATTTATCAGCAGAAAGCTTCTTAATTTACCAGGAGCTATCAATACATTAAATATGCTAGATGTTTTTAGGGGTTTTGGGAGTTAATTTTTGGTCTTTTTGGTTCATTTGTACTAAGGGAAATTCGGGATTTTTCAGATCAATATACTCTATTTGACCGGAATTGAGTTTTGTTGATAAATGGCGCATTTGGGCGAGTACCTTAATTTGTTCAGACAATTGAGGGCCTGGAACGCCAAGATGTACATTTCCTAGTTCTGTTTTCAAAATTAAATTCGCTGGATTTTGGCAATCAATTTCCATAATTTTTACGGGACTTTGGCTGACAGCTTGATGAATTTGAGTCCAGTAGAGACAGTATTGTTTTGGCGACCCAATTACTCTGAGATTGGGTAGTTTCCTAGTAGGATTGAGTGATGTGTATTTTTCTAAAGGTATCCAGGCCCCAGTTGCATCTAGTAAGCCGATTGTGATTTTTTTGTTATCAGTGCCTTGATTTTGTCCACTAGGTGTTTGAGTTACCGCGACAGGGACTCGTTCTTGGATTTCGATGTTTAATCCAGGGGGAAAGAGGCGGCGTCTGACGATCGCTTGGGCAATAGTTGGTTGTTTTTTCAAAGAGTTAGCGATCGCAGCCGGTTCAATTCGCCACAAAGATTGGGGGTAAGATAGCACCAACAGGGATTTAGTTGTCTCATCCGACAGTAATTGATTGCCTGATTTCATCACTACTTGTTTGGGAGTTTTTAACACCCACATCGGTTGGATTGCCACCCACAGCAATCCACCTGCCAAACCAGTAATGGCAAAAGTTCGCCAAACAGCTTGAATAATTTTCATCTGCCGCCGCCGCCGTAATTTCTTACGACGCTGGGCTAGATCCGTGCGGGAAACTGATAATATGCCAGCCATTCAAACCCCTTTCTGGTTACAATTCCAATTCCTTGACGCGCTTGTATCATTATTAATCTCAGTAAACACTGTCGGCATCTATTAGCCACCCTCCTCAAGACTTTTTTTATTTTTAGTAACACTTTACAGTAAGTACACAACCAACCTAGCGCTAGTCATACCTCCATTAAACTTTCCGGTGTCCATTCTTAACTCACTGTTGTCTTTTTGACAAGAGATAGTCAAATATTTTTTCTCTAAAGATTACAAAATATTAATTTAAATATTTCTGATCTTGTTTTCTTGACAAATAAAATGTGAAAGGACAACTAAGTATTCCTGAATTTCTGTATAAATTGCTATAATTCATACTAGTCCTACCTCATCAGCTAAACAAACTAAGAATCATGCAAGGTAGTAGCTTTTTTTACTAATTAACTCAGCCAGAAAGGTTTGTGCCAGGTCAAAAAAAAACTCCTACATTGTCAAAACCTCAACAGCAGGTGTAAAAAGGACAGATATGCTTAAGGTTATTAGGGTCAATTAAATCTCTACCGTACTACTGACAGTGATTCTGTAATAAATACTGTCTTTTGCAAGATACTACCAACTTGCGAACTAATCGTGTGCCTACATCCAGGCTAAAGATTGTTTGTATAAAAAATACGAATATAACTGCATCTCCACACATCTACATACGCCTCCACATAACATGAAAACGACATTAAATTTGTCACGTTTTTACAAAGCATGTAACCCAAGCTACACGCTTAATATAAGTAACGTGCTAGATCGCCAGTATTATATAGATTTTGCTGATGTCCGTGGTTGCAAGATTGTTGAAGAATTGCAACGGACTATAGTTAGGATTTCTCCTGATGAGCCAACTTGCCAGTTATTTACAGGTCATATTGGCTGCGGTAAGTCAACGGAATTGCAGCGCCTAAAGACAGAACTAGAATTGGCGGGATTTCATGTAGTTTATTTTGAGTCTAGTCAAGACTTAGATATGGCCGATATAGATATCAGCGATATTTTGCTGAGTGTAGCCCGTCAAGTCAGTGCCAGTTTAGAAGGCATTAACATCAAACTCAAAGGTGGTTACTTTACCAATTTGTTCAAAGAAGTAGGCGATTTTTTGCAAAGCCCCATAGAGCTTTCTGGACAAGCAGAATTGTCCTTGGGTATTGCTAAAATTACCGCCAAAACTAAAGATAGCACCCAGATGCGGAATCAACTGAGGCAATATTTGGAGCCACGGACTAATAGTATTTTGCAAGCGATTAACGAAGAAATTTTAGACAAGGCTGTTGAACAGCTAAAGCTGCGGGGTCAAAAAGGACTGGTAGTGATTGTAGATAATTTGGATCGAGTAGATATGCGTCCCTTAGCCTCAGGGCGATCGCAACCAGAATATCTCTTTATCGACCGAGGCGAACAGTTACGCCGACTTAAATGCCACCTCGTTTACACCATTCCCCTGACCTTAATTTTCTCCAATGAGTATGAGACACTAAAAAATCGCCTGGGGGGAGGGATTGCGCCAAAAGTACTGCCGATGGTACTAGTGCGGCAAAGAGATGGCAGTGACT
The DNA here is from genome assembly GCF_036917455.1 of Nostoc sp. Classification (GTDB taxonomy): domain Bacteria; phylum Cyanobacteriota; class Cyanobacteriia; order Cyanobacteriales; family Nostocaceae; genus Nostoc. The sequence goes on along the minus strand of NZ_JBALDK010000223.1, from coordinate 16,139 downwards.
ACGAACCAGGGATGTCACTAGTACGCCAGTTAGTTCTAGCAAGAGCTTTTCCAGAAGTTCCTTTGAATGGAAGGCTTTCATTAATTACAGAATTATTCGATTGCTCCCAAACCTTGGATCGTCTATGTCGTGTTAGCGGTGGTCACATTCGCAACTTATTGGGTTTACTTTATAGCTGTCTGCAACGGCAAGATCCACCTTTTTCTAGGGACTGCTTAGAAGCCGTGATTAAAGACTACCGCGACGATCTGCTATTAGCTATTGATGAATCCCAGTGGGAATTATTGTTTGAAGTAGTGCAGCAACAGAGAGTTAAAGGTGAGTCTGACTACCAGAGCTTACTACGAAGCATGTATCTGTTTGAATATCGCGATCCTCTAGGGCGCTGGTTTGGCATCAGTCCAGCTCTTGCAGAAACAGAAAAAGTTTTAGCTTGGCAACAAAACAAGTAACAGTTCTGAGTAAATTAATTGTCATTTATCATTAGTCCTTTGTCGTTTGCCATTGGACTAATGCCCCATGTCCCATGCCCAATGCCCAATAACCAATGACTAATGACAAGCCGCTACACGTCTACACCAAAGAAAATCAGCATATCTTGCAAAGACTGATTAGAGCGATCGCACTTTCTGAAGGTCAATTTGCCCTAATTTTAGTTCGGTGTAACTATGGGCAGTTACGCGAGCAAATGTTAGAAAATATTCGCTTCATCACCAAAGATATCAATATTAGAGAAATTGTTCTCAATTCATCAACTACTTCCTTACACAACACAATAGTCTCAGAACTGTTTCTCAATAATCCTGCTGTCGTCACAGACTCTTTGCCCTCTGCTGTTATGGTTTTTGGTCTTGAGTCAGCGATCGATCTAGAAAACTTACTTACAGGCATTAACCAAGCGCGAGATATTTATGCTGCGACTTTTCCATTTCCAGTGGTGTTGTGGCTACAAGATGAAGTGGCATCATTGTTGTCCAGATTAGCACCTGATTTTAAAAGTTGGGCTGCAACCACAATTAAATTTGAAATGGCAAAAGCAGATTTAATTGCTTTGATCCATCAAGAAGCAGAATCTTTATTTGCCAAAGTTTTAGAAGCGGGTGCTGAAACATTTTTATCTAATGCTTCCCTAGATTTAGATCCTAAGTCTCAACACCGCCACGAAATAGAATCAGCCCGTAATGATTTACTGCGCCTATATGGTGTTCAATTAACACTAGGATTAGAAGCTAGTTTAGAATTTGTGTTAGGGCGAGATAAATACGCCAACGATCAAATTAATGGTGCTTTAGCCAATTATCAAAGAAGCCTAGCGTTATGGCAGCAGGAAACGAAGAGAGTAGCCGAGTGGGAGAGTAATTCTTCTTTTCCTCTCTCATATCCTCACCCTACCCCTCCCTCGTCTTTACTCAAGCAAGCAATAGTACTATTCCACCTGGGGCTGTGTTATCACCGGATGGCAGACTTACATCACAATAGTAATAGTAGGTATTGCGAAGATGCTCTCTTGTGGTTTAAACAATGCCTGGAGGTATTGGAGGGAGTAGAAAGAGAAGACTTAGTTGCTAGATTTATTTTGCCCGCTTGTGAAATGCTGCAACGTTTACAAGCTTGGGATGATTTAAAAAAATTAGCTCAGAAATCATTACATCTACATAAAACCTATGGAACTCCTGCACAAATTGCTCAAAATTATGCTTTTTTGGCAAATGTGGCAGCTTCTGAGTCGAATTGGATACTAGCTCATGAATTAGCGAATACAGCACTTTCTATCTCCGAAGAAGCAACAGAAATTCCTCTACGAGATGCTTTGCGAACACGACGACAAGAAAGTTGGTATCTGCTCTTGGTTGCACGTACACAGAGACATCTAGGTGAATCCGAAGAAGCGATCGATAATCTGGAATGGGCGAGGGTAGTTTGTGAGCTACAACATCAGCCATCACTTTATTTAGAGATTTTAGAGGAACTGCGATCGCTTTACTTTTTTGAGCGTCATAACTATACAGAAGCCTTTAAACTCAAGCAAGAAAAAATTCAAATAGAACATCAGTATGGCTTTCGTGCCTTCATTGGAGCAAGTCAATTACAGCCACAACGTTCTAGAATTAACCCAGCATTAGAATCTCAAAAAATACCGTTTATTCCTGAAGGAGTTGCCCAAGAAATATCAGCTTCTGGACGACAGCAAGATGTGAATCGTTTGATTGAAAGAATTAGTCGTGCTGACTATAAACTCACAGTAATTTATGGGCCATCAGGCGTAGGGAAAAGTTCAATCATAAAAGCTGGTTTAGTCCCAGCCCTGATCGGAAAAGTTATCGGTGAACGAATTCCTATACCTATTGTTTTGTCTGTTTATACTGATTGGCTCCCAGTTTTAATCAGCAGTCTAAACCAGGTGCTGGCATACACAGGAATATCATTTAGTCCTGACTCTACACCTACTATACTGCTAGAAAAAGTTCGGTTAGTAACTGAGCGTAATTATACAATAATTCTCATATTAGATCAGTTCGAAGAACTTTTTTTTATTAGTAATCCTCCCACGCAACGAATAGAATTTTACCAATTTTTTAGTGAATGTTTAAATATTTCATTTGTAAAGATTATTCTTTCATTAAGAGAAGATTATTTACATCATTTGTTAGAATTTGAACGTTTGAGCCAAAAAAATAGTAATGGACTATGTGATTTAGGCGTAATTAATAAAAATATTCTCGATAAGGATATTCGTTACTATTTAGGAAAATTCTCTAGTCAGGATGCTAAAGCTATAATTCATAGTCTGACTCAACGTTCACATTATGAACTGAGTGATGAATTAATTAACCGCTTAGTCCAGGATTTGACAGGAGAACTAGATGAAGTACATCCAATTGAATTACAAATAGTTGGCGCTCAACTACAAATAGAAAACATTACCACCCTTGGACAATACAAGCTTTGTGGCGGCTCGGCAAAATTGGTGGAACGCTGGCTTGGGGAGGTTATCAAAGACTGCGGCCAGGAAAATGAAGAGTTAAGTTGGAAATTATTATTTGAGTTAACTGATGAAAAGGGCACGCGACCGTTAAGAACTAAAGCTGATTTAGCCGGTGCATTAGTTAATAACCACGATCTAGATACAATATCAAGCTTTGACACAGTTGGGGAACTGATTTTAGAAATATTGGTGGGTTCAGGTTTGGTGTTGCGAGTCAGAGAAGAATTAGGCGATCGCTACCAGCTAGTTCACGATTATTTAGTTGAACCAATTCGCCAAAAAAACAATTACGGTATGCTCGCCGAATTTGAAAAAATCAAACTCGAAAAAACTAAAGCGGAAGTAGCCCAACAACTTAGTCAAAAGCAACTCAATTTGGTGTTGCAACGGCGGTTACGGGAAGCACGAATTGTAGGCGCAATCCTGGCAATCATGGGGGGAACAATAGCAACATTATGGTGGCAAGCCGACTTACAAAAAACAGCAGCAATTCGCCAAACTCTCCGAGCTGAACGCAGTGAAACTAACTTAAGAATTAGTGGAATTACTGCTGCTAGCGAAGCTCTATTTGCGTCTAATAAAGAGTTTGATGCTTTATTAGAAAGTTTGCGGGCTTGGAGAGGACTTAAACAGGCAGATGGAGTGCAACCAGATACCCGAATGCGAGTGGTAACAGCCCTGCAACAGGCAGTTTATGGGGTAACAGAAGTTAACCGCTTGGAAGGGCACACCGATATTGTCTGGGGAGTAACTTTCAGTCCAGATGGTCAAACCCTAGCATCAGGTAGCCGAGATCAGACGGTGAAAATTTGGCAGCTTGACGGTACTTTACTTCAAACCCTCAAAGGTCACACTGATGCTGTTACCTGTGTAAGTTTCAGCCCAGATGGTCAAACCCTCGCTTCTGCCAGCCTCGACAAAACAGTTCAAATATGGCACAAAGACCCGGTTACAGGTGAATTTGACCCCAAGCCATATAAAACCCTGAAAGGACATAAAGATTGGGTTTATAGCGTTAATTTCAGTCCTGATGGCGAGTTGTTAGCTACAGGCAGTAAGGATACAACTGTAAAACTCTGGCGTAAAGATGGTAGCTTGGTAAAAATACTGAGAGGACATCAAGGGTGGGTTAACTGGGTAAACTTCAGTCCCGATGGTCAATTCATCGCCTCGGCTAGCGACGATAAGACAGTGAAAATCTGGCGACGGGATGGTAGCCTGGTTACAACTTTGCAGGGACATCAGCAGGGTGTGATTGTAGCTATTTTCAGCCCTGATGGGAAATTTTTAGCGTCAGCAGGTCGAGATAAGATAGTGAAACTTTGGCAGAGGGAGAGCAACACCACTAAAGATGGTTTTGACTTTCGTCCTTACAAAACTTTACGGCACCATAGCAGCACAGTGTGGAGTTTAAGCTTTAGTTCCGATAGTAAAAAGTTAGCTTCCGCAGGCGAAGACAATACCATAAACCTCTGGGGTATTACTGGTACTTTACTCAAAACCTTCAAAGGACACAGCGATGCTGTTGTTAGCATCGCTTTCAGTCCAGATAATAAATTGCTGGCTTCAGGAAGTTTCGACAAAAGCGTGAAACTATGGAGTTTAAATGCCCCAACACCGTCTATTCTTCAAGGACATCAGGATCGAGTTTTGAGCGTTGCTTGGAGTCCCAACGGTCAGATGCTAGCTTCTGGTAGTAGCGATCGCACCGTAAAACTCTGGCGAAGATACACTAGTAATGGCGAGGTGAAAACCCGACTTTACAAAACTTTAGTAGGGCACACCAATAAAGTTCCTAGTGTCAGTTTTGACCCCAAAGGTGAAATGTTGGCTTCAGGAAGTTATGACAAAACCGTGAAAATTTGGCGGCTTGACGGTACTTTAATCAAGACTCTCCACGGACATAGCGATACTGTGATGAGCGTGAATTTCAGCCCCGATGGTCAGTTTTTGGCATCAGCTAGTAAAGATAAAACGGTGAAACTCTGGAACCGTCAAGGCAAGTTGCTCAAAACCTTAATAGGGCATCAAGGTTGGGTAAATAGCGTGAATTTCAGCCCTGATAGTCAGATTTTAGCCTCTGCCAGTGATGACCAAACTGTGAAACTGTGGAACCGTGAAGGTAAGTTGCTCAAAACGTTTTCGCCCCATGACAGTTGGGTTTTAGGTGTCAGCTTTAGTCCCACTGATGAGTTATTGGCTTCTGCCAGTTGGGATAACACCGTAAAACTGTGGCGACGGGATGGTACGTTGTTAAAAACCTTGTTAAAGGGGTATAGCGATAGCGTTAATGCTGTCACTTTCAGTCCCAATGGTGAATTGCTTGCTGCCGCCAGTTGGGACAGTACAGTGAAACTCTGGAGTCATGAAGGTAAATTAATTAAAAGTCTTAATGGGCATCGGGCTGCGGTGTTAAGTGTCAGTTTTAGCCCAGATGGTCAAACATTAGCATCAGCTAGTGATGACAACACAATAATTTTGTGGAATTTAAATCTTGACGATCTGCTTGTTCGTGGTTGCGACTGGGTAGGTGATTACCTTAAGCACAACCGTAATCTTGAAAAGCGCGATCGCCTTCTTTGTAATGGCATAACCCACAAACCCTAAGCAGAGGTGGAAAATTATCATTGACTAATGACTCTTAAAGCCTCAATGAGCAACCGCTCTTGGTTTAGCGGTTGATGAGGCGATCCGAGTTTTTAATTTCGAGCTAATCAGCAAAGGAGCGATCGCTTTCCAAAACCTCACGGCTATTTTCTTGGGGAGCCTCTTGTGGCAAATTCGCTAAAAAGGCTTGTAGCCTCATCCGCTCAATATAAGGCCAGCCTCCCTCAGACTCAATATCTTTCAGCAGTGAGTAAAGTTGCCGACGGTTAACAGGCAAACTCTCTTGAAAAACCCCATCCCGGATCTCTCGGTGTAACTGTTCTAGTTGCCGCAGCAATGCCAAAAGAGCTACAGTATCGCTTTCACAACTCCGAACTGCATCATACACGACAGTTGCGAGCGTTTGCAGTTTATAGGACAACTCCCCTGATTCCAGATTTTCGCGATCGTTCATCCCAGCCTTTCCGTATAAATGAGGTCAACTCAAATTTACCGGAGATTTTTAATTTTCCCTAGTTACTCTTGACTCACTGCGTCCCCTCATCCCTTCACTTACCTAAGTAAGGGTTGAATATAACTAGATTTGTATCTTTATTAAAAGCAATTGCGATCGCTCCTAAAAGAGCGTAGTAACCTTTAGCATAGCCTCCACAGCACCTAGATGCGATCGAGACGAGATTTTCTTTGATTTTGAGTACTTTGATTTTGAGTTAAAAAAAATCGTATGATCTGGCTAATTTACCCATCAAACAATGGGCTGTATGTAGTAGCGTCACATACATGATACAAAAAGACTTGGGCGATGCTGCTTTTGCTATTGGCAAAAGCAAAGTGCGAAGCAAACAACTCTCTTCGCACTCTTGAGGCAAGCACTTATGCCGCTCTGTGTGGCGCTTACTCATCCACACGCCCAACTCTAACAAATGCTACCAACAGTAAAACTGCTGGTTTTTTGCTCCCCTAGTAACACACATCCAACATGGATGCACTGTGCTACTCATTCTGGGGTTTACATCCCAAGCTCAAGAGAACGACACGTTTAATTACGTTTAGCAGAGAAAAGTTTGAGTGACGACTCCCAACCTATACGCCCGGACATTTGCCTCAACTCTGGTAATCAGAGCAACGCAATATCCGATCGAGGATGGCTTCTCGTCATAGATCAAAGCTTCGATGCAGTTTTACAACTTAGATATTAATTTTTGAGATTGAGGTTGACCATGAGGTATCGCGCTTTAATTGTTGCATTCTTGGCTTTGTGCCTGGGACTAATAACTGCTTGTAGTGATGCTCCTGCTACTAGTAGTAGAGATGTACTCACTTACGACCAAATTCGTGGCACTGGCTTGGCAAACAAATGCCCCCAACTAGCAGAAACAAGCCGTGGCTCCATTCCCATTGATTCTAGCCAGTCTTATGCCATCAAAGAACTTTGCTTAGAACCAACTAGCTTCTTCATCAAAGAAGAACCTGCTAATAAACGCCAAGAAGCAGAATTTGTTGCTGGCAAATTGTTGACCAGATACACTTCTACTATTGACCAGGTGCAAGGCAACCTAAACATCAACTCAGATAATAGCCTGACCTTTGTGGAAACTGATGGTCTTGACTTCCAAGCTATCACCGTGCAACTTCCTGGCGGGGAGCGAGTACCTTTCCTCTTCACCATCAAAAACTTGGTTGCTCAAACCCAACCCAGTTTGAGCAGTATTAATACCTCCACGGACTTTGAAGGTACTTTCAAAGTTCCTTCCTATCGTGGTGCTGCCTTCCTAGATCCCAAAGGTCGTGGTGTCGTCAGTGGCTACGATAATGCTGTAGCTCTCCCCGCCCAAGCGGATGATGAAGAACTTACCCGTACTAACGTCAAGCGTGCTGAAAATCTTAATGGCAAGATTTCTCTGCAAATCGCTAAAGTAGATAGCTCTAGTGGTGAAATTGCCGGTACTTTCGAGAGCGAACAGCCATCTGATACAGATTTAGGTGCTGGCGAACCGAAAGAAGTCAAGATTCGCGGTCTATTTTTTGGACGGGTTGAACCAAGCCGTGGCTAAATTCTCTGGAGTAAGATAACTAACCTGGCATTCAGAACTGCAATTCTGTAAGCATCAGGTTTCATCACAAAAGTTAACTTCTTTGCCCCCATTTTCAGGGCTGTTTCATTCCTATAAAAGCCTTACAGAGACGAAAAAAGACAAGAGAAAAATTCCTTCTTCCCTTGTCCCTACTTTTTCAAAAGGCTTTGAAAGAATGAAACAGCCCTGACTTTTTTCAGGGGATAGATAGGTTTTTACAAAGAGGGAGAAAAAGGTTAAACCCGGATTTCTCACCACATCTCGATTAAGCCTGCGCTTGAGTAGGGGAGCAGGGGAGGCAGGGGGAGCAGGGGGAGCAGGGGGAGCAGAGGAGAGTTCAAATACCAAGCTCTTTCCCCTCTGCCCATCCTTCGCCTCAAGCTTGTGAGAAATGCGAGTATTAGTTTTTTCTTCCCCTGCCTCCCCTGCCTCCCCTGCCTCCCCTGCCTCCCCTGCTTCCCCTGCTTCCCCTGCTTCCCCTGCCTCCCCTGCCTCCCCTGCCCCTCTGCCCATCCTTCCCCTCAAGCTTGTGAGAAATGCGGGTAAAGCACAATACCTTTGGGTTAGTGATATTTTCCCTAGAAAGATTCCCCCTGTACCAATACAGTTTAGTTAAGCATTTCTTCTTTCTCTGCGAAATGCTGCGCGTTTGCATAGAGTTTCGTAGAGATGGCATTACCTTCGGCAAGCCTATCTGCATCTACGTTAAAAAAAATTTCCTCTGACAAAGAGTTGACCATTGATTGAACCGTATTGCCCTCAGTACAACAAAGGCTATCTCACTATTTGCTTTATTAGCTTGCGTAAATATACATACTGTTTTCTAAATATTATTAGTAATTTTTAATTGTTGGATAAATCTTGTTTGAATGGACACGTAATTTTACTGTAAATCCAACTTTTGCTTATGCCAAAACAATCCGACTACTGTTGTTTTATTTAGAGAAATTAGCTTCACCATTAATTAATTAAAGTTAAGTAAAATCCCGGTTTGATATTTAGTAACTAATTTTATATTTTATTCCTATGTAGTTTGAAAAACAGCTACAGATAATCCCCACAATAAGTAACAAACTAAATACCAATTTCACTCATTTAAACTTTGCTCGATTGTCAAGCAACTCTATGGAATTTTTTTAGAAAAACGTTCTTGTTGTCTAGAGAATTTGCTATATAAATACAGCGCGATCGCAGTTGAGTTTAAAAGTGACTAATTGATTGTTAATTTACTCAATAAATACGGTGCTATGCCTACCACAGTCACCAATGAACTAAAACATGAAATTTGGCAGTTGTTGCGAGAATATCAGCAATCTCGGTCAGAAAATGTTCGCAATCAACTGGTAAAACTCAATTTTGGACTTGTGAGAAAAGAAGCTCACTACTGGACAAATCAATGTCATGAAACCTACGATGATTTGATCCAGGTTGGATGTTTGGGCTTAATCAGAGCGATTGAAAAATTTGAACTTTCCAAGGGACATGCCTTTAGTTCCTATGCTCTTCCCTATATTCGGGGTGAAATTCAACACTATCTCCGAGATAAAGGTGTTACCGTGCGAATTCCTCGGAAGTGGTTAGCATTGCAACAGCAAGCAATAGGAGTGTCACGCTCTTGGCGTGAAAAGCATAATCGCCAACCAACAGACACCGAATTAGCAACAGCACTGGAAATTTCTCCAAACGAATGGCAAGAAATTAAATTAGCGTGGATAAATCGTGCTCCCTTGAGTCTTGATGTGCCAATCCAAGATGGGGAAGAAGGCTCTACCTGCTTGGGAGAATTGGTTCCAGATCCTCACTATCGCAGCTTTCAATTGGCACAAGAAGACCAACTCCGCTTGCAACAAGCATTGGTTCAGCTCGAGCAACGCACCCGTGATGTGTTGGAATGCGTTTTTTTACAAGATTTAACACAAAAACAAGTTGCAGAACATCTGGGAATTAGTGTCGTAACGGTTTCCCGTAGAGTCAAGAAAGGTCTAGATTTGATGAAACAGCTTATGGGTGTAGCAGATGATTAACTGCAAATAACTAAATCCGCAGTTATGCTGGGCTGTTAGTGCTAAAAATAACTCTTTAAATCTAAAAAATTAGGTTATAAAGGGAACATACTTTGCCTTTGATACAAATTTTAGGCATGTAGATTTCCATTTTTAAATTTTCCAATGGCTTTTGAGAACAGCTCATGGGCAGAAATTCAAAAATTACAATTGCAGCTATTTTAACCTTAGCGATCGCTGGATGTGCTTCTGAAGATGCACCACAAGCCATTAATCCCGCGCCAATTCCAAAAATAGCAGCAAAGTCGCCACCTGCGGCTCAATCCTTTAAGAATCCAGTGATACCGGCTAAAGAGGTTTCACAAGTTACCCCCGGATCTGTTAGCTTGATTCAATCTACTAATGCTACAGAGCGGGCACCGTTAATCCTGGTATCAAAAGAGCGGACTGATCCGTTTGCACAAGTTTTCGGACAGATGGTTACTAGAGTGTCTACAACACCTGGAAGACCTGTTCCCGTGTTGCCTAAGCTACCGACTGCATCGATAACAGTACGAAAACTTCCAACACGCAGCGTAGCTTTAAATCAGAATCAGAAAAATCAGAATCAGAAAAATCAGAATCAGAAAAAAAATAACATTGCTTCTGTACCAAAAAAAGTCAATCCTACTTTGATTTCAGTTTTACCTAAAGTTTTGCCTCAAGTTGTCTCTAACCCCACTTTAGTATCTGTACTGCCACCACCAGCACAACCGGAGTTAGCAAGGGCAGTTATTGTGACTGGTGTAGTTCTAATTAGTAAGGAACCGCAAGCAATTATCAAAGTACCGGATGAGCCAACGAGTCGCTATGTACAAGCTGGACAGCGATTGGCCAACGGCGTACTTATTAAACGGATTGAAATGAATGGAGGCTCCAATCCGATTGTAATTCTTGAACAATTTGGTATAGAAGTTGCCAAAATGGTAGGGGAAGGGCCTGTCAACTCAACGCCATCAGCTACATCTGCTAATGGTAATCGTGTTTCAGTGACAATACCCTCCTCAAATCCTTTTAATGTTGGAGCTTCATAAAGATGGAGACTAAGGAAAAAATTGAATTTGCTGGTTTGCCTTTAGCTGTCTATAGAGAGATAGCAGCTCATTTGCGTCAAGTCGAAGGGGTAGAAGTGGATTTAATTCCCCAATCATCCCAACAGTTTGATTACAATCAAAGTCAAATTGGTGGCTTGTCTATTTCGTGGACAGCAAACTCTGGTTCAGAAAGTCGGCAACAAGTTAACCAAATTTTGGCTTACTATCAAAATCGCTATATGAATCCTATTTGATTTGTAAAAATTGAAGCCTCTGATTCCTGATTTCTTCGAGAAGTCGGGAATTTTGTTGTTCATGAATGATTAAGTAGAGGTACGGTGTCAGGCATTGACTATTACAAGAAAAAAAAGTGGTTCTGCAATTAACAGAACCACTAAAGCTTTCGCAAACCTGTTATAAATTAACGAACTGCCCCTTGAGCAGAAACAGTATCAATGGGTTTCATCAGGTACAGCCGTAATAACTGCCAACCATTCGAGATGTAAAGTGGCAGTTTCTGGAAGAGTTGCAGGAATTTGGGAGTGTTAGAATTAGCGATCGCACCCAGCTTCTCATTATTGCTAATACAAGTATCCAAGCGCTGATAAAACTCTGGATTCTCTACATCCAGCATTAGAGGGAACACCCGACCGGCGTTTTCGTTGGTCTTCTGAATTACATGGATGTCGTACTCTCGTGCATCCAATCCCAAGGTTGCATAAAAGTCCTTGCGTTGGATGTCATTCAGATACATTGTTGCAAATACCGACAATAAGAAGAACCGACTCCATAGCCGTGCTTTCCAATCATTCAACATTTGCGGCTGAGATTTCATGACCGCATCAAAGAAATCACCGTGACGGTTTTCATCCTGACACCAGTTCTCAAAGAACCGGAAGATTGGATAAACCCGGTCTTCGGGATGTGCTTCTAAATGGCGATAAATAGTGATGTAGCGCCAATAACCGATTTTCTCAGACAGATAAGTGGCGTAGAAGATGAATTTCGGTTTAAAGAAGGTATAACTACGACTCTTAGTCAAAAACCCTAAATCTAGGGACAGATTAAAGTCCGACAAGGCTTTATTCAAAAAGCCAGCGTGACGTGCTTCATCCCGTGACATCAGGTTAAAACACTCTGCCAAGACAGGGTTTTTTCCTTTCAAGCGACGGCCGAGTTCTTTATATAGCAAAAAGCCAGAAAACTCTGCCGTACAAGAACGTTCTAGAAACTCAACGAACAACTTGCGAGTTTCCCCGTCAATATGATCCCAGGATTGGTCAAACTCGGCATCCCGAACAAAGTGATGGCGGTTGTAGTCAGTGCGGAATTCTTCGAGAATGGCTTGTAACTCGTCTTCATTGACGGAGATATCCATCCGCGCCATCTCATCAAAATCGGTAGTATAAAACCGAGGTGTTAACAGGGTTTCTTTTGCCGGGACTTTAATCCCTGGCCGGATTTCTTCAAAGCCTGGTTTTTTGAGGGAATCTACCATGTCTTGATTGCTCTTTCGTCTTTATTATCTTAAGTAGACCCTTCGGGTTCCGCAGTTTTTCATGGAGGGGAGACCTCTCTGAGCGACTGCCTCACCAGAAAGCCAAGGGTAATGTTCTGTTAAAGCGTAACAGCCCACAATAATCCAATTGTATAAAGTTCAGTCTACCAAGGTGCGGGTGAGAAATTTATAAGCAAAAGATTAAGAGTTGCAACAATAATTCAATATTTACGGAACCAAGAATCGTAGATTAGTAGTCAAATAAACGTAGTTCAGCGATTAGCACTGTTTCAATCGAGGGGAGTAGCACGCACATTTGATGTTTTAAAAGTACTGCTATTTCAGTATTATTATGTAGTTAATACTACAATATGGACAACCCATCTTAGACAACAAGAGCAAATCCAAAAGGTTGAAAACAGGATGAATCTTGAAAACAATCAGCATAAAGACCGACTTCTTGTCTCTTACATTTTGTGTGCAGCATTCTTTTTCGGATTAGGAGGACTGCACCGTTTCTACAATGGCAAAATCGGGACTGGTTTGTTGTGGCTGTTCACTGGTGGTATGTTTGGTGTAGGGCAGTTCGTAGATTTGTTTCTCATGCCCAATATGGTTGACGAATACGAACACAACCTAAGATTAAAAGCGGGTGTATCTCCCTTTGGTGTGCCGTTGAACCAAGCAGTAGTTGCCTCTCAAGTCCACCGCCCAACAGGCAACCAACTGATGATTAAATTGATTGAAGCGGCGGAAATCAAGGGTGGTACTTTAACCGTTACTCAAGGCGTTAAGTTAACGGGAGCTAGCTTTGCTGAAGTAGAAGCTACTCTCAATGAGATGTACAAATCAGGTTATGTAAAAATAGATAACGACCCCAATACTGGAGCCGTTACCTATCATTTCCACGAACTTTAAATTGTCATTTGTCCTTTGTCAAAAACCCAATGACTAATGACCAATGACTAATTTATACCTAGCCACTTTTGACCGTCCAAGCGCTGAACTAAGCCAAATACCAACAAATCGAGCGTAATTTTGCGCTCATCGATTAAGAATGACTCAAGAGTGCTAGGTTTTTTGCCTTCATTACAGGAAAATCCCTTTTTCCCTTGAATATCTTCTTCGGGGAAATACAGGTTAAACTGACGCGCACCTATTTCTTTCCAAGTGCCGATAATTTGCCAGCATTCTTCAGCAGATTCAAAACCAGTAATGGGCAATTTCTGCTTGGCAAAAGACACCTGTAAATCTTGCACACCTTGTTGAGCGATCGCTTTTTGTAAAGCTGGCAAGTAGTCTTGCTCAATAAACTCTACAAATGGCTTATCTTCAACAGCTGGGGCTTTTTCCTTTTTGGCTGCTTTAGCTGCGGCGGGTTTTTCTTCTGTTGCGGCGGCTGCTGGTTTTTCCCCTACTGCGGCTTTGGCTGCGGGTTTTTCTCGCTTGGGGGGTGTCGCAGTTGGTTTAGCAGCGTTTGAATCTGGCGCGTTGGCAGTCGGGAGGTCTGTGGCTTCGGGTGAATCTGTACTAGGAGCGTGTTCTTCGGCCACACTGGGAGCTTTCTTGTCAACAGTGCTGGGAGCTACTTCTCCCGCTTGATTGTGATTGGTTTGGTCTGCCATTGCTCAGGTCAATCCTTTAATCTAGCTTTGGGAGCGATCGCTCACCTTGATATATCTGGTATTTTTATTTTGACATACTAGTGCACCAGGGCAATAATAACTGTACAGTTCAAAATAACGCAAATGCTTAAGCCCGCATTTCTCACAAGCTTGAGGGGCAGGGGGGCAGAGGGGCAGAGGGGCAGAGGGGCAGAGGGGAAAGAACTTGGTATTTGAACTCTCCCCTGCTCCCCTGCTCCCCTGCTCCCCTGCACAAGGTTTTGAGAGATGTGGTGAGAAATCCGGGTTAAGGCATAAGCCTGATTCAAATCCCCTTGAATCCCATATCAGCTTCTACCTGTTGCTGTGCCGCAGTAGAATTTACCTTGCCAGACGCAATGCTAGAAGTCTTACGCCAAATTCCAAACTGGCTCAAAAATATGCCTACTAAAATCACGCTACCGCCAATATATTGAGGTAAGGTAGGGGCTTCACCCAAAATGAAATAGGCTGCTATGATGCCCACAATTGGGCCAAATGAGCCAATTAATGAAGCCGTAGATATAGTACAAGTTTTCAAGCCTTTAATCAAAAAAGACTGGCCTAGCACCACAATCAACCCACCATATAAAAACATCCATTGCCATAAGAACGGTGAGAGGGCATTAGCGAAATGATCGCTGCCATAGAGGACTAAAGCAATGAAGAAAAAGATTATGGTTCCTAGTGCAGTTCGAAAAATGCTGTAGATTCCCAAAGGAATTTGCGAAAGGTATTTCTTACCAATAATCGTAGAAGCGGTTCCAGCTATAGATGCTACTGCTGCTAAAACTTCCCCTATGCCTAAACTGAAACCTCCCATATTTATCATTGTATCTGTTGGAGGCTGAAGGATGATAGTTAGGATAACACCGACAAAGGCTGCGATCGCTCCGATAAATTCCCAAATATTTACCCGTTCTCTCAATAACCAGACTGATAAAGCCAGAGTTAGCGGCGGTTCCAAGCGTCCCACCAAGATGATATTGTTCACTCCTGTGAGTGCAAGTGCCTGGAAAATTAAGCCAGGAGCCAACGCTCCTGATAAAATAGCTACTGCTGTTAGACTGACCCAATCTTTCCTTGAGAGTTGCTTCAAAGTAGCTTTGTTCCACTGTCGCCCATAGATGAGGATCAGAAGTATCAAGGCGCAAAGGTTTCCCACAAATAAAACATTACATAAAGAAATCGGATTGCGTTCCCCGATAAAATGTTCAGCACCAACTTCCGTTAGCTTCCGGGTAACTGCGCCAGATGCGGCAAAAATTAGCATTGCTAGCCAGAGATATGTTTGTCCTGAAACTCTATGAACTAGGTGATGTCGTCTTTTGGGTCTAGTCACAATAACACCACTGCAATAAAAGCATTGCCCATTATAAATTGCCGCCATTCTTAACTGAATGAGGTTTTGTTGAGAAAATACTTAAATTATGCTGTGATTTTGAGTTCGGATCATTGCCTGAGAAAGTGCTGAGAATAAACTAAGTTTTCTCAAATGATAAATTCATGAAAATAGTGGTTTAGTTTCAATAAGTTCTCACTCCCACCTGAGATGCTTGGGATGTTCAGGATAAAACAAAAAAGAGGAGTCAACAATGAAACTCGCACCCTTACTTACAAGTTTTGCTTTGGTTGGTTTTTTCACAGTTTGGGACGTACCACTAAAAGCGCTCAATCCTTCATTAGTACAGGCATCAGCAGCCGAAGAAATGTCTGTAGCCCAAAAACTAGATTTGCTGACTAAAAGTAAGGGTCAGATTGGTAGTGGCGATCAACTTCGTCGTTTCTTTTTTGGTGATTTGGAGCCAATCGGTATCCAGATAGGTGGTGCAGGTCATGTAGTTAATCTTTATAACAAAGCCAATGATGTCACATTCGCTTACTGTTCTCATTATGATGTGATTGTCGCGATTAAGAAGGGTAAGGTGACTAAGTTTGAACCTAGTGAAGTGAAGTAATTTATTGATTGAGGGCGACGCTAAGGAACGGAGTTTTCCCTTAATGTCCTTATAAACGATTACTTTGGAAAACAGTCTTTTTGAAACCGTTTGGACAAGGGGTATGAGTTATTTTTCTCCTTGTCTTCTTGTCGATGTTGAGAGGTTGAATGAACAAGTTTTTCACTGTGACTTTAGACACTTTTAGATCCCCCCTAACCTCCCTTCAAAAGCTATCCATTATAAACATCTTTCTTAATACAAAATTTGACAAAAGTCAGCAGTTATGGGGAGGAGGATGAAGGAAAAAAATCACC
>NZ_JBALDK010000222.1:0-5378 GCF_036917455.1 Nostoc sp. | reverse complement strand
AGGAAACTACAGTACAAAACGTGTCAAATTTGACTTTAATCGTTCTAATTAACTTTTCGTTACATAGTTATAAATTTTCCAGCCCAGCTACTTAATTTTTGTAGAGTGTGTTCTGCCGAAGGCTAATGCACTTTAAATTGTTGATGGTGCGTTATGCTAAAGCGGTAACGCACCCTACAATTTAATTTTATGAACCTGTGTACTCCAAACCAGAGAAAGGCTTTGAATCTTACTCACTAACGCAACGCTAGTAAGGAAGTGCTTGGTGGTTAGAATTCTCTATTTACCTGTTACCTTTTCAATAACTTCTTTTGCTTTCTCACCAAAACTTTCTGGAGGATTTTGTTCTTTCTCAGCCTTCAAATTTCTTTCGTAAGTCTTCTCTATAGTGTTAAGATTTTTGGAATCTTTTATTGCTTGCTCATAAGCTGTTTGTCGTTCTTCTTCTTGAACGCCAACACCTGGATCGTATTCGTTTGCCCGATTAATTTTTTCTTCAGAATTTGGTTTAGACTCTGGAGGTACTAGCTTTAATTCTTCAAGTGTAGTTGCATAACTAGCTTGTTGAACGAAAATAAATGAACCTGACAAGCTGATGGAAACCATCAAACAAACAACTAAAAAGCTTGAACGTAACGCTTTTTTTAAAGTTAATAGAATTTTTTGCATGGAAAAACACTCCTAGTTTTCTCTTATAAGCCTTGGTCATGTATAAATACATTCAAAATTTAAGGCTCACAGGCATCCTAAGTGTTTAGGTACAGTTCTTCCTTCTACCGCAAGGTATATTAATTTTTACCTATAGTTCAGTTAATTCGATCTGAACTTTTTAAGTTTTAGTCTAATAGTCAAATTGTTGTGCTTACCCATAGATAAAGGCGCTCATCTTACCCACTCCAAAAGATTGGGTAATTTATTTGTTATAAATCTCTTATAACCAATTATGAGTAATGTTAATTCTTCGGCTTTGGATAACTTCTTCAAATAAACTTGTTGGGAGTGCTTCTTCCACAGCAAAAACACCTGGTTTGTTGAGTTTACCCTCTAGCAGTAATTGGGCAATACTACCTGTGCCACAACCAGAAGCTATCGCTGTATTTTCATGCACTACAGTTGAACAATAAACGGCAGTTTCACCATTTTTTTGTCCTGTAACTTCTGAACGAACTGCTACCCCAATTCCACTAAAGTTATTAGTGACATCTGTCATTGAATGGCTAACATAAGATAGAAATTCAATCATGTAACGACGCTGCATCAACCATTTAGGAAAAACGTGTGCTGCAATCCAAGTTAGGTGATTGTAAAAATCGGGAATAGAGCCAAACTTAGTTATTACAGTTTTTACTGATGGGAAAGCTTTGGGTAGTGTAAAGGTTTCTGGCATATCAAACCAGTAAACTCCACTGCGTTGATATGGAGGTGGAAACTCAACTATTTCTCTTTCACTATAAGGCTTAATTATTTCCCATTTTCCATCTATCCAAGCTTCAAAAGGATACTGCAACCCCAGAAAAGTTGTCCGCATCACTGTAATGCCAGCACCACCAGAACCAGAAACCAAATAACTTAAATGGATCTTTTCTGCTTTATCAAATTGTTCAACACCTTGACGTACCATGCTGTTAGAAATACCAGGAAAAATGCCAGTATTAATAATTGCCGTCACACCAGCAGCAGCAGCTTGTTCGTGATAATTGAGAGCTTTTCTGGTATAAGAACGATGGTCGCTGACATCTACATAATTAACACCTTGAGCAATACAGGTTTCGAGAACATTAGTATCTCGATAGTGAAATGGCCCAGCACAATGGATGACTAAGTTAGAGTTTGCGATCGCATCTCGCAATTTGTCAACTTCTGCCAAGTCCAATACCAAAAACTGTACTTGTCCGCCTGAAGCCAAGCTGACAGCCTTGCCAAACTCCGCAGAACGTCCAGTAATCGTAATTTGAGCTTGCGTATGGGTAGCTAGATCCTGAGCAACAGTGCTACCAATCCGCCCTCGTCCACCAAGAATTAAAACTCTGTCTGTCATTACTCCAGATTCGCAACACTAATCTTATTTCATCAGTTTTGTGTCCTGTTTGCCATCGGTTACAAGGATGACTTACTAGCCAAGGAAGGAGGACTTTTCGATTATTGGTAGTTGATAAGTTTTTGCGCCTCAATTTGCCTGACTACTGTCAGCGCCGAATAACTCACCCCAGCCGTACCTTCGCCGGGATGTGTGGAATCACCAACTAACCACAAATGCTGAATTGGTGTCCGATTGGCGAACCCAAAGGGGCCAAAGGTAGGAATCCTTTGACCAATACCGCCAACTATACCGCGATCGCGGGCTGTGAAATGGGCAAAGGTGCGTGGTGTTGCGGCTTCTTGATGAATAATCGTTTCTGGTTTGAGATAGAAGTATTGAGCAAGACGAGCGATCGCTTCTTGGGTAAACTTTTCTTTTAGTCCTTCATAATCTTCAGTCTGCCACCACTGTGCAGGATCGACAAATGAAGAAGCGATAATTGTCGCTTTCCCCTCCGGTGCGCGGCCGTCTCCAGGATGACTGACAGAAACAAATAGGGAATTATTCTCGCCAATGGGGCCATTGACATCATACAAAAATTGCAGGTGGGGAGGACACTCAGGCGGAATTGCGCTAGCATCTACACCCAAATACACCACAAACGCACCCGATGCTTGGGGTAGTTTTTCCACCCGGTTTTTATATCCAGATGGCGCTTGTTCTCCCAATAATTGCACCAAGTTTTGCACTGTGGCGTTAGTAACAATATGGTCGGCTGCTTCTGTCCAAACTTCGCCAGTTTTCTGATTTCTAATGACTACAGCAGTAGCTTTGCCGTTTTCTGCTTCGATTTTTTCTACAGTATGGCGCATCAACAATTTACCGCCATCTCTTTCTAAGGATTGTACCAAGCGATCGCTTAATACTTGCATACTTTCCTGGAGGTGAAACAATCCTTGGGGAAGTTGGGATACACTCAACGCTGTGGCGGCATAAAGTAATGCTGTATTCTCTGCATCCACCTGGGAGTATAGCTTCAGTTGCAAATCTAAAAAAGTCCTCAATCGCTGGTCATTTCCCAGTCCACATAAACGTAAAGCATCTCCTACCGTAAACAAAGTAAAAGGAACGGTAATTAATGTACTAGGACGTACCGCTTGCATTAGTTGCCGCAAATCCCATAAATTACGTGGTGGTAGCACCGGATCGCGTCCTTGAAATTCCCAACTGGCATTAAATAAAGTTGCCATCAATTGCCAAAACGGTTCGCTACCGGGAAACTGTTTTTGTCGTTCCTCTTGCCATTTCTGTTGGTCGCGCCAGACATTAATCGGTGTGGTTTCTCCAGGTAAATATACTGCACAAGCAGGGTCGCAAGGCGTTACTGCGGGTAAATCTATTGACAATTCCGAGAAAATACGGTGGTGAATTCCCCCCGGTTCCAATCCCGCCACCTGAGTTGCTCCCACATCAAAGGTAAATCCCTGGCGTTTAAACGTAGAAGCACAACCTCCCGGTACGAGAGCTTGATCTAAAATTAAGACGCTGTAACCTCTATGAGCTAATAATGCTCCGGCAGTCAGTCCACCTATTCCGGCACCGATAACGACGACATGAGAGTTACTTTTGTCAAGAGAAATGCTGGACATTGATTAGTTTATTTAAAATTCTTAATACTTTTACTTATAACTCCCGGTTCGCTCATTTTTTTTGGAGTTCTAGAAATTGCCGAAAAACAGAAAATCTAGGTTGAGTAATGGTTTTAGCGATTTCCATAAATTTACCTTGAACTATCACCCCGCTCTAAAAAGTCTATTTTTACGCGATCGCGCAAAGTCGGCACGAGAGTACATTAGTATTACAGGGTGGAACCCCTATTAAATCGTTCAGCTTTTTTCTAACTCAATTTAAAATGGGCGAACCGGGAGTTATAATTTTACCTTACAGCAGAATTCATGTATTTGACATCTGTTGTAGGGGCACAGCAATGCTGTGCCCTTACCCCGTGGTCTATTTACGTGAAAATAGCTGTAATCTCTGAGTTAAATGGGGTCAAAGGGTGCTGGTGTACACAAGTCATCGAATTACCCCCCTTAATCCCCCCGATATATTGGGGGGAAACCGGAAAATCTGGTTCCCTCCCCTTTATAAGGGGAGGGTTAGGGTGGGGTAAATTTACGCCTAAATGCAAGTGAGTAGACTGTTTCAGACTTGTGTATACACCATAGCCTTACTAAAGAAAGGGACAGGTTTTGCGTAGCATAACCTTTCTTGAGGTATCTCAGAGGTTGCACGATAAATCTTAAATGGCCTCATCAAAAATTTGTATGTACACGGGGGTTAAGGGGGATCTAAAAGTGCCTAAATTCACAGCGAAACACTTTTCAAACAACCTCTTAATTTTACACGCTACCCTAAACCCAAAAAAGTTGAAATCAACGGTAATAGATTGCTGCACTGTTCAACCAACTTTGTGGCACTTGGTAAACTAGAAATTGTCCCTTTTAAAATCTTTATAGCCGTTTTCGCCGCCTTTTGCATTGCCCCCTCTTGAGGACTTTTCCCCGCTTCTGCTAAGGCTTTCACTTGTTCTAATGCCTCAGCTTTATCTTCTTGCGGTAAATTTGTATCAGCCTCAATCGCTGCTTGCAATTGCGTCAATAATTCCTTAATTCCTGGTTTATCAGGTTCGGGTGATGCTGGTAAGTCGTTGATGGTATTTGTTACTGCACCACTGATTTCACCTAAATTAATTGTTCCTGTTGCATTAAAATCTCTACCGACATTAATATTGCGGCTGGCATTATTATTGTTAGTCATAGATATATTCCCTGCATTATCTCCAAATTGGAAGTTTTGAACATTACCACTTTGAGCCGCTAAATATATAACAATATTTGTCATTTCTGCACTTTTGCGGATTATCTCATCATATCGAGCTTGTGATAGTGCTTTATATTTTTCTACTTCTTGCAGCGCCAGTTGATAATTTTGTGTTAAATCACTATGAAACTTTTCTTTATCAGCATCAACAGGCACTATGATTCTAATAACAAATACGCCATCTTTGTTTACAATACTCTGGATAACTAGTTCCGTCTCTTCATTTTCAACTTGCACTTGTTGGAAAGCATTAACAAAAGCTTTCCAATCAATCCCGTTGCGGAAAATTAAATCAACAGTATTTAAAACCTCTTCAAATAGCTTGGTAAATTCTCCTGGTTGAAATTCGCCACTACTGGGACGGCGTTCGCGGTCATCGGTTCCTAGCCTGGGATATTCTAGAAGATAGATAAAGCGACAATCTACGTTATATAACTTGGTTGTACTGTCAATATTCCATGCTTCTATAGAAGCA
>NZ_JBALDK010000221.1:0-7629 GCF_036917455.1 Nostoc sp. | reverse complement strand
CTTTGGCTATGCTTTAGGATCTTCGTTTACAACATACACAATTTCTGGTTTTTGTCAAAGCTTTTGTTAAGAAAGATGTTTATAATGGATAGCTTTTTAAGGGGGGAACCGGAATTAAAGTCCCCCTTTTTAAGGAGGATTTAGGGGGATCTAGAACGTTTTGCTACCCAGAAGAGGACTTTTGAAACATCCTCTAAGGCAGGAGGCAGGGGGGGAGATATATTTTAGAATGCAACAACGAGTCTTTGATATTCATTAATGAGGCTCAGAACTCCATTAATGAGCCTTTGATATCCATTAATGAGGCTCAGAACTTCATTAATGAGCCTTTGATATTCATTAATGAGCCTCGGAACTCCATTAATGAGTCTTTGATATTCATTAATGAGGCTCAGAACTCCATTAATGAGTCTTTGATATTCATTAATGAGCCTCCGAACTCCATTAATGAGACTTATACCATTTCTTTGTGAGGCTGCACCAAATCATACTTAAATATGGTTTAACGTATCTTCATACAGAAGATGTTTAATTATTCAGGAGAGATTAGATAACATTAACCTGCTTTCATTCACTAAGAAAAAGTATTTATGCTTAAACACAACGTTATTGTGATTGGTACTTCCGCAGGTGGACTCAAAGCGCTGGGCGCAATCTTGGGCGCTCTGCCTGCTGACATGGATGCTGTCTTCTTCATTGTTCAGCACCTTGCAGCAGATAAGCCCAGCATTATCCCCCAAATTCTTACAGATATAGGCTCTCTCCCAGCATCTCACCCGGCAGATGGAGAGGCAATTCAAACCGGGCGAATCTATGTCGCACCGCCCGATTGTCACCTGTTAGTCAACCAAGGCTCGATGCGTGTCTTGCGCGGGCCTCAAGAAAACGGCTTTCGACCCGCGATCGATGCGTTATTTCGTTCAGCCGCCCGCGCTTATGGTACAAGGGTGGTAGGTGTGGTACTCACTGGCTATCTTGATGATGGCACGGTGGGGTTACAGGCAATCAAGAAACGGGGCGGAGTGGCGATCGTTCAAGACCCGAAGGAAGCAGAATACCCCAGCATGGCAAAGAGCGCCTTGCGGTATGTGAAGGTCGATTACTGCTTGCCGCTTGCAGAAATCCCAAACTTGCTAGTGCGGTTGTCAAAAGAACCCGCCGCCAAGGAGGAGGCATACCCCGTGACCAAAGAGATCGAAATTGAATCCAATATTGCTGAACAGCAGATGAATACTCAGGAGTTTTTGGAGAATGTAGAAGCGATCGGCACTCGAACGACTTACACCTGCCCTGAATGCAACGGTACCCTCTGGCAAATTGGCAAAGGAGAGCCGATACGGTTTCGCTGTCACACGGGGCATTCCTTTACGGCTAATACGTTCCTGGCAGAGCAAACTCAGAATCTTGAAAATGCGCTGTGGTCGGCTGTGCGGACAATGGAGGAAAAGGTTACATTCTCCCGTCAAATGGCAGAACAGATGAGAAACTACAATTTAACTAGTACCGTAAAAAAATATGAGGATCATGCAATGAATTTGGATAAAGAAGTGTCCTTAATTCGAGATATCATTCTCAACGGCTTTGCCACGAAACAAATTATTGCCCCAATAGAGGAAGATCAGCCTGAGTAGCTGGAGGCTG
Source organism: Nostoc sp. (assembly GCF_036917455.1). Taxonomy (GTDB): domain Bacteria; phylum Cyanobacteriota; class Cyanobacteriia; order Cyanobacteriales; family Nostocaceae; genus Nostoc. Next base: position 5,988 of record NZ_JBALDK010000221.1, on the reverse strand, counting down.
AAGCTTCTTTAATCACTATCGCTAGATAAAAATACAAACCCTTATTTATTCGGACTTTTACAAATTTAGATGTCAGTTTGAGAATCTTTGACTGAATGCAATAGAGCCGATGATGCCCCTACAGTAAATCTATATGTATTAAGATTTTCGTGAATTGGTATCAGCTAGCGGATGAGAGGAATATTAGGTTGTAGCCCTGTCAAAAGCCTACCTGCTTATGTCGTCCGCAAATCTGCCTCGGTGAGGAGTATCATCGTTTCTGCACCAACTCTGCCAAAGTCAGGCTCTAGCCCTAATGCCATCTCAATGAGATACGTCCATGTACCAGATTCAGATGTATAGTTTCGTATAATCCCTTTTCCACCAACAAAGCTCACCCATTGGGCATTACGAAACTTAGGCCTCCTCATGAAGGTTGCAGTCATGCGTAAAACTCCTCAATTAATAGTTGATACTTTCTGTTTTAGTAGAATAAATCAAATATGTTTTGTATCTTTTTAAGTAAAGATGTCAAACATCATTTATAACTTGAGAATGTTTTAGGTGGAGACTATACAACTTATACGTAATTCAAACGTTTATTCAAACATTTGATATCGCAATCCTAAATCATTCGTGAAAAATTAGATCCCCGACTCCTCAAAGAAGTCGGGTATCTGGACACCGCACATTTTTATTTCTTCATAATTAAAATTAGTTGCTCTGTGCCTCACTGACGAATTACGTTAGCGAGTATTCGTTCGCTTTTAGCGTATCGTAGAGAGCGTCATTACGAATTACGAATTACGAATTATAGCAAGGGACTGGGGACTGGGTGAAAAGTCTTTTTGTGTCTAATTTTCATCATTTGTTGATGTCCTAACCACCAAGGCTTGTGCTATATCTGTAACTCATCCAGTCAAATTTGCAATCATCAATACCAATTGAGTAAGGTCAATCGGTTTAGCTAGATGCATTTGGAAACCAGCATCAATTGCCCTTTGCCGCTCTTGTTCGGTGGCATAGGCAGTGATTGCTGCTGCTGGAATTTGTCCCCCAGCTTCAGCTTTAAGCGCTCTCACCTGACGAATCAGGGAAAAACCATCAGCAGTATTGGGCATACTATCGAATTTTGCTGTGTCTTCACACTGAGCAAAAGTCACGCCTCCCGCTTCCTTGATTGCCTTCAGCCCCAGTGAACCGTCTCCATCTGCTCCAGATAAAACCACTGCGATCGCTTTGTGCCCTCGATCTGCTACCAATGAAGTAAAGAACGCATCCGCAGGCATATATTTACCAAAATTATTAGCTTACCGAGACTCCGCTAGTCCAGATAAAGCCTAAGAGCTTCTAGCACCGCCTCTCGATCGAATTTTGCTAGTGTTAAATATTAAGCTCTTGTTCAAAGAGGTAGTCCGGGAATTAGAAAACTTGCTAGAGTGAACAGAGTTAGCCTTAATGTCTAATCGCCAAAACCTATACATCTCATGGATTTTGCTAATATTGCATCCCAGTTGAACGCTGGAACGATTTTACCAGAGGGGATTGTTATTCTCACCCTCTTGGGGGTTTTGATTGTTGATTTGATTTTGGGGCGTACATCCGCACGCTGGATTGGATATCTAGCGATCGCAGGTTTATTTACTTCGATTGTCGCCCTATATTTTCAATGGGACTCTCCTAATCCCATCTCTTTTACCGGTGGCTTTAATGGTGATGACCTGAGTATCGTCTTTCGCGGCATCATTGCCTTGTCTGCGGCTGTCACCATACTGATGTCAATTCGCTACGTCGAGCAGAGCGGTACTCCTTTAGCTGAGTTCATCGCTATTTTGCTGAGTGCTACTTTAGGAGGGATGTTTTTATCCGGGGCTAGTGAGTTGGTGATGATTTTCATCTCCCTAGAAACCCTGAGTATCTCCTCTTACTTGTTAACAGGTTATACCAAGCGTGACCCTCGCTCCAATGAAGCGGCGCTGAAATACTTGTTAATTGGGGCTTCCAGTACGGCAATATTTTTGTACGGTGTATCACTGCTGTATGGGCTATCTGGAGGACAAACTGAACTAAGTGCGATCGCAAATGGCATTGCCACAGCAAAAGTGGGACAATCTTTAGGTTTAGTGATTGCCTTGGTTTTTGCGATCGCAGGGATTGGCTTTAAAATCTCTGCCGCACCTTTCCACCAGTGGACACCAGATGTTTACGAAGGCGCTCCCACCCCAGTTATCGCCTTTTTATCTGTCGGTTCCAAAGCAGCTGGGTTTGCCCTAGCCATCCGCTTACTGACAACAGCCTTCCCCCTTGTTGCTGACGAGTGGAGGTTTGTCTTCACTGCTCTAGCCGTTCTGAGCATGATTTTGGGTAATGTAGTCGCCCTAGCTCAAACCAGCATGAAACGAATGCTAGCTTATTCATCCATTGCCCAAGCTGGGTTTGTGATGATTGGCTTGATTGCTGGGACACAAGCAGGATATGCCAGTATGATATTCTACCTACTGGTTTACTTGTTCATGAACCTGTGTGGCTTTACCTGCATCATCCTGTTCTCACTGCGGACAGGAACCGACCAGATTGCCGAATACTCTGGTTTATATCAAAAAGACCCACTCCTAACACTGGCGTTGAGTATCGCCCTGCTTTCCTTGGGTGGTATTCCACCATTGGCTGGGTTTTTCGGCAAGATTTACCTATTCTGGGCTGGTTGGCAAGCAGGACTTTATTGGTTAGTCTTGCTGGGCTTAGTTACCAGCGTCGTCTCCATCTACTACTATATTCGCGTAGTTAAGATGATGGTAGTCAAAGAACCCCATGAAATGTCCGACGCGGTGAAGAATTATCCACAAGTGCGTTGGGATTTGCCTGGGCTAAGACCCTTGCAAGTCGGGTTGGTGGTAACATTAATTGCTACTTCCATAGCAGGAATTTTGTCGAATCCACTGTTTACATTGGCGAACAATTCCATCTCCCATACCCCATTTTTGCAAGCAACAATCAACAGTAATGTCAAAGCCCAAAATTTAGTGCTTTTGCCAAAGTTAGATTCGGTTAGTCAGTCTCAACCCTCAGTTGATTCTACCGCTAAGATTTAACGGGGTCTCAGTACAAATTTGTTATCAAAAATACACCTGTTTGCTAATTAGCAGACAGGTGTTTGTCATACAGCAGTTTTTTTGGATGAAGTACAAAGCTACAGCTTTGGAGGCAAGAGATAGAAATTATTTATATCTGATTTGGAGTCCTACGTTTTGGAACTCAGTTAATCACAAGCCATTGGATTTTTTTTATCCTCTTACTGGATGAAGATGTGCCTATAGAACTCTACCCAAATAAAGCGCAACCTTATGATTGCCATAACTTAAACTTTATGAGGCTGAGTTAATAGGTATCTTGATCGCAAATTCTGCACCTTTCCCTGGAACAGAAAAACAGTTAAGTTGTCCGGCATGTTTTTCAACTATAATCTGATAGCTTACAGATAGCCCTAGTCCTGTGCCTTTACCCACAGGTTTAGTAGTGAAAAACGGATCGAATACCTTTGAGTGAACTTGTTCATTTATTCCCAAACCATTATCAGCAATACTAATCGCTATCCATTTTTCATCGATTACCTCAGTTTTAATTTTAATTTGGGGATAATTATTTATCTGCTTTTGATTGTCAGTTATTTGTGAATTGGCTGCCAACGCCTCCAGTGCATCAATAGCATTCGCAAGAATATTCAGAAATACTTGGTTAAGTTGACCAGGATAGCAAATAACATCGGGTAGTTGACTATATTTTTTGATAACTTGAATTTCTGGATACTCATGCCTAGCTTGCAATCGATGCTTCAAAATCATTAAAGCACTATCAATTCCTTCGTGAATATTAACTTTCTTAAGTTCGGCTTCATCGAGTCTGGAAAAGTTACGTAGTGATTTAACAATTTCCTGAATTCGCTCTGTTCCCACTGTCATTGATTGGAAGAGTTTAGCTATATCTTGAATCAAAAACTCTAATTCTACTTCTTCTAGCTCCTGTTGGATTTCGGGAGTATTTGGACAAACTTGTTGATAAATTTCCACCAATTTCAGTAAATCATGAGTGTATTTCTGGGCGTGGTGAAGGTTCCCATGAATAAAACTCACGGGGTTATTAATTTCATGAGCAATACCGGCGATCATCTGTCCTAAACTAGACATTTTCTCGGCTTGGATAAGCTGAGTTTGGGTAAGTTGTAGTTCCTTTAGTGTTTCTTGTAAAGCATTTGTACGCTCCTCAACCCTAATTTCTAGCTCTTGATTAGCTTCCTTGAGTGCTTCCTCTGCTTCTTTACGTCTTTGGACTTCTTTTGCTAACTCATCAATTTTCTGGTTTAGAAGAAGAAAATTATTGCTGGCTAAATTTCTCTTTTCTAAGCGTAAGAGAATTAAAGCTGAAGATTCAGGAGACCAAGGTTGAATAACGGCTCCTTGGCTACGACATATTAACGTTTGTCCATCATTATTTCGTAAAGTCAAAGAGCCAATAACCATTGCTCTACTACTTGAACAGGCTTGCAGGTACTTGACAACATCCTCAGTAGACTGAGTTACAAGTTCAAAGAGCATTCTTCCTGGCAATTCTTGACGGCGTAACCCCAAAATCTCTGCTACTGGTTGATTGGTAGCTAATAACTGACCGTCTCCACTCACCAGGAGTAAAGGTTCTGGTAAAACTCTAGCAAATTCAAGAAATTGTTCAGGAGTCATAAGGCTTCCAATTTCATGGTTTGATTCTAATTTACATATCTGCACTCAAGCTTGTATATTGGGGTTATTTTAGCGATGAAGAGTTTACACAGATTCTAGTCCTCTAAAGTATTCTCTACCTTCTGCATCTTCTGCCTCTTCTGTAAATTTTAAGTAAACAATAACTCTACATCCAGAAGCACCCTGTGCTATAGTCTCTTGCAATTCTACTTTCGCATATCCCAGATTATTAGCTGCGATCGTCCCAAAAACGTTTGAAGTCATCATACACATGGCAGGGCGATCTAGCACTTTTTCCCCAAAAGGGCAGACGCGGTTGCCAAAGACAATTTTTTCATCATCCTGCTCAATAATATAAAAATCGCCTTGAATTCGTCTTTTTAAATCAATCAAGACATCAGCGACCTGCTTACGGGAGAGTTTAGAGACTTCTAGGGCGGATTTGTAATCTTGGTTGATCTGCCTAGCCATCCTTTCACCAACTACGCTAATAAATCCAGCAGCTTCTTCTAAACCAACTACATCCTGCAAAGTACCAGATAATTCTCTGAGTAATGTACGTAAAAATATATCGCGTTCTAAAGAAAGATTAAGCGTAGCTATCAAATGATTAACTGCATTAGTCATGAATTTTGAGTACACAATTTTGGAACTACAGTTATAGAGTTCCCCAAAAGGTCTATAAAGTAACTGCTGGATATCTTTCTTTAGAATATTTGGTGCTTGGTTTTGTTTTTAATGAATTGTGATGACGATCACCAATTCTGAATCTTGTCGTTGCGATAGTTCCCGATTTTGCAAAGTTTCTTCTAGGTTACATCCCATTCTCACAAGGTGATTGAGTCTTGCTGAAACTCTAAAACTGAAGAAATTTCTCCATCTGTTGTTCCACCAATCAACTCAATCCCCGGAAAAACCTGATGAATTTGCTGCAAAATAAGAGAATGTTCAAAGTCAGTTGCAGAAAAAAGAATCCCAGCTTTTGGTATATCTGCTCCAAGGGAACTGATACATTGTTGAATAACTTCTTCAATTGCTGATAGAGAATCGGGATCGTTGCTGTGATTTACTACTGTTTTAAACATAAATTTATCTATATAGAGTGCTAATGATTTTCTCCAAGGTTGTAGTTACAAAATAGCCATAAATATTTTAATTATGTATTTATTTTTTATGAAAATACTAGGATAGCTTACTGCTAATTTAAAGCAAGTAATGGAAGAAAATAATTTCTAATATTCTCATAACACTACTTAGTATAATGATCCAATAGGAA
>NZ_JBALDK010000220.1:0-5531 GCF_036917455.1 Nostoc sp. | reverse complement strand
TCTTATTATTTAAATATCAACCAATATCTCGATAATTATATTTAATGTATTAATGGTTACTAAAAAATAATGATGAATAGTAAACATTAATACATAAATAACTCTAAACTTATTCATCTATATTGATTTTTATCTCTTCCCGTCAAGCATTCCGCTTCCTTGTTTGAAAGGTATCATATTTGTCTAAGTCGGTGCTGTGTAGTTAATAAAAACACAAATTTTAATTCCTTGTTGACGTTGATATATAAATAGTTTATAAATTGGTGTTCTATACAAAAACCTTTATTGGTAATGTGTATTCGGAAATACTAGCGGCTATTAACCTTATCTGCACAAGTAAAATCCATGCAGGTGGATTTTAAACCATCAATTTTTACTTAGTCAGAGGAAGCAGGTTTTTTATGTGTAGCCATGAATGATATTCGCTATTTTATATATTTATAGGAGATACATCAGTGGAAAATAAATCAGAAAGTTTTGCCTCATCGCCTGCATCTATCCTTACTTTGGGATTAGGCTGGTTTCCTAAAAATCCTGGAGGATTAGAAAGGTATATTTATGAATTAACTCATAAATTAGCAGTCAATAAAGACCAGGTTGAATTATGCGGAGTTGGTTTACCAGAGGCTGGAATAAATTCACCAATTAAGCTGACTAATTTAGCTTCTCCTGATAGTGCTATTTGGCAAAGATTATGGTCGATCAGAAGTAATTTCCAGAAAACAAGAACAAGCAAACCAGATGCTATTAATCTGCACTTTGCATTATATAGCTTTCCTGTTTTAGATATTTTGCCAAAGGGTGTACCAGTTACCTTTAATTTTCATGGACCTTGGGCTTCTGAGAGTCAACAAGAGGTAGTTAATAAAAATTTTAGTCTTTTGATCAAACACTGGCTAATAGAACAAAACACTTATAATCGCTGCGATCGCTTCATTGTTCTGAGCAAAGCATTTGGTAAAATTCTACATGATAAATATCAAATACCGTGGAGCAAAATTAATGTTATTCCTGGTGGAGTTGATATTGATTGGTTCCAACCAAATTTATCACCCCAAGAGGCTTGTAAACAACTAGGCTGGCCAAATAATCGCCGGATAATATTTACATCCCGCCGTTTAGTGCATCGAACGGGAGTTGACAAATTATTACAGGCTTTGGCTATAATTAAGCCCAGAATACCAGACGTTTGGCTAGCGATCGCAGGTCGCGGTCACATCCAAGCCGCACTCCAACAACAGGCTACAGAATTAGGACTAAATGATAACGTTAAATTTTTAGGCTTTCTCCCTGATGAGCAATTACCTATAGCCTATCAAGCTGCTGAATTGACTATAATGCCTAGTCAATCTTTTGAAGGATTTGGATTAGTAATAGTTGAATCTCTAGCCTGTGGTACTCCTGTTTTATGTACACCAGTCGGGGGAATGCCAGAAATTTTATCAGAATTTTCACCCGATTTAATTACTACTTCAATAGAAGCCTCAGCTATTGCTGAAAAATTAGAACAAGCGCTTTTGGGAAATATCCCCATACCTTCACGTTCGGACTGTCGCCATTACGCCACCAAACACTACGACTGGAATAAAATCGCCCAACAAGTACGGAATATTTTATTAGCTTAAACTAGAGACGCACAACTCTGCATCTCTATATTGTATTATAAGGAAGTTTTATGAGAATTTTTTTCTTAGACCAAAGTGGTAAACCAGGTGGTGCAGAATTGTGTTTAATAGATATTGCTAAACCATACTGCGATCGCGCTTTAGTAGGTTTATTTGCAGATGGATTATTTAAAGATTTACTACAGCAAAATCATATCCCAGTAGAAGTTCTTGCAACTCAAGGAATCCAAGTTCGTAAAGAAAGTAGTTTGGTGCAAGGATTAAAGAGTTTGGGACAACTTGCACCTTTGATTATTAAGGTAATTAAAAAAGCACGTGAATACGATTTAATTTATGCCAACACCCAAAAAGCGTTAGTTGTCGGAGCATTAGCAAGTTTTTTCAGTCGTCGTCCTCTAGTTTATCATTTACATGATATTCTTTCCACAGAACATTTTAGCCAAACTAATCTTCGCATTGCTATCAACTTAGCTAATCGTTTTGCATCATTAGTAATTGCCAATTCCCAAGCTAGTAAAATAGCCTTTATCCAAGCAGGAGGACGCTCAGATATAATCGAAGTTGTTTATAATGGCTTCGATCTAAAAAATTATCAAACTGATGAATCCGACATTAGTAAATTGCAGAAAAAGTTAGGATTGGAAGGTAAATTTGTCGTTGGACACTTTAGCCGTCTTGCACCTTGGAAAGGACAGCATATTTTAATTGATGCTCTTGCCAAATGTCCGCAAGAGGTGACAGCTATTTTAGTGGGTGATGCCCTGTTTGGCGAACAAGATTATGTCCAAAAGTTACACCAACAAATTACCGATCTGGGGCTAGAAAACCGCGTTAAATTTTTAGGATTTCGTTCAGATATTCCCCAGTTAATGGCAGCTTGTAACTTGGTAGCACATACCTCTACTTCCCCCGAACCCTTTGGTAGAGTGATTGTAGAGGCAATGCTATGTAGAAAACCTGTAGTTGCAGCAAAAGCTGGGGGTGTAATGGAATTGGTGGAACACGGGCTTAATGGTTTTTTGGTGACACCAGGAGAACCCCAGGAACTTGCACAAGTAATTATCACCTGTCTTCAGGAGACGGAAATAACTGCAACTATAGCTAATAATGCCAAGACTACTGCTAGTCAGCGTTTTGATGTTGCAACTATTAATCAGCAAATTGCCCAACTGTTGTCCCACAGATTTTAGTACACTGTGGCATAAGTAGGGGATTTTGGCCAAGATCCCCTACAAATAATTTTGGATAATTTGTTTTTTGGAAGCCCCTTATCTTACGTTGTCTGGTTAAATAATATGAGTTGTTGAGCGATCGCTAATCCTGCTCTCAACTTAGCTACACTAAATTAACTACGCAGATATTCTAAGCGATCGCATTAAGAGGATGTTTGAAAAGTCCTCTCGTTGGTAGCAAAACATTTCAGATCCCCCTAAATCCCCCGATCAATTGGGGGAATTTTATTCCGGTTCCCCCCTTTTTAAGGGGGGCTAGGGGGGATCTCTAAGTGCCTAAAATCACAGCCCAATACTTTTCAAACAACCTCTAAGCCGCTTCCCGCAATTGTGGTTGTGACGACACACTCACCTCTGGAAACGAAAGCGAGAGCTGTTCTGCTTGGGGGACTGCGGCTTGCTGCAAAACTTGAACTTCGATATTCACGCTCACCAAATAACTGCCTGTATCAGCACCAACCGCTTCAGCAATTAATTTTGCAATGTCTGGGCGTTTGGCAGTTAACGGATCGCGTAAAATACACCGATCCCATTCATGTTTGGCAGTCGGATTGAGGTTGAGAATGTAATGCTTCATCATCGAACTAACCCTTGAATCCATCTTCTGGAAGGTTTTCACACAGCCGTTAGGCATTTCATTAGGCTTTGTGGACGCTATATTTATTATAGTATATTTGTACTAAAATTGGGCAATATCTGAGTGAGAAAGTAGAGTAGATAGACTATTCATCGCAGCGCACAGGTATACATTAGCCATATTTCTATGCTACATCCCATTATTTTAGGGGCTAGATGCGAAGAATCGAAGTGCGATACCGACGGCGGGCAAAGCCAACGCTAAACTTATCGCAAATAAAGGCCCCGCATTTCTCACAAGCTTGAGGGAAAGGATGGGCAGAGGGGAAAGAACTTGGTATTTGAACTCTCCTTTGCTCCTTTGCTCCTCTGCGCCCCTGCTCCCCTGCTCCCCTGCCCAAGTGCAAGCTTAATCGAGATGTGGTTAAGAAATCCGGGTTTAAGACCCCAACCATTACACTCCGCCTCCGCTTCGTTTCAGTCGGGGCTTAAATCCCCGTCTGAAACTGTCTAAAATGTTTGTTAGCACAGCGTCTCGTAGAGAACATCATTTTGAATTTTGAATTGTTAACTATTCCCTTTTTCTGCAATTTAGTGGCGCGTCTGAATCCCTAATCCCAGAAAATCTGCCCATAGGTAATTCTAATAAAAAAATATTGCAATTAAGCTTACAATGTAACGCATAATTTTATACAAACCGCTATATGGTAAATCTCTATATAATTGACCTATTTGTGATTGGTCTACTTCTGCTGATGGTCACATTAGGGTCAGGCTGGATTGCTCGCCTACCTCTTTCCTTTGCCATTATCTACCTAATAGTTGGTATTTTTCTAGGCCCTTATGGCTTAGGTCTGATTCAATTACGTCGAGATGAAGTTTTCAACGCTGAACTGCTGGAAAAAATAACAGAACTTGTAGTAATTATTTCTGTCTTTAGCTGCGGCTTAAGAATTGTTCGTCCTCTAAGGTTGGGCATTTGGGATATTACAGTGCGATTGATTGTATTTCTGATGCCAATTTCAATTTTTGCCCTGGCTATTGTGGGTAAATTCTTTTTAGGAATGAATTGGGGAGAAGCAATTTTATTAGGAGCAATTCTTGCACCTACAGATCCAGTATTAGCATCAGAAGTACAACTGACCGATACAAACGACCAAGATGAGTTGAGATTTGGTTTAACTTCTGAAGGTGGGTTAAATGATGCTTTAGCTTTTCCCTTCGTTTATTTTGGTCTTCATGCGTTAAAAGATGATAATTGGGGGAACTGGTTTAAACAGTGGATTGCTGTTGATTTAATTTGGGCGATCGCAGTTGGCATTATTATGGGAATTGTCGTTGCCAAATCTATAGTTTGGATTGAACAGAAAATTCAAAAACGCCGTGCTGCTGATAAGTTAATGGAAGATTTTATTGCTATCAGCACAATTCTAATAACTTATTCTTTAACAGAAATGGTTAATGGCTATGGATTTTTGGCAGTATTTGTTGCTGGATTAGTTGTCCAACGAAGTTACAGCAATCCTGAGAAACCACTAGCACAATTAGAATTTCTTGAACAAGTTGAAAAGCTGCTGGAAGTTGGAACAATTTTATTATTGGGTTCAATATTGTTATTGCAACCAATACTTAATTATGCTATGCAATCTTTGTTGGTAGTAATTTTGTTATTATTCCTAATCCGACCTGTAGGAGTTTGGATTAGCACAATAGGTAAGCGCCCTCTAGACTCACGCCGCCGAACCTTTCATCCAGGAACTCGTTGGTTATTTGGATGGTTTGGTATTCGCGGTGTCGGCTCATTATATTATCTCGCCTATGCCTTTGGTAATGGCTTAAAAGGTGAAGCTGCCGAAAAAATTGCTTGGATAACTTACACCACTATCGTAGCTTCTGTGATTGTACATGGCATCAGTGCAACTCCATTAATGAAGTGGTATGAGCGCCATTTTGCTAATCAGAAAAAATCTACTCCTTCCGCCACAATTGATGAATTTGAATAAAAGTAAGTAGGTGGGCGGGAAAAAACCTAACTATGTTAAGATAAGTGAATACGGAAAATGTGCCTACCGAGGTGATGAATGATATGGGCGCTCGT
>NZ_JBALDK010000219.1:0-110955 GCF_036917455.1 Nostoc sp. | reverse complement strand
CTCAACCTGCGGGCTTATGATTTCGTTTCCCAAGAATTACGGGCGGCGGAAGACCCTGAGTTTGAAACCTTCTATACCAAAAACATTTTGCTGAATGAGGGTATCCGCGCTTGGATGGCTCCTCAAGATCAACCCCACGAACAATTTGTATTCCCCGAGGAAGTTCTACCTCGCGGTAACGCTCTCTAATATTAAAAGCCGACCATGACTTGAATCAGGACTGTAGTTGCCAAAACTTGACATCAGCCAGATTAAATAATCTTCTTGGCATAAGTCAATAAAGTGTCAACATTCCCTATTTTCCAGTCATCTCCCGCCTTTTGGTGGGAGATTTTTTTTATATATTCGTCAATTATCTAAATTTATATGTTATGTTATATGAAGGTTATAAACCCAGAGTAAAAGCTCTGCCCTTTTGAAACTAAGACCGTTTAGGCAATAAGGAGGTGATGCCCATGATAGAAAGTAGTAAAACCATGGGTCATCAGGTTGCAGTTAGCCGGCTGCGTGCCGGAGCTGTTCTCTAAAAGTTAGCCTTAGTTATCTTTGAGATACTAAGTTAGCTCAAGTAGCTAGGCAAGCTCGGAGTTCCTTCCGGCAGTCTGGTTGCAACCTGAAGACCCGCTAGACCGCTCCGATTTAGATCGTCCGATCTAAATCGGAGCGGATAGTTTTTTAAGGGTGACTTTTGAAAACTTAGATAGCGAAACCTGCGGCAAGTAAAGCTAATGCCTTTAAGTTTCCTTAAAAATAAAAATATCTTGCATCAAATCTTGGATTATGACCAGATGTGAGCTAAAGCATTTATTTACCAAGCCTGATTTAAATACACACGTATGAAGCATTAGTTTATCTTCATATATTATGTGGAAAATTGTATGTGGAAAATTAAGTGGGGGTTTTTCTGTTAAATGCCAAACTGAGTGAGCATAACATAGCTTAGGAATTTTTTGACATGGCACAACTACTCACTAAAGCAGAAATCCAAGAACATGCAAAGGTTCTGTCAGGTTGGACTGTTGAAGACTCCAAGTTGCATATTACCCGCACATTCAAGAATTTTATCCAAGCGATTGAGTTTGTCAATAAACTGGTGGAACCGGCTGAGTCAGCAGGACATCATCCAGATATAGAGATTTCCTACAACAAAGTGAAAATTACACTTACGTCACATGATGCAGGTGGGCTAACGCAGACAGACTTTGATGTAGCGCAGGTCATTTCGCAAATTAAATAAGTAATTTCTTCTGACATCTTGCACGAGGAAACTGGAAGTAACCATGACAAACACAAAAGCCGCCTATCTTTACTTATGAAGCAAAAGTAGCCCGTAAATTGATTGAGAGTAATGTTACAGGTTTTTCTTTGGAGTACGCGGATTTCGAAAATCTTGATTCCTGATTTTGTTTTTATTCCAACAATACCAGGTGAATAGCCGAGTATAAAGGCTTTGCTGAATTGGCACAGCCCAGCTAGCGTATTTTAACTAGTGTGCAATTTATGATTGGCTAAGTGTGAGAGGTGATTTTTACTCGCAAAGTGCTAAGTATATAGCGCTTTCAGCAATTTAGCCAAGTGAGAAGCAGATTCCCTAAACCCTACTCCCTGCTTAGAGATTGAGATAACCATGTGTGACAGTTATTAAGCCGATCGCTCCAATCTTGCCATCTAGATCAGATGTTTTATAATGTTATGATATAAAGATATGTTTTTGCATAAGTTAATCACATCAGTTTTTAACCCTAAGTTAATCGTTTATTAGCTTTGCAAAAACTAGAATTGTAGTAATGGCAATTATGCCTCATCCATAGGTTTCGATGAGATGTGGCATTTTCGAGAATTAGGTGGAACGAAACCAATTATCTAAACAAGGTGTGAGGAGTAAAGAAAAAATGTCTAATCTATTATGGAAATCCTTAGTGGTTAGCCCAGCAGTTTTGGGAGCAACATTGTTACTTTCGACAAGTGCAATTGCGGCCCCAAACACAACCACTGAAGTATCACCAGCTAAACAACCAACTGTAGCTGAAGTTGCCCAGCAGCCAGAAATATTGGCTCAAACAACGATAGATCAAGTTAACCGCTACAGCAACGAAGGCAACCAAAATAACTCTCAATCTCAAGTAACATCGGTTTCTCAATTTTCCGATGTACAACCTACTGACTGGGCATTCCAAGCATTGCAGTCCTTGGTTGAGCGCTATGGTTGTATTGCAGGTTATCCGAATGCTACTTATCGCGGTAATCGTGCCTTGACCCGTTATGAATTTGCTGCTGGTTTAAACGCCTGTTTAGATCGTGTTAACGAGTTGATTGCCACAGCAACAGCCGACTTGGTAACTAAACAAGATTTAGCTACCCTACAGCGTTTACAAGAAGAATTTTCCGCAGAATTGGCAACTCTACGCGGTCGCGTAGATTCCCTAGAAGCGCGGACTGCTGAATTGGAAGCGAATCAGTTCTCCACCACCACAAAACTAGTCGGTGAAGCCGTTTTTGGTGTTACTGATGTGTTTGGCGGTAACACTGGGGATAATAACAATACTGTTTTCCAAGATCGGGTACGTTTAGACTTACAAACCAGCTTCACGGGTAGAGATGTTTTACACACCCGTCTTGCTGCCGGTAATGCAGTAGCTTTCTCACAATTTGACAACGCTAATAATCCGATTGGTGCTGCTGAAGGCACACAAACGTTTCAAGTTGGTAATGGCAATGGTAACAACAGCGTCAGTATAGATCGTTTGACCTATGAAGCTCCTATAGGACCAGCCAATGTTTACATAGCAGCCAGTGGTGGACGACATAGCCATTATGCTGCTGTCAACAATCCTTACTTTTTTGACAACACTGACGGTGGTAACGGCGCTTTATCTACCTTAGCTTCTGAAAGTCCTATCTATCGGATTGGTGGTGGTGCAGGTATAGCGCTCAATCTCCCCCTTGGTAAAGGTGGCGGTATTCTAGGAAATAGTTCAATCACTGCGGGTTACTTGGCATCGGATGCTAATAATCCTGGTCCTAATACAGGTCTGACCAACGGTGACTATGCCGCTTTAGGACAGTTGAACTTCAGTGTTGGCGATCGCTTGGCTTTGGCTGCCACTTACGTCCATGGATATAGCGCAGGTGGTACTTTATTCAACTCTGGTTCAGCAGATACAAATCTTGCATATGAAGTAGGGACTCGACAAGCTAACACTTTACAAGGTGCAGGTTCCAGCAACTCTTACGGTGTGTCGGCTGCGTTTAGACCCAGCGACAAGCTGTCAATTAGTGGCTTCGTCTCTTACCACGATATCACTGGCTTCGGTGCAGGTGATGATTATGAAGCTTGGAGCTATGGTGTTGGAGTAGCCTTACCTGACTTTGGTAAAAAGGGTAACGTGTTAGGTATTTTTGCTGGTGCAGAACCTTATTCCCGTAACCGAGCAATTTTTGCTGGTACTGGTGGTAATGATATACCTTATCACTTTGAAGGCTTCTACAAGTATCGCGTGTCGGATAACATCTCAATTACCCCTGGTGTAATCTGGTTGACTGCTCCCGATCAAAACAGCAATAACAACGATGCAATTATCGGTACACTGAGAACAACTTTCACCTTCTAGAGTGTTGAATATGCACTGAAAATTTTAAACTCTATTTCTCCCCGCCATCAGGCGGGGCTTTTTGTTGTCGGTAGCAGCAATGGATAAACCCCAGTAGTTAACCGGAGTATATTAGAAAAGTTAGGAGTTGTGAGTTAGAAGTTATAAGTTATGGTGGGTTTTATATGAATAGACCAGAGTAGAGTGGGTGTTGTAATGCCCATATTGAATGAATCCTAACTTTTGACTCTTAACATCCTAATTCCTAACCCCTAACTTATTGCTGTTTGTGGAACTATCCTGTAAATCGGAATACGCAATTCTAGCCTTATTAGAGATGGCTGCTCACTACGAAAGCGGTGAACCACTGCAAATTCGACAAATTGTAGCATAACAAAACATACCCGATCGCTATCTGGAACAGCTGCTAGCAACCTTGAGGCGTGGGGGTATAGTCAAGAGTCAGCGCGGGTCAAAAGGTGGCTATCTATTAACGCCAGAACCCCGAAAAATTATCCTTTTTGAAATTTTGAAATGTTTAGAAGGGTTAGAGGTACGGACTTGTGAAGAAAACGTTAATCCCAAAACGTGAGACAGTTCGGTTATAGAAGAGATTTGGCAAGAAGCAAGTCACGCTGCAAATTCAGTGTTGCAAAAATATACGCTCCAGGATCTTTGTGAAAAACGAGATTTGCGGCGGCACTTCGATATCATGTACTACATCATTTATTCAAATCGCTAACGTCAGTTCACGCTTGTTAGGAAACCCGCCTAACTTGCGGGAAATGCAAAGACCAAAGAGGACTGGACTCATCAATGACAAATGACTCTTGACTAAGTAACTGAGGACTATAATTATGCGAATTGCTCGTAACATTACAGAACTGGTTGGTCGTACACCCTTAGTACAGTTGAACCGCATTCCCCAAACAGAAGGATGCGTTGCTGAAATTGTGGTGAAACTGGAAAGTATGAACCCATCGGCATCGGTCAAAGACCGGATTGGGGTCAGCATGATTAACGCCGCCGAAGAAGAGGGGCTGATTACTCCTGGGAAGACAATATTGGTAGAACCCACTTCTGGAAACACAGGAATTGCTCTAGCAATGGCAGCAGCAGCTAAGGGTTATCGATTAATTTTGACAATGCCAGAGACGATGAGTGGCGAGCGTCGGGCAATGTTGCGGGCTTATGGAGCAGAACTGGAACTAACGCCAGGTATGGAAGGCATGAGTGGGGCAATTGTCCGATCGCAACAAATAGTTTATAGTATGCCAAATACCTATATGTTACAGCAGTTCCGCAATCCAGCGAATTCAAAAGTGCATCGGGAAACTACAGCAGAGGAAATCTGGGAAGATACTGATGGACAAGTAGATATAATCGTAGCTGGGGTGGGTACAGGTGGTACGATCGCTGGTGTAGCAGAAATAATCAAAGCACGCAAACCTAGTTCTAAAGCGATCGCTGTTGAACCAGCCAATAGCCCTGTTTTATCTGGAGGACAGCCAGGACCACACAAAATTCAAGGAATTGGCGCTGGGTTTATTCCCCAAGTACTCAAGCTAAAATTGATAGATGAAGTGATTACCGTCACCGATGAAGAAGCGATCGCTTATAGTCGGCGTTTGGCAAAACAAGAAGGGCTATTATCTGGTATTTCCAGTGGGGCCGCTTTATGTGCAGCAATTCGCGTTGCTCAACGTGAAGAAAACAAAGGGCGTTTAATTGTGATGATTCAGCCCAGCTTTGGTGAGAGGTATTTGAGTACACCGTTGTTCCAAGACCTGGAGACAAGGTTAGCCGCTAGCATCAGCTAACAATACATTGAATTAATGGTCAATTCTAAGCACGTTTCTAACCATTACGAAACTCTCAAAATTAGTCCAAGTGCAAGCCTTGCGGAGATTAAGCAAGCTTATCGCCGCTTGGTTAAGTTGTTTCATCCTGACACTAATCAGGAAACAGCCGATGGCGATCAGATTATTCGCATCAATGCAGCTTATGAGGTCTTAGGCGATAATCATAATCGCCGCAATTATGACCAACAACTGCAAAATGACTCTCAAAAATTAAATAACGATCGCCAACAGCGTACAGCATCAGCGCAAAAGCATTATCAGACAAAACGAAAAACAGGACGGGAAGCTGACGAGCAAGTTGAAGAATGGCTACGTCGAGTTTATCAACCAGTCAATCATCTGCTTTCTGGTATTCTCTATTCTCTAGAGGAGCAAATAGAGCAATTAGCTGCCGATCCTTTTGATGATGAGTTGTTAGATGAATTTCAGGAATACTTACAAACCTGTCGAGATGAACTCAAGCAGGCACAAATTATTTTTCGATCTCTGCCGAATCCCTCAAGTTTAGCAGGAACTGCGGCTAACCTCTATTACAGCCTCAATCAAGTATCAGATGGACTTGATGAGTTTGCTTATTTTCCTTTGAGCTACGATGAGCGTTATTTACACACAGGTCAAGAATTATTCCGCATAGCTACGAGATTACACTGTGAAGCACAAATGTCTGTTATGTAGTTATTGGGCATGGGGCATTGGGCATGGACAAATAACTAATGACTACTGACAAAGAAATTAGTTTATGCTGGATACAGAAAAAGATTAAGAAATTTTAAATTCTGCTCATAGTGTACTCATGCAATGTATTGTTAATCGCCGCGCCCAGTTCTCAGCAAGTCATCGTTATTGGTTGCCAGAACTGAGTGAAGCCGAGAATATTGAAAAATTTGGTGCTGGTTCTAGATTTCCTGGGCACGGACATAACTATGTCTTATTTATTTCACTTGCTGGTGAATTGGATGAATATGGCATGGTACTGAATTTGTCTGATGTGAAACACGTAATCAAACGGGAAGTTACTAGTCAATTGGATTTTTCTTATATCAACGATGTCTGGGCAGAATTTCAGCAAACTCTGCCCACCACTGAAAATATTGCACGGATTATTTGGCAAAGGCTAGCACCGCATTTGCCCTTAGTCCGCGTGCAGTTATTTGAACATCCTGAACTTTGGGCAGATTATATGGGAAACGCAATGGAAGCATACCTCACTATCAGTACTCACTTTAGCGCCGCCCATCGGCTAGCTCATCCTAATCTTAATAACGAAGAAAATGCTGAGATTTATGGTAAGTGCGCCCGTCCCCACGGTCACGGACACAACTATCATCTAGAAGTCACCGTCAAAGGTGAAATTGACCCACGCACTGGCATGATTGTCGATTTAGGGGGTTTGAATCAAGTGGTAGAAGATTATGTAGTTGAACCATTCGATCACACCTTTTTAAACAAAGACATTCCTTACTTTGCCGAAATTGTGCCGACTGCTGAGAATATTGCACTTTACATTAGTAATTTACTGCGATCGCCAATTCTTGAATTGGGAGCTAAACTTTATAAAGTGAAACTGATTGAAAGTCCTAATAACTCTTGCGAAATCTACTGCACGGAGTCAGAATCAGATTCAGTCAGTGCATCCCTGAATCAGCCAGTACTAGCACGGGTTTAGCTATAGGGACTGGGGAGATGAGGGAGGAAATAACCAATTCCCAATTCCCAATTCCCAGTTAAAATAGTTCTCCATCAATAATCTCATAGCGATTTTTGCGTTCACGAAGTGTCTCGGAATGAGAATCGCCGGCGAATAACTCTAGGTCATCTGTTGTCCAACGCACTGGAGTTGTTTGCATAGAAACCCCCTAGCATTTTCTTAAATCATATTTTAAAAATAGCGGCGACGGGCGGAATGTCGCAAATAGCGATAAATGCCCCAAGCTAAAACTCCAAAAAAGAGATTTAGCAAAAAGCGACTAAATATAAACCATAAAATATAAGTGTCAAAAAGCTTTGACGGACTCAAAGGACTAATTTTATTGGCTAAGAGAAACAGCCCAAAAATAGCATTTCCACCTAGCACGAGGGCGAAAAGCGCTAAACTCCTCTGCCAGTAACGGCGCTGAGGTGTACGGGCTGAAATCAGGGTAATTACTGATTTACCTTGTGCTTTTCGCAGCAATTGTTCTAGTCGCCAAAACATCCACAATAGAAACGGAAATAAACCATAACGAAGGAAACATAACGCTAGTGAGTAACCGCAAGCAATAGATAAAATATTAACTAGAGCATGACAGATTACAGAATTTAGCCAAGCCCTAAAAATCAACTTCCTGCCTTGATTTAACCGATTTTTAGACGAAATATACATTGCCAAGGCATATCCCCAAGGTGCAGAGAACATGGCATGGACTGGCGTGCTGATAGTACGGACAGGAATTGATGCTGTGTCGTTAAAAAGGTAAATCCAGTTCTCTTCGGCAGTAAATCCAAGGGCAACGGCTATGGTGAAGAGGAAAATGGTTGAGGGAAGTAATCGATACGTGCGTTGCAAATAGTAGGTTGGCACAATAACCCCTGCTAACTTGCAGCCTTCTTCAATTAGACCTACTTCCATAAGCTGCCGCAAGACTGCACCAGGAAGCGTAGACGCGAAGCGGCTTATCGCCAGATATCGCTTGATCCGTTCCCAATCTACAAACCAATTGGCTACAGTTTCAAAATTCGATTCGAGTCTAAGAGCTAAAAGACCAGATATTGCCCCAATGCTAAAGAACATCAGTAACCTTAACAAAGGTGGGGCAAATGGGACTCGATAATAGTAGTAGCCTAGCAGCAGTAAGGGTGGTATTACTGCCCACACTATTAGAGAAAAATCAACCACTCACCTGAGCAATTACTGTGCGGTGACGGTGAGTATTGCTGGTAATAGTGGGAGTTTGGAAACCTGCCTCAACAATAGCTTGCTCAATGTCTAAAGCAAAATATTCATCTAAATATGGCTCAGTACTTTTGAGCAACGTCAAAATGTATGCTGGCATTTTCTGGTAGACTTCAGAATTAGGATTCATGTCCATGATTGCCAAGTAGCCACCCGGACGCAGCACGCGCCGCATTTCAGTAAAAATCTGTTGGGTTGCTGACTGGGGTAACTCGTGACACATCAAAAAAATTGAGACTAAATCAAATGAAGCATCTGGTAGCCCAGTTGATTCAGCTTGGGCATGAAGCCAATTAATTTTAGCTTGACGTTGCCCAGCGCGGTAATTGGCAACAGCTAAGAAGTAGGGAGATAAGTCCAAGCCTGTGATTTGGGCATGGGGATAAACTTCCTGCATGGAAAAGGTACTCAAACCTACAGCACACGCCAAGTCTAAAATGTCTTGGGGTTGATTGGGGATTTGGCTTTTTAGGATATCGTGGTAACTTTGGCGCAGTTTAGCATCTCCTTCCGCTCCAGCATCCTGCCAAATTCCAGCATGGACGGTACGAGCAGCAACTTCTAGCTCCCAAGCAGCTTTCCAACTGAGGTCTCCGTCTTCGTAGGCATGGAATGGTCGCAAATAGTATTCTGGGTAGGAAAGCTCAGGATTTTCTACCTGAGCTAAATCGGCCTTCCAATCACGCGCCTGTAGTATCTCGACTTCTTGCGTCCAAAGTACACCAATCCTCTCGGCACGTTTAATCATCATTTGACGGGCTTGATGTTTGGCTAGGTTGGCTAAAGGCTTGATTGCCAGTACGCCATTTACCAAGCGGGAAGCGAAGCCAGGATTAGTTTTTACAGCAGCAGTCATAAATCAGTTTGCATTTAACAGCCTTTTCTACTTATGACATACTTGCTGGACGGCAGTCTAGAAATGAATTGAATTTTATAACGGGAGTTTGCCTCCTGTCGCTTGCTCTAAGCAACAAAAAATATTATAGAAGGTTGACATTTGGAGAGCAGCAAAGTTCTGAGAAGATGTGAATTATGCTGGTTTGCATTTTATATTTATCAGAGAATATTATTCAAGACTGGTAAAATTTTGATACCGATCAACATTTTTATCAAGAGGAATGGCACAAAGCTGAGTGCCATTTATAAGGAACATTACAGTAAGTTAAGCTTATTGGAGTCAAATATGGCGAGATCAAGAAGAAGAGCAACTGGCTTTTTAAAAGATTTTCAAGAATTTGCCCTTAAAGGCAATATAGTTGACTTGGCGATCGCCGTCATCATTGGTGGTGCTTTTGGTAAAATTGTCACTTCCTTTGTTGAAGATGTGATCATGCCATTGATTAATCCCTTGGTTAGTTTTGCTGGCAAAGACTGGAGAACAATCGCCATTGGACCGGGAATCAAGATTGGTCACTTTCTTGGCGCAATAGTTGACTTTGTAATCGTTGCCTTAGTTTTATTTGTGGCAATTCGAGCTTTACAAAAATTCAAGAGACAAGAAGAAGTTGCCGATGAACCCCTACCAGACCCTAACCTTGTAGCTCATGAAAGATTGACTGGAGCTTTAGATCGGCTGAACCAAACCTTGGAATCTCGCAATAATTAAGTTTTGTGAGTAGGGGTAGGAGTGGGAGGATGAGAGAGCAGAAAAACAGGGGACTAAGAATTTTAGATTTTGGATTGTTGATTGAAATTTAATCCGAAAGACGCTCTCTAAGAGATGCTGCAAGTAGCTTGCTTTTTTGTAAAATGTACGCAGAGTTGCTCTAAGCCAGGCTATACCGTTGAAAAAGCCTCTCATAGAGAAGGCTTTACGCTACGCTATCGTCACGTCAATCCAAAATCTAAAATTGAATTGTCCCATACTCAATCCCCTATTTTGCAGTCTTAGGCTTGAGAGCTAACAACATCTCTAATTCACTGGTGGATTTATCGGGACTATTAGCGGTAAAACCAAGACCACGAATGGAATTAAGGATGGTGATGGTATTGGGATCAGATGAAACTAAACTATTGATCGAGGGCACAGTTTTAGTTTTATCCATATCCAGATAGAAATAGCCGCCGTTGGGTTTGTGCAAAGAACCAGTAACGGCTTTGAAAGCATCGCTATTATCGAGAGATGAATTCTTGCGATCGCTAATCGCATCAGCAACTGGGCCACCAACAGCCACAAATACAGTGTCTTGATCCAGCCAACCATGCGCCAATAAAGCTCCCTGTTTGGGGATTTGCCATTCAGTTACGTCTTTACCACCGATATTTCGATTAGCGATGTTGATTTGTTGAGTTTTGGCGAGGGTATCCAATTTTGTCAAGGTGGCTTCGGCCGTTTTGCGATCGCTAGTGTCAAATACTAAAGCACCTCCAAAACCAACGCTTGCTAACACTCCTTGATTCGATGGAATCGCACCAAAGGCAAATTCCCCATTCATCCAGCCAAAAATATCCTTATCTAGGTCAATATTGACAACTTTTAGTTGTCCTCGCGCTTGTTCCAGGGCTTGCTTCATTTCTGGATAATCTTTTGACTGTTCTACTAAGGTTTCCCAGCCACGACTGATGCCATTTCCGCTAATTAGAGCAAAGGTATCAACAGGAAATTGCCCGACTATATTTCCCGGACTTGATTGATATTGGAATTTATTGAGTTGCGGATCTAAATTAGCGATCGCTTTTACCCGCACTCCCGCATCATCAACACTAACACCCGCTACCACAGATTTTATCTGCTTCAGTTGCGTCAATGCTTGTGGAGGCAACTGCTTTGCCTGCTGACTTCCGGCTGCTAATTGCTGTACCAGACCTGCATAGTCTGGGACATAAATTTGGGCGAGGCTGTTTTTAACATCCACTCCTTTGCTGAGAATGCTGCTTGCACCTTCTTTACTGGCAAAAGAAGACTGTCCCTTAAAGGTGTCAATTGCTTTTTCTACAGCTTGCTTTTCGGGGGCTAATACTAAGTAACTATTATTTAAAACTACGCTATATGTTGGCTTACC
The DNA here is from genome assembly GCF_036917455.1 of Nostoc sp. Taxonomy (GTDB): domain Bacteria; phylum Cyanobacteriota; class Cyanobacteriia; order Cyanobacteriales; family Nostocaceae; genus Nostoc. The sequence continues at coordinate 99,569 of NZ_JBALDK010000219.1, read as the reverse complement.
CTTTTCTGTAGTTTCGATAATTTTTTGGCCTTGATAGTCAGATTCCTGGAATTTCCCACCTTTTTGTGACTTCAATTTATTAGCAAAATTCAAAGCACTGAGTTTATCCTTGATTCCCACCACTATCAGGATATTTGATTCCTGCTGTAAATTTGTTGGTACATTCGGTGTCCCAGAAGGCACTTTGAACTGTGCCGGTTTCACAGGATTCGGTGGTAGTACAGCAATCATCACACCACCAACCCAAGGCTTTATGTCTTTTTCATAAGAAATGTTCCCATCACTGGACATTTGCTTATTGAAATCTTCTAGACCTTTTGCAACTAACTTTTGTGCTTCTGGAGTGCCAAACTGCTGTAATTTTGCCCAAGCTTGAGGGTCAGTAGTAATATAAGTTGCCATCAATGCTGTTGAAGGTACTAATTTCGCACTACCGAGAGCATCTGAGCTACCTCCTGATGGGCCTTTAAAATACATGTAAGCCGCTATACCTCCTACTATAACTAGAGCAGCACCAACAGCAGGAATGAGAAACTTTGATTTACTTTCGGGCATTTTGTTATCCTCTTTTTCTCAGATTGTCACCGAGATTTATACAAGTGTCATTGTAGAGTTTTCGGATTTATTAATATTTCCCGCTCATCGATCGGTATTTACTGATAAAATTAGTAGTCCTATAAGCTAAAAATCTAAAATTAATTACCCTAAAAAAGACTTCAAGGGGATGAAGAGCGAATCTGCAAATGATATGCTGTTCATTTCAAAGAAAATAGCGCGATCAACAACAGCAAGCTATCCTAAGTTATAAGAATAATTAGGAGTATTTGTACTTAATATGAATCTATCGAGGTGCAAGAGACACTTGACTCGATAACAAAAAAGTGCAAAATATCAAAAAAAGTAAATGCGGGAGGGATATGGAAAAAAGTCCAAGGATCGGCTGCCGATCTTCGGGAATTTGGGTGAGATTAATTTCAATCCCCCAATCTCCAAAGGGAATCTTAACCCCCATACAGCCCTATTGATTTGGGAAATATAGACACCGCTATTTTGCTTAATTACATCTAGCCAAGCCAGACTTTTCAGGATTACAAGGTCAGTAAGGATCAATGTCGAAGTCTTATTTTGATACAGATAATAACGGACACAAACCTTTTGAGTTACCGGGAGCAAGACCACACTACAACCCCGATCGCCCCGGACAAGTGGAGCATATTTTTCTCGATCTCAGCTTGGATATCCCCAAGCAAAGCTATCAAGGCAGTTGTAGCATTCGTCTCTTGCCAATCCGTAATGGCATTGATCGTTTGACTTTGGATGCTGTCAACCTGAATATCGAGTCTGTGCAGGTGGAGGATGTGCCACAAACTTTTGACTACGACGGCGAACAGCTTTTTATCCAGCTTGCTGAGGCGACTCAGATTGGTAAACGCTTACTGATTGCGATCGCCTACTCGGTGGCAAAACCACAACGCGGCATTTATTTTATCCAACCAGACAAGCACTATCCAAACAAGCCCACTCAAGTTTGGACTCAGGGAGAAGACGAAGACTCTCGCTTTTGGTTCCCCTGCTTTGACTATCCAGGACAATTGTCTACTTCAGAAATTCGCGTTCGTGTTCCCAACCCTCTGGTGGCAATTTCTAACGGCGAACTGATTGACACAACAGAAGATGGTGATGACAAAATCTACCATTGGTCACAGCAACAAGTTCATCCTACCTACTTGATGACTTTGGCTGTCGGTGACTTTGCCGAAATTCGGGATGAGTGGATGGGTAAACCAGTCACCTACTATGTAGAAAAAGGACGGGAGGAAGATGCTAAACGCAGCATGGGCAAAACTCCCCGGATGATCGAATTTTTGAGCCAAAAGTATGGTTATCCATATCCTTTCCCGAAATATGCCCAAGTTTGTGTTGATGACTTCATCTTTGGTGGGATGGAAAACACCTCCACAACCTTATTAACAGATAGATGTTTGCTGGATGAACGCGCTGCTTTAGATAACCGCAACACCGAAAGCTTAGTCGTCCACGAACTCGCGCACCAGTGGTTTGGTGATTTGGTGGTGATTAAGCATTGGTCTCATGCTTGGATTAAGGAAGGAATGGCTTCCTATTCTGAGGTGATGTGGACAGAACAGGAATATAATCTAGAAGAAGCAGCTTACTATCGTTTATTAGAGGCTCGTCGTTACATTAGTGAAGATAGCAGCCGCTATCGTCGCCCGATGGTAACACATGTTTACCGCGAAGCTATTGAACTTTACGATCGCCACATCTACGAAAAAGGGTCTTGTGTATATCACATGATTCGCTCCCAATTGGGAGATGAATTATTTTGGCAGGCTATTCAAACATTTGTCCAAGATAATGCCCACAAAACTGTAGAAACAATAGATTTACTTAGGGCGATTGAAAAAGCTACCGGACATAATCTTTTGTTCCTCTTTGACCAATACGTTTATCGTGGTGGTCATCCCGATTTTAAGGTAGCTTATTCTTGGGATGGGGATGCTAAGTTGGCAAAAATTACGGTAACTCAAACCCAAGCTGCTGAAGGTAAAAATGGTAGCAAGGATTTGTTTGATTTAAAAATACCTATTGGTTTTGGCTATAGCCAACAAGAAGCCAGAAGTGAGGAGTTAGGAGTTAAAAATAATTCTAAACTCAGCACTCAAAACTCAAAACTCAAAACTTTCACAGTGCGAGTACATGAACGAGAACAAAGCTTCTACTTTCCCTTAGAAAACAAGCCCCAATTTATCAGCTTTGATGTTGAGAATAATTACCTAAAAACAGTAGCTTTAGAGTATCCCATCGCAGAGTTAAAAGCACAGTTAGAATCTGACCCAGATCCAATTTCGCGCATCTATGCAGCGGAAGCTTTGGCGAAAAAAGGCGGGTTAGAAGCAACAAAAGCGCTATCTGCATCCCTCAAAAATGACCCATTATGGGGTGTGCGGGTGGAAGTAGCGAAGCAACTAGCCAAAATTAATTTAGACCAAGCCTTTGATGGCTTGATTCTGGGATTAAAAGATAAAAATGCTTACGTGCGACGATCTGTAGTGGAAGCACTGGCTCAAATCAAAACTGCTGAAAGCTATAAAGTTGTGAGAGGGTTGTTGCAAAAGGGCGATCCTAGCTACTACGTGGAAGCAGCAGCTTCTCGGGTGATTGGGGCGATCGCCTCTGCAAACTTGGAAGAAAAACCCAAGGAAGACAAGGTATTAAAGCAACTCAAAGGTATTTTAGAAGAAAAAGCGGGTTGGAATGAAGTAGTGCGGAGTGGTGCGATCGCCGGTTTAGCTGAATTCAAAACCTCGGAAGCAGCTTTAAATTTACTAATCGAATACACCAAACTTGGTGTACCACAACCTCTACGTTTAGCCACCATTCGCGCTTTAGGAAAGATTTCTGGAGGTCAAAGTCCGGCTAATTTGGAACGGATTTTAGAAAAATTAACAGAATTAGTTAAAGAAACCTTCTTTTTAACCCAAGTGGCGGTAGCCGCAGCGTTAGGACAAATGGAAACACCTAAAGCAGTCGGGATTTTGCGATCGCTAGCTGAACAAACAGCCGATGGGCGTGTCCGTCGCAATGCTGAAGAAGAAATTTCCAAGGTGCAAAAGAACATCGGTTCAGAAAAAACCCTGCGTCAATTGCGTGAAGATTTCGACCAACTCAAGCAACAAAACCAGGAATTGAGAAGCCGTTTAGAAAACTTGGAGGCCAAATCTAAATAGCACAATACGCTCCTTAAAAGTTGGTAATTGGTAATTGTGGTAAACCCACTACCAATTGCCGAAATTGTACTTAACGCTGTAATTTTTATTATTCTTTTTCTTAAAATTGCGACTTCGTGCTATTTAATGCTAATAAATTCCACCTAGCTATGAAATATTACAGCTACTAAAGGCAATAACGCTAAAAGAAAACCATGCCAGGACTGCAATTGAGGTTCTTGGATCGGTTCTGGTGGCGCTAATAGGGCTTCGATTCTCTGTTCTAAGCGATCGCCGACACCAGAGGAACCCAATGCAGCACAGCAGATTTCCGATAATACTGGGCTGGTACTAACTACTAATAACAGTGATTCTGCTAACACCAGAGGGTCTACCTGCAATGCTGCATAACCGTCGGCACGGAGTTCGCGCAAAGCTAACAATTCTTCCCACAAAAGCTCTGTATTTGGCAACCAAGCGGTGCAGGAACGCACCCAGCCCAGCCAAAAAAACCAGAATGTATCCTTATAATAATGATGCCCTTGCTCGTGGGCTAAGACGCTTTCTAAATGATCTGGTGAGAGACTTTGTAGTAATCCTTGGCTAACTACCAGTTCTGGTTGCCAAAAACCAATTTGACCCGCAAACAACGCCCCCGTTTGCAGTAACCTGGCTCGTTTATCCCCCAAATTTACCAGAGGACAGTTACGAGCAGATTCCACAGACTGCCAACCCTGAAAGGCAAGTTTAATACATGAAATGGCAAAAAATGCCAAATAAATCAACGCTACTACATAGCTGACTGAGCCTGTATACATTCCGCCCATTTGTCCTTGAGGCCCCATGAATAGCACAGCGATCGCAGTCATGAAAATTAGCAAAGGCGGGAAGAGGAATAAAAATAGCGATCGCTGCCACCGCAGATTCCAATTGCCTTGGGGTTGATTCCAAGAGGATCTTAAGCACCAGGCAACTGCCAAAGCAATCAAAATCATTATGAGATGCATCATTTTTCCTCCCTGGCTTGGCGTGCTGATTGAATGCGTTTGGCGATCGCTGCTATTTGCTCACTAGCTGCTTCATCTAGGCTATCAGCAAAAGCAGCAACAACATCGGGGTTTCCCACCGCTAGAAATCGCTGTAACTGCTCGTGAGCTTTGATGACATCTGATTGCTGCTTACTCAGCATTGGCCGCCAATAAAATGCTCGCTCTTTTTTATCACAGGCTAACCAACCTTTATCAGTGAGGCGACGTAAGACGGTGGTGACAGAAGTATACGCTAATTCGCGGTTGGGATCGGTCAAAATGCGATCGTGTACATCCTTGACTGTGGCTGAACCAAGTTCCCAGATGATATTTAAAATTTCCGCTTCCAACGGGCCTAAAGATAGTTGTTTAGGGCGGTAATCGGGTAAAGGTGCCATAGGGATTTTGAAGGGAATGGGGCATAGGGACAAGGGAGATGAGGGAGCAGGGGGAGCAGGGGGAGAAAGAATAAATAACTAATGCCCAATACCCAATGCTCCATTCCCTTTATTGTTTTACATTACAGGATAATGCCGCAAGTCTAAAAGTCTATAAGCATAAAAATGGACTTTTTAAGTATTTATGTATTGAATAAGTTACATAATGCATTCTGATGCTAAAAAAATCTCTGGGAGTAATTGTAACTATAGTTAGTGACACCAACTAGGTAGAATGTTATTCTGCGGCAGTAGTATTAAAGCAGGTGTATCCAGCGCGTGAAGCTATTCGTATACCACACTCCTGAATTGACTCCAACGGGTAAAGCGCCAGAATGTGCCATCGCAGTCGATGTCTTGCGAGCCACTAGCACAATAGCGACAGTTTTGGCAGCTGGAGGCGAAGCTGTACAAGTATTCAGCGATTTAGATCGGTTAATTGAAGTTAGTGAAAAATGGCCATCTGAAAAACGGCTGCGGGCTGGAGAACGCGGCGGCGCGAAAGTACCTGGCTTTGAGTTGGGGAATTCTCCCCTCGACTGCACACCAGAATTAGTCCAAGGGCGGCGGTTGTTTATCAGTACCACCAATGGCACTCGTGCCTTACAACGGGTACAAGACTCCCCAAATCTATTAGCAGCAGCCTTAATTAACCGGGCGGCGGTGGTGCAATTTGTTATAAAGAAGCAACCAGAGACAGTGTGGATTGTCGGTTCCGGTTGGGAAGGTAGTTTTTCTTTAGAGGATACAGTTTGTGCAGGTGCGATCGCTCATAGTCTTTTAGAGCAAACCAAGTTGTCACCAGAAGAAATAGCTGGTAACGATGAAGTAGTTGGTGCGATCGCTCTTTATTCTCAATGGCAAGATAACTTATTAGGATTATTCCACCAGGCTAGTCACGGACAACGATTGTTGCGTCTTGACTGTCAAGAAGATTTAAAATATTGTTCCCAAACTGATATTTTAGATGTCTTGCCCATACAACATGAGACGGGAGTTTTAAAAAGGGGATAGGGATTGGGGAACTCGGGGCCCCCTCTGGGGATTAGGGGCGATAAGGATTGGGGAGGGAGACAATGATAATAACCCATACCCAATTCTCAATTTCCAATTTTCAAATCTGTGAGCATTTGCCGAAGTCTTTGTCGCCAATGAGGTGGATAAGTCCCTAAAATTGCGGCAATTTTTCCACAAGCAAGCACAGAATAGGCTGGGCGACGGGCTGGTGTGGGATATTCAGCAGTTGTAATGGGGACAATACGTTCAAGTTTCAAAGGGAAGCCTAGTTGTTGGGCTTCTTCAAAAATGGCAACGGCAAAGTCATACCAGCTAGCAACGCCGCTATTAGTGTAGTGATAAGTGCCGCTAATTTCTGGGGCTAACTGGAGAGTCGTTTGGGCGATGACTGCGGCTATATCTTGCGCCCAAGTTGGGCTACCAATTTGATCGGCGACAACACGAACTTCTTGGCGTTCTGCACCTAATCGCAGCATAGTTTTGACAAAATTACTTTTGCCAAAGGTGCCATAAACCCAAGCAGTACGGAGGATCAGATGATGGGCGTAAGCTTCCCGAATTGCTTCTTCTCCAGCAAGTTTGGTTTTACCGTAAACACTCAAGGGATTAGTTGCATCGGTCTCCTGATAAGGGCGATACCCATTACCATCAAAAACATAATCGGTCGAAATATGAATTAGGAAAGCTCCTAATTTTTGGCTTTCTTGGGCAATAATTAGGGGTGCGATCGCATTAATAGCGCTTGCAACTTCAGGTTCGCTTTCTGCTTTGTCTACAGCAGTGTAAGCAGCAGCATTAATGATGATTTGCGGCTGTTTTGCTCTGATAACGTTGCGGAGAGTATCGGGTTGGGCAAGGTCTACTGTTGGGCGTTCTACTGAGATAAGATTGCCGTAGGATGGGAGTATTTTTTGCAGTTCCTTACCGACTTGACCGTTGCTACCAATCAGCAAAATTGATTTACTCATCCTAATTAGTTCTCGAATGGGAGCAACGCGAAAAAGTGAGATCCTCGTGAAATAGGCAGGGGAAGCAGGGGGAGCAGGGGGAGTAAAGAGGCATTTTTAGTATTTTTTACTACCAAAACAGACTGCTTCTACACTTATTTCTTTCTCTTCCCCTGCCTCCCCTGCCTCCCCTGCTTACCCATCTCACAAAATCGCATTGCTCCCTTCTCGAATCTAACGCAATCATCAAGCCTAATCAAATACTTCCGCAGTTCTCAAAGATTTACCCGCTTGGTCTTTAGCTGATAAAATCGGTGTAGCACTCACGGGCCAATCTATCGCTAAATCTGGATCGTTCCATAAGATGGTGCGGTCGCCTTGAGGCGTGTAGTAATCTGTAGTTTTGTAGAGAACTTCGGCTATTTCTGAAAGCACAAGGAAACCGTGAGCAAAGCCTGGTGGTATCCACAGTAGGCGTTTGTTCTCAGCACTGAGTTCAGAACCCACCCATTTCCCAAATGTAGGAGAGCTTTTTCTAATATCTACGGCTACGTCAAAAATGATACCAACAGCAGCACGAATGAGTTTTCCTTGGGGTTGTTGGATTTGATAGTGCAGCCCACGCAGAACGTTTTGTTTAGAACAAGAGTGGTTATCTTGGACAAAGTTCGTAACAATACCTGTCTGTTGAGCAAATTTTTGATGATTGTAAGCTTCAAAAAAGAAACCGCGATCGTCTGCAAATACTTGAGGTTCAATTTGTAAAACTTCAGGAATCTTGGTATGTACAATGCTCATTAATATGATTTATCGGATGTGCCGCAGTGTTCTGATTGTGAGATGAATTTCGCATTTATATTTTACAGGGACTGTGTTCCAACTTTGACGGTGGCTTGTCCTATTTTTAACAAGTAAATCACGTTAGTTCAATTTGACAGTCATCACCAATCATAAATCGCAAGGCTTTGGGGCGACGAGGTGCAAGACTCAATTGTGCCCTTTGTCCAATGACGCTATCAATAATGCGCTGATGGATTCCGGCAATTTTAGCACCTTCTAAAATAACACTGTGTTCTAAATCGGTATCAATGAGTGTGACATTGTTAGCAATGCTACTATAAGGGCCAATAAAGCAGTTTTCTAAATGACAATTGCTACCAATGACTACTGGCCCCCGAATTGTGCAGTTAATTACTTTAGATTTTGCACCAATTTGGACTCGCCCACTAATCTGACTTTGGGCATCGACTTCGCCGACAACTGATGCTGTTAAATAAGTATCGAGAATCAATCGGTTAGCTTCTAACAAGTCATCTTTTTTACCAGTATCTAGCCACCAGCCTTGGAGATTGTGGGCTACAACCTGCTTTTTATGATTAATGAGGTATTGAATGGCATCAGTGATTTCCAGTTCGCCTCTGGTAGAAGGTTGGATATTTGCGATCGCATCAAAAATCAGGTGAGAAAAGAAATAAACCCCTACCAATGCCATATTTGAAGGAGGAACTTTGGGTTTTTCAATTAACTGTAATACCCGTCCTGTTTCATCTACCTGAGCCACACCAAAGGCACTAGGGTTAGCAACCGAACGTAAGAGAATCAGAGCATCTGGCTGTTGTTGGCTAAATTGTTGCAGAAAGTAACGTAACTCACCTAGTTGAATCAGGTTATCTCCCAAGTACATGACAAAGGAAGAATCTCTTAAAAAGGGACGAGCCACTTGGACGGCGTGAGCAAGTCCAAGTGGCTGATCTTGTATAATGTAGGTGATGTTCGCTCCAAAGTATTCTCCATTTCCAGTTTTACCTCGGACTTCTGCCCCAGTTTCTGGACTAATAATGATGCCAATATCAGTAATACCAGCCGCAACCATTTCTTCAATGCCATACCATAAAACAGGTTTGTTAGCAACTGGTACGAGTTGTTTTGCTCCGCTATAGGTGAGGGGACGTAAGCGTGTACCTTTACCACCAGAGAGAATTAATGCTTTCATAGGGATTGAGGATTAATTACAAGTCATTAGTCAAGATAATCTGAAATCTTGACCAAATCCCAAATCCTTGCATCAAGGTTTATAGATAACGAGATAAAACTTCGCTGGTTGCTTTTCCTGTTTTTTCCCAACTGAATTGTTGAGAGTGGATGATACCTTGGCTAGAAAGGCGCGATCGCAATTCCGAATTAGTTGCGATCGCCTGCATTGCGTCTGTAATTTCTCCAGTGTTATAGGGATTGATCAGAATCGCCGCATCGCCAGCCACTTCTGGAAGAGAGGAGAGATTGGAGGTAATGACGGGAGTACCACAAGCCATTGCTTCTAGGACTGGTAAACCAAAACCCTCCCAGAGACTAGGGAAAACGAGAGCGATCGCTTGATTGATGATTTTTGGTAATTCACTGTAAGGGATATAGTCAAGAAACTTTACTTGATTAGTTATACCTAGTTCTGCAACTTGCGCTTTTAAAATTGGGGTATAACGCGAATCAATTGGCCCTACTAACCATAGTTCATAGTCTTTGCAATTAGGTAACGCAGCAAAAGCACTGATGAGTCGCTGGATGTTTTTGTATGGATCTTGGCGACCAATGTAGAGAAAATAGTTGCTGGTGGGGAGGTTGAGATGATGGAAGTGAGTGCGATCGTAAGCTAGCAGGATGGGAGTAATTTTGCTAGCCGGAATGTGAAAAAAATCCGTGATCTCATTAGCAGTGGACTGGGAATTGCAGATAACGTGCTCGGCTTGGGTGATGACTTGGGGAATGTAATAGCGATGATATGGTGTCAAAGGTGAGAAGCGTTTGGGAAAGCGCAACGGGATAAAATCGTGAACCATCACCACAAAACGACAGTTGCTATACAGAGGTGCTTCTGGAAGTGGGGAAAAGAAAAGGTTAGATTTAAGATTTTTATAGATTTGCGGTAATTGAAATTGCGTCCAAAACAGGCGGCGAATATGACCTTTTGTACCTTGAGCAGGAGTCAGATTATCTGGAACTGGGTAACAGTTAAATTCGGGGTATCTTTCGGAAGTTAATAAAGTAGGATTAAGAGTTTTTAAATAAGGAAAAATATTTTTGGCATAGTTACTTATGCCAGTTGGTCGAGAAAAAATAATCGATAAATTTATGATTAATTCATTTGATGACTTATTATCTACCATCTTCATTAAAGAATACTTCTATAAGCCTTTAAAGTTTCCTTTGCTGTTCTTTCCCAAGAAAATAATTTTGCTCTAGTTTTACCTTTCTCAATTAAATTTTGTCGTAACTGAGAATCACTAATTACTTTCAAGATAGCCTCAGCTAGTTGTATAGGGTCATTAGGATCAATTAGTATAGCTGCATCTCCTGTAACCTCTGGTATTGATGAACTATTAGAAGTGACTACAGGAGTACCCAACGTCATTGCTTCCAATACAGGCAAACCAAACCCTTCATAGTGAGAAGGATAGACAAAAACATCGGCTCTTGAGTAAAACAATGCTACTAATTCATTAGATAGGTAATTAAGATGATAAATTTGGTTTGACCAAGGTGAATTTTCAATAGCCGTAAATATCGGTTCGTAATTCCATCCTTTCTTACCAATCAATATTAATTGATGTTCAATTTTGTACTTTTCTTTTAAAAAATTAAAGGCTGTAATTATATTATTAATATTTTTTCTTGGCTCTATTGTGCTGACAAAAAGTAGATATGGCTTGGAAAAATCATAATTAGCTTGCTTTTCTAACCCTTGGGCAATTTCCTCAGACAAGTAATTAGAATAGTAGCGACTAGCTAAAGGTGTGACATATACTTGATCGGGGTCTACTTCCAAATATTCAATAATATCTTTTTTAGAGCTTTCTGAAATTGTCAAAACTAAATCTGTCCACTGTAAACATCGCTTTACCCTTTCTGTATATGTTTTTACGACGGAATCTATATAGTTAGGATATTTAATAAAAGTCAGATCATATATATTCATTACCTTTAAACTATTTTGACAGGGATAAACTGAGTAATTTGTACCATGTAATATATCTGGAGAACCAAAATATTTTTCAAAGTAAGATAAAGTAGGTTTAAATGCTAAAGCTAATAATAAATCTGAAATTCTTACAGGTAAAGGCAAGAGATACTGTTGAGAAGAATGTTTAAAGGATTCAGGAAAAATGAAGTCACCCCGAAGCCAATTTTTTAACCCTGGTTGATAGAGTACTCCTAAGTCAAAATTTTCCTCTTTTTGTAATACATCAAGGGCGCAGATTAAATTAGCAATATAAAAGCCAACCCCACTGGGTTTTGAATCCACTGGGGTGGCATCAACTACAACTTTTAGCATCAGAATATTTAAGCTCCGCCTCTGCTCAATTTTTTTAGATCATAATCAACCATTAACTCGACCAATTGCTCAAAAGAATGCTGAGGTTGCCAACCTAACTCCGTCTTAATTTTATTAATGGAACCAACTAACTGCACTGGTTCATCAGGACGATAAAAAGCAGGGTCAACTGAGACATAATCTTTCCAGTTTAGACCAACGCAGTTAAAAGCACACTCAACGAGTTCTCTGACAGAGTGAGTTTCACCACTGGCCATGATATAGTCATCAGGTTGTTCTTGCTGCAACATCAGCCACATAGCGTAAACAGCATCCTTGGCGTAGCACCAGTCACGAGAGGCATCTAGGTTGCCTAATTTCAGTTCATTTGCCAAACCCAGTTTAACTTGGGCAGCCGCGTGCGTGATTTTGCGAAATACAAATTCTGTCCCACGTCGAGGTGATTCGTGAGTATAAGTAATACCACAGCAGTTATAAAGGTTGTATTTTTCCCGATAGTTGATAGTCATCCAATGAGCGTAAGCTTTGGCAACACCGTAAGGGTTGCGTGGACGAAAGGCGGTGCGTTCAGTTTGGGGTGATTCGTCAGGTTGACCGAAGACTTCACTACTTGAGGCTTGATAGAATCTCGCATCCGGTTTACAACGACGAATAGATTCTAAGAGGCGAGAGACACCTAGAGCTGTATATTCAGCAGTAAGAGCAGGTTGTGTCCAAGACAGAGGAACGTAGCTTTGAGAGGCAAGATTATAAATTTCGTCGGGTTGAGCTTCGGCAATCACATCCATTAAAGAAGATTGATCTAAAAGATCACCAGAAAGGATGTGGATATCGCCAGAAAGGTGATTGATGCGGTCAAGATTACTGGAACTTGAGCGGCGGACTAAGCCGAAGACTTGATAGTCTTTGGTTAGTAGTAGTTCAGCAAGATAAGAGCCATCTTGTCCAGTTAAGCCAGTAATGAGAGCTTTTTTAGTCACAGTTGTAATCCTACTGTTAAAAACATAAAATTTAATAGGTTCTTCAGTACTTGTGATGTCAAACTAATAGTTAAACTCCAAAACTTTGTTTTAAAGTAAAGTATAAAATACTCAAATTACTTAAAAGTCACAAAATTATAGAATCAAGTCTTATCTACTGTATGTATTGATGGGTGTTTTGATATTTTTGTGAGTAACTTTAGTATAATATATAAGAAAGAGGCATTTGAAAAAGCTAACCATTAAGATTCGGGGCTAATTAATTCTACCTAAGTTTATAAAATCTGATAAATCAGTTTTGAAAGGTAAATTTAAACAGCAAAACAAAGCTAAAGATTGAAATAGTCTCTTTTTTATTTTTGCCAAAGTACTAAAATAACTCCACCCACGATAAAACTCAAACCGACAAGACGGCTTAAAGAAATTGCTTCCCTGAAAATGAAGTAACCTAACAGAACTGAAAAAACATAAACTAAGGAAATAGACGGAGCAGCAACACTTAAATTGACTTTGGTAAGAAGCAGGATGTATGCAATAGCGCCTAAAGCATCACAAGTTAATCCAGTTAATAACTCTGGTGTGGTAGCAATACTGATAATATTGCTCAATGCATTGGCTGAATTGACTTTCCCCAATTTGAGTGCCCCCAATTTTAAGAAAAATTGCCCCCTCCACACTTGTAGCAACAGACATTAGCAGTAAAGCAAATTCTTGTAGGCTCATGCCATTTTCCTCACACTCATTTAGCTAAATAAACAATTAAGAATTTGATGTAACAGTTACATCAATTTTAGGGTATGGAGATTGCTTATCGCTGAACCAAGCAACCGTTTCCTGCACCATTGTTAAAATGAGAGTATATTTTCCTGGTAAAGCAGGTGGTTTAATGACTGCATTAATTGCCGCCGACTCTCCAGGAGCTATATCAAAAGGTAATTGAGTTCGATTTCCTTCGATATTAGTTAGCTTACCTTGAGAGTCTATTCCTATCCATTTATAAGAAAGATTAGTTGGTTTATCTCCTTTAATTGACCATAAAAAATTACTCGTATTTTTTACTACAATTGGTATTTTTACTGGCAAATTAATTCTCATTATTTTTGGATATTCAAAAAGGGTTATTTCTTGTCGAAATATTTTTTCGATTGGCAATTTAATTGCGTAAAAAATAAAATTACTTGATAAAATTGCGTTTTTTTGAAGTGCTAATGGAGCAAAAAAATTATCTTTTTTTTCTAGTGATTTTGATTTTTGGGATATAACGCATAAGTTACCAGAAATATCTTTACTAAAAAAACTTAACCAGTTAAGCACTTGAGATATCTTTAAGGGTTCTCCCATATCACCATAGTTAGGTGGAGGAGCAGAAGAATAACCGTTTACAACTGGAATGTTTGCTTCAATTCCAGCCCACATCGCTGTTAACTGATCGGTAAAAAAAGGCTTTTCAAGGTTCAAAGATAAATATGCAACACTACAGCCTTGTTTCATTAAACTGCTAATTTCTGTAGTCTCTTTCAGCAATGGAGCTTTTTCGTAGTTAGGTAAATTGAATATAAATTGTTCTGATATACCTATTAAGCAACATATACTTACTATCACTAACTTTAAAATAGAGCGATTGATAAATACTGTTGATTGTAATAATGAATCAAAACATAATATCCCCGCAATTAATAAATAAAAATATGCAATTAACCATATTCTAGTAACTGCTCTGATTACAGAGGCTCCAGGTACAACTTCATAAATTATTCTCCAAAGTGATATCCCAAAAGGGAGACGCAATGACAAAATAAACAGAGTAATAAAGACAAAAAAGCATACTTTAGCAACTAATGCTCTTTCAAGAGTTAATATGTTTTGGGAATTAAATAGTGTATATACAGAGACTCCTATTAAGAACAAAATTATGACCCCAGCAAACATCCGATGTTCTACTGGCATCGGTAAGCTTTTAGAAACCGACGAAAGTAAAGGTGCCCAAAGACTACCAGAATCAACAGCAAACCAAGAGGAAATTCTGGGAAGCATTGTGTCTACTTCAGAGTATGGTCTTTTTCCTAAAACTGACTTTGCCTCCAAATATGGAAGTAGGGTCAGAAACATTGTTGCTGCCCATACTAAAGTAATTGTAATAATTGCTTTATAATCGACTCGACAGTATGATAAAAGATTAGAGCGGATTGATGGTGGAGCTAATTTGTAAGCTATAGCAAAAAATATAGGTAAACTAAATAGTAAAAACCAACCCAAATAAATTCCGGCAAGTACTTGTAGATAAGTTAGCAGCAAAAACAATGTTATCTTTTTTCTAGTTGGTTGCAGGAAAAATTCCCAGCCTATAAAAAAAGCAAGAGGTGTAAAAAATTGTGGCAGTAACTGCTGATGTCCAATTTGATTAATTCTAGGCATACTGAAGGCAAACAGTAAAGCTCCGAAAGCGCTCAATAAATGGCTTACTTGATATCTCCGCATTAAAAATACAAAGCTAGCAAAACCAAGAATAGAAACAGCAATCATCCATATTTGAAATGCCAAATCTGCTGATACAAATAATCTAAATAACCAATATATAGGAGCAGAACCAAATAAATTTTCTGAGAAGGCCAGAACATTTTCGTAAGGATAGAAAAAAGCTGGCGACCATAAATCACCTACATACTCTTTATTTATCAATAATTGAAAAGAATGCTCTAAAAAATAATTGTTTAGCCTAGTATCCCCAGGATCGCTTTGCATCAAAGCAAATCTACTGAGGATTGTTGGGTAAAATGCTATAAAAATTCCTAAAAGACAAACAATAGTATAGAGTGCAGGAATATAAACTATTTTTATATTTTTATTATTGTTGCTAAGATAATTAATAGTTTTAGTTAAAAATAACTTTTTATTCATTGTTTTTATCTACCCAAAAATCTGATTTATTAAGATATATGATTTTAATGAACCAACCAGAAGAAAAGATTTTTACCTAGATTACAAGTTAAATGAAATTATTTCTTATATATCTTATCAGCATAATTTGATTTAAACAAATTGTATTTTAAAATACAGTAAATAGCTCTAAATCCATCTTTCCAACTGATCTTTTTACCTTCTTTATAAGTTCGACCATAATAAGATATGCCAACTTCATAAATACGACATTCCAATCTTGCAACTTTAGCAGTAATTTCGGGTTCAAATCCAAATCGATTTTCTTCTATTGTGATATATTGAATAACTTCCCGTCTAAAAGCCTTGTAACAGGTTTCCATGTCTGTTAGGTTAATATTAGTGAACATATTAGATAACATAGTTAAAAAAATATTGCCTATCATGTGCCAATAGTAGACTACTCTGTGCGGTCTACCACCCTGAAAACGTGAACCAAAAACTACATCAGCTTTACCATCTAAAATAGGTTGAATCATTAAGAGATATTCTCGTGGATCGTACTCCAAATCTGCGTCTTGAACGATGACAATATCTCCAGTAGCTCCAGCAAAGCCAGTTCTTAAAGCTGCACCTTTCCCTTTGTTTTTGTGGTGGTAAATTACTTTATCTACCTGGGACTCTATGTGAGATTTAAGTAATTCTCTCGTTCCGTCTATTGAACAATCATCCACTATAATAATTTCACAATTTTTTACAGGTGATGCTTTGACAGCCTCTACAACTTTGCTGATAGTTCCTAATTCGTTGTAACAAGGAATAACAACCGATAGCCTCATATAATAATTAACTCCTCTTAGTGACTATACAAAAATTGTTCATCCAAAACTGAAAATATTGGTGATAAAATCCCTGAAATCCAGCCCCATTTACCAATTTTTTTTTGAGATGTTCACGCTTATAATATCTTTTGTGATCTCGAATTTCTGCTTCACTCACTATTTTTAATCTGTAAGCTAAAAATTCTAGTATCGACTGTGACCAAACCGATGGAACTGTCAGTATCAGTTTACCTTGAGGAACGAGAACTCTATAAATCTCTTTTAAAATTTCGTTTTCATGTTCTATATGTTCTAAAACTGCCAACATAGTTACAACATCAAAGCTTTCATCCTTAAATGGCAAATCATTTTCAAGCATTAGCTGCTTAGTCAATATATTGCCTGAGTGGAAATCTTTTACTTTAAAATCAACACCAAATCCCTGCTTAATGTGAGGGGAAATACTTTTGAGAAAAGTTGCCGAACTGCCACAGCCTACATCCAAAACAACAGAATTTTTAGGAATGTGGCATATTACTCTTTTAAGGCGGAGGTATCGTAATATTGGTTCTAAAAATGGTTCATTCATATTTATTTACTTTTATAGCCAAATGGGATTAATTGATTAATTTTCCTAAAATTATTCGCAACTTAAAACTTAGTACCCTTTTGATACAAGGAGTTCGGCAAGGTAGTAACAGTCTTGTCCAGTTAAACCTATTATAAAGACTTTTTTGGTCACAGTAATAACCTTTGAGAAAGCTAAGTATTAAACTAGGATAGCAATTAGTTAAATTAATACTATACGATAAAAATAGTACAAATTTTAATAAGGTTAACTTAAGTTTTCTCAAAGCTTTAGGCTGTTTATCTAATGCACAAATTTAGCTGTTTTATGCCATTCGAATCACAAAATAAGTTTCATAACTATGAGATATCTCCACTCCAATTAAAAGAATAATTTTAGTAGAGCATGAGTGACAATGCAGAAATTAGGCAAAACAACTTACTGTGTTTCAACTGTTTCAACATAGGCTTCAAAACAAGCCTCTTTATACGGCAAATTGGGCTTTTTAACCTAAATGTCAACAGCTAAAATAATTATTCACTAAAGCTGATTTTAGTTCTAATATCCTTACCAATCTAATTGATATGATAGTTCAGTGCTGAACTAATTACTAATAAAGTATATAGCTTCAGCAACTTTTTTTATCTGCATATCTAGTGTTTTACAATCCACCCAATTACTTAGTTCTTCTCCTATCTTTTCTATCAAATCATACGCTACTACACTACGTCTAAACCTTTGAATATTTTGTCCAAAGCTCATAATTGCCTGAGCATAAATTTCTGGGTTATGTTGCTTGTGTAAAATTTCCTGACCATTTTTTCCCATTTTTATAAAGTATTCTGGATTCGCCAAAAAACTTTTTAGGTGTTGCTGGATATCCTCAATTTCATGATTTTGACGCACAAATGCAACAGTTTCTTCCGATTGTTCTGCATACCAGCCAACCCGTGTAACTAGACTGGGAAGTGCATGACTCCAAATCCGAAGTTGACTCAGTGATGCTTCTCCCATAGTCGGGTAGCGTAGATTAATAGCTAAATTAGCATTTGCTAGCGCCAAGTCTAACTCAGCATCCGCAACAAAATCATGTAGTTTTACGAGTTTACTAAGTCCTAATAGTTTAATTTGTTGCTCAATATAACTTTTATTCCAAACTTGCCCATATATATCTAAGAAAAACTGGTTTTTTTCAGGGAGACTAGATAGTGCATTTAATAAAAAATCTAAGCCACGATTGGCACCAATATAGCCAAATACGACTAAGTGATAGGGTGCTTTATTGTTTTTACTTTGTGAATTTGCTTGCCATTCACTTATGTACGGTAGTGGTGCATAACCGACAAACCATCGCTTCTCTTGTTTAATAGTTTGGAAATCTGCTTTTGTATGTGTGACAACTCCTACTGCATTCTCTAAAGCTAAAAATGTTAGCGGATAGAATTCAGCCATATACTCAGTTGAAATATAACCACTCAAGAATTTTTCAGTAGCTTGCTCACCCTGAATTCCGTAGTATTTTTTCATCTGAAATAAATAAGCATCTATATTAGACTTTTGTCTGTGTTCTAGATAAATACCAGTAAAAAAGTGCTGTAGTCTAATATCATGTAAAACAACTAAACCTGGGCATTGGCAACTAATCTGCCATATTGCAAAGTGAAAGTCTGAATTATTGCCTATGTGATATACATTTAAATCCGCTTGGTTAATTTCAACCCAAGGAGTATTAGCCAGATCGTAATGACGCACTATGGCGTACTTCTCTAAAGATGAACTCCAGTGCTGTTGATCTGTCCACAGCACAATTTCAGCATATTTTTGCAGAGTAGGAATTAATCGAGATGTATACTCAGCAATGCCCGACTTTGCAGGCGGTAGTGGGGAAAACCAGTTAATTTTCATGAAACTAGCTTTTGAACAACTGTAGACCATGAAATGTTGAAACTATCATAATAATCTCTTCCTGCCTTACCAAGAGATTGTGCCCAAGAGCGATTTTCCCATAATTGATCCATAGCTGCGGCAAGAGATATAGAAGTAGGTTCAGTAAATAAACCCGTTTCTTCGTGGCGGATAAATTCTAGGGAGCCTCCTGAATCTGTACAAGTAATAACGGCTTTAGACGCTAGCATTGCTTCCAGGGTGACATAACCATAGTCTTCATCAAAAGGGGGATAAATAACTCCTAGACTTTTTGCATAGGTTTTAATTTTTTCTTCTTCACTAATTTGACCTAGAAAAAATACTCTCTTGGCAATATGTAATTTTTTAGCTAAATCCTTTAAGTGTTCACCATAACTTAATGTATCTGGTTTGCCTGCAAACAATACCTTTACAGGATTCTTCGTTTCTGCAAGGGCTTTGATTACAAGTTCCTGTCGTTTCATAGTTGCAAGCCTACTGGGAAAAAAGAAATAATCGTTTATATCTTCACAATAAAAAAGCTCTGAATTTTGAGGAGGGTGATAAAGCGGGATAGAATCTACTTGATTAAATCTCTTTAATCTTTGAGAAACATTTTCAGCAATAGTATAAATAGAATTATACTCTTTCAGTGCTTGATTATCAGCATTGATAATTGCTTCACGAATTTGCACACCGTTGGAAAAATGCATTAAATCACAATAATTTGTATGCCATAAATCATAAGCTGTGCGATGCTGATGTAATAGCCACATTACTTTATTAGAATGTGGAATTAAATATGCAGGAAATTTTAGTCCTATAACTCTATCCACCGTTTGTCCACAAGATTCTGATATATCCAGTAAGCGACAAGCCAACATATTATCTAAAATTCGCTCTGGAGGATACCATTTGAAAGGAACTGCAACTATCTCAGCTTCATAACCAGCAGTGTATAGAGCTTGAACTAAGCCATCTGCTAGTATTTCAGCACCACCTCGCACAAAGGGAACTTGAGTTGTAACCACTAAGATTTTCATGATTTAAATCCTATAACTGCATAGTCCATAGAACCATAAAAATATTCGTTAAATCGTTGTGCTAATTCTGAATTATCTGCAATTATGTTCTGCTCTGAAGCGTGAAGTTTTAATATCTCTACACGAGAAAAACCATAAAATTGAGCTATGTACTCTATAGTTACAGGTGGCAGAGGGTTACGATGAGTTAGGTCATAATAAAAACTACAGCTACCCACTAATACATTTTGTGGATTAGGCGTTTCAAAAATAACCAAACCTCCTGTTTGTAGAACTCTTGCCGCTTCACCAAACAACTTTAGTAGGTATTCAAATGGTAGATGTTCAATAATATGAAAGCCTGTCACAGCGCCTAAACTAGAATCAGGCAAAGATTGTAAAAAAGAGAGGGCATCTTTTTCTATCACTTCAAGTCCTCTAGCTTTACACTGCTCTATCATTACTCTGTTGATGTCCAAACCTCTAGCTGTATACCCTGTCTCTTGCAGTAACTCTAGCCACTCACCTCGCCCACAGCCCATATCTAAAATAGGCGATTCTGGCTTACCAGTATTTGCTTCTGCAATTAATGGCAAATAAACTTTTAATCTATTTAAAATGTCTTCACGGCTACCTCGAAATTGATCCTCAAAAGCAACATAAAAAGCATCAAAAGAATGTGTATTTTCATTAACTAAGGTTTGCAATTGTTCTTGACTAAAAGATTCTGGTAAACGTTTTCTTGCCTCTTCCAAAAATACTGTTATTAAATGCTTCTGTTGAATTAGATCGTGTTTGAGATAACTAACATTTTTGATGTAACGCTCATTTATTTCTTGAATACGAGTATTTGCTGTAATTATACGATTATCTGTTGTAATTAAATGCTCATTTAGTCTTCCCACACGAGCATCCACAGTACTTAGATGTTCATCTAGGTACTGTACTTGTATCTTTACGGTATCTAAACCTTCTTGAAGACCAGTTAGCCAGCTACTAATTAAAGTATCAATAGCATTTAAGCTATCTTCTATTCCTTGGATGCTAGTATCCACATTAACTAGGCGCTCATCCAACCCTTGGATGCTAGTATCCACTCTAACTAGGCGCTCATCCAACCCTTGGATGCTAGTATCCATATTAACTAGGCGCTCATCAAACCCTTGGATGCTAGTATCCACATTAACTAGGCGCTCATCAAACCCTTGGATGCTAGTATCCACATTAACTAGGCGCTCATCAAACCCTTGGATGCTAGTATCCACATTAACTAGGCGTTCATCCAACCCTTGGATGCGACTATCTACTTGCGCTTTTAAAGTTGCAATTTGCTCTATTAGTTGGTGATTAAGTGCTACAGACTCTTTTAAAGAATTAATTATGTTGAAATTGACCTCTCGTTGATCTTTAAATAAAAAATTGATGAGTTTTAGAATAAATTTTTGTAACTTAGTACTTAAATTAAAAGGAAATAAATTAAGTTTATCTGGCCACTTGGTACGTAAATTTGAACGAGATTCTGCATTTTTAAGAAAAGTTTCAATATAACTAATACTTAACTTCAGTTTTGATGTGTCGAGATTAGATGGTAAATTTATTTGTTGAGAGGGTATTTGACGTTTAACTACCTCTTCACGAATTTTATCCATAAATTCATCAACATTAATTTCAGGATTATTTGATTCAATCATCATTTATTTATATTTTTGAAATGAATATATAAAATTTTCACTGCTCAAGAGATTATTTCTTTGACTATTTTTGCTGGAATTCCGGCTACGATATGATAACTAGGAACATCACATTTCACAACAGCGCCTGCTGCTACTACAGAGTTCTTACCAATTTTACAAGGGCCAATTATTGTGGCATTGCTCGCTATCCAAGCTCCTTCTTCAACTACAATATCATTTCCTTCAGTTGGAAAATTGTTCATTCTCTCTAGCCCAAAATTTTTATAGTCGTGAGTTCCAGTTATTACACTAACATTATGTCCAAAAAAAACATATTCTCCTATTACTATATTTCCAGAAGATAAGTTAAATAATGCATTATTTACAATGCATGTTTGTGACAATTTTAGTCTTTGAGGTTCTCCAAAAACTAAGTATTGTTTTAAACTTACATCTTTGATGCGCTGATCGAAATATCCTTGCGTTAGAGATTGCTTAAGGTAAATCTCAAAATACAATTTAATCCAGCTTTCGAGCTTAGATTTAAAATAATTTTTAATTATTTTGTACATAGTGATTCCTCATGGAGTCTTATCTTCCTGCCAGATACTTGAAAGACTCCTTCTACCAAATCATTCACTGCTGCTTGTATAACTATGGCATTTTGAATCCAGTCCAGCATTTCTAAATTTTCGTGTGTTCCATCTCCAAATGCGATATCTAATGCATAATTTCCACCAGCCAAGTGGGGCC
This sequence comes from Nostoc sp., assembly GCF_036917455.1. Classification (GTDB taxonomy): domain Bacteria; phylum Cyanobacteriota; class Cyanobacteriia; order Cyanobacteriales; family Nostocaceae; genus Nostoc. The sequence goes on along the minus strand of NZ_JBALDK010000219.1, from coordinate 77,486 downwards.
AAATAAACTCAAAGTCAACTGTTGCTCTTCCTATTTCTGATTTAGATAGCCAATAGCTAGCAAAATTTTTATCTAAGAGTTCCGTACTCCATCCTGATAAAACAGTCCTCAATCTATCCAGTAGTGCTATACCAACATTAGGTTTTCTAACTTTGTCGTGTCTGAATGTAGTGATTCTAATTTTTAATACATCTCCAGGATAAACCAACTTAATAGGTTGAGCCTCACTATCTAACACAGAGATATGCTCAATCTCTGCACGCCCTGTACCAAATCTTTCAAATCCAGAAAAAGCTATATATGGCTTTGTCGTAAAAGGATTTAATTCTTTAATGGTGATTTTAGCCAAATCAATTTCTTCTTGCTTTGCAGTAATATTCTCATTATTATTTAAATCAAAACTTATACTAGTTCTTTTATTTACTTCTTCATGCACCCATGCTTGATAATGTTTACATACTTCAGCAGGTTGTCCAGTGTCTACAATAATCCCTTGATTAATCCACATAGCTTTAGAGCAAAGGCGTGAAATAGATCCTATATCATGAGATACAAATAATATTGTTCCTCCGGCATCTTGAAAATCTCTAATTTTTGCCATACAACGATGGACGAAGATACCATCCCCTACTGCTAAAGATTCATCTACAATCAAAACTTCTGGGTTAACATTAATTGCTACAGAAAATGCTAAACGAACAAACATACCACTAGAGTATGTTTTGACTGGCTGCTCCATGAAATCGCCAATTTCAGCAAAGGAAGCAATTTTGTCAAACTTTGATTCTATTTCTGCTCTGCTTAATCCTAAAATTTGCCCATTAAAAAATACATTTTGTCTACCAGTAAATTCAGGATTAAACCCGCTACCTAGTTCTAGTAAAGCTGAAACCCGCCCATTAACATATATTTCACCTGTGGTTGGTGTTAACGTTCCTGCAATAATTTGCAGTACAGTACTTTTGCCAGATCCGTTTTGACCAATAATTCCCAAAGTCTCGCCTTGAGGAATTTCCAAACTAATATCTTGTAAGGCCCAAAATTCTTCTGCATGGCTTTTACCAGGTAGCAAAATTTCCTTAAGTCGATCTACCGGACGGGCATACTGTTTGTAGCATTTTGAAACATTTTTCAGTGAAATTGCAATCTCCTCACCCATACCACTATATACTTACTACCAGAACATTCAATAACTGCATAACCTTTATCAACTATAAATTATTAACTTAAGCTATCAAGCATTATATGCCTTGTTGATGTATACATAATTTATATTTCAAACCTAATATTCTTATTACCATTAGACTGATTAATGGAGTTATTTACTAGTAGAACTGTGCTATAACACATCGGCAAATGCTGGACGCAAACGCTTATAAACTAAGAAACCGCAACAAAATATAATTGTTGCTACTACACAAGCAACTCCCCATTCACCCCAATGCTTCACCTCACCATTTAAAACTATATCGCGATAGACTTCTGCGATCGCTGCCATTGGATTTAACCAGAATACCAAATTCCGCCATTGCTCTGGAATTGCTGATGCTGGATAGACAAGGGGTGTCGCATAAAACCAAATATTTAAAATCACTCCTAAAGTCTGGGGTATATCTCGCAAAAACACCGTTAGTCCTGCGGCTAAATAGCCCAACCCTGCTGTTAGCAATAACTGCGTTAGCCAGATCAAGGGTAATAGCGCCAAGGTAGTATGTAAAGTATGAGCATTGACCGCCACGAAAAAAATCAATGCCATTAAACCAAAGGAACTCTCAATTAATGTTGACAATACTGGCACTAGGGGTAACAAAGCTAGAGGAAAGACCACCTTCTTGACTAAATTCGGTTGTCCTAGCACTGAACCAGCAGACTGCATTAGACCACCTGTAAAAGCAAGCCAAGGAAGTAACCCTGCAAATAACCACAAACCAAAGGTGAAATCATTTGCTGGTAAACCCTTAAGAGTAGTAAGTTTCACCTTTAGCACAGTGGAAAATACATAAGTGTAAATCAGTAACTGTGATAGCTGATTTAGCAAAGGCCACAAGTTGCCCAAAACAGAACCCTTGTAACGCGCTTCTAAATCTCGGCGTACTAGAGTTCTCAGTAAGTCGAACTTCACCCACAACTGTTCATCTATGGGTAAGATGCGCCTCCATCTCCCTACCTTACGTACAACTCTCCGCATTGTCGGAAACAATTTTTACTTCCTCGCTTACTACTCATTAACCTAATTACTTTCAATGAAGCCTATTATATTTATGAAAGTTCCCTTTATAGAGACTTTAAAATAAAAAATAACTACTTCTTGTGAAGTAGGTTATCTCACCCGTTTTTGGCTGTCGGCGGGCAAGAGATGCTTATATGGATAATTTATTTGTTGGAAATTCCTTTAGTGCTTTTAGGATCTATAAAACTCATATTTTGTTTTTGAAAAGATACGTAGGTGAGCCAGTCGCATGGTAAGGAAGTCCGATCTTGGGGGTTCCCCCAGAAGGAACTGCCGAAAGGGTTTCCCGACTTGAGCGAAAGGGCGTAGCGGTAGCTGTGCGTAGCGTCACTGGCGTTGTGTTAGCACGGAGAGTACGGCACCATTCTAAGCTTCTGGTGCGTTACGGAAGCCGTAACACGCCCTACATATACTTAGATTTTTTCAAAAATCAAATCGGATTGCTATATCATCACTAGAGAATCGGATTCAAATTATCTTGGCGATCATACAATTAATCGGCCATTGTCAAGTTTATTTTTACTAAAAATATAATTTATGTTCACAAGGCAGCTTTCCTTGTTAGGGATGCAAATTTTTGCTTAACTCAACTTTTTTGGATCAATTCCTTGCGATCGCCAATACTTTGCCAATCGTTCAGCCTGTTGCCCTTCTTGTTCAGCTAGCCTCGGCACCCAAGCCTCTGCATTATACCAACACAACTACAAACCTGTCGTCTGCTGATAAGTACTTTGCCAAATACCTAATCCTAGTTCTAACTCTTGCAACCATCCCCTGAATTTGTGATAGCAGAGTCACGGATTCCGCTACACTGAGACGAAGGTTTGTTGGATTGTAATTAGGCATGGAAATCGGACAAAAGGTTAAAGTCTTTCGCTTGCGCGATCGCGTTTCTGCCCCTGTTGTAAAAAAACTAGGGCAAGTGGGTATCATCCAAGGCTACAAAGTTACCGATGGTGCTGGAATCGGTGTCGTCGTGCTGTTTGAAGACAGTACTTCCACTTGGTTTTTTGAAGATGAAATCAAACCTGTGTAGTTGGAAAGAACTCAGAAGCGGGTTTTTCTTGGCATCTGAAATTTCCAGCCCAGGTTGAGAATCTTTATTGAGTGCTAAGTTGGAATTGAAAAGACCGGCGGTGAAAATAGGAATCAAGTAATGGCTCTAATATTGACATTTTTGGGCAAAGGCGGCACCGCTCGTACCAAAATTGCGATCGCCGCCGCCAAATTATTGGCAAGTCAAGGCAAGCGCGTACTTCTGGCAGGACAAGCAGAACCAACATTATCAATCCTGTTGGATACTTCTATTGCTGCCGATCCCCAAGAAATCGCTCCCAAATTACAGGTAGTTCAGTTTAAATCATCTTTACTGCTTGAGCGCAACTGGGACGAAGTAAAGAAACTTGAGGCTCAATATCTTCGCACGCCCATATTTAAAGACGTTTTTGGTCAAGAACTGGTAGTCTTACCAGGTATGGACACTGCCCTAGCCCTAAATGCTATCCGCGAATATGATGCCAGTGGCAAATATGATGCGATCGTCTACGATGGCACGGGTGACTCTTTAACGTTGCGAATGTTGGGTTTACCAGAATCTCTCAGTTGGTATGTCCGGCGATTTCGGCAATTGTTTGTCAACTCTGATTTGGGGAGGACGATTACTGAATCGCCCTTAATTCAACCGCTAATTAGCAGCTTTTTCAATATCAACTGGACAGCAGATAATTTTGCAGCGCCCACTAACCAAGTCAATAATCTCTTGGAAAAAGGGAGAGCGGCTCTTGCCGATCCCAAGCGTCTTGCTGCTTTCTTAGTGACCACAGGAGATCCCATTGAGGTAGCAAATGCTCGTTATTTGTGGGGTAGCGCTCAACAAATTGGTTTAACTGTTGGTGGTGTTTTGCTTGTGTCTCCTGAGACAAACGTCAATCTGTCAGAGGAATTTATCCCCCTACCGGTGAGTGTTATTCCCGACTCGCCCGTAGGTGACTGGAAACCATTGATAGACGCGCTACCAAACTTTGAAGCACAAGCTCTACAGGCTCCCAAACCAATTGAAATAGACATACCCAATCGTCAGGTACGCTTATTCTTGCCAGGTTTTGACAAAAAGCAAGTCAAACTCACCCAATATGGGCCAGAAGTCACGATAGATGCAGGAGATCAGCGACGCAATATTCCCCTACCCTCGGCTTTAAGTGGTAGATCCGTTGCTGGAGCAAAGTTTCAGAATAATTATTTGATAATTTCGTTTTAAGTTAGTTAGGAACAAAGTTAGGAGTTAAGAGTGAGGAGTTAAGAGCATCTCCACCTCTGCTCCTAACTCCTTACTCTAAAAAAAATACGCCTTATGTCAGAATCAACTCCCATTACCCCAGACCCCAATCCAACAGAGGCTATAGACTCAGTAGCAATTAATCCCAGCGAACAAGCAATAGCAACGAGCAATCGCAATGCGAAAACTAGGCAGTTGCTGGGGATGAAAGGTGCAGCTGCTGGAGAAACTTCAATTTGGAAAATTCGTTTGCAGTTAATGAAGCCGATTACGTGGATTCCCCTAATTTGGGGTGTAGTCTGTGGTGCGGCTTCTTCGGGGAACTATACTTGGACGCTGGAAAACGTGTTGAAAGTATTAACCTGTATGCTACTGGCTGGGCCATTGATGACAGGTTACACCCAAATCCTCAATGATTACTACGATCGCGAAATCGATGCCATCAATGAACCCTATCGCCCGATTCCCTCTGGGGCAATTCCCCTACCCCAAGTAATTATTCAAATTTGGGTATTACTTATTGCTGGCTATGGTTTGGCATTTGTGTTAGATGTGTGGTCTGGTCATGAATTCCCGACAATTACAGTGATCGCAATTATCGGTTCTTTCATTGCCTACATTTATTCTGCACCTCCCCTGAAACTCAAACAAAACGGCTGGCTAGGTAGCTACGCCTTGGGTGCAAGCTATATCACCCTACCTTGGTCTACAGGACACGCTTTGTTTGGCGAACTCAATTCCACAATTATAATTTTGACAATGTTCTACAGTTTGGCTGGATTGGGCATTGCCATTGTCAATGATTTTAAGAGTGTAGAAGGCGATCGCCAGCTAGGATTAAATTCACTACCCGTAATGTTTGGCATCACCACTGCGGCATGGATCTGTGTAGTCACAATTGATGTCTTTCAAGGATTTATCGCAGCTTATCTCGTCAGCATCCATGAGAATTTGTATGCAGCAATACTAGTACTGTTAATCATTCCCCAGATTACTTTACAGGATATGTATTTTCTGCGCGACCCTGTGAAGAATGACGTTAAATACCAAGCCAGCGCTCAACCGTTCCTTGTTCTAGGAATGTTGGTAACAGGTTTAGCGCTGGGTCATGCTGGCATTTAATATACTTCTATAGTTGAGAAGTTAGGAGTTAGGAATTAGGAATTAGGAGTTAATATACTTCTAATTCCTAATTTGTATCAGGACATACTGTGTTAGAACTGATATCTTTCCTTCTTCATGGGATTCAACCTTTTTTAGTCCCAATTTGCTTTGTTGTTGCTTGGACTGTAACTATTCTCGTTGTTTTGAGTCTCTTGATGGCGGCGCGAGATAGTGTGACTACAGCCAAGCTGATGCATCAAATTCCCTGTACAGGTTGCCAATTTTTTACCGACAATTACCGTCTTAAATGCACTGTACGCCCATCTATTGCTAATACAGAAGAAGCGATCGATTGTTCTGACTATCAACCGAAGACGAATCCTTATTTGTATTAGGGATTGAGGATTGGGGAGGGCCCCCCTCTGGGGATTAGGAGCGATGGGGATTGGGAAAGAGTTTGCCAATGTTCAATAACTATTGACCAATTTCCAGCAATATTTTTAAAACACCGCGACTCTGCGCGTGTTCAAAAGCTGCAAGCCCTTCAATGAGGGGGTAGGTGGCATGAATCAGAGGTTGTACGTCAACCTGCTCTGTGGCTAGTAACTGGAGGGCTGGGGCAAAGGGGCCGCAACGAGAGCCGATGAGGGTAATTTCATCCACTACTATAGAAGAAATATCTAAGCTGAGGTTGCCAGCATAAGTACTTTTAAGTACGAGCGTACCACGGGGACGGAGGGCGCGACGGGCGATCGCAAATCCTGCTGGGTTGCCAGTACATTCTACTGAAACATCGAAATATCCATCTTTGACAGCATCCGCTAAACCCGTTTTAATCCCCCGTGCCTCTAAGTTGGCAAGTTTTTCTTGATGTCGCCCCACAGCCAATAGTTCACAGCCAGTTAGGGCTAGTGTCTGAGCTACTAACTGCCCTAATTTACCATCTCCAACCACTAACACGCGATCGTTTGGGCGCAATGGTACTTGCTGTTGAATTTCCAAAGCTGCTGCGATAGGTTCGGTAAATGTTGCTACTTCTGTTGGCACATTATCAGGTACTAAATGTAAGTTATCTATCGGCAAACAGAGATATTCACCAAAGGCTCCATTCCGGTTGACAATACCTAGAACTGTACGATTTTCGCAGTGAGTTGGTTGTCCACTACGACAAAACCGACAATGCCCACACGCAGCGTTGATTTCTCCAACTACGCGTTGGTTAACTAAGTGTTCTGGCCCCTTTTCAACCACACCGACAAATTCATGTCCCAAAATACCAGTGTAGGGATAGTAGCCTCTGAGTAGTTCTAAGTCAGTGTTACAAATACCCGCACGTAAGACACGCACCAAAGCTTCTCCTGATGGTGGTTCAGGAATGGGAATATCCGTGCGTAATTGCAACTGGTTATTTTCGAGCCAAATTCCTTTCATTTTTCTTCACACTATTTTCAAAAATCTTTGCAAAATAATGAATCGACTGTAGTTAATTTAACGTTAGAAGGGCGATTAGAAACCGCGTCTATAAATTAATTACGAATTATGATGATACCTGTATGCCCCTACCCACGTCTATGTCTCTGTAGTAGGTATTTCTTTAATTCTGGTTACATCAACTTTGCTTAACCAAGTAACCAAGTCGCCTGAGTCAAGTGCTATCTCACTTCCTAATGTTTTGATATAAAGAAGTCCGTCACTAATAACTAAATCTCTAATTGGATACCATGAATCTCGTTTTCTAATCAGAAGTTCCAACGGAATTCCTAGTCTTGAAGTATACTTGCGATATTTCCACCAAGCTCGCCATAGAAGCACACATTTAGTACAATGCATCTCATAGCCTTTGGGAACTTCGCAGAATTGATACTGATAGAAACCCCGACTATCTACTTCTCCTTTGAGGAGATAACTATATTCTGCTAATACCTGATTTATCAATTCCCACTGGGATGATTTTGGAGAAATCGAGAATTCAGATAGTGTGTTAGATAGTTGGACGGTGGCAATCACACCTTCGCCTTTTGCTGTCAGTTGGTTAGTCTTATATACTGTTTGCGCTGTCAAAGCAGGATTTGACAACAAAACTTCTTTTTTATCGATAGAGTTTTGCACAAACTCTTGAATTAAATCTAGATTAGATAACATAAAATTTTTTATACTAAAATAACCAGTGTGATAAAAGCCACTACACTACTTAAATTAGTAACTACACTGGTTTTGCTCTTAAATCAGGATTATTACCAGCTTTATTTATACTCAATTCTTTGTTTAACTAGGGTTTTGTTGAGTTTTCTATTTATATGCTACTACTCAATATGCTGATTGACAAAATCACTGTTTTCAGCAGTGAAAGCGGCAAATTAAATTTTTACGCCTTCGAGAAAAGGTTGAAATACTGGAACTAATTCGGGACGACTGACAACAAGGGTGGGAAAAGAGCGATCGCTATAATCTTCTCCTGCTGACAACGGAAACGGTTCTGATTTAAGCGATAACCACGTTCCACCAGCAGCTTGGACAATCACCCAAGCCCCGGCTAAGTCCCAAACTTTTGGTGTCGCCTCAATACCACCCAGAGTAGCCCCAGTTGCAACCGTTAAAAAGTTATAACTAGCCACACCCAACATCCGAATTTTGCAAGGAAAGCCGTTTTTGATAGCTGCGGTACTACGAGAACAAAGGTTGAAAAAGTGATTATTGCTGGGACTATCTACACTGGTGTGGATGGGGTGGAGGTTGATAAATGCTCCTATTGGTGTTGCTAAACCAGATGAACCTGGCCAAAAACCATGAAAAGCTTGATTTAAGATTGGTGCGTAAACATACCCAAAAATGGGCGTGCCTCGATACAGTAAACCCAGAGAAATTGTCCAGATGGGAATGCCGCGTGTAAAGTTGGTTGTACCATCGAGAGGATCGATTACCCAGCACCACTCAGTACCGGGAAATGACTGATCGCTCTCTTCGCTCAAAATACCGTAACCAGAGAAAGTCGAAGCGATCGCATCACGAATTTCCCGATCTGCCCATTTATCTGCTTGCGTCACCAAACTCCCATCAGCTTTTTGGTCAGCCTGTACCTGCCCAAAATCTTGCATTAACTGCTTGCCCACTCTGGTAGTAGTAGTTTGGGCAAAATCAAGAATTGTTGTCCAAAAATCATTCATTGGTTAATTGTCATTTGTCATTTGCCCCATGCCCCATGCACAATACAGTTTAATCTAAATCGCTTTCCAAAACTGAAGCGATCGCAAGCTTTGTACTTGTTTGAAATTCTGTGATATTTACCCGACTCAGAAACCAAATCGACAGCACCATTCCCACGGCTTCTAGGACAAATACCAGTCCATAAGCTAACTCTAGGCTTGGTAGCAGCTTGCGTCCAATATCCAAGACTGTACCTCCGATTACTACCGCTATTCCTCTAGAGATGGACTGCGCTAATCCCCATGCCCCAATAAACGTACCTGCGGCTTCTGCTGCGGTGAGATCCAACATTAAGCTAATTGCTGCCGTTGTTAAAAAACCCGTAGCTAAACCAAATAAGACCAAAGCTAGTTTGAGAACTGCTGGATTAGCTGTGAATCCTGATATACCCAGCAAGATCGCACAGAATGCTACTAACATACAGCCTAGACGTGCAGTTCTACGCTTACCCAAACGCGGGACAATGTAAAAACCCGTAACCCCGTAGGCAATCAGTAGACCAGTTCCGTAAAAAACATTTAATTTGGTACTTTCCGCTAGCGGCATTTTAAACACTTGACCCGCATAAGGTTCCAAAATTGGGTCTTGCATAAACAGACTGATAGTCATCACCAATAAAAAGGTGAAAAATATACCTGTTTGTGGGCTAGCTGTCAATATTTTCCAAGCATTCCCTAGAGTAATGCTATCTTCCCGGTTCACTAGTGTGGAACGGGTTGAGTATTGGGAGTACTTTTTTTCTACGCCTAATGTAGCTGCGATCGCTAAACCAAATACAATTGCTGGGACGATAGTAAATAACCTGGTGATAGATGCCTGCAAAGTTTCTAAGGTTGCTTCTGGCGTTAACTGTTTCAGCAAACTGGCACTGATGATTGCCCCAACAATAATCCCCACCATTAGCATCGACCAAACTACACCAACTACTTTGGAACGGTTATCTTCTTCAGATATATCCACTAATAAAGCAGCAAAGGCAGTACCACTAGCAGAAATTCCTAGACCGTAGATAGCGAAAACCAAAGCTAAAAGTGCTGTCCAGCCGGTTGTTTGGGTTGTCCATGTCCAACCACCTGCACTAGTAGCGGCAAGATTTAGTTGCCATATTACTTGTATAGCTAAAAATGCTGCGATCGCAAATATTGCCGCGCCCACCCAAACATAAGCTGTGCGGTGGTATCCCCATAACGGCTTGGCATCGGAAATCTGCCCGAACCAGACACGAGAAGGAGCAACAAATAAAGGCAATGCTAAAACTACTGATACCAGCGTCGCCGGAATTGCTATTTCTTGAATCATGACTCTGTTGAGTACGCCCAGAGTCAAAATGGACATCATGCTCAACCCCATTTGAAATAAACCCAGCCGAAACATGGTTAGCAGGTTTACCCTTGGCACAGATAGGGATTTTCTTTCGGTATCAAATACTTCACCGCTTGCCATAGCTACTTTTTCGTATAGTTTATAGGATTTAATCTCTCTTATTTAAATAAAGATAAACCCTACCCGCTCAAAATCAGCGAACGAAAAGTTGAAGTTGCGATCTGGCAAGAAATTATACACCTCAATTAAGGTATGCTTCAGCCAAGTTAGGATTAATTTTTAGGGCTTGGTTGTAATCTGCGATGTCTACGATGGGCTCCGCCTAAGCATAACAAGAGAATTTTAGGATGAAGTAGTGAAACGAGACTCCATTTACTATCAAATTTTTAAGCGCTTTCCTGCGTTACTCTTTGAACTGGTTGATAATCCTCCTCTGCAAGGGCAAAACTATCGATTTGAATCAGTTGAAGTCAAAGAAACCGCTTTTCGCATGGATGGTGTGTTTTTACCTCCAGAGAATGCAACATCCAGGGTAATCTTTTTTGCTGAAGTTCAATTCCAAAAGGATGAAGCTTTGTACCATCGGTTCTTTACCGAGTCGCTGATGTACCTGAACCGGAATCGTTCTCAGTACGATGATTGGTTCTGCGTGGTAATTTTTTCATCACGCTCTCTGGAACCAAGCGATCAAAAAACTCATCGAATATTTCTCAACAGCGACCAAGTGCAGCGAATCTATTTAGATGAGTTAGGCGCGACTAATCAGCAGCCAATAGGTATCAACTTGATGCAGTTGACTCTAGCATCAGATGAAGTGATGGCGGAGCAAGCAAAGCAATTAATTGAGCGAGTAAAATTAGAAGAAACGGACACACTGCCAAAAAACGAAATACTAGACATCATCACCACAATCGCCGTTTATAAGTTTTCTTCGTTGAGTAGAGAGGAAGTTGAAGCTATGCTAGGACTGACTTTGGAACAAACAAGGGTTTATCAAGAAGCGAAAGCCGAAGGTCGAGAAGAACGGGAAGCTGAAATGTTGAAACTTACCGTGCCTTTGTTACTAAAAACAGGGATGAGTGCGGATCAGATTGCTCAACACGTCAATGTTGATATAAAAGCTGTCCAGCTTGCCGCACAGCAAAACACATAGAATGGTCATTTCATATCTGGTGTCATATTTTTGGAAAATGAGGAGAGCTTGATTAAAATCCTCAATTGCCCTTTTACGGTTTTCAGAGCGATCGCACCAAAATATGAGCGATTAAGATGCTCATGACTTCATCGAAGTTGAGACTTGGTAGCAGGGGACTTCAGTCTCTAAGGTTTGCATACCCTTTCTACACTCCCCAAAAACACCCTAAATATCTCAGCGTAGTCAGGCTTATCATTCACTCCCCTCACAACTTCCATTTCATCTCATTTAATAAGTTTGGCTTAATTGGCATGGGGATAGATCCGTTCAGATTCAGTAGACAAGATTCTGTAGGCTGAGTTTATAGAATCGTGTATTGAGGGTGAAAGATGGAATCAGGAGGTTCAATTTTCACCGAGCATTTAGGACTGTTATACAATATATAAATCTGCTTACTATCAAACAGATGTTATCTAAATTAAGAGTTGAGCACTACAAAAGCCTCTTCAATACTGAAGTAGCTTTAGAACCATTAACCGTATTTATTGGGCCTAATGGTTCTGGAAAGTCGAATATTTGTGAAGCTTTGGCTGTATTGTCTAATTTCCTTCAAAGACTTCTAGATAATACAAGTGGTAATTACATAATAGACTTTTTTGCAGAGTCTTTAAAGACTGTAAGCAAGAACCAGCCAAGCATTGAATCTAAATTCTGGCATGGAAAGCTAGATTATTTTGTGTTTGAGGTCAGTACCCTTACTACAACGGAAAGCATTCATTTTGAAAAAGCTAAAAACTTTTTAGACCTATCAGTTCATCTTGATTATCCTCAGCGAAAAGTTTGTTTAAGAAATATTGAAAAGACTCGCAGTCAAACAAATAACTATACAACTGAGCTAAGAGAATTTCTGGTTTCTAATGAATACTCAGATTCTCCGCTTGCAGATAAAAGTTAGTATTTATGATTTTGCCCCAGTTGATCTGTCTAGTAAAACCGCATCAACTGGTAGTATGGGCAGGACTGGACAAGGAATTACCTATGCTCTAGTTGATATTTTGCACGCTAATCGTAAAAGTTTTGACGAATTAGAGGAGCGTTTAACGCGGCTCGTTCCTAATATAAAAAGAATTGTATTGCCCCGTGGAGACAATCAAACCTTTTTACTGGAATTAATTGATAGATATTCAGAACATCATATTCCTGCTTATGACATCTCAGATGGAACACTTAGAATCCTAGCTTTTCTAACCGCACTTTATCAAGAGAACACTCCAAGTATCGTTTGCTTTGAGGAAATAGAGAATGGAGTTCATCCTTGGCTGCTGCACAAAATGATAGAGCTATTAAAAATTATCTCGACAGAAGGAATTACTGGTAAGCCTGTTCAAGTGTTAATCACAACTCATTCTCCTGTACTACTAAATTATATTGAACCTCACCAAGTACGTGCCGTTGAGCTAGATAACGAAGGTAAAACTCAAGTCCATACTTTACCCACAGATTCTATGCGTTTTCAGAAAGCACTGGAAGCTTATGATGGAGAGTTAGGTAGGCAGAACTGGGAGCAAGTATTCCGTATATAAAACCAGAAGACGGTGGAAAGGTTATTGAAAGAAATAATGAAGGAGCACTTCATACCTTAATTAGGCGAGAACTTAAAACTGCTGGATTACCTGATTGTAATTTTGTACAGAGACACCCATCAAGCAGTGAAAGTAAATGTTTTAAACGAAGAACTGGACATTCAGTCTTAGATCCAAAATATTTAGCACAGGTAGTTATCTCTTGGAAACCAGAGGAGGTAGACATGATCCTCATTGTGGTTGATGCAGATGATAATTTATCTCAACGGCAGCGGGATTTAGAGCGTGCTTTGAATAAAATTTGTGACAATCATTTAGATGTCAACGAGCAACCAATCAATAATCGTAGTGCAGGAGGTTTAGCGATTAGAAATTTTGAGACGTGGTTGCTGGCTGATACTCAAACTGTTTCAAAGATTTTAGGTGTAGAGCTTGAACAATTTGAATGTTTAGAGGATTTATACGCTACAAAAGATATTTTAGAGAAAGCGATTGCAGAATCAACTTATCTCTCTGAAGAAAGTAGCAATCAACGTCCGCTTCAAATTCGATGGAACTTAGCTTATCAGATTAATTTAGCTATTATCAAAACTTCCTGTCCTAATGGATATGCTGCTTTTGCACTATATTTAATTACTACTGCAAAGGTGGGTGCTGAATTTAATAGTAATGACGCACCAGATTCTTGATTTTTTGACTGTGCCAGTCCTGAAGTGCTATGTGTTTTATGTTTGATTTATAGCTAGTTCCGGCGAAGTTCTGACGATCGCGTTACGAAGATACTGCATCAACTATTCAGGGTTATTCTACAGGATAGGCTTCAAAAACTGCCAATTAATAAAGTTCTGAGACTATGGTATTGCGCTGTAATTTTATCGAACGCAATCAAGCCACATTAAAATATCAATGTAGAATTGTGGTTTTAACTACGCTATTGCATTGAATTAGTAAGATAAACTTGGCTTATGTATGTCCTCAAAATACCTACCTTCATCTAGTAAAAAAATAGGCATAAGCAATGAACAAAGAAGTAGTCAAAGTAATATTATGGGAAGAAAATCAAAAAGATTTTCTCAAAAAGTTCTACGATCTCCAATTTACTCCCAGAGTAGGAGAAGAAGTTTACCTAAAAAAGGAGAGATGGAAAGTAACCAGAGTTGAGCATGATTTAGAAATTAGTGAGATTAATGTCTACATGGAATTAATCAAAAAAGCCAAGCAGGAGAAATCATCTCATTCATAAATAAAATTAAATACACTCAACTATCAGAAAAGGGAGGTTATTAGCCTCCCTCAATTCTTAAGTTGTGTAGTAGCTTATTATTAAATAGGAGCGCAAAATTAAAAATAAAGGTAATGCTGTTCGTTAAATTTAGCTGCGTAACAGCTTACTGTCGTTACTGAAATAGAATTTTGAGAGGTTGGCGATCGCACCCCAGCAAGTACAATGAGGGTAGAACATGACGCTAGTGTTTGGACGTTGGATTACAGAGATTTTAGTTGGTTCAAGAGTCTGGAATGATGGACACCACGATCGTTACACAGGTCAGTTGAAACATTTCAGCTTGAGCTATGGTGTCCGATGCCCCACACCTAATTTTGTCTATAACGATAGACTATAAAAGTAAAGAAATGTAAATAAACTAAATTTTGCAACCGTGGAAAATATCACATTGGGGCAAAATGGCCCAGTTGTTACGCCCTTGTGCATCGGCACTTGGGCCTGGGGTGATAAACTATTTTGGAATTATGGCAATGCCTACGGCCCAGAACAGTTACAGGAAGCCTTTACAGCAGCCTTAGAAGCTGGTATCACCTTCTTTGATACCGCCGAAATCTACGGAATGGGACTATCAGAGAAATTTTTGGGGCAATTTCTCCAACAGACACAACAACCTGTACAAATTGCCACAAAATTTGGCCCCGTACCGTGGCGATTTACAGCCCAATCCGTCTCTGATGCTTTAACAGCAAGCCTCAAACGCTTACAATTAGAGCGAATCGCGCTGTACCAAGTGCATTGGCCTTTTGCCTTCTTTTTAAGTCAAGAAACTTTGATGAATGCCCTAGCAGATGAAGTGAAGCGGGGCAGAATTGCCGCAGTTGGTGTAAGTAATTACTCAGCAGAGCAAATGCGAGACGCGCATCAAATATTGGCGGCGCGTGGAGTGCCTTTGGCTGTGAATCAAGTGCGCTATTCTTTACTCAGTCGCCAAGTTGAAAGCAAAAGTATTATCACAACTGCCCGTGAGTTGGGTGTGACTATCTTGGCTTATAGTCCTCTAGCTCAGGGATTACTCACTGGAAAGTACAGCATTGATAGTATTGAAAGCCCAACTGGTGCGAGGAAAATAGACCCGCGATTTAAGAAAGAAGGTCTGCAAAAAATTGCCCCAGTTATATCTTTGCTACGCAATTTCGGGGAAAAATACGATCGCACCCCCGCCCAAGTTGCTCTCAACTGGTTAATTGCTCAGGGGAATGTTATTCCTATTGCTGGAGTAAAGACAGCCGAACAAGTGCGCCAGAATGCTGGTGCTTTGGGCTGGAAATTAAGCGACGATGAAGTTGCAGAGTTAGAACTAGTTAGTCGTCCTTGGCTGTAGTATTTTTGAACTACTCAAACACAGGAGGCCAAATTTCTGACACTACTAGCTCCCAACCTGGTAATAAGTCTGGTAGTGTCAGTTTATCGTTATCCTGCAAAACTATTGGTTCTTGGTTGAGTCGATAAACTGTAAGCGTCAATTTGTCAGGATCAATGAGGATACCAACTGTAGATCCGAGTTGTAAAAATAGCTGAATCTTTTCTACCAGTGGTTTGATCCGGTCTGACTTAGATTTTATCTCTACCATCAAGTCAGGTAGGAGTTCTACAAAGTCGCGCTTGCTTGTTTTCAGTCTATCAGCACGAACAAAAGACACATCGGGAGCGCGGAGATTTCGTTTTTCGTTATTAGCTTCTTTCCCGTTCTCAGTTTCTAATGTAGGCAAAATAAAACCAGCGCTAGAACCAGTTACCCGTCCTAGCTTCTGTGGGCGTACCCAATTAGCCAGTTGCCGCGCAAACTCTATGCCTATTTCCTCTGACTCATAATCTGATGGCCCCATAACAACTATATTTCCATCTACCAACTCCATTTGCAATTCTGGATGCTCTGCTTGTAATTGCTCTAAGTCTGGAATAGTGAACATAAGACCACTAAGAATGCATCTTTAAATTTATCTTCCTACAAACTGGCAGAAAAAGTTACCTAAAAAGCCAAAAAGTCAAGAGCCAAAGTCAAAATCTTGACTCTTAACTCTCAACTCTCCAATTTTAGGTTTGGATTTTGGATTGAAGAAAAAATCTAAAAATCTAAAATCCAAAATTGATTAACTTCTAACTGTTGACTAAGAAGCTGATTCTCTAGCTGTAGGTGAACCTATCTTTTTACTAGGGGATGCAGAAGACTCTTGCCCACTTGTCCGCAGTTTTGGTTTGGGAGAAGAATGTCTTTCTTCGTTGCTATCTGATTTCCACGCAGAACGGGGGCGATCGCTAGAAGATTCACGACGCTTGCCAAGTCTTGGTTTGGGAGCAGAAGATTCCTCTTGAGGAATTTCCACGTCTGAACTCAACCAAGCAGGACGAGTTTGATCGTAAGCAATTTGCAGTGCTGCTGCGGCGATCGCTTGAGCATCGTATTCTTCAATCAGTTCGCTGACAATTGGCAAGAATGAAGCCAAACGCTCGCCTGTCAAAGCTTCGCGCACTTGTTCTTGCAGTTTCATGATGTGCCGCGCTTCAATTTGGGCGCGTGTTGGAATCGACAGCAATTGCCAGCTTTGGCGGTTATGACGTTCAAATGTTTGCTGTTTGCGCCGCTCAAATGGTTGTACTAGAGAGATTGCTGTTCCTTCTTTACCAGCACGACCAGTCCGACCAATACGGTGAACGTAGGTTTCTACGCTATCAGGTAAGTCGAAATTGATTACGTGGGAGAGTTGATCGACATCTAACCCCCGTGCTGCAATATCAGTTGCTACCACCCAACGCACTTGACGGTTACGGAATCTGATCAATAAACGTTCCCGCGCTTGTTGTGACAAGTCACCGTGGTATTCATCTACACTATGACCAGCCCCTTGTAACTGACTGGTGAGTTCTGCGGCGGTGCGTCTGGTACGAACAAAGATTAAAGCTGTTTCTGGATCTTCCATTTCCAAAATCGGCTGTAATGCTTTGGCTTTTGTCCAGTGGCGGGGGATCAAGTAAGCTACTTGATTAATCTTGTTGGGAGCGGCTTTTGGCTGCTCAACGGTGACAGTTGCAGGCGTTCGCAAGAACTTGTTCACCAGCATCCGAATCGATGGGGGCATTGTTGCCGAGAATAAGGCTGTTTGGCGATCTACGGGCGCTTGCGAGAGGATTTTGATTACATCGTCGATAAAGCCCATGCTCAACATTTCATCGGCTTCATCCAACACAAACCACTTCACTTGATCGAGCTTTAAACAACCGCGATCGAGTAAATCGATCACTCGTCCGGGAGTACCCACGACCATGTGAACGCCACGTCTGAGTTGTAACATTTGGCGGTCAATTGATTGACCACCATAGATTGCTAACACTCGCAATCCTTCATCGCCGATGAATTGAGCGATCGCATCGTGAACCTGCATTGCTAATTCACGAGTTGGTGTTAAAACTATGGCTTGTACGGCTTTTTGATTAATATCTAGCCGTTCTAAAATAGGCAGTGAAAATGCTGCCGTTTTGCCTGTTCCAGTTTGAGATTGACCGACTACATCACGACCACCTAACAATTGGGGAATTGCTTGGATTTGAATGTTAGTTGGTTCGGTAAAACCGATTTTTTCTAATTGTGCAACACGTTCTTGAGAAATACCTAATTCTTGGAATGAAAGAGTCATTAATTCGTCCTAAATTTTATGTAAGGATTTTGGATTAGTCATTTAGTCATTAGTCATTAGTCATTAGTCATTAGTCATTAGTTATTAGTAAGCCAAGGGTGATAGCGTAGCCTCAACTCTTGGAGAGGTTATGCTAGCAAGTCCGCGAGCGTTTCAGGTAAACCCTCATAAAAACTGCCATTAATGCAGCATTGACATCAAAAATAAGGGCTAATCTGTAAGGGTCATTTAACAAAGGACAAAAGACAAAAGACAAAGGACAATTTAGTTATTGACTACTTGACCGTAGAGGTCGTATGTATCAGCGTGGTGAATCGCTACTGGCACGATGGTTCCTAATTTTGCCTGGCCTTTGACATACACCAGACCATCAACCTCTGGGGAAAATCTACCTGAACGACCTATTAGTTCACCACTTTCAGGATTTTCTTGCTCAATCAGGACATCGACTATTTTGCCTACTTCCTGCTGATTTTTCTTTTGAGAAATCGGTTGCTGGAGTTCCATCAGTTGGTATCGGCGATCGTCCATCACTTCTTGGGCCAACTGATTTGGTAGCTTGTAAGCTGGGGTTCCTTCCTCAGAGGAAAAGGTGAAGACACCAACATGATCGAATTCATGCCGCCCGACGAACTCTAGTAGATGCTCAAAATGCTCTTGTGTTTCTCCTGGGAAACCAACAATAAATGTTGTCCGCAATACGGCTGTTGGTAGCGCCGTTTTGATGCGATCTATAATCCCATCATTTACGCGCCCTTGCCAAGGACGATTCATGGCGCGGAGAATATCTGGATGAGAATGTTGTAAGGGCAAATCCAGATAAGGCAAGACGTTTGGTGTTTCTTGAATCGCCGCGATCGCATCTGGGGTCAGTCCCGTGGGATAAGCGTAGTGCATTCTGATCCACGGTATATCTACTTTCCCCAAAGCGCGAAGTAATTCGGCTAATTTTGGCTTACCGTAAATATCCAAACCGTAATTAGTGGTGATTTGGGAAATTAAAATAATCTCCTTTACCCCTTGACTAACTAACTGCTCCGCTTCGGCGACTATAGATTCAATAGTACGCGATCGCTGGTTCCCTCGAAGATGAGGAATTATACAAAATGCACAACAATAATCACATCCTTCCGCAATGCGGAGGTAAGCTACGCCTTCAGTTGTAGTGCGATAGCGCGGTGTAGTTTCGTCGGCGATGTAGGTTGGCTCAATACTAACCTGTTTGACCCGTTCGCCAAGTTCAACACGCTCAATTACATTAACAATTTTGTGATAATCGCCTGTACCAACCACCGCCACTGCTTCGGGCAACTCCTCCAAAAGTTGTTCTTGGAAGTGTTGCGCCATACAGCCAGTGATTACGATCTTTTTATTTGCCTCTGCCAGTTCTACCAGAGTTCTGACAGATTCTTGCCGGGCTGCTTCAATAAAACTACAGGTATTAACAATAACGTAATCTGCTAATTCTTCATTTGTATCTACACCGTAGCCTGCTTCTACGAGCATTCCCAGCATGTGTTCTGTATCAATTCGATTTTTCTCGCAGCCCAGGTGAGAAATGGCAATTGTTGGCTTGTCACCCATATTTTGAAAATATCTTCATTTTTTTCTTCTTGTTGTCAAACATTCCGGCGCTAACTTTGCTTTTTTGCTATCAGCATCTTCATGAAAACACTACAGTGGCAAATCCCCACTGTTAGTAACTGGACGTGGACTCATAACTCTATCAATAAATAAAAATAGAGGTCATGTTATGATATTCCTATCAATCTGTTCCCCAGGGTAAATTGAAGTGTCTTTGGGTACATTTGACACTTGTAATCTTTTTTAACAATTCGCCTATTGGTATTTTACATTACCACAGCGTATGCGTTGTTAATCTACCCATCGGGAAGCCGCCCAAAGGGCTTGTTGTGAGAAGTCGCTACCCTCAGGGAAATCGACGAAAGCGACTACGCTTGATAAAGCAGTAATGTTAACCTGGCGATTGGCAAGTCCTGCGACTGGGCGCGGACAAGATGCCCTAAACCACGGAAAGCTGCCTTGCGTCTAGTGAGTGGCAAACTCCTCTTGTAGCCAAGTTTTATCTTAACATATCTTATGGGAGGTTTCACGCCAATTTCCATCTGAGGAAGGAGGCAATAAACCGACTATCATAAAACACATTTGACTAGTTAATGAAAAGTCAAGAGTCAAGGGTCATACAGTCAATAGTCAAAAAATTCTAGACTCTGGACTCCGCGAGGCGGATTTAAAGACGTGGACTTATATCAATTATTTAAAACTCGATCACCGATTATTGGCGTGGTTCACCTGCTACCACTGCCTACCTCGCCCCGTTGGGGAGGTAGTCTAAAAGCGGTGATTGACAGAGCCGAACAAGAAGCCGCAGCCCTTGCAAGTGGAGGGGTTGATGGGTTGATTGTGGAGAATTTTTTCGACGCGCCCTTTACCAAAAACCAAGTCGATCCTGTGGTTGTGAGTGCCATGACCATTGTGGTGCAACGGATACAAAACTTGGTGACTTTGCCTATAGGGTTAAATGTTTTGCGAAACGACGGTAAAAGTGCAATGGCGATCGCTAGCTGTGTGCAAGCGCAATTTATCCGCGTCAACGTTCTCACAGGGGTGATGGCAACCGATCAGGGATTAATTGAGGGAGAAGCCTATCAACTGCTCCGTTATCGACGGGAGTTAGGCAGCGATGTTAAAATCCTGGCCGATGTGTTGGTGAAACACGCCCGTCCTTTGAGTTCTCCAAATCTCACGGTGGCGGTGAAAGACACCATTGAAAGGGGTTTAGCAGACGGAGTAATTTTGTCTGGTTGGGCTACTGGTAGTCCACCTAACTTAGAAGATTTGGAACTAGCTTGTGATGCAGCAGCTGGTACGCCAGTATTTATTGGTAGTGGGGCAAGTTGGGAAAATATTGATACATTGATGCAGGCAGCAGATGGTGTAATAGTTTCCAGTTCTCTAAAACGTCACGGACGCATTGAGCAACCAATTGACCCAATTCGCGTCAGCCAATTTGTCGAAGCCGCACGTCGCAGTTGGAACTCTAAAAGTGAAAGTAAATCAGTAGAACAAGTAAAGTTACATTCTTAAATGGGGCATGGGAAGAAATAAATAATGCCCAATCCCCAATCCCCATCGCCCCTAATTCCCAGAGGGGGCCCCGAGTTCCCCAATCCCCAATCTTCAATAACAGTTTATGATTCGCCGCCGTTCAACTCCTTGGATTCATAAATGGTCACGTCCATTGATTGCCGCGATCGCTGGATGTGGTGCCCTGATCACAGGTTATCTCACCATAGAAAAGTTAACAGGAGGCAGTGCAGCTTGTGTGGCACAGGCTGGTGTCAAGGATTGTAATGATGTACTTTCCAGCCCTTGGGCAACAGTTCTTGGTCAGCCATTAGCTTTGTTTGGGTTGTTGGCATACATCAGTATGGTGATATTTGCTTTGGCTCCCTTGGTCTTTAACTCAGGGGAAAACAATGGCCGCAAACAATTAGAAAATTTGACGTGGTGGCTGCTGCTTGTGGGTGCGATCGCTATGTCTGTTTTTAGCGGCTACTTAATGTACGTGTTAGCATCTCAAATCAAAGCTATTTGTCCTTACTGTATTGGTTCAGCTTTATTCTCTGTGAGTCTTTTGGTACTAACGATTATGGGTCGCACTTGGGAGGATATTGGACAAATTTTATTTACTGCCCTAATTGTGGGGATGGTAACGCTGATTGGCACTTTAGGCGTTTATGCTGGCGTAAATCAATCAAATGTTACACCTGGAACTCCTGGACAACCCGTTAAAATTACCTTTAATTCCAAAGGAGACCCTAACCCAGCCTTCGGTTGGGAAGTTACTACTACTTCTGGTGAGGCAGAAATAGCCTTAGCAAGCCATCTAGCAAAGATAGGCGCAAAGGAATACAGTGCTTATTGGTGTCCTCACTGCCACGAACAAAAGATGCTTTTTGGTAAAGAAGCGGAGGAAATAATCAACAAAGATGTTAAGGTAGAGTGCGCTCCCGAAGGACTCAATGCTCAAACTGAACTGTGTAAAACCGCAAAAATTGAAGGCTTCCCCACTTGGATCGTTAATGGGAAAAGCTATAGCGGAGTCCAAAATTTAGAGGAGCTAGCAAAAGTTTCTGGTTACACAGGATCTAGGAACTTCAAGTATTTCAAGTAGTTACTTACCTTCAAGAAGTCTCAGTTATGGTCTACACTGAGCTAGCGGTAAGGTGTAGTTCACATCCAAGATCAAGAGTCTTGAGTACAGTCAACTGGATGAATACAGCAAAGTCTGTTTCCAGTTGGCTTTTTTGTTTTTGGTAATAGATAATAGGTGTTGTCCAATACCCAATAACCAATTCTCCTGTGGCTTTTATCCGCAAACACCTAAAGCTCAAGGAAATTAATCAAGATTTATACTTAATTTGTGCCGATAGCCAAAAAAGTCCCAGTTGCCGTTTGGTAAGATAATTGGCCTCAATATATGGTAATACATTCAATAAATATAGGACTCGGATCTGATTTTTGAACAATATTTCAGATGAAACCCTTATAAAAGGGGCTTTCCAATCTCAGGATGTTTTCAGAAATCAAATCGGAATCCTATACCAAGATGTCTTTAAGAACCTTGCTGAGTTGAAAAAACTCTTAGAAACTCTATCGATCTCTCCTTTGAGCTATGTTAGTCCGATAGTTAATATCTATAGGAAATAGAGAATATTTCTCCCCACTAGGTAATGGGAATGAATCAGCAGCTAGACAAGCGTTTTGTAAAGTTAATCTTTAGACTCAAACAATCGCTTAGTCGAGGACACAGAGAATTGATTACTGCCGTCAGCGTAGCAGTCTGCGTTCTGCTTTTGCACTCCATCGGATTATTGCAATCTTTGGAGTTGGCAGCTTTGGATCAATTTTTTCGCTTACGTCCAAATGAACCGCCAGAAGAGCGGATTACGATTGTAGTGATTGATGAATCCTATTTAAACGAAATACGTTCGTGGCCGATTCCAGATACGAAGATTGCTCAGTTGTTGCAAAAATTAAATGTCCACAAACCCCTTGCCGTTGGCTTAGATATCTACAGAAATTTGCCAGTAGAGCCAGGGAACCAAGAACTGCGTAATGTTTATAAGTCAATGACCAACTTAATTGGTATTGAGCTGTTGACAAATGACAAAAACAAAAACATTAGTGTTTTGCCTCCACAGGGACTGAATCAGAATCAAGTGGGCTTTAATAACCTGCTGTACGATCTTGATGGTAAAGTACGTCGCAGTTTGTTGTATTGGTACGTTGATAATCAGCCACACGAAAGTTTTGCTTTGAAGTTGGCTTTATTGTATTTAAAGTCAAAGGGAATTACCCCCAGCAAAGCAAAAAACAATCCTGAGTATCTGCAATTAGGTAAAGCAGTATTTACTCGTTTTGAGACTAATGATGGTGCTTATGTGGGAGCCGATGATAGAGGCTACCAACTTTTGACCAATTTTCCCAAACCCCAATGTCAAGGTTCATCTAAAGAATTGTGTAATTTTCGCCAGGTATCGATGAGAGATGTACTGGCAGATAAAGTTAAAGAAAACTTAATCAAAGATCGGATCGTACTCATTGGCTCCACTGCACCCAGTCTCCAAGATTTTGTATTCATTCCTTATTCCAGTAGTCTAATGGGTACAGCAAAGCCTGTACCTGGTATTCAACTGCAAGCTTATTTTATTAGTGAGTTAATCTCAGCAGCTCTTGGTGGACGGCCCTTACTCAAGGTCTGGCCTGACTTAGTAGAAGATTTGTGGATTTTTGTCTGGTCTTATTTAGGAGCCGTGACTACATGGCGGATACGACACGCAACGAGAGGTCTGCTCAGTATCTTAGTTTCTTGTTTTATATTGACTTTGAGTACATACCTTGCTTTTTTGTATGGTTGGTGGATACCGCTCATTCCCTCACTGTTTAGCTTTGGCAGTTCAGCTATATGGATGACTAGTCATATTGCCCACATGCAGGAAGAGTGGAAACGTTCCAAAGAATTTTTGTATCACGTCATTAACACGATTCCCGATCCAATTTTTGTGAAAAATGAACAACACCAGTGGATTGTTTTAAATGAGGCGTATTGTCGATTTATCGGTTATGCGAATAAGTTGTTAATTGAAAAGTCAGACTATGACTTTTTCCCTAAACATGAGGCTGATGTGTTTCGACAACAGGACGATCTTGTATTTCGGACTCAAAAACCCCAGGAACACGAAGAAGAATTTACAAATGCAGATGGACAGACTCATCAAATTGCTACTAAGCGATCGCTCCACAAAGACGCAGCTGGCAATTTATTTTTAGTTGGAGTCATCCGAGATATTACTCAGCGCAAGCTGATGGAGGAGCAGCTGAAGCGGACTGCTGCTGAACTATTCCGCTCTAATAATGAATTAAAACTCAAAGAAGACCACTTGCGTTATTTAGCGTATCATGACCCCTTGACCGGTTTATCCAATCGCAAATTTTTTGCCGAACAACTTTATGAGTCGTTAAATTGGGCGCAACACAATAACCTCTTGCTGGGACTGCTGTTTATCGATCTAGATGGCTTTAAGCAAGTTAATGATACTTTGGGACACGAGACTGGCGATCGCTTGCTAATGACTATCGCTGAAAGACTGAGCAACTCTTTACGCGCTAGTGATACAGTTTCTCGTTTGGGCGGCGATGAATTTACTATAATTTTACGGGCAATTCCTAACGTCCAAATAGCGGCTAAGGTCGCCGAAAAAATCTTAAGCAGTATTACTAAGCCAATTGTTTTGGATGGCTATGCAATCCGAATCTCTGCCAGTATTGGCATTAGTGTCTACCCATACAACAGTCAAGACAGTGAAACTTTGATGAAGCAAGCAGATGCAGCAATGTATCGGGCAAAGCATCTGGGTAAAAATCGATACGAGTTTGCTTAATTAGTCAAGGGTCAAGTCTCCATATTTTTCTTTTTTTAGTAAAAATTTTTACCTTAAAATTCGGAATTTGGATTTTAAATACATGTAAGGTACGGTCTTGAAAAAGCATTGTGTATATGTCTAGAGATGGTTTTTTAGTTAAGACATAGAATTAGCAAGGCTTTTTGACCTCATAACCCAAACTAAGAATATAGGTGAGCAAAAAATTAGTTCTTAGAAGTAATTAGGAAAAAAATATGTTTATGTAATTATTTGACTACAAAATAATACTTATACTTAATAGTGCTATTACGGTCTTTTATATTCCTATACTTTTTTAAACCCTTACACTATAACAATTATATTATTCTATCCTTATATCTCTTTACGTTGATAAAAACTTAATTATACAAGAAATTAAGTATTATTGTCTATTTGAAAAACTCGCTATTCAGTAGGCATGGTGTTTATACTTAAAAGCATTAAGGTATTATTAATAAATAGTGAAGTAGATAAAAAGCTTACAGTGATTCATCAACATATCTAACTTTAGACTGATGTAAAAACGGTTCATTAAGAATATTTCTTAAGTATAGGAATTATTTAATACCAGCAAATTAAAATTTGTGTACAAGTGAATACCACGATTAGTTGTAAACCACTGGCAATAATTTAATAAAGTTAAAATATTTTTCTCATCAATATAAGTAAATACACGTTAAAAAATAAAATAACTTTAAGAGTCAAAACTAGTAAAATTACTGAGTCTATGAAAACTAACTTCCGAATCACAAAAATCATGATATTTTGTATAAGTGCTTACATACTGATACCGAAAATTGCCGCTTACACGGGTATATCTAGTACTGCAAGTGCTAATACTGGTGGTGCTAGCAACAATACTTCAATCACCCATCAAGTCAGTTCTCAAAATTTAAAAGACACATATATCCCACCAAATTATGGTGGTCCTGACAGTCAGCATGGTAGCGGCACTCGCTGATCACCATTTTGGATTTTAAATTTTAGATTGTGGTAAAGTAGCGCGTTTGTGTATATCGTGTCTAAGACACCACATCTTTTGCTTGGAGAAATGGCATCGCTCTTGGGAGGGCATCTATAGTCTTTAGTAAGTCTCTTGCCTTGGAAAATGCCAAGGGTAATTTATTCAAGATAATAGTGAAGATTTCCACCAATGATGTGTTTGTACAAGGGTATGAACTTGCCAATTTAGGTCTGGTTGCGAATAGTCTAAACGGTAGTGTCCACCTCGGCTTTCGGTTCTAAAAGCAGCACTTTTGAGAATTAAATTAGCCACATCTAATAAATTGCGGGTTTCTGCCCAAAGTCGCAATTGCCGTTCAACATCTGGTAGGTCAAAATTAGCTGGTTCTGCTGGACGTAAAGCAACCAAGAATTGACTTAAAGGCAAAGCAGCAAAATCTTGCTGCCAAGATTCGACAGTGGCGATCGCAGTTTCCAACTTTGATTGCTCCCGACAAATACCAGCATTTTCCCACACTAGACGCGGTAACTTCTCTCTGAGTGCTTCTAGCTGTGCTTGCTGGATGTTTCCCTCGCTAGCATCAATACTAAATTTACGTGATGGTAACACTGGTATTTCTGACGGCAACCCAATATTTTCCAGCTCAATTTGGCTCATCTGGGCCCCGAACACAATACATTCCAGCAGAGAATTACTGGCAAGACGATTTGCCCCATGTACTCCAGTACTAGCAGTTTCACCCACTGCATACAAACTTTTAATATTTGTGCGATTCATTAGATCCGCGACAATCCCACCCATCCAGTAATGAGCAGCAGGCGCTACAGGAATTGGTTCATGGAAAACATCAACTCCCCAATGCTGACAAACTTTGATGATGTTGGGAAAGCGGTGACGAATCTTGTCCGCAGGGATGGGGCGCATATCCAACCACACATGGGCAGTCGCCAAATCAACTGCGGTACGTTGTAAATGGCTGAAAATTGCTCTACTGACTACATCTCTGGGTGCGAGTTCACCCGCAGGATGGTAGTCAAAAGCAAAACGCCGCCCTTCGTTATCAACAAGGTGTGCGCCCTCGCCGCGTACAGCTTCGCTAATCAGAAAGCGATCGGCACCAGGTTTAGTCAAGGCTGTGGGATGAAATTGTACAAATTCCAAATCGCGGAGGATGACCCCAGCCCGATATGCGATCGCCACTCCATCACCCGTACTCACCCCCGGGTTAGTGGTTTGGGCAAATACCTGACCTCCGCCACCAGTTGCCAATATCACAGCACTAGCCCTTACCCATGTGATTTTACCTTGATAAAACAGGCTTATTCCCTGACAGCGACCAGTTTCGGGTTCAATCCACAAACTTAAAGCTAAAGCTTGCTGAATGACTTGAATATTTGGGCGACGTAATACTTGGGTGGTGAGGGTGGTGGTAACTTCCCTCCCTGTAGTATCCGCAGCATGGAGAACGCGGTTGCGAGAATGGGCGGCTTCTAAAGTTAAAGCCAAGGCTTGACCATGACGGTCAAAAGCAACCCCCAAGTTAATTAGGGATTGAATGCAGTTAGGGGCAAGTTGGGCGAGAAATTCTACAGCATTGCGATCGCACAAACCTGCACCTGCCAGGATCGTATCTTCAATGTGTAGGGTGGGAGAATCTTCTGGGGAAACGGCTGCGGCAATACCACCTTGCGCCCAATCACTGGCAGACAAAGCAACAGTTTCTTTGGTAATCAAACCGACTCGCAAAGACTCTGGTAGACACAGCGCCGTGTATAGTCCAGCAGCACCAGCGCCGACTACTAAGACATCAAATTGGCTAGGAATATCTATCTGAGACAAGGTAATGAGGGAGGGGGGAAGGGGGTAGAGAGCAGGGGGAGCAGGGGAGCAGGGGAGCAGAGGGAAAATTTTACTTTCTCCTCTTTGTTTCCCTTGTCTTTGTTATCCTCCTCATCCCCTTCATTTTTAATAGAATAATCCCACTCCCTAGAATCAGGAGTGGGCTTTTATTTGCTACATTAACTGCAAGTCAGTTATCTGTAGATGCCGTTGTTAAAGCGATCGTCTCCTTCGTTGAAGGCAGGTTCTAGTTCTGTCACGGTAAACTTATCCAAGTTGGCTTGCAAGGTTTGTTTTTGGCGATCGCTCAATCCTGGAAGATCCAATACATCCTCTACATTTTTGTAGGGAGCATTTGTGATGATTTTCTTAGCCAGGGTGGGATAAAGCCCTGGATACTGTTGAAAAGCTCGGACGTTGGTATTATTCAAATCGATTTTCTTACCAAATTCCGTTCCTAGCTTCTTATCTGCCCGATTCTGCCGCTCAATTGCCAGAATTGGGACTTGAGGAAAAGCAAAACTGTTGAAACTAGCAGCTTGGGCTATCTGAGTTGTTCCCAACAATCCCCAGCAACTAAGTAACAAACTAAACACTGTTAATAAACGCGCCAATCCTTTCACGATTTTCTACCTCTTTCCATCAAACAGAAATAAAAGTTTTAAGCTAAAAGCTGTCATTAGTCATTAGTCATTGGTCATTGGTCATACCCTGCGGGTACTCGGTTGGAGTAAATCGCAGAGTAGCCACTAATGCGTCTACCTTAGAAGACACAGGACAAAGGACAATTGGACTTTGGACAAAACGTGATAGCTTAATTAACACAGCAGTCATCAGAAACTAATATACAGCGTATTAATATCCACAATATTTACCGTTGCTGGGTTTGACTTTATTTTTGGCAAAAACTTTGATCGTCGTTAGAGTGCATGAATAGCTGTAATCGGCTTCTATCAACGATCCCGGTAGTATTCCCTACGATCCAAAATCTTTTCGGGGTGGCTGATTTTACCTTCCAAGCAGACACAAAACCGTGTGATGTCTAATATCGATGACCCTAGCAAGAGGACTTGAGGGTGATGGAGTGTTATGTAATATTTCTTAACTAATTATTATCTATACCATCATTCTTGATGTGCCGCAGATTGACTAGAAAAAGTTTCGGTGAGATAAGACCATCGTTGCAACCTTGTGCCTTCTGCCTCCTTCACGCTGCGATCGCAGCTAACAAAAATAGGCTGTCTACCAAAATTGTGCTTAAAACTGCTCCACCAAAGGCATACCAGTGTCTTTGATTTCGACCTAAAGCAAAAATCCCGACTGTTGAAAGCACTAAGGCGAGAATTATTGCCCAACTTTGTCCCCAAGGGGTTTGTACTTGGATCAGGGCATTTTGTAATATTTGTGGTGCGCCATCT
The DNA here is from genome assembly GCF_036917455.1 of Nostoc sp. GTDB lineage: Bacteria > Cyanobacteriota > Cyanobacteriia > Cyanobacteriales > Nostocaceae > Nostoc. The sequence continues at coordinate 48,505 of NZ_JBALDK010000219.1, read as the reverse complement.
GCATCTACTCTCATAATTTGCCGCCAATAGGGCATCAAGTCTGCTAGATAAAAATATACATCTGTTAAAACTGTACCGAGTAAAGAACCTAAATAAAACCAGCTACCCACCTTGCCCCAATTCTTCGCTAGACACCAGCAAGCAAACGGTAAACCTATAGATTCTACTGGTAGATGCCATAAAGGTTCCCAACGTAACCAGCCCCAGTAAATCGCCCCTGCTAACCAACTCCAGCTAAATCCTAAGAGCAAATCCCCCCAGACATAAGTTGCAGAACGCGACATTAAGGAAAAACTTAGCCACAGCCAAAATGCTGTCAACGCTAAACTCAGAGTTGGTAGCGATCGCACTATTGGCGCTTCTATAAATACTGACACTGATACCAAAAACACCGCCGCCGCAAACACTAACCAACTTTGTCTAGCAGAAATAGATAAAGGGAGAGAGGCAGAAAAGGAGAGTGTAGATTCCAATTGTCCGATCCCTTTCTGCCCAGTATCAGCCAAATTGAACTCAGTATCAATAGAAGGGGTAGAAGCAGTGTAGGAGGACAGTGTATTATTAATCAAAGTTTTTAATATTTGTTACTAAACTTTATCTTATTTAAGATATCACACTTTAAAATCCACCCCAGGGGCATTGTAAATTATACTGAAATTTCCCGGAGCGCTGGTGCAAACCAGACAAAACAAAGTTGCACTATGTACAAAACTGCTCTGTAGTTTCTTGTAGATAGTGGACTACAGAGAGATGAAGGGTAAAATTTAATAGTTAAAAAGCGAACGATATTAGTCCGCTAAATATTAAATTTTGATGAACTGCTAAAATTTCGTTGACTTATTGAAGTGGGTGTAAGAACATGGTCAGCGTCTTAGATGATGTTATTGATCGGTAAAATCAGATTTTCTATAAAATTAGGTGCAGTAGAGAGTATATAAAGCAACATCATCATCTAGACAATGTTCATAATGATGTCTAGAACAGGAAAAAGGTATTAATTGCAATGGAGTTTATCCAAGCTTTTATTTTGGGTATCGTTCAAGGTATTACAGAGTTTTTGCCAATCAGTAGCACTGCACATCTTCTGATTTTTACAAAAGTATTTGGTTGGAAAGAATTAGGTTCTAAAGATTTTGTCGATGCCATTCAATTTGGCAGTGTGATCGCAATTGCAGGATATTTCTGGTCGCTGATTTCTAGTATTGTCAAAGGTGGAATCGAAGCACTAAAACAGAAAGATTGGCAACGTGAAGAATGGAAAATTCTGGTTGGGATTGTAGTAGGAACGTTGCCTGCCTTAATTTTCGGCTTTCTTTTAAAAGACGTTCTACCAGAGAGTGCATTAATTATTGCCATCATGTCAATCATCATGGCACTTGTATTAGCTTTGGCAGAAAGAATTGGTACTCGCAAGCGAGATTTTGATTCATTGCAGATTCGAGATGGTATTTTAGTTGGATTGGGACAAACACTTGCCTTAATTCCGGGAGTTTCTCGTTCTGGCTCGACGTTGACAACTGCTTTATTTTTAGGATTAGAACGCGATACAGCAGCGAAATTTTCATTCTTGTTAGGGTTTCCAACTCTTACCATTGCTACGCTCTATAAAAGCTTGAAAATCTTCAAATTATTTCAAGCTCACCAACTACCCGATAATATTGTTGGACTATTAATTGTAGGGATTATTTCAACCTTTATTTTTTCCTACCTATCAATTGCATTTTTGATCAAGTACTTACAAACAAAAAATACTTTGATTTTTGTATGGTATAGATTAGCATTTGGCATCACTATCTTAGCTGCGATCGCAGCAGGTTGGAAAGGATAATTTCATAATAGTCATTAGTCATTTGTTTAAAGCTAATGACTAATTACCAATCCCTAATTCCCAATTCCCATGAATACCATTAATCCGGCCCGAATTACCAAGGTTCTTCCCGACTCAATAGCCGCCGAGATTGGCTTTGAGGCTGGGGATGCGATCGTTGCAATCAATGGTACGCGTCCCCGCGATTTAATTGATTATCAGTTTCTGTGTGCTGATGAAGTTTTGGAACTAGAAGTTTTAGATGCAGCTGGTAAAACTCATAGCCTGGAAATCGAAAAAGATTACGACCAAGACTTGGGACTAGAATTTGAAACTGCCCTATTTGACGGCTTAATTCAGTGCAATAATCGTTGTCCATTTTGTTTTATTGACCAACAGCCACCAGGTAAGCGCACCAGCTTGTACTTGAAAGACGACGATTATCGTCTGAGCTTTTTGTACGGTTCTTATCTTACCCTGACCAATTTACCAGAAAAAGAATGGCAGCGAATTGAGCAAATGCGCTTGTCTCCGTTGTATGTTTCTGTTCATGCTACAGAAGCAGATGTGAGAATTAGACTGCTAAAAAATCCGCGTGCGGGGCAAATTTTACAACAATTGAAGTGGTTTCAAAAAAGGCGACTACAAATTCATGCTCAAGTTGTTGTTTGTCCTGGTATAAATGATGGCAAACACCTGGAACAAACTCTCAAAGATTTAGCGTCTTTTCATACTGGTGAAGTGCCTGCGGTGGCATCAGTAGCAGTTGTACCAGTTGGGTTGACAAGGTTTCGACCTCCAGAAGACGCACTCATACCCGTAACTAGGGAAAAAGCTCAAGAAGTTATTTCCCAGGTGCAAATCCTCTCACAGCAATTTTGCCAACAATTCGGTTCTAGCGTTGTTTGGTTAGCCGATGAGTGGTTTTTGATTGCAGGAAAGGAATTACCCAGCGAATCAGAATATGAAGAATATCCCCAAATTGATAACGGAGTTGGTTCGATTCAATTATTTATCAAGCAATTTGCCACCATTGCAGCAGAATTACTTCCGCCAAAAGTATATCCTCAAAGAAAATTAACTTGGGTCGTGGGCAACGCCGTAGAAAAAGCATTTCAACCTATTTTGAAACGCTTAAATTATGTTGAAGGTTTAGAAGTAAATATGCGTGCTTTATCTAGTGATTATTGGGGACAAACTATCAGTGTAACCGGATTGCTAACTGGTCATGATTTGCTTTTAAATTTGGAAGGTGAAGATTTAGGTGATGGGATTTTGCTACCCAATGTCATGTTAAAAAATGGTGAATTAGTATTTTTAGATGATATGAGGATTGAAGAATTAGCTAGTAGACTAAATACAAAAATTTTTCCAGTAGCAGGAGTGGAAGATTTAATCAAAAACTGTATTTTTAATTATGCTCAGGTTTAGTTATAAAAGATCAGTTGTTTTTCGGAGGTAATTTATTGTTATGCTGGATGATAAATAAGAAGTAATGCCTAATAATTAATCCACTGAGGAGTCAGTAGTGAAGAATCGGAAAGAGTATCATAAAAAGGCAAATTCACAAATAAAAAAAGCCGGATTCTTCATTTTAAGTTTTAACTTTTTAATTTTAAATAGTTTTAGTATTTTGCCAGTGACGGCGGCTACTGAAGAACCTGTATTGAGCGTAGTGCATAGCCCAGAAAATGCGAATCAATGGACAGGGATAACTGACCGCTTGCAGACAATAGGGGTGAAATATTGTGTAATCCCCCTAAATGATGTAAAGAGTGGGGCAGATTGGGGCGATCGCCGGGTATTATTTTTGCCAAATGTCGAGACATTAACGCCAACCCAAGCGATCGCTCTCGAAGAATGGATGAGTAAGGGAGGGCGCTTGATTGCTAGTGGCCCCTTGGGTAGTTTGTCATCGGCAGGAGTGCGGCAGTTATTGCGATCGCTCTTGGGAGGTTATTGGGGATTCAGCCTTAGTGATACAGAACAGATCAAACCCATAAAAACTAATGCCCCAGAATGGGCAAATCAAACTGAACTTTTTGGCAAAATACGTGGCGGCGCTGTGATTCCGAATGATATGGGCGCAGAATCTGCTGCTGTTTGGAATTCCAAAGATAATCCAGCCGCAGTAGTAACAACTGAGCGTTCCACCTTTTTTGGCTGGCGTTGGGGAACAGATACAGCCTCAGCAGCAGAATTAGATAATGCCTGGTTAAAAGCTGCTCTCAATCATTATTTGACAGCACCACCACCATCGAGTCGGATGAAAAAAGTAACAGGAGGCTCCTCAAACTGCTCTACAACGGTGGCAGCCGCGCCAAGGGAGCAAGGGGGCAGAGGCTTTGAGGTGCAGAGGGGCAACTCACCTCCTTCCTCATCTCCAGCATCCCCTCCTCTTAAAAGTGCGACTGCTCCCATACCGAGAGCGCTTCCTATAGTCAAACCCCCGAATTCCGAGGCTATCGATCAGTTAGAACAATCAGTACGTCTGGATGTTACGCCGAACTCCAATAAGCCGATTGATAACAATGAAGCGATCGCCCTCCAGCAAGAGCTAGAAAATCTAATTGGTCGGGTAGAAAGCGCTAATTTAGCGGTGTCAGCTGATGTGGCAAATGAAAGCGAAAGCGTTGGGATATCTGAGAAAAAGCAGTCTGCTAGGCATCTGCATACCTACACTCCCCAACCTGTTAATGTGCAGCCAACGCAATTGGCCTCAACTAAATTAGGTGGGCTAGTCAGAAATAAAGACCAAGCCTTGGCACAGGTAAGAGTAATTGTCAACAACTTACCCCAATTGATTGCCCAAAAAAACTACGCCCTGGCTCGTCAGCAGTGGCTAGTAGCAAAGACAATTTTGTGGCAGCAATTTCCTGTCGATCGGAGGTTGGCTCAACCAGAAATTCGGGCAGTTTGGTTAGATCGGGGGACGATTGTTCGTGCTGGTAGCAAGGCGGGACTAGCCCAGATTTTCGATCGCCTAGCCCAAACTGGAATTAATACTGTCTTCTTTGAAACTGTTAATGCTGGCTATACTATTTATCCCAGCCAAGTTGCAAAAGAGCAAAACCCATTAATTCATGGATGGAACCCACTAGAAGATGCGGTGAAATTAGCCCATGAGCGCGACATGGAATTACACGCATGGGTTTGGACTTTTGCTGCTGGCAATCAACGGCACAATGAGATTATCAACGTTAGTCCAAATTATCCAGGGCCAGTGCTAGCGGCTCATCCCGATTGGGCAAACTACGATAATCTTGGCAACATGATTCCCGCTGGTCAGACTAAGCCATTCTTTGATCCAGCCAACCCCGAAGTGCGGCAATACTTACTCAAGCTGTACGAGGAAATCGTTACTCGCTATGACGTGGATGGTCTACAGCTAGACTACATTCGCTATCCCTTCCAAGACCCATCAGCAGGTCGAACCTACGGCTATGGCAAAGCTGCAAGAGCGCAGTTTCAGCAACTTACTGGCGTAGATCCGATAAATATTTCCCCCAGTCAACCAGACTTGTGGCAAAAGTGGACAACATTTCGCACCGAGCAAGTTAATAGCTTTGTTGCCAAAGTTTCAGAGCAGTTGCGACAAAAACGACCGAATTTGATTTTATCGGTTGCAGTATTTCCTCTGCCAGAACAAGAGCGGATTCAGAAAATTCAACAAAACTGGGAAATTTGGGCAAGGCGGGGAGATGTAGATTTAATCGTCCCCATGACTTATGCTCTGGATACTTCGCGCTTTCAGCGACTAGCCCAACCCTGGATCGCCTCTAAACAATTGGGAGCTACATTGTTAGTGCCAGGAATTCGCTTACTTTCTTTACCAACAATCGGGGCATTCGATCAACTCCAGTTAGTAAGGGACTTGCCAGTGAGTGGTTATGCACTCTTTGCCGCAGAGAATTTTAATAACGATCTACAAAAGCTTTTTATTAGCACCCAAGGTAGAGTTCAATCCAAAACAAGTGAACCGATTCCTCACCGCCAACCTTTTCAAACTGCCGCCATCCGTTACACCGCACTGCAACGGGAATGGAAATTTGTTTTCCAAAATGACCCACTAGAAAAACCCGCCCAGACAATATCAGATTTTAACAACCAGGCCGAAGTTTTACGCAGTGCCTTAAATCAGCTCGCTGCTTCCCCTTCTGCTAGTAAGTTGTTAGTGGCGAAAGCCTCTCTAACTCGTTTCCAGTCTCAATTTCGGGTATTGATGAGTCAAGAAATTAAGTCGAATTCCTATCAAGTCAAAGTTTGGGAAAATCGGCTTGTAACTATAGAAAGGCTATTGCGTTACGGCGAACGCCGGGTGCAGTTGCATCCCTAATGAAGATGCAAGGCAGCAAAAGCACGCGGACAAGGGAGAATTATTAAACAAGTTTCTTCCTTCTATAGGAATCCGATTTGATTTATGAAAAAATCTAAGTATATTTGGGGTGTGTTAGGGTCAGCGTAACACACCAAAAGCTTTGGAGTCTGGTGGGTTACGGCTTACGCATAACACCCTCTGCGTGTATTTCAAAAATTAAATATAGCACAAGCCTTGGTGGTTAGGACATCAATAGATGATGAAACTTAGACACAAGAAGACTTTTCACCCAGTCCCCAGTCTCCAGTCCCCAATCCCTTGCTATATGAGTCCTATAGCATATCAAATTCTCGTTGAGAACCAGTTACTAAAGTACAAATGCTTACTACCACGCGCTATAGTACTGACAGACACGACAAATTGGCTCGCCTCATTGGAGTTTGTGTGGATAGTACTTCCCGTGTAGTAAAAGTAGGATTGTATGAGAGTGAAATACGATTTCACAGCATCTTTAATGGCACTTTCCAGTTTATCGGATTGCTTATAAAAGAAGGCATTGTGCCAGAAGTAAACCAAACAGCACTCAACTTTAGCGGACTACAACCACAACATGTAGTTGGGCTTTCAGATTGGGAAATATGGTGGATGCGACTTGAAAGCCTTCAACATCTGCAATATTTACTCTCCTCCAGCCCTACAGTAATTTATACCTGTAAGAGGTTGAATGAATAAGTGTTTCGCTGTGACTTTAGGCACTTTTATATCCCCCATAACCCCCGATCAATTGGGGGGAACCAGAATCAAAATCCCCCTTTTTAAGGGGAGACACTGCGGTCTTGGGGTCTCCCCAAGTGAAGCAAGTGGCGTGGATTTAGGGGGGTCTAAAATTTTTGATACCGACAAGAGGACTTTTCAAACATCCTCTAAGAGTTCAGGAGATTTTCGTAGTAGATTTATAAGCGAAAATATTGTCACTCTTACGGCTTATAAAGCACGGGAAAGACCTGAACATCCTGGCTTTTGGTCTAACCATCTCTATTCAGTATTGCAATCTTTTCATCACAGCAGTAATGTCGAGCGTATACTAGGCACTGGATTAGTGAATGGCAATTATAAAAAAACGTTTGGATATGTACTAAGGTAAAATATTTATCACAATTATACCGGGGTTTGGTATAAATTTTATTGTAATTATATTATCAAATAATCAAATATAAATTGAGGTAAAATATGCCCAAAATTTTAATAATAGAAGATGAGGAAGCAGTCCGTGAAAATCTTTTAGATTTGCTAGAAGCTGAGGACTTTGAAACTATTGCTGCGGCAAATGGCAGAATCGGTGTACATTTAGCTATCTGCGAAGTTCCTGATTTAATTCTCTGCGATCTGATGATGCCAGAAGTTGACGGTTATGGCGTGCTAACAGCGTTACGCCAAGATCCTTCAACGGCAACAATTCCCTTCATTTTTCTCACTGCAAAATCTGCCAAATCTGACTTCCGTCTAGGTATGGATATGGGTGCTGATGACTATATAACAAAGCCATTCACTCGGGCTGAGTTATTAAGCGCTATCATGAACAGGTTAGAAAAGCACGCTACTTTAAAAAGATATTTATCTCCTCAAACTGCAATTAGCAATTTATCTCCTAAAATGCAGTTGTTAGAAATTAGCTTACATCGGGCTATCAAACAACATAATTTTCAAGAGTTTGAAATCTATTATCAACCAATAGTTGATATTACTTCTGGGAAAATAGTAGCCGCTGAAAGTTTATTGCGCTGGCAAAGTCCAGAATTGGGGATGATTTACCCAACAGAATTTATTCCGTTAGCAGAGTCTACGGCTTTAATTGTTCCAATTGGTAAATGGGTATTAAAAAGTGTATGTAAACAATTAAAAAGCTGGCGTGATATCGGAATTAATTCCTTGATTATTGCTGTAAATCTATCAGTCATCGAATTTAATCAACCAGATTTTATTCATAAAATAGTCAACTTTATACGGATCAATAATTTGGAACCAGATGACTTAGAGCTAGAACTAACTGAAAGCATGATTATGCAAGATGTAAATAGTGCGATCGCTACTATGAGCAAACTGCAATCTTTGGGTATAAAAATTGCCATTGATGATTTTGGGACAGGCTATTCTTCTTTGATATATCTAAAAAACTTACCAATCAATACATTAAAAATCGACCGTTATTTTATTCATAATGTTGCTAAAGACCCACAAAAATCAGCCATTACTAAAGCATTAATTCAAATGGCTCATAATCTCAATTTAAATGTAATTGCTGAAGGTGTAGAGACGGAGGCAGAACTAGCTTTTTTGCGCCAACACAACTGTAATTCTATGCAAGGTTTTCTATTTAGTCGTCCATTACCAGCAGCAGAATTTGAAAATTTTTTATTGACTAACAAATGCTTATATGTGTGAAGATTGGGAGTTGGGAAATAATTTACTTTTCAATTCCCAATCCTCTGATAGGTTGACTAAGCAAGAAAAATTGGACTTTAGACTGGCGACAATTATTAAGTCTTAAGTCTAAAGTAGAAAAATTGTCTCATGGTGTTTACCGTCATGAAAGTCTTTGCGCGTTTCTTGCTACCAGTTTTTTTACTGACTTTGGCCGCAGCCTGCAACCAAACTCGCGCTTCGTCAGATAATCCCACACCACCAAAATCTGTACCTTCTGCCCAACTGACACAGAATCCTACACAGCCAAAAAATATTGTCCGAACTGAAGCACTCTCAGCTACACCGATTCGGATAAACCTGAAGAATTTACCAGCACCCTTCGCAACAGAAAGTGCTTCCAAGCGGCCTGAAGTTGTGCCGATTCCGCAAGATCCGGTGCTACGCGTACCACGAGGTTTTACAGTTAATGTTTTTGCCGAAGGTTTAGATGCCCCACGCTGGCTAGCTTTAACTCCCAGTGGCGATGTTCTGGTTACTGAAACCGGGCAAAATCGTATTCGTCTATTACGTGACAGCAACCGTGACGGCGTAGCCGACGTTCGAGAAACCTTTGCTAGTGGGGACAACGGACTCAATAGACCCTTTGGGATGGCTTTTGCAGATAATTCCTTTTTTCTAGGAAACACAAATACTGTGGTGCGTTTTCCCTATAGCCAAGGTCAAAATAAGATTACAGGTAAAGGGAAAAAAATCGCCGACTTGCCTTCTCAAGGTTATAACAACCATTGGACGCGCAATGTTGTTGTCTCACCCGATCGCAATAAATTATATGTCTCAGTTGGATCGGGAACCAATGTGGATGAAGAACCCCTACCACGCGCTTCGATACAGGTAATGAATTTAGATGGTTCTCAACAGCAAACTTTCGCTTCCGGCTTGCGTAATCCTGTTGGTTTAGATTTTAACCCTGTAACTAAGGAACTTTACGCCACTATTAACGAACGCGATGGCATCGGTGATGACTTGGTTCCAGACTATCTGACACGGGTTAAACAGGGGGCATTTTACGGCTGGCCTTATGCCTATCTAACACCAAACAACCTCGATCCGCGTCAAAAAACTGATGGCAAAAGTAAACGCCCCGAATTAGCAGCCCGCACCCAAACCCCAGATGTGCTGTTCCAAGCGCATTCAGCAGCATTGGGTTTACAGTTTTATGATGGTAAGACATTTCCAGAAAAATACCGCAACGGTGCTTTTGCTGCTTTTCGCGGTTCTTGGAATCGCGATCGCGGTACTGGTTATAAAATTGTATTTGTTCCCTTCGATGCTAAGGGGCGATCGCTTGGCTATTACGAAGACTTTCTCACAGGCTTTTTGCTAAATCCTTCTGTACCAACCACTTGGGGACGACCTGTAGGTTTACTCGTGTTGCCAGATGGTAGTTTATTACTAACAGAAGAAGCCAATAATCGGATTTATCGGATTCAGTATACGGGGGGATGAATAACAATTCAAAATTAAAGACAATTTCAGATGGGGATCTAAACCCCGGCTGAAGCTGGGGCTACCTGTAGAGGTCGGGGTCTTAAACCCTTTTATTTACGATAATTCCCTAGAGTAAGGTTAGGGCAGTTGTGGCTGTATTTGCCTATCCAGGTTTATCCCGTTTACAGTAAATTTACTGTAAATTACAGAAAAATACTAATACTTATCTGGTTGAGAAATTGATTATGACTCCCAATGAAAATAATACTCAGTCAAATATCAACGAATTGCCTCCACATTCAGGTACACGCTATTGGGGTGAGGTGGAGGTGATCGAGGAGGGAGATACCTATAGAATTAGCCGTGTTGAAATCAAGCCCAGGCACGGAATTAAACCACAAATTCATTATCACCGCAATGAACATTGGGTTGTAGTCTCCGGTGTAGCTAAGGTAACTTGTGGCGATGCAGAAATATTACTGAATCGGAACGAATCAACTTATGTCCCCGCAGCAACCTTACATAAGGTGGAAAATCCTGGACATATCCCGCTAGTTATTCTGGAAATTCAAAATGGTGAATATTTGGGTGAGGATGATACTGAGCGTCCTTATGACTTAAATTTGGTCAAAGCTGTAGCTGAAGGTTAGTGAGAGACGCGATTAATCGCGTCTGTTGTTAATGCCCCATACCCAAATCAAAACCAACCTTCTTGTTCTAGGGTTTCAATTAGCTGTAAGCCACGAGGATCGCCCACTCCTAAAAGTGAAGCTTTCGCGTCTTCTCGGACTCCCAAATCTTGATCCTCGGCAAAGGCTTGAATTAGAGCATCGATCGCTGTGGCATAAACTACATTAGAAGGTAGTTCGCGGCACAGTTGACCAATTGCCCAAGCACAGTTACTTCGCACTGCTGCCACGGGATCTTTGACTAAGGCTTCAATTAATGGTGGTATTGCCCCGATAACTGCTTCATAACCAACTTCTGCCATCTGTGCTAAGGAGCTAGCAGCCCACAAACGCACTGCGGAAATGTCTGTTCTTAAGGCATCTGCTAGGGGCGGTAAAGAACGGCGATCGCGACAGTTTCCTAAAGCCCAAACAACGCCTTTACGCACATAGCCATTCCAATCACTGTTTAGTTGAGCAATTAATGGAGTCACTGCTTCTGAACTGGGATTGCGTCCGAGGGCATAAGATGCGCTCACCCTGACTAAGGGACAGATATCAGTTAAGAGGCGAATCAAATGGGGGGTAGCACGCGCATCTTCTATATCACAAAAAGCACGCGCCGCTAACATTCTTTGCTGCGGCTGAGGATTTTGCAGGAGAGCTAGCATCAGTTCTGGATCGGGCTTCGCCACAACTGAATCGTCAGTTAGCGGCTCTATTTTATCTAGGGGGCTTTCTAGTTCCTCCTCAATATCGAGTAGGCTTAGATCGTCTTCGTCATACATAATTTCATTTCAATCCCGAAAAGGGATTAACACATAATCCGCCGTGCCAATAAGTTAAAACTTTATAAGTTGCGTAATTATACACTTTCCTTTCCCCTCGTTGAATTTTATCCAAACGAGAACCGCTACATACTCAAACACTAAAGTATATTATGGCTATCCTCTAGTTTATTTTTCTGCACTCAGGAATTTTACCATCCACAGGGATTGGGTTTGATAACCTAACTGATTGTAAAGATTTAATGCAGGTTTGTTTGATTGAAAGACTTGTAATCCGATCTGGCGATCGCCTCTTTGAATAGCCCAATTTTCCACATATCGCATCAAGGCTGTACCAATACCTCGCCGCCGATGTTCTGGTACAACGTAGAGGATAAAGATATGGGCATGGCGGTTTCCATGTACTTGATCTATAGCATTACCCACCCAAAGGCAAGCGATGGGGGAAGAGGCAGAGGGGCAAAGGGGCAGAGGGGTAGAGGAGAGAGATTCTTTATTAGTCCCTTGCTCCCCTGCTCCCCTGCTCCCCTGCTCCCCCTCTTCTTCTACCCACCACAAGGGCGTATCGCTAGAAAAGTATTGCTTAACTGTTTGCTCTAGGTGAGAAAAATCCTCATGGGGAAAGAGATCCTGATAAGTTCGCTGCATGAATTTAAGCAGCAGCGATCGCTCCAATGAGGAACCATTGCGGATAATATACCCCGGTAGTAATTGCTCAGACACTTCTGGCGTTTGTTTCTTAGGTAGGTGAGTTATACCAATTACGAATTAGTATGTGCTGCCGGTTGCAAATTAGCAGGAGTGGTTTGAGAACTTACTCCTACCTCTTCAATTGGTGCGGGTGCTGCCATATCTGATGGTAAAAATATGCGGGCGCTTACTGCTACTAGAGCAAAGACAAATACCAAAACTACAAGCAGTGGAGCAATGTATTGACGAAAAATAGCCATATTTTAATTGCAAAGAGAGCTAGGAACCTTTATGAGAACTTAGCTGAAGATTTGTGAAGTATTCATTTATTTTAGCAATTTTCTGTATATGAAAATTGGGAATTGGGATAGATTATTAATTCTGTTCCCTGTTCCCTGTTCCCTATTGACCGCGCTCCAAGTCATCAAGTACTCTTTCGCAATACCAATTTTCCGGCATTCCAGGATAAGTTTCCTTTGCCTGTTCAATTAACCTTTCGGCTGCGGCAGTGTCACCGGATAATTTAGCAATCAGTCTGTTTTTGAGATAGCTATCAGATACACCATCGTCTACCTGGTTTGGTATCCCTTGATTTATAGTTGATGGTCGAGACTGATCTCTTCGTAACTGCCAAAATAAAACGTAATAAAGTGTACCAAAAATTAAAATTAGGCTGAGTGTTCCGAAAAAAGTTAGGAGATTAAATGCTAGATATCCCAGAACTAACTGCGAGAGAACATACCCAAGTAATAAACCAGTCAGTAAGAGAATAAATGTGCCTACAGCAATAACTACTTGATTCCCCATATATCCTCTTCTTCGTCGTCAAGTCCTGGTCTGGATAATACTACCACTGGTTTGGGATTCCAAGGGGCAAAAAATGGCAATAATAGTAATCCTGGCAAAGCTGCTATTGCTGTCAGTAGAAAGAATGTAGACCAACCAGTGGCTTGTGCCCATGTACCTGCTGGAGCGGTGACAATATCTCTACTAAAAGCTTGTAAACTGGAAAGTAAGGCGTACTGTGTAGCTGAAAAGCTTTGGTTACAAAGACTCATCAAAAATGCTACAAAAGCAGCAGTTTCTAGACCAGCACAGAATTGTTCGATATTAACGGCAGCTAACATCAGATAGAAATTTTTACCGACTACTGCTAGCGCAAAAAAAGCCAAATTCCCGACAGCTTGGAGTATAGCAAATATCCAGAGTGAGCGATTAACACCAATTTTGGTCATTATTGCTCCTGCTGCTAAGGTGCCAACAATAGTGGCGAAAATTCCCAATGCACCAGGAAACGCGATGTCGGTTTGAGTGAAATGTAAACCTTTATCTAACAAAAATGGGGTGGATACATTCTTTAGTAAAGAATCTCCCAGCTTGTAGATCACAATGAAGACCAAAATTAAAAGTCCTTGTAGCCAGCCATGACGCTGGAAAAATTCAATAAAGGGTAATTTGACGGCGGCGGATAAAGTCTGAGGCGGGCGATCGCGTAGGACTGGTTCTGGTGCAAAAATAGAGCTAACCACGCCTACAAGCATCAACAGCGACATCAACAAGTAAACAGCTTGCCAAGGCATTCTGTCTGCCAAAAATAGGGTGACATAACCGGTTACTAGAATGGCAATGCGATAACCCAACAAGTAAATAGATGCCCCAGCACCTCTTTCTTCTACTTCCACTACATCAGTGCGGTAAGCATCAACTAAGATGTCTTGGCTGGCGCTAAAAAAAGCAACAGCTACAGCAGCAATTATTAAAGGTTGTAGCCCTTGGGATGGGTGTTGTAGAGCCATCGCAGCTATACTTAACAGTAATGCTACTTGTATAATTACCAGCCAACCTCTACGTCGCCCCAAAAAAGGCGGTACAAATCTATCTAGTAAAGGCGACCAGATAAATTTTAAAGAATATGGTAGCTTAACTAAACTAAAAGCGGCGATCGCTGCCAAGCTAATCCCTTCTTTGGTCAACCAGGCTTGTAATGTCTGACTAGTTAAATATAACGGCAACCCTGATGAAAAGCCAAGAAATAACAAAGCTCCCATCTTCTGGCTGCCAAAAATTCGTAGCAGCGATTTATTTACTTGCACAATATTGAAGATTCCTTGTTATCTAAGTTGAATTGCAGTTATCTTGCCATACCTGCTGTCTAATTTCGTATACGCACACAAATCCGCTAGGATTTTCTTTATTTAAGATACATATCAACAATGCTGTAACAGTGTGATTATTCCTTAATTTTCCTTAATTGAATAAACCTGATGCCCCTTGATTTCTACCCCGTGGGTAGCAAGGCATTTTGCCCAACCTTCACGCGTACCTATGTCGCTTTTGTCCTTGAGCAATCCTAATTCCTCTTCTTGTTGAGTGAGTTTAGCAAATTCTTCGTAGCGTGGGTAGTCGCTGGTAACAAATGTTTCCTTTCGGTGCAAAATTGGCGGATTTGCCCTAGTTTCGTAGTCTCGGTGAGTGATGAAGAGGGTTTTTAAATCAATACAGATGCTGGCTTTTAAGGCTGGATGGGGATCGGTGTCGAAGTCAGGGTAAAACAGATAAGATATTTGCGGCTTATCAGTGTGATATTTGATTAATGTGGCTCCATCTACACGCCCAATGGTGCGGCTAGCGCAACCTTCACAAATTCGCAGCAAGGGATCGAGTGCTGCTAATGCCGAAACATGGACGTAAATAGCACCGCGTGTATGTTTACCTATTTTGCTTTTTTCACAAGCAGTTTTAATTACCCCAGCTTTACCTAAGCTGAAAAGTTTTTGGTCTGCTACAAGACACGCTTCCTCGTAGCTACTAAAAAAGGCTTTGATATCGTGACGCATTTCTAGGGCTAGCTTCTGCCATGCGGGGCGTTTATCAAAGTGAGTCAGGGCGAGATAAACTTGGATATCCAGAGAACGACGATAAGCGATCGCATCCCATTCAGCCTCATCAGTAGCTTGTAAAATTACACCAAAGGCGCGGCGGAAGTTACCAAATTCGTTCAGTAATTCCTGTTCATTCTCCAACTCGCCTTTTACAGGTAGTCTACCGCGCTTGGTAAAGAAAGCCATTAATGGTTGCAGCTGTTCTTGATAGTCTTCAAACCGCTTAGTGGGGATACGGACTCGTGGTGTAGAAGTGGTAGAAAAGAAGCGGATAGCTTTGTAACTTTCTTTTTCAGCTTCATCTCGAAAAACAAAGTATACGCCTAGTGCGATCGGTACTGCATCAACATTTAGAACTTCATCAATATAAGTTTTGAGTTCTTGCTGTTCGTAATATTTCTGAAAAGTATTGCGGCGCGTCACAATGCCATCATTGTAAGCAAGTTGGGTTTTGCTGGGAGCGTTAATCAGTATTTGAGCTGCGACAATTAAAACTTTCCCGGTAAGTTCCCAAGCTTGGATCAGACTTTGGCGGCGTTCCTCTGAATCTTCAATCACGTTGAGGATATAGCCCAAGTTGACCACATCGGCGGCGATGCGTGGTACATCGGGATAGTAGTAAGGGTCCCAGCCTAAACTGGTGTAGCCTAAGTTTGCTAATCGCTGAACATCACCACCGTAGCCGCAGCCGTAGTCAAAAAAAGTGGTGTCTGGATTGAGGATTGCCCATTCTATTGCCAATTTTACAGGGCGGGATAGGTCAGTGCGAGCGATCGCAGCTCTATGACGCTCAATTTCTAGCGCTTCAGGCATAATATTAGTTGTCAGTTAACAGTGAACAGTTAACAATCAACTAATATCCTTTCAATTTTTAACCGCCAGTTCAATTAAATCTTCAATTTTCTTGATATTTGGATCGCCTGCTAAGTAACCAATACCGCGATGTAAGTGCAGGCGGAATTGGGTGGCGAGGGTTTCTTTGTCGGTGGAATAGCCGTCATTATGACAGCGTTGCTTGAGGGCGAGAAGGAGTATATCCGACATTTCGCCGCCAAAGACGCGCCAAGTCATTTCGACGTTGCTATCTTGGGGAATTGGGACGGGGGAGGGTGTGGTTGATTCTGCGAGGGAACGACAAAATGCCCAACGGCATAGGATATTCCATTGGTCGATTTTGGTACTGCGTCTGAGTTTGGTAAGTTGGTCTTTGGCTGTTTGGGAGAGACGAATACGTTCTATTGGTGATTCCATAAGTTTTTCATTAACGAACCGCAGAGGCATAGAGGACGCAGAGAGGAGAGAAGGGAATTACCAAAAATAACCTGGTTGTATAGTTGTTTGGCGGGTGGAGGAGTCGTATTTGAGGAGATATTCGCGTGCGATCGCTTCATTTTCTCGGAGTGTTTCTACTTCTTTTTTACCAATCTCAGTATCGGTAGATAACAAAATTACTTGATGACTAGCCGATGGAAAGTAACGTTCAACTAAATTGTTGCGGTGTGAGGAGTCGAGTCTACCTAGTGGCGTATCGATTGCTACTGGTAGGCGGTG
Organism: Nostoc sp.; assembly: GCF_036917455.1. Classification (GTDB taxonomy): domain Bacteria; phylum Cyanobacteriota; class Cyanobacteriia; order Cyanobacteriales; family Nostocaceae; genus Nostoc. The sequence goes on along the minus strand of NZ_JBALDK010000219.1, from coordinate 31,889 downwards.
TCCAGAGACTTTGGCTAAACCCCAGAGGAATGCGATCGCAAGTAGTTGTTTTTCGCCTGCTGATAAACGATGTTTAGGAACAGGTTTACTATTTAAATCGTAAAGCAAAAGGCTGAAAGTCTTAGTATCAATGGTGATCCGATGCACTAAATCTGATTTATGCAGCAGATAAAGGAAGCAATTTTTAACTTCCTCCTCTAACTTATTGAGTTTTCGCAGAGTTAATTTTTCCCGAAAAACCTTGAGTGTGTTTTGAACTTTCGCTGCTGAAGTAATAATATGTTCGCTATTTTTATGTTTAATATTTTCTACAGTATAATCACTTAATTCTTTCTTTGACTTGGCAATAATAGTTTCTAACTCAGCTAAACGGCGGCGGATTGTTTCGTAATTTGCTTTAGCTTCAACAACCTGATTTTGTGCCGCTTCAAGTGCTTGACGCAGCTTTGTATAATCTTCTGGTGCTGCTGCTGTTTGCACTTGCCTTTCTAAAGTATGAATTTCTTCTTCTTTATTTTTGAGGATAGCTAATTTCTCTTTTGCAGAAATTTTAGAACTTTGTAAGTGATATATGAAATTATCTAACTGACTTAAATTTTCATCATCAGCTAATAACCAAGGTGCTTCTATCTGGATAGTCTTTGCATATAAATTATCTACATCTTGAACTAGAAATGATTGAATTTTGTCAACTTGAATTGGAGAAATTTCCCCTTGAGTTAGCCAAGCGAGTAAGCGCTGATCTCGCTCAATTAACAAATCTTTAGAAGTTTGTACCTGTTGATGGCGAAATTCCTTTTCTCCCTGTGCTTGCACTTGATTAAGCAAATAGGGAATTAATGCCAAAGGTAAAACATCAGCCGCCAATTCACACATCGACTGACGTACTTGTTCAATTTCCGCAGTTTTTGTATCCTGTTGTAGTTCTAATTGATTGCGTTCTGCTGCAATCTTCCCACCTTCAGAAATAAATTTATCAAAGGCTTCTTGCTGCTTTTGTTCTAATTCTTCTACCTGATTTTTGAGAGTTTCTAACTTTTCTCCTGTTGTTTGATAATCTTCTTGCTGTTGGGTTAACCTAGTTTCAATTTCCTCTAGGTTTGCTAAATCCTTACTATTACCAACTTCTTTAAGTTTACGGTTAACTAAGATATCTAAATCAACTGCTAAACGATCTGCTAACTCTAAACCTAAAAGTCCGCGAATTGCATCTACTACAACTGGTGGTGGTGTTTCCTGTTCTGCAAGTTCTTTAACTTGTTCACCATCAAATAGAAATAAATTAGAAATCCCTAATGGCAAGAGATTTTCAATATATTCATCCCAGATATTAACTAAAGCATCAGGCCAGGTATCACTGTCACCTAAAATACCTAATGTATCTTTACCGTCTTTAGGATTTTTTGTCCAACTACGCACAACACGGTATTTTATTGGTTTATCATTTTCAATATGTTCAAAAAGTAATTCAATCCGGGTGTCTGCAACTGGATCAATTTTATTGTTAACACATTGGTTGAGAAAATCGCTATAACTTAAATTACCACGGGTAGAACATTGGGCGCGGGGGCCATAAAGGGCGAGACGAATGGCATCCATTAGGGTAGTCTTTCCGCCGCCATTCATCCCGCCTAAGAGGATAATTGGGTGTGAGTTTTCCTCATCAATTTTTGGGTTAAGGTTGATTACCTGTTTTCCAGTATAGGGGCCAAAGTTTTGTAATACGAGTTCAAGAAATATCATGATTGGAGATTATTAAATACCGGGTGAAGGAATACCGGGCGGGAATTCGCGGCTACACAGGCAAAGTCCGCCTTCGCGGACTAAATTCATAGATAGTTATTGGTTTACTTGGGAGTTAGTTCCCAGGTGGGAATGATTGATTTTTGGTTATGGTGGATAGGTTGGTTTCTAATGTAGTTGGCTACATTGTCGATGGCATCATGACTTACTGTAAAAGCTCCATAGTTACCTTGCCATTTGAAAAACTCACTTGGGTTGATTTCGTGGGTGATGAAATGTGACGAACTTCCCTTAATTTGTTTAACCAATTCAGAGATACTGATGGTTGGCGGAAAACCCGTTAGCAGATGGACATGATCTTCAATACCGCCAATTGCAATTACGGTACACTTTATCTGTTCAGATTCCCGAATAATTGCTCCGTAAAGTTGCTTTTGAATATCAGGCGTAATTATGGGCAATCTATCCCAGGTTGCCCAAACATAATGCACATACAATTGTGTAAAACTTGCTCTCATTTTTCTTCAACCCACGAAGGTGGGTTTCGTCTGTGTAGCCGCGAATTCCATTCGCTGGGTATTCGCCGGGTATTCTATTATTCTTATTCTTCTGAGTTTTCCTTTTTAAATTTCATATTTGCCCAAGTTACCTGTTCATCGCTTTCACTTTTCCCTTCATCTACTTCATTGATTGCTGCAACATCGCCTAAAGTCATCTGCTTGACTTTTGCAACATCACCTTGACTAACTGCTTCGCTTAATTCGCGTTTCAAACGAGCATTTTTAATCGCATCTTCTGGAGAACGGGAACTCGTATTAAAACATTTTTCTAAGGTTTCGTATATTCCCACGCGACGAGTCTTTTTGCGATACTGGCGTTCTGTATCTAACAATTTCGCCATGAGTTCAAAGTGCATCGCGTCACCTTCACAAATTTCTTCTAATACTATCCACTCATCACGACCTAATAAGCTAAGGTCAGCACCAGGACGGGGGTCTTGAAATTCTTCACCAGTCACTTCTTGATAAATCCGGGGTAAGCTATCATCAAATTCGTGTCTTTCTTCTAGCCAAATGCGGCGAATTTCGCTCATTTCTTCTAGAGTTATTAGGGTAATGTCGCGCATATTTTCTGGTGCTGTTTGACGAATTTGTTTTTCAACTGTAAGCAGTTGTCTTAGCCAATCCTCCCGCGCTTCTTTAATAAATGGGCCAGGAATAGGTTCAATAGATGTCCCATCTTCTAAGTTACGTTCATAAAGTTGGACACCACCATTTCTACGTCGAAAATCTCTTTTATCACGGGTTTCTTCTGCATCCAATTCTTTACGGAAATCAAGTAAAGGTTGCATCCACTCTTTCTCTTCGTCATTTTGAATCATCGCCGCCAGTGATTTATCTTGACTAACCAGCGTACAAACCCAGCAACCAAAACGAGAGCTACCACAACTAGGCGTAGATGTATCGACTACTAAAGGACATTCATTATCAGCAGAAGCGCCTCGATACATGGTAAATAAATCTTTATTGCTGTACCCCCAAGGGTTTTCCCACTGCATGAGATAAATCCAGACTTCATCATTTTGCCAGTCTTCAATAGGGCTATAAACCAAAGAATTTGGCAAGTTCATATTAGGACTGAGGCGATCGCGTACCCGTTGGGCTTCCAATTTTCTCATTCGGCTAGCACGTTTTGTACTTTCAGCTTTGCGAGTCCCTAACACAACGATCGCTTCTCCACTCGCTCGAATCACATCACGAATAAAGCGGTTAGAGGGATTAATTTTCAGGCGTTCTGTACACCAACGAAATTTTCCTTTGGGTGCTGGATAGCCTTTACCAATCAAACCTACCCAAAATGTCTCTTTAAAATCTGGCTGTAGCAAATGGGGTTCAAATGGTAATCCTTGGGTTTGGGCTTCAGATTTCATCTGTTTTAGAGAATTGCGTACCCAAGCAGCAACAATAGGATTTTCTACCAGTGTGTCTGTGGTGATTACGTAGATTGTTTTAGTTCGCTTTTCGTCGGGGAGTGCGGCGATCGCATTCCACACAAGCTGCAAAATCGCGGTGCTGTCTTTTCCCCCTGAGTAACCCACAACCCAAGGTATTTCATCTAAGCAATACAATTCTTGAATTTCAGTAGTGAGAGCTTGGATATCTGCCACTAAATCTGCTACAGTATTCGCTTGCTGAACTTGATTTTCTGGTTGTTGTGCTGTAGTCATTTCTTCTGATCTCTGGAAACACTGGCATAATATCTGGGAAAATAGGGCGAATAGAATTCGCGGCTACACCCAAAATCTACTGACCTGGGTTGTGAAAAAGTTTTTAAAAACTTTACTACTAATATCCAATTTTTTGGATAATTAAACTACATAATACTATTCTGTTTTTAAAATTTAACATGAAAGATAGTACATCTGACCCAACTGCTGACATCGCTAGAGAATATCTGGAACGAGAAAATAAAGAAAAACAGGTACTAGCTTTACTCCTAGAGAAGTTTTTAGGGAGAAAAGATCAGATTCTCGTTCAAAAAACCGAGATGGGTGGTACTGAGGCTTATGTTAGCTCTGTTACACTGGAATGGTTTGCAGGTCGGGTTCACTTCGCCTCTGGCTTACCTCTGTTTCAAAAAAAGTATAATCCTGAAAGTGATAATGTCGAGATTGACGCAGATAGTATTGATGAAATTCAGCAACGTCCCCTTGATTGGTCACGTCAAGCACCGCTAGTCCAGTATTTAGCGGCTAGAGACAATCATAAGTTTCCGCCGGTGCTAGTGGTGATTAATCAACCGTGGGTGGATAATCCCAAAGCTGCTGAGTGGGATGGCGAAGGACGCGCTACAAAGTCTACGACTGATTTTATACCCCTAGATAAAGACGGTAAGGTAGGTCTGCTAAATATTTCTGAGGATGATGTAACCATTTATGCACTAGATGGTCAACATCGATTAATGGGCGTTCAAGGATTGATGGAGTTAATCAAAACTCGTAAACTCCAGCGCTATAAAAAAGATAAAGGTGCTGATGATAGTTTTATTACAGTCAATGATTTGATAGAAAAGTACCAAGTAGACCTTGCTTACTTGCAAAATTTACCCAAGGAGAAAATTGGTATTGAGTTCATCTGTGCGGTAGCGGCTGGGGAAACTCGCACCCAGGCGAGGCGCAGGGTAAGATCGATTTTTGTTCATGTCAACCTGATGGCTGCACCGTTGACTAAAGGGCAACTAACACAGTTGAATGAGGATGATGGTTTTGCGATCGTTGCTAGAAAAATTGCAGTTACACATCCACTATTAGAACAACGACAAGAACGCAATCCCCGCGTCAATTGGAATAGTGCAACAGTGGCTTCAAATTCTACAGTTTTGACGACATTGCAAGCTCTGCAAGATATGTCTGAGCGATATTTGGCTCAAAAGTTCCCCCATTGGAAACCCTTGGAGAAAGGTCTAATTCCCATGCGTCCAGAGGATGAAGAACTTGAGCAGGGGATTGAGGAATTTAGCAAGCTATTTGATAATTTAGCTAGTCTTTCCAGTTATAAAATTTTAGAACACGAGGATACACCAGCTTTGCGGCGCTTCAGCTTTGAGAAGGATGGAGGTGAAGGAAATATGCTTTTCCGTCCGGTTGCTCAAGTTGCATTAGCGCAAGCTTTGGGAATTTTAGTATTTAAAAAAGGTTTTTCCCTAGCAGATATTTTTAAGAAGCTGCGGAAGTTTGACCAGCAAGGCGGCTTTAGTGGTATGGAATATCCCCAATCTCTCTGGTATGGGGTTTTGTATGACCCAAATAAAAGGCGGGTGCAGGTTGCTGGACGAGATTTGGCGGCGAAGTTATTGGTTTACATCTTGGGTGGAGTTCAGGAACAGATGGAACGTGCTGAACTTCGCAAGGCTTTAGCGGATGCTAGGACTGTGGAAGATAAAACTATAAGTTTTGATGGCGAGTTTGTTGAACCGAAAGCAGTAGGACTTCCACATATTCTCAACTAGCAAATTTCAGTAGGGATTTTGCAGTGTGGTTTTTACCGATGCTACAGTTCATAAGGGTTGCATATCATGTTTGCTAACATCTACTAATTTATATTAGGTCTTTATATGTCTCAACCAATTGAGGATGCTAATAATAGCATTTCTCCTCAGATTACAGCGCTTCCGGCTATTATGCAATACAGTTTTCCTCTTGCCCCTCTCCTATCATAGCTTTCAGGTTTGAGGATGTACCTCATAGCCGCCGGAAGTGCTGTAAAGCTCAGTTTAGCTCCTTTATTGAACCATTTTTCTCACAATATCATCGCGATCGCTGCTATCCAGGGCTGATTTTCCAGCAGGGAAAGCGGAAAATGCTCCAAATTAATGTACCTGCGAGTGACTTTTCTGGTCTTCTCCAAGCTAAACCATCCACCGGGAATGATCCTGATTCTGGTAAAAATCGCCCAGTGGTCAAAGGTCATGCTGATGAAATTAAAAAATATATTGTTGACCGTTCTCGAAAAGGAAAACCTTGGATTGTAGGAACTCTGACTGCTAATATAGCTCCAAAAGATATAACAATTCTTGAACTGAGTAGGGGCATTTGTCTAGTTGTTATTCGTCGTGGAGTCAAATTAGATATAACTGATGGACAACATCGTAAACTTGCAATTCACGAATTGATAGAAAGTACTGAAAGCCACTTAATTAGTGATGATGATTTTGCAATTACTCTAGTTTTAGAAGGTGATTTTCACCAGTGTCAAGCAGATTTCAGAGACATGGCTCAAACAAAACAACTAGATAAGTCATTATTATTATCATTTGGTGAATTCTCTGGTCGAGTTGGCATTACTAAAGAATTAATAAAACGAGTACCAATGTTTTTGGGGAAGACAGAGAAGATTAAATTAAGTCCTGCAACTAAAGATAAGCTGATCTACACAACTAATTTTATCGCTAGGTTTGTAAGTTGCGTTTTTACTAACGATCCAAGTAATCAGCTTCGAGATCATGATGTTTATCAAGCATCTGATGCTTTGGTTCTTTCTCTTAATAGATTTTTCTCAGAATGCAGTAACACTGAGTATATTGCTGATACAACTGTTGAAGAACTAACAGTAGATGAAGTAGCAGCATTTAAAGAAGACTGTATTATAGGTGTAAGCGTGGGTCTGGAAGTTTTAGGACGTTTATTGCATTATATATACGATACAGAAAACAATTATTTTAATGAAGAAAAAGTTTTACAACTAGCACAAATAGATTGGTCGAGAGAAAATCAACTTTGGAAGGATAATGTAGTTAGAATAGATCCCAAACCTAAAAACCCGGATAAGCCTTATAAGTTATCTACTGCTGCAAATGCTGTAACAGATGCAGTCAAGATAGTAAAAATACGGCTGGAATGGATATAAATAATTATTTCTAAGGATCGCCTAAAAATCAAGAGAGGAATTTGGTAAGATCAAATTCCTCGTCTTGTTGCTCTATATTCGTTCGCTCATAACTGAGAAATAGTAAAATTCGCTCTGAGTAATCTACTGATCCACGCAACTCATTTTGCAATATTTCCAATCCACCATTAGCGTACTCTTCAAATATATGATTGCGTTGTCTTTCATATTCTTCTTCATTAATAGATAGTGTTTTTATATCTTTAGTTTCATTGATTGCTAATAATTTTATTAAAATATCGTTTCCCATTGAGGCAAAATACTCTATCCTGATTGGCGATGGTTCCCTTTTAGAAATTTCCCCTAAAGCCACTCGTTTTTTATGCTTTGCACCCAAAGCTGCTGCAAATACAATCACATCAGCAAAAGTATTAAAAGGCCCTGTTCCACCATCTGAAGATGTTAAACCTTTCACCAACTCAGCTTTATCTTTAGCAACCCTGATTCTGCCAGTTTCAGCCATAATATTAATATTTACATTGTTGCCATCTTAACCGACAGCGAAAAGCGATCGCTATGTTTACGCAATTGCCAAGGTATTATTTTAGGATAGTATGTAGGCGATCACTAAACAAACAAGGACAGCTAAAAGCGATCGCTACGTTTACGCAATTGCCAAGGTATTATTTTATGATAGTATGTGGGCGATCGCTACGTTTACGGAATTGCCAAGGTATGATTTTATGATAGTATGTGGGCGATCGCTAAACAAACAAATTATCCACCAACATAGTCCATCCTGCCACTGCGCCTTTGTGTGAAATTTAAATTGATAATTGAACATCCTCATAAACTAAAGAAATCGGAAAGTGGAAATCAACGCTAGTTAAATGAACCTCATCCCCTGCTTCATAAGGATGTAACTCCCAAAGTCCTCTTTCATTTAACCGGAAGCAATCTAAACCAATTTTTTCAGCATCGATGAGGACGTATTCTTGCAAAGTCTGAATGCGACGGTACCGCGTAAATTTTTTACCTCTGTCGTAAGCTTCCGTGCTTGGGGACAGAACTTCAACAATCAAACAGGGATATTGGAGAAATTGAATAGCTTGTTTATCCCGTTCATCGCAACTCACCACAACATCGGGATAATGAAAAGGCCCCTTCTCCGATACTCCTACTTTCGCATCCGCCATGAAAGGAAGACACCCACTCCCCCTGAGATGACTTTTTAACGCTGAAGCTAAGTTTAAAGCAATAGTTGTATGGAAAAGAGTACCCCCAGTCATGGCGAAAACTTCACCATCAATATATTCATATTTAACTTCTTGGCATTCTTCCCATTCCAGATATTCCTGGGGGGACATATAGTTTCTGTCTGGACTCGCAACCATAAGCTTATTCCTTCTCAAAAGCCACTTTTCTCAACTGTAACTAAAATCAGACTTACGCACAGGGAACGGAAAATTAAACCACATCTGTCGTAAAAAATCTTTGCGCCTACATTTTTTACGACAGATGTGGTTCAAAGACATCAAAACAAACTGCTGTAATTACCTATCCCGTTTAACTTCCATAATTTCCGTATATTCAAACTCATTCGGACTTTGTTTCACCAAAGGATATCTTTTCCCACCCAACTCAATATAATCTTGTTCGCAATCCGGCTTAGAAGAATAATACGTAAGCACATATTCTCTACCAATTCTGTCTGTCATTTCTGCTTCTACTTCACCCCGCCATTGAGTCTTAGTAACTAAAACTATCAACTGATTCGCTAATTGGGGAATTGTCTTCGCAATGTGTCGCCGCGAATTCTCATCTAAACTACCAAACGGCGAATCCATGACAATTGGGAAAGTACTACTATCGGGAATCATCATCATTTTCCGTTTCTCGCTCCATTCCCGCACCTTGTCAATGATGCTGGCAATAAAGGATAAACTAAGAATCTGATTTTCCCCGGTAGAAGCTGCAACTGGCGCTTCCACACCTGTAGTATTTTCTACTAATGTCAGTTCATATTTATCGCTAATTTTAGGGATATATGGAGTAACTGAAATCTCTGTAAATATTTCTTGCACTCTCTTTTCTAATTGCAGACGAAATTGTTGCTCTTGACGATTTCTAACTTCCGTTAACCGTTCGATTGCATCTTGAGTGGCGTTAATCCGTCGTTGTGCTAAGGTTTGCTTATCCTCATTCAGCTTTTGCTTGGCGATTTGTTTGTTTAAACCTTCAATCTCAGTTGTAAGTTGAGCAATTTGCTGCTGATTTGCACCCTGTTCTCGATTTAATTCATCAATTTTACTTTCAATTTCATCTAATCTTTTTTGCAAACTGCCAATTTCTTCATTAGCATCTTTTCGCAACCGTTCTTGAATATTGTCTAAATCGTCTTCAATTTGAGATATACTTTGCCTTAACTGATTAATCCTAGCTTGTTCTCTATCAACTTCTTCCCAAAATCCTATTGCTTGCTTATCAATTTCATCTACTTGGGCGCTCATGCGAATTGCAGTTTCTTCTACCGCCGAAGAACCAGCTTTATTTAACCAAGTACTCACATGAGTATGAGAATGATTACCTTCGTGCAACTCTGCACCGCAAATACAGCGTTGAGAATTGAGTAAATCATTGACAAATTCCCGCGAAATTCCTGATGTTAACTCGCCGCGCTGCTTTAAATCGTTGATAATTTCTCGGAACTGTGCTGTAGTATCTGATAGTAAAACGGTATAACCCCGCCCAGAGATAACTTTTTTCAGCGCTTCCTTGGTTTTTTTATATTCTTCTTGATTTGTCGCTTTCTGCGATTCTAAATCCTGCCATCTTTCTTCCAATTCCTTAGCAGCACTCAATTCTCGCAAACGGTTACTTGTCTCTTTTTTAAAAGTTTGTTGATATTCTAACTCTTCTTTAATTTCCGTTTGCCGTTTGGTAATGCGTTCACGTTCGCGTTCTATTTTTTCTTGCTGTCGTAATAACTGTTTAGTTTCAGAATCACCAATCGCTTTTAACTCATTTTCTAGAGTTTTTTTAGCATCTCCCAAATGTCTGATGGAACGGTTGATTACTTCCACGCCCAAAAATATTTTTGTAGCTTCGGCAATTTCAGCTTTTTTATCAGAACGAACGATTTCTTCGATTCGTTCGCCGTCAAAGAAAAAATATTGATGTAAAGTAGCGGGTAAAATTTGATTAATTATATCGTCTGGTTGCTGAATTGGTATATTCCATTTGCCATCATCCGCACCAACCCACATGGTTAATTGAGTTTTACCAGCGTCAAAATCACCTTCGTTTTTATAACCCCGACAGGCGCGTTTGACTCGATAGCGTTTGCCTTCATGTTCCCAGCCAATCTCTACCCAACATTCTACAGCTTGACCTTTTTGAGTTTCTGCGATCGCACGCTTATTCACTAACTGCTCTATCGATGCGAACGCTGCACTAAATTTATCATACAATACCCACGTAAAGGCATTCAGCAAGCTAGTTTTTCCAGAGCCATTATTCCCATGAATAATTGTCGTGTTCTGAGCATCTCCTCCAGCCAGAATCATCTCTGGTGTCGTACCATAAAAGGAGCGAAAGTTGCAGAGCTTGATTGAAGTCAGCTTCATCGCACCTCTTCCTTAATAATGTCCAAAATATTATCATTTATATGGCTGTTAATCTTTTTATCTAGCCTGCCTTTTTCTAGCTTCCATACGCGCTCAATAATTTGCCGTACTTCCGGCGGTGCGCTGGTTATTGGCTCTTGAACATCATCGATATTAGCCTCTTGTGACATATCGGATTTTAAAATATAGTTTTTAGTTTTTCTACATTTTAACTTTCTCTCGTGCTAGAACAGCCTCCGTAAAGGCACTGTTTGCATTATCTTTAAAATCCAATTTTTTTAAAAAAATACTTTATTCTTTAATTGTTTTTTGTTATAGTATATATTAAAAAACTAGATTATAATGGGATGTAAGTGAAATTTTTAAAGCAACTTACATCCCATTATGATCTAATCCATATTTTTATTATTTCATACTTAATGCTTCTTTTTTCAAAACTCGAAAAATTTTATAAAAAAATACAACTATTTTCTGGTTCATCATCAAATATCTAATAAACCATATCGCTTTTGTAAATCAAGTAACTTCATTCTTGCAACACCTGCGTTATCAGCCAAATCGGCAAACTCTACAAAGCGCCGTAATTCTTTTTTCAACAAATTACGTTCAACTTCTATAGTTTCTCTATCTAAATCTGGTGGCAAAACAATCATGTCAAATATAGTGGCGCGTTCTTTACCCGGATGAGGACGTAAAACTCGCCCCCGTCGCTGGATAAATTGGCGGGGATTACCAGAACTTGATAAAATCACCGCAGTTTGAATAGCCGGAATATCAACACCTTCATCTAAACAACGAATTGCGACTAAACCTTGCAACTCTCCACTTTCAAATTGATGGCGCAATATTTCCCTTTCTTGTAAAGTTGTTTGAGCCGTATAGGTGCTTACCTTATACCCTAAATCCACCCCCAGAATTTTAGCAACAGCTTTAAGTTGGCGTAGAGATGAACGTTGTCCCGCATCTTGGGAACCATCACTACAATAAAAAAGAGTGTGAGTAGTTTCGCGGCGAGTTGTCATTAATTCATGCAAGGCGGTTAATTTATTTTCCGCCGCACCAATTAATCTTGCTCTTTGCATCAACAACGGTTTTAAATCTTCATTGTCTTCAAAATTTCCGCCATTTTCTCTATCTCGATAAAGTAGCGATCGCCCAATTCTTTTAGTTAACTTTAAATAGGCAATACTTTCTGCTTCAGTTAACTCTACCAACACCGGATAATAGAGATAATGTACCAAAGCACCTTGAGCGATCGCATCCCTCAAAGTAAACTCTGGCTGGAGAACTGGGCCAAAATAATCAAATAAAGATTGTGTACCAAAATCATCAAAATACCTCTCCGGTGTGGCAGATAAAGCTAGTCTCAACCCAACAGTGCGCGGTAAACTTTCTTCTAATTTGGGTGCGCCTAAATTATGCGCCTCATCCCCAATAATTAAAGTTTTGGCAGGAAAATATTTGAGTTGAGACTGAAAACCATCTCCAATTAATGTGGAGTTCGTAGTAATTACTGTGAGAAACCGTTGAGAACCAGAACGCAGATTATAAATTTGGGTAGAAAGTTGACTTTGCCAAGTGCGTAAATTCTCAAAGGCTAAAATGGGTTGCAAATTAAATTTTTCACATTCTCGCGCCCATTGGGTGACAAGATGGCGGTAAGGACACACCACCACCAGAACTTGTAAATTAATCTGCCGATATAATTCACAAGCGATCGCTAATGCAGTAATCGTTTTACCACTACCAGTAGCCATTTTCAGCGTCCCTCTGCCATTGTTGGTAAACCAGCTAGCGATCGCTTGGCGCTGATATTGCCGCAATTGCAGAGACACAGGCATTCTTGGGCATCCTGGTAATAGTTGCGTGTGATAACTGCCCTTACTTTCCCTTGCAAACGGTAATTTCAACCGGAAAGTGGGCAGTTGCTGCACTGGATTTTTCGTCAGGTACATATTCATTAGTCATTAGTCATTGGTCATTGGTACTTATCTTTCCCAATCCCTATTCCCCACTGGGAGCAACGCGAAAAAGTGAGATCATCGTCTAATGAGCAGGGGGAGCAGGGGAGGCAGGGGGAGTAAAGAAAAAATTTTAGTATGTTTTGCTACTAAAAAACTAAAAAATATACTAGAAGTATTTCTCTCCCCCTGCCTCCCCTGCCTCCCCTGCCTCCCCTGCCTCCCCTGCTTACTCACCTCACAAAATCGCATTGCTCCCTTCCCCACTCCCCAGTCACCATTACTCAGTTGTAATCGCGCCAAACACCAATGAGAGAACCCTGCACCTGTACTTGTTGAGCCATGACTTCAATGGGATTGTACTTAGGGTTTGCTGGTTTGAGAGTAACGCGATCGCCTTGGCGATAAAAACGTTTTAAAGTAGTACCGAATCCATCAACTCTGGCGGCGACGATGGTGCCATTTTTTAAATGATTTGGTTCTGCTACTGGACGTAGAAATACCACATCGCCATCAGTGATTAAATCTTCAATCATGCTATCGCCAGCTACGCGCAAAGCGTAGGTTTGGGGAGGTAAATCGAAATTAGAAAAGTCTAAATGATCTACAGCATCAGTAAACGGTTCTATTAAACCACCAGCCGCGATCGTGCCCAAAATTGGTACACCTTGCTTAACAGGACGCAAAATCCGAATTGTTCGCGCTTGTCCTTCAGTCCATTCAATATATCCTTTAGTGCGTAAATGCTCTAAGCGACTTTGAATTGGTGCTGGTGACTTCAAGTTCATCGCTTGCATCATTTGCCTAATTGAAGGCGAATGCTGGTGCGTTCTGATATATTCTGCTAACCATTCGTAAAGTTCTTGTTGAGCTTCCGTTAGACGTTCCATAAATTTGTGGGAAGTAATTATTAATGTCTCTAGAACATTAGTACTACAAAAAACTCCCTATAACAAGAGAAAAGTAAAAATATGAAAGGCAAAAGTAAGATTATTTTATTTTCTTTTGGCTTTTGACAAATAAGAATATTACAGGTTACAGGTTAGAGGGTACAGGTTACAAGCAAGAAAACTATACCCTATCCCCTGTGCCCTATTCCCTTACTCTGCCCCTAAAATACTCGCAAGCAAAGCTTTCTGCGCGTGGAGGCGATTTTCTGCCTGTTCCCAAACTTTTGATTGGGAACCTTCAATAACAGATCCGGTAATTTCTTCACCGCGATGGGCTGGTAAGCAGTGTAAAACAATTGCCTCTGGATCGGCAAGGCTTAATAGCTGTTCCGAAATTTGGTAAGGCTGGAAAATTGGCATCCGATTATCTGCTTCCGCTTCTTGTCCCATGCTTGCCCAAACATCAGTATAAAGTACAGCAGAACCCTTAGCTGCTAATTCTGGATCGTGAGTAACGAGGACTTCCGTTTTGTTATTAGCGATCGCTCTTGCTTGCTCTACAATCTTAGAATCTGGCTCATATCCACTAGGGGTAGCAATTCTGACATTCATCCCCACCAATGCACAACCCAACATCAGAGAATTAGCCATATTATTCCCATCGCCCACGTAGGTTAAAGTTAACCCAGCAAGGGTGTTAAAGCTTTCTTGAACCGTCAATAAATCCGCCAATACCTGACAAGGATGTTCTGCATCGGTAAGCGCATTAATCACTGGAATTTTGGCATAGTGAGCAAAAGTTTCCAAATCTTGCTGGGCAAAAGTGCGAATTGCCAAAATATCCAGATATCGATCCAATACCCGCGCTGTATCCTGTAAAGGTTCCCCGCGACTAACTTGAGTGACATTAGGGTTGAGATCGATTACCTGTCCACCCAGTTGGTACATCGCCACAGTAAAACTTACCCGTGTGCGAGTTGAAGCTTTGGAGAACAACAACCCCAAAACTTTATTACACTGCAACTTAAACTGTTGTGATTTCAGTTGAGTTGCCAATTCCAGAAGTTCTTGAAGTTCCGTTGGACTGATGTCCGCTAGACTTAATAAATCTCGTCCGAGCAATGCTGCCATGCTTGTAATCTGTAAAAAATAATTATATATTTCCGTTCCTTTATTCAGCCGTGCTAAGAAAATACAGTTTGAGAATTGACGAGATATTTTTGCGTCCAGCCTAAGATTTTAGTTAGCTTTTGAAGTGATTGCGATCGCTGATTTGTTTGTGTTTCATCACAATTGCAACACTAACCAAACTGTCTAGGCGCAAATTTCTAATCTGTCTTTTAACCTTATTTCTGAAGAGGGAGATATTTTTTAGGAATTACAGCTAGACAAATAAATTCATTATGGTACAATAATAAATTGTGGTTGCTATTTTAAAGTAAACGCAAAATTTGCCAGCATAGCACAGTGGTAGTGCATCCGACTTGTAATCGGAAGGTCGCGAGTTCAAATCCCGCTGCTGGCTTTAACCCAAAACCCCCGCATTCGGGGGTTTTTGGCTCTAGATTACACGAGTATATGTTTTAGTCTCTAACTAAATCGTATATTTTAGATATTCATAAATTCGCAAGTTGTCGGTAGCGTTCCTGAACTTCCTGAATCGAAAACAAAGTTTCAAACTTCAACCCAGCTGACTGGTACAATTCACCTCCCCCTTGCTCTCTGTCTACCAGTGAAATTATTTGATTTACGGTATAACCCGCATCTTTAAGACGCTCAACCGCTTTCAGAGCAGATTGCCCAGTTGTCACCACATCTTCCAAAACAACTACTTTTGCACCCTCTGGTAAACTCGGGCCTTCTATATAAGCTTTCGTCCCATAACCCTTGGCTTCCTTACGAATAATTAGTGCTGGTATCGGACGGTTTTCATAAACAGAAACTATACTCACTGCTGTCACCATTGGGTCAGCCCCCATTGTTAAACCTGCTACAGCCTGAGTATCTAGAGGTAGTAAAGGAAACAGCAATCGTCCAACAGCTAAAGCTCCTTGGGGGTGAAGTGTTACCTGCATCTTATTGACATAATAAGAACTACGTAGCCCAGAAGCAAGAACAAAATCACCCTCTTGATAAGCCAGTTGAGAAAATAAATTTAGTAGCTTGTGGCGCAAGGTAGTCAAATCAGCAGTACTTGCCCAAATATCTGAGTGGGTAAGAGTTTCAGTAGGATACGTCATTACAAAACATTAAAAGTTGTGCTACACCAAAGGTTGAACTCATCAGAGTTCTGAACTTAAGCATAAATTAAGATTCGCCAAAAACGAAAATTGAGGAGTCATAAACGTGCGGATAAAATTTAAAACCTTTGGTGGTTTATTGGTGCTGCTTGCTACTGGGATTATTTTTCCCTCAGTTGCATCTGCCCAAACCGAAACCCCCAAAACTGAAACTACGAGCGATGTATTTGAACGGGCTTATTTTAGTCACGATCGCAATTTCTACGAAAATGGTAGCCTTAAGCGTCAGTTAGACTCACTTTTAGGATCCGGTTCTAGTTTCGGTGGTTCCTTCCCAGAAAATGAAATTGCCCGCGATGCTGAGTTGGTTAACACTTTATATCACGATGTCCTGACTCAGCAAGCTGGCAACGATCCTTATATTCGCACCCCCGATCTACCAAATCCTTATGACACATCGCTGATGATGTCTCCTCGTTTTAATAGCAATCAACTCAAAATGGGAACTGAATTCAGGTTTGAAACTTTACCATCTCGGTAAGATGGGTGATTAGGGAAGTGGGGAGCAGGGGATAATAATTACTAACCAACACTATCAGCAACATTCAGTACAAGTGCCCATACCCCATGCCCGCTATTAGCGTTTTTTGATGATTCAGTGCGCCCTGCTGGAATCGAACCAGCCTGAAGGCGAATTATGAGTTCGCTGCCTCCCCAATCGGCCAAAGGCGCTCGTTTGTTGAGTTTTGGGTTGCTGTCCTTTGAGGAAATTATTTTAACTCTTAGGTCAACATTTGCTAATTTTTAGAGTGAGGAAAATACCTCATCGCACTGAGTTTAGCCAATTCCGTAACTATAACACAAGTTTACCACGTGTGAATACTGGACAATAGCTTCCGAGATTTTTATACTACATAATTTAGTCATGGAATAGTACAGACTAATATTGATTAAGTTCTTTTAAGGATTGAGGTCAAAAGCTTCACTATTCTTAAATAGACCAGCATTTTTATGTGATAGCTTATCAGCAATGAAAATAAATTCTACTGTACTTCTTACTTTGATTTTGTTAATCCTGATGATGGGAGCAGGTTCTGTGAGCGCCTTTTTGGGGTTTGAACTAGGGAGTTCAGCACTTAAAGGCGTGACCACACCAGATGGTCGTCCCACAACAAAATTTGCCAGTAATAAGGCAAATAGCTCCCAACAAGGAGGGCTGGTGCTATTAAAAGAGGAAGAGATTTTGAAAGTTGTCAAGGCGCGAATTGACGGTAAGACCAAGGCTGCTAAATCAGAAAAGCTAGAGGAAGATGACGAAGAAACGAATAGCAGCAAGCAGAAGCCAGAGGAAAAGCCGAAAGAAGTGGTTGAAGAAAAACCCCTACCAGGCTTTCCTGTTACTGCCCAAAGTCAGGGCGTAACCATGACTGTACAATCTGCCCGCTACTCTGGTGGTGATTTGCTACTGAAAGTGAAAATGCAGAACAAAGGTAAAGATTCTGTGCGCTTCCTGTATAGTTTTTTAGATGTTACCGATGACAAAGGACGAACTCTGAGTGCTAGTACAGAGGGTTTACCAACAGAATTGCCTGTAAATGGGCCAGTATTTTCAGGTACAGTGAGCATTCCCACAGCTTTACTTGATGATGTCAAGAAAATATCACTTGCTCTCACTGATTATCCTGCTCAACAATTAAAGTTAGAGGCATCGAATATTCCTGTAGGAAGGTAGAAGACTGGGGACTGGGGACTGGGGACTGGGGACTGAATTCTTCCCAATACTCAATCCCCAATCCTCCTAAATGGAGGACGTGAGTTTTACACGAGCTTTGGCGGTGATTGGTTTTCCTAACTTAATTTGGACGGATGTGGCGCTGCGGTTGTTGTCAGTGCTACTACTGATTGCCATAAATGCCTTTTTTGTAACGGCGGAATTTTCGATGGTCAGCGTGCGGCGATCGCGTATTCACCAGCTAGTTAAGGCTGGGGATATTCCCGCGATCGCAGTCGAAATGCTACAACGTAGTATTGACCGACTGCTATCTACCACTCAGTTAGGTATTACCCTTTCTAGTTTGGCGCTGGGATGGATTGGCGAAAGTACGATTGTTGTGCTGGTAAATGCCTGGTTAAGATCCTGGCCTTTACCGATTGGGATGACTACCTTCCTCGCCCATTCTTTATCAATTCCTATCGCCTTTTTCTTGATTGCCTATTTACAAATTGTGATCGGAGAACTATGTCCCAAATCCTTAGCGATGCTGTACTCAGAACAGCTAGCGAGGTTTTTGGGGCCTTCGGTAAAAGCGATCGTGCGTTTTTTTGGCCCCTTCATCTGGATTCTCAACCAATCAACTCGTTTTTTATTGCGGATTTTTGGCATTCAATATACAGGTCAAGGCTGGCGGCCACCTGTGACTCCCGAAGAATTGCAACTGATTATCTCTACAGAATGGGGATCTACTGGTTTACAGCGTGCGGAGCGAGAACTGCTCAATAATGTCTTTGAATTTGGGGATGTCATGGCCCAAGATGTGATGATCCCCCGCACCAGTATTATCACGCTGCCAAAAGATGCTACCTTCCAGGCATTACTCAAAGAAATGGCTGCTACTGGTTACTCTCGCTATCCGGTGATTGGTGAATCCTTAGACGATGTTCGCGGCATTGTTTATTTTAAAGATTTGGCACAACCTTTGGCTGTCGGAAAACTCAGTTTAGAGACACAAATCCAACCTTGGATGCGTCCCGCTCGGTTTGTTCCAGAACACACGCCTTTGAGTGAACTTTTGCCCATGATGCAGCAAGAGAAACCCGCTATGGTTATGGTAGTGAATGAATTTGGCGGCATTGTGGGACTCGTGACAATCAAAGATGTCATTGCCGAAATCATCGGTGACGCAAGCGTTCCTGAAAGCAGTGACGACTTACTGATTCAGATGTTAGATGAGCAGAAATTTCTGGTACAGGCACAAATCAACCTCGAAGACCTGAATGAGGTTTTAAATCTCAATTTGCCTCTGACCAGAGAATATCAAACACTGGGAGGCTTTTTGCTATATCAGTTACAGAAAATTCCGGCCATTGGTGAAACTTTCTGTTATGAAAATCTTGAATTCACTGTGGTATCAATTGTTGGCCCGCGCCTCCATCAAATTCAACTTCGACGGTTAGAAGAGTTAATCGTTGACAGTTAAGAGCTAGGAGTTATGAATTTTAACTCCTACTTCAAGAAGCATATACCACTGGATCGACAAGTCCCAATTCGGCAAAAGCTGCTAACCGCAAGCGACAAGAATCACATACACCACAGGCGACATTACCACCGCCATAGCAAGACCAAGTTAGCTCCCAAGGAACTCCTAATTGGTTCCCCAATTGGATGATTTCGGTTTTTTTCAGGTTGATTAAGGGCGCAACAATATTAATTGGCTGTCCCTCACGCCCTTGTTTGGTTCCCAGACGAAAAACTTCCTGCATTGCCTGAATATAGTCGGGACGGCAGTCAGGATATCCTGAGTAATCTAAGGCATTTACACCGATATAGACACGTTCTGCTGCGATCGCTTCGGCGTAACCAAGAGCAAAGCTTAAAAAGATGGTATTACGAGCCGGAACATAAGTTACAGGAATATTTTGAGACATTTCATCCAGCGATCGCTCCTGGGGTAAATCAATCGCATCATCGGTAAGTGCGGAACCTCCCCATTGCCGTAAATCAAAATTCACTACCTGATGTTTTGCGATCGCAGCCTTTTGAGCAACACTGAGAGCTGAGTGTAACTCTCTTCGGTGTCGCTGCTGGTAATCAAAGGAGATCCCATGACATTCACAGCCATCAGCCTTAGCTTGATACAGAATTGTGGAAGAGTCCAATCCCCCAGATAACAGAATTACAGCTTTCATCTCAGTTGCAAATTTTAGATTTCAAATCACCAAATCACACCTCAACAAGATGCCAGAAGGCAATGCCAAGGAGAAAATACATTTAAGTCCTACTGAATGTTTTAAAGTTAATAAAAAGATACATACTTATTGTAGAAAGTGCAAAATCCAAAACAAACCCGAACTATCTATACAAAAGATATTTGGATTACGGGAACCGATCGCAAACTTTGAAATTCTTCATAAACATAGGCTCTATGTTACCATCTGGATGGTTTTAGACGGATCGTAACTGGCTTTCGAGTATAAACGCCAACGGCCGTAGCGTCTCTAAATTTGGTGGTTGAGGAGAGAATAATAGTGCAAGATAGCATGTCAGTGGCAGAATCGAATCTATATACACAGCGCAACCAGCCACGACCGATCCGCATAGGCGTGATTGGAGTGGGTAACATGGGACAACACCACGCTCGCGTGCTGAGTTCAATGAAAGATGTTGAACTGGTCGGAGTGGCAGATATTAACGTCGAACGAGGATTAGAAACTGCCAGCAATTACAAGGTGCGTTTTTTTGAAGATTACTGTGACCTGCTACCCCTTGTGGAAGCAGTTTGTGTAGCTGTTCCCACCCGTCTGCACTATGCCGTGGGTATCAACTGTCTGTTAGCGGGAATTCATGTTTTGATTGAAAAACCCATCGCAGCCAGTATTTCTGAGGCAGAGTCTTTAGTAAATGCCGCGGCTGAGTCTGGGTGTATCCTGCAAGTAGGTCATATTGAGCGTTTCAACCCAGCTTTTAAAGAACTAAGCCAAGTTCTAAAAACAGAGGAAGTGTTGGCGCTAGAAGCCCACAGAATGAGTCCTTACTCAGATCGGGCAAATGATGTTTCAGTTGTGCTGGATTTAATGATCCATGACATCGACCTACTTTTGGAATTAGCTGCTTCCCCAGTCACGAAATTGACTGCTAGCGGGACTCGCTCCCTAGACTCTGGTTATTTAGATTATGTAACCGCCACCTTGGGGTTTGCTAATGGTATTGTTGCTACTCTGACCGCCAGTAAAGTCACCCATCGAAAAATTCGTCGGATTGTCGCCCATTGCAAAAATTCATTTACTGAGGCAGATTTTCTCAAGAATGAAATTTTGATTCACCGACAAACCACGGTAAATTCTCTCACCGACCACCGACAAGTACTTTACAGACAAGATGGTGTGATTGAAAAAGTCTACACGAGCAATATTCAACCCCTAAGTGCAGAATTAGAACATTTTGTCAACTGCGTGCATGGTGGCAATCAACCCTCAGTAGGTGGCGAACAAGCTCTCAAAGCTCTGAGACTTGCAAGTTTAATTGAGCAAATGGCGCTAGAAGATCGAGTTTGGAATCCATTAGACTGGCAATCGGAACCAAGAGTACAATCATTGACCCCGACAGCTTAAAAGAAGATTGGCAGATGGAGATGAAGGGGAGAAAGTAAAATTTTCTTCCTTACCTTCTCTTTCTGCCTCATCCCCTTCACTGCATCAATCTCAGAAGAAAATCCAAAAGTATGTTTTGAAATTAGGCGATCAAATTTTTAGATCCTTCCTAGTCCTTTTAAAAAACCGACCAAGAGGGATCTAAAAAATTAGAAAACAAAACCTAGTGGTTCGTTTCATGAATTTTGTGAGGTTCGTAGTGAGGCATAAATGGCTCAATTTAAAACATTAGAGCTACTGACTACGAACTTTTATAACCCTCAAAATTAATGAAACAGACCTCTAGCTTCCACTTGTTTTACTCTGTTTCTAAATTGGCGTGTCAACTTTATAGTGCAGCTAAGTTACCTTGATTCTAGCAAGCGAGGATAATTATCTTTTGAGGACCTACGCAAACAATAGTTGAAAAGAAAGATTTTTAGGTAGGGACAATTCATGAATTGCCCCTACAGTATGTAGGTTTGCATAAGTCCTATATCTTTAAAAAAAGCTAAAACTGAATTTAATAGCAAGAGTAGTGTAGTAATTTCCGGAATTGACTCAATGCTTGAATGGATAACTAATACTATTAACTATTTTGGCCATTGGGGAATCGCCCTACTAATGTTCCTAGAGAACCTGTTTCCTCCCATTCCTTCAGAATTGATTATGCCACTGGCTGGATTTGCAGCAAGTCCACATCAACCAGGAGGGCCAAAACTGAATATCATTGGTGTGTTTTTCGCAGGACTTTTAGGTTCTGTATTGGGCGCACTTATTTGGTACTATCCAGGTAAGTTTTTGGGCGAAACCCGCTTGAAAGCTTGGGCTGACAAGTATGGCAAATGGCTGGCTATATCCAGTAAAGATATTACCAAAGCCAAAAAGTGGTTTGACCAACAAGGTAGAAAAGCAGTATTAATTGGTCGCCTTGTGCCAGGAATCCGCACCTTGATTTCTGTTCCCGCAGGAATCAGCAATATGCCCTTACTACCATTTTTGTTTTACACAACTGTAGGTAGCGCGGCTTGGGTAGGTTTGCTAACATACTCTGGATACGCCTTGGGTAGTCAGTATGAACTTGTGGACAAGTACCTTGCTCCTGTATCCAAAATCGTCCTTGGGGGTTTGGTTCTAGCATTTGTTTCTTGGATATTCAAGCGCCAGTTAAGACGTACTAGAAGATGAAACACGGACGCTTTTGGTTTGAAAGCAGTAAAAGCAGGGGTTACATCTGGCCAAAATTCGCCTACACTATGCCAAATAATACTAGATGTGCGAAGGCATGAGCCCATCGGAGATATCGCTCGAATTAATTTTTGGCGTATTTCTAGCTACACTTGACGCAACCTAGAATTTCTGGTTGCTCGCATTTTTGTAAGATGAGCATGACAACTTTTTACAGTTAAGTTTGAACTAGGAGCTTTCATGACAGACCAACCTTCCGCCGCTAACCCTATGAATACTGCTGCTATACCCATGAATAGGCAGCCGTTAGCATCGACGACTCCCATCAATGCTGTTAATAATAATCCTCCCACTAGCAAGCCAGTCGGTGGTTCCGGGAAAACCATTCTCAGTGTTGATTTAGGTAGAACTTCCACAAAAACTTGTGTGAGTCGTGAACCAGGCAGCGTGGTCTTCGTACCTGCTAACGTCAAGCAGATGTCGATAGAACAAGTCCGCGGTGGTGTTTTTGAAGCCAGAGCTACTGACCCCTTAATGGATTTGTGGCTGGAGTATCAAGGAAATGGATATGCCGTTGGTCAACTAGCAGCAGATTTTGGGGCGAATCTAGGAGTCGGCCAATCTAAGGTAGAGGCTGCACTGGTAAAAGTGTTAGCAAGTGCTGGCTACTTCAAACTCAGAGATGATATCTCAGTTGTACTGGGTCTGCCTTTTCTTTCCTTAGAGCAATTTGAAAAGGAAAAAGCACAGTTGATTAGCCAAGTAGGTGGGCCTCATGTGTTGAACTTCCGAGGCGAATCTATATCCTTGAATGTAAGTAAGGTATGGGTAATGCCAGAAGGCTACGGCAGTTTGCTATGGTCTGAAGCTCAACCGAAGAAAAGCCCTGGTAGTCCCGATTTTACAAAAATATCGGTGGCGATAGTTGATATTGGACATCAAACTGTCGATCTTTTGATGGTAGATAACTTCCGTTTTGCCAGAGGTGCTTCTAAGAGCGAAGATTTCGGCATGAATAAGTTTTATGAATTGGTGTCTGCCGAAATCGAGGGAGCAGATAGTCAATCTCTAGCACTGATTTCTGCTGTGAACAAACCCAGAGGTGAACGCTTTTACCGTCCTAAAGGCGCTAGCAAGCCCACCAACCTAGACGATTTTCTTCCTAACCTTACAGAGATGTTTTCGCGCGAAATCTGTAGCCGTGTGCTAGCCTGGTTGCCAGAACGCGTCACCGATGTGATTCTCACTGGCGGCGGTGGTGAGTTCTTCTGGGATGACGTTCAACGTCTGCTCAAAGAAGCAAAGATTAATGCTCATTTAGCAGCACCTTCACGACAGGCGAATGCTTTGGGGCAGTATATTTATGGAGAGGCACAATTATCCTCCAATCGCGCTGCTAGGGCATAAAGCTGATGTTCCAATGGTCAAAAAAGGTAGTTAAATCCGTCACGTTCAACCCAGAGCTTGCTGATGAAAGCTTGTTAGCACAAGTAGAAAGTTATTTGGAAAAACAACCAGACAAGACTTTCAGCGACCTCTGTAAAGAAGCCTTGTGGCAATCTTTATGTGTACCGGAATCTGTACAACCTGCTCCACAAACAGCAGCAACAACACCGATTGAACAACAAATCGGTGAACTGCAACGTCAAGTGGCTGGACTTGAGGAACGTTTTTTTGCCAAGGGATCTAATCGTTTGGAGACGATGGAACATCATTTACTGCAACTTTCCCAACAAGTCGCACAACTGGCGCTCATAGTCAACGATCGCTCGTTCGTTCCGTCTCCAACTCAATTAGAAGTAGTAAATAATACTTCTTATACTGTTGCTACCCCTCCTCAAGAGGTTGACCCCGTAATCAGTCGCCTTAGTCAGTTTCTCGATGATTTTTAAGGAACAATCAGGTTTGTGAGCAGTTTTTGCTCATGTTAACAATCCTTAATAGTAAATACTATTAAGGATTATTAATGTTTATATATTTTTTTTAGAAATGCGATCGCGTCTATTCAAGTTATAGAAAGTGATATCCATGAAATACTTTTTACAAAATTAACACTGACTCCACTAAGATTAGCTCCTTTGAGAGCGACCCCGCTAAAATCTCTCTCCCCAGCAGCGTAAGAGACTTCCAAATAAAAAAATATTCCAAAACTGACGCAAAAATCCTCTTAATCTCTCTTCTCTCTGTGTTCTCTGCGTCTCTGTGGTTCGTTTTTTGGGATAATTTATTCCTTGGAAATCCCTAACGTCTAAGCAATTGTTGACCGTTCACCATTTGCCTTTTGCATCAACTAATAAAAGAAATACACCCGATCGCACCTCTGCAATACAAAAATTTGCTCACTTTTGTGCTGAATATTATTAGTACATATTATTACTAGATTCTTTTTTTACTTTATACACTGTATAAATGCTAGAATCCTCAAGTAGACAGTTAGGATACTTAGATGCCAGTTGTAGCTAACTCAATCAAGTTTGGTACAGACGGCTGGCGGGGCATTATTGGTGACGAGTTCACCTTTGAACGCCTAGCCCTGGTCGCGCCAGTCGCCGCAAAAGTATTATATGATACATATTTTTCTCAGGTGGGTAGCCGGACAATAATTGTCGGTTACGATCGCCGATTCATGGCTGAAGACTTTGCTCGTGCTGTTGCCGATACTGTCTCTGCTGTCGGTTTTGACGTGCTACTGAGCGAAAGTTTTGCTCCAACCCCAGCTTATAGTTGGGCAGCAAAAGAACTCAATGCTTTAGGAGCGCTGGTAATCACAGCTAGCCATAATCCTGGTACATATTTAGGTTTAAAAGTCAAAGGCTATTTTGGTGGATCGGTGCCGCCAGAGGTCACAAAAGAGATCGAAGCGCAGTTGTCGGTGGGAGTACCACAAGCAGCTACCCCAGGTAAGCAAGAGAAGTTCGATCCTTGGCCTAGTTATACCCAAGCACTAGAACGTAAAGTTGATATCGCCAAACTTCGAGAAGCGATCGCATCTGGCAAACTAACGTTATTTGCCGATGTCATGCATGGTGCTGCTGCTGGCGGATTGGCGAAACTACTAGGCAATCAAGTCAAAGAAATCAACTCAGAACGCGATCCCCTCTTTGGTGGCGGTGCGCCGGAACCCTTACCTAAATATCTTTCAAAGTTATTTGGAGTCATCAAAGCTCACCGAGAAACCGATAAATCCGGTTTAACGGTGGGGTTAGTATTTGATGGAGACTGCGATCGCATTGCAGCAGTAGATGGAGAAGCTAACTTCCTAAGTTCCCAAGTATTAATCCCGATATTAATCGACCACTTAACCCTAAGACGCGGCTTTAGTGGTGAAATAGTCAAAACTGTTAGTGGTTCCGACTTGATGCCCCTTGTGGCAGCACTACATAACCTGTCAGTATTTGAGACAGCAGTTGGTTATAAATACATCGCTGACAGAATGTTAGTAGCAAAAGTGTTGCTCGGTGGCGAAGAATCAGGAGGAATCGGCTATGGCAGCCATATTCCCGAACGTGATGCATTGCTGTCAGCGTTGTACGTCCTAGAGGCGATCGTTGAATCTGGTTTGGATTTAGGTGAGTATTATCGCTACTTGCAGAAACAAGCAGGGTTTACCTCAACTTACGATCGCATTGATTTACCCTTAGCAAATATGCAAGTGCGATCGCGTCTTTTGCAACAACTGCAAACCCAACCCTTAACGGAAATTGCCGGGTTAGCAGTAATTGATTGCCAAACAATTGACGGCTACAAGTATCGCCTTGCTGATAAAAGCTGGTTAATGATTCGGTTTAGCGGTACTGAGCCAGTTTTACGCCTCTACTGCGAAGCCCCAACAATTGAGCAAGTGCATCAAACTCTTGCTTGGGCGAAACAGTGGGCGGGGTAAAATTCATTAATTAGTCATTAGTCATTTGTCCTTTGTCGTTGGTAAATAACTAATGACTAACGGCCAATGACCAATGATTAATGACCAATGACCAAATTACTTGTAGTAGCCACAGGAAATCCAGGTAAGTTGCGGGAAATGCAAGCTTACCTGGAAAATTCTGGTTGGGAATTAACCCTTAAACCTGAAGAATTGGAAATTGAAGAGACGGGCGAAACTTTTGCCGCTAACGCTTGCCTGAAAGCATCACAAATTGCTAAAGCTACGGGTAACTGGGCAATTGCTGATGATTCGGGTTTGCAAGTAGATGCCCTCAATGGCGCACCAGGGGTATATTCTGCACGTTACGCCAAAACCGACTCAGAAAGGATTGCTAGGCTATTGAAAGAATTAGACAACGAGGTAAGTCGGCAAGCGCAGTTTGTTTGTGCAGTAGCGATCGCTCGTCCTGATGGTGCGATCGCATTACAATCTGAAGGTATTTGTCGTGGCGAAATTCTCCACGCACCTCGTGGTGATGGTGGTTTTGGCTACGATCCAATTTTTTATGTGCAAGAGTTGCAATTGACCTTTGCTGAGATGACACGGGAGTTAAAGCGGTCAATTAGCCATCGGGGCAAGGCTTTTACAGCCTTACTTCCGCAGTTGGAAAGAGTTAGGAGTTAGGAATTAGGAGTTAGGATTTATGAATTCTGCTAAATCTTCATTCATTTAGTCCTCACTCACAATTCATAACTCCTGTAGAGACGCGATTAATCGCGTCTCTACTCATCACTTTTTTAAACTGCTTCTGTGTTTTTTTCGCCGGTACGAATCCGAATCACTTGCTCAACAGGCGAGATGAAAATTTTACCATCGCCGATTTCACCAGTGCGGGCAGCAGCAATAATTTTGTCTACCACCATATCAACCTGATTGTCGTCAACTACGATTTCCACTTTGAGTTTTTGCAGAAACTCGACAGTGTACTCAGAACCCCGATACCGTTCAGTTTGGCCTTTCTGCCGTCCGAACCCCCGAACTTCAGAAACAGTCATGCCGACAATACCAGCGTTAACCAAGGCAATTTTTACCTCATCTAACTTAAATGGGCGGATGATAGCTTCTACTTTTTTCATCTTCTTGACTCCTGACTTCTACTAGCTTCGTTTATATATCTAACCAGATCCGCAGTCTGAAGCTGTAACTAGCAGTGCTTTTCCTAAAAGATATGTAATAATTACCACTTTCTTAAAGTGTAAATGCATTGCCTGATGCTTGAGACATGAGAACCAGCCAGGATTTATTAATTGGATAATCTTTGAGGCTCTAACAAAAAGAAGTTGCTGTCAAGTTAGCATTTTATGTAGCTTTTATAACCTAGAAATAGATAAATTTCGTTATTTAGCAGATATCCTCAAATATTTAGAGAGTGAATGCAGAGAAATTGCTTGGTAGCCTGCTGCTGATTGTGGGAGTTTGAAACTAACGTTTCTGATGTTCAAATAAGGGACGCACAACGAAATAGCCGGCGCTAAAGGCAGTAAGCATGATTAACAAAATGGTGATAATTAACCACCAACCACTTAGTCCCTTGGCATCTGGCTCAGTAGTGGAATAATAACTTACTTGTTGCTCTTCTATAAAAACTGGTTCTTGTATCGGGAAATTAATTTCCATTACAGGTGTCGAAAAGTTTTGGTAGTGGCTTTTTTCAGGCGAGGCTTTGGGGACAACAGGTGGACGCGGATGAGCAACCTGCTGAGGTGGAGGCACT
This sequence comes from Nostoc sp., assembly GCF_036917455.1. Taxonomy (GTDB): domain Bacteria; phylum Cyanobacteriota; class Cyanobacteriia; order Cyanobacteriales; family Nostocaceae; genus Nostoc. The sequence continues at coordinate 3,872 of NZ_JBALDK010000219.1, read as the reverse complement.
TGAGTTCCTGGCTGTTTGGTAGCCCTTTTCACGCCGCTAGAAGCTTGGGAAGCTTGGTGATAACTAGGCGTAGCATGGGAATCTACAAAATTTTGCAAATGAGAAAAAGACTCGGCAACTTTGATAATTTCTTGGCGTAATAGTTGATTTTCTTGTGCTAGTTGCTGATTTTGGGTGGTGACTGCATTTAGCCTTGCCTGTGCTGCTTGCAACTCTGCTGACAATTCCCTGTATACAGATAGTGGTACAGAGGGAGGGTAGGCTTGAGTAGTCGGTGTTGGCGAATTTCTGTGAACAGAACCTATGGTTGTTCGCATCGGGGGCTTGGTATTAAAAATCAAGGTAAGTAGATCGTACAGAGATGCTAACAGAGATAGTCAGCCCTGAAACTATGCCCAAGAATAATAGAAAAATGCCGAAAGGGCAAAGATTTATTATGAGGGATTGGGAATTGGGAATTGGTTAATCTTCCTAGTCCCCAGTCTCTAGTCTCTAGTCTCTAGTCCCCACAATTGGGAAGAAATGTCCTACAGGGCCTTGTCCTTCGCCAATATCTAGGGCGTAAGTAAGCGCAGTAGTCACATACTCCTTTGCTTGTTGCACTGCTGACCACAAGTTATTTCCCTTAGCCAGATTAGCAGCGATCGCAGCCGATAGCGTACAACCAGTACCGTGAGTATTTTTTGTCTCTACTTGCTGGCAAGTCAAAACTTCCAACTTGTCCCCATCAAACCAGATATCAATTCCACGCAAATCTCCCTGCATACCACCACCCTTGACTAAAACAGCCTTCGTCCGTAAAGTCTTGTGAATAATTTCAGCCGCAGCTTGCATATCCTCCAAAGAATTAATTTGTAAACCGCTCAAAATCTGGGCTTCGTAGCGATTCGGCGTAATGATAACTGCCTTGGGAATCAGGGCATCGCATAAAGTCTTCACAGCATCATCATCAATCAATTGTGCCCCTGTACGTGAAACCATTACTGGATCTACTACTAAATTCTCGATTTGTAAAGCTTCCACCTGCTGGGCAACAGCAAAGATAATTTCCTGATTGAGCAACATACCAGTTTTGGCAGCTTGTACGCCAATATCTTCAACTACTGCCTGAATTTGCGCCACAACAGCCTCTGTTGCGATGGCATCAACTCTTTTGACTCCTAAAGTGTTTTGTGCCGTGACGCAGGTTATGGCACTAGTACCGTGGACACAGTGAAAAGCAAAGGTGCGTAAATCAGCTTGAATTCCTGCACCGCCACCACTATCTGAACCAGCAATGGTTAAAGCAACAGGTATTCTGGAGTTTATTTTAGTATTCATAATTATGAAGGTTAAGTCATAAGTCAGTTGGCATCATCAAACCAAACTATCTCAAAGATTGATGAATTAAGCTAAAACCCTCTTCCCTTCTGCCTCCTGAAGGCAACCTACTTACTGATGAGATAGTCTTTGCTTGGTGTAGGCGGAATGGCACTAAGTTAAGCTGAAGAGTGTGCAGCGTAAAGATTGCAGAGGGGCAGGGGGGCAAAGGTGCAGAGGGGAATTTTTAAATATCCGTTTGTATACCTAAAACTTCTTCTTTCTCCCCTGCTCCTCTGCACCCCTGCTGCCTCAACGATTTTCCCTTTTCTTAGTGCCATTCGGTGTAGGCGTAACTCGCAAAAAATGTTTGAAGGAACTTCATCAAATCCTCGCACAAAGCACTCTCTATCCCCATATCACTCTCGAAATTAACAGGACTCCACTACTATACCTCCATAGTTATTTTGATTTTGTTGTAAAAAAATTTACCACATTCAGAATATTCACTGATATCAAGTGCTATTTGTAAAGGTTACTTTTAACTAAGTTCACAAGGCTCAGTTACATCGCCTACAACAGGTTCAATTAAGTTGTTACATTAGTTCCCTTAAGTTAAGGGATCAACCTACTAAAGTTTCAACCAATTTAACTTCGATCACTGTAACTTTAAGTCCTCAGTTATCAGCCCGGAGGTGCATTTTACCATGCCGATTTGGCAACTTCCTGACCTAAAACAACGGACAAAGTTCAGAGGAATTACTATGCAGATTTACGATTCTTGTATCAAATATAGCAGATAAGCTGGCTTGCAAAGAGCAGCGATGTCTACGACGGGCTATGCCTACGCATCTGCTACAGATAAAAGATACTATTCAACTCGACTTCTTCACAGGATATCTAACAAAAAGCTCAGAGAAGACAGGAAACGTCTCCGGCTTTGCGCTGCCTTGTCTACGTGCTAATCGTCCGCTCACCCTCAATAAAACACTGACGATTGACGATATTAATATCCCTCATTTAACCATCAACGGTTGATAGGAGAAAAAGTTTTCAGTTTGATAACAGCGTTTCTACAACGACACAAATTTAAGTTGTGATCGGACAACTGTGACTGTCTGAAAAATCCCAACATATTAACCATTCAAATCACTCCTTAGCAACTTAATAAAGTTGCTGAGGTGTACTTCCAATTACCCTTACACACACACATTCGGAGTAAATAAATGACTACATACTACGTTTCTGGAACAGGCAATGATAGCAATAATGGCTTGAAGGAAGGCGCTGCATTTCGCTCCTTGGGCAAAGCCGTGTATGGAATGAAAACAGGCGACACGCTCTACGTTATGAATGGGACTTATAACACAGGAGCGATGCTTTTTAACAAAAATGGCTCGCCAGATAACTGGACAACAATAAAAGCTTATCCAGGGGCTACACCTAAGATCCAAACAACAGGAAGTGGCATTCTTGTATTTAGTTCATCCTACGTGCGGATTGAAGGACTTGATATAGAAGGCAATCGGGAAAATATAACTTTAGACTATGCATTACAACAAAAGGACAATCTCAACAACCCTTTGACTAACGCCAGTGGAATTGAAGTAAAAGCTTGGACAAATAGCCAAGGGGTAGGCGGTACTAACCCCCATCATATTGTCATTACCGGTAACACAGTCCGTAACTTCTCCGGTGCAGGAATGGGATTCACCAATACAGACTATATTACTGTTGAGAAAAATATTGTGTCTGGAAACGCTTGGTATTCGCCTTGGGGGACTCAGGGAATCAGCGCTCTCCGTAGTTTTAATTACGATAATAATACTACTGACTACAGGATGATTTTTCGAGACAATATTGTTTACGATAATCAAAGTTTAGTTCCGTGGCATGAAGCTGGCAAAATCACTGAAGGTCACGGGATTATGCTTGACACTATTACTAAGACTACTAATAGTGTGCCTTATAGCGGTAAGACCTTAGTTGCTAATAACATAGTTTACAACAATGGTAGCTCTGGCATTGAAGCTTTCAAAGCTACGAACGTTGATATTGTTAACAACACGGTTTATCAGAATAGCCGTGTTCTAACAAACTCTGGAGAGATTGGTGTTAATTACTCAGATAATGTACGGGTCTATAACAACATCATGTATGCAAATGACAATCAAAATGCCAATCTCATCAAGTTCTCTACAAATGTAACTTTCGATCGCAACCTTGTTTATAACTCGAATCTATTCCAAGCTTCAGATAATCTAAAGGCCACAGGGTTGCAGAATATTTTGGGTAAAGATCCCCAATTTGTTGATGCGGCCAAAGGAAATTTTGCACTCAAAACTGGAAGCGCTGCAATTGATGCGGGTTCCAATCTTTTCAATGGCATTAGTACGAATACTCCCCAGGATGGTGATGGCAATGGCACTGCATTGATTGACATTGGTGCCTACGAAGCCCCCCGCAGCACCATTAGCGCTCCAGAAATTCAGGTTCTCAATGGCACAGTTGACATTGCAGATGGTAGTACTACTGCGATTAACTTTGGCGATGTCGTTGCCGGTAACACCTTG
>NZ_JBALDK010000218.1:0-25939 GCF_036917455.1 Nostoc sp. | reverse complement strand
CAGCATAGTTATTAGACAGAAACTATGCTGAATATTTAAAACTATAATTTACTATTCACTTTTTAGATATGTTATTATTGTGTCAATATTGTGTCAAAATACCAAAATATTTTCATCTGGTATCCCGATTGAAGATATTCTCTGTCAATGAAGATAGCGACACTTTTGGGGCGACCAATAGGGACATATTTGGTGATTTTAGCTTCAGCTAGTTGTTCGGTAGAGAGGTCAGTTAGTTAAAAGTTGATCTTGAGTGGTAAATTCACTAATAAGTAGTACTTTTTGAGATAAATGCATTTTTGTAAGGTGAAACTGACAATATACTCCTTGTAGTTTAGATTTACGACTGAAAACTTAAAAAAACTCATTTACGGAGGTGATTCTTCCCTTCTGCTAAGTAGAGCAATTACTTGCTTTTTACCTATTATGAGTGTTGGGGTGAGGGGGCTAGCACTGCAATCGTTGAAGGATGCCGACAAATATAATATTCATTATTCAATCCCTGTGGTTAGGGGTTGATTATGGCGATCGCTCATACGGAACTGCGATCGCTTCTCTACTAGATAAACCCACCATTGCTTCTATAGTTCAAACTTAGGCTGCATAAGCTTTATGCAATTGTGGTATGAGTGATAGTGTCAATCTCCTCTCGCGAGAAAAGTAGAATGATATCTCTGATACTGCGATCGCTTTTTTAGCTTCATCATTCCACCTCAGCACTCAACCTGTCGAGTTAAGAAGCTGATAAATCTAAACTTTGCCGAAAAGAGATTAGTATTTCATTCAATGCAGTCATGTCAATTAAAAACGCATCATGTCCGTGGGTTGACTTTAGCCACGCCAGTTGAGCATTAGGGATTAAATTTGCTAGTTCTTGTTGTTCTACTGGAGGATAAAGGATGTCAGAATCAATAGCAACAATTAGAGTCGGTTGCTGGATGCTTCGCAGAACAGATTCATAATCTGATAAATTAGGACTTGGGCGATCGCGTGCAACATCGTGGTGATCCATTGCGTGGGTGAGAGTGATGTAAGTGTTGGCATCAAATCGTTCTGTCAGCTTTTGACCTTGATGCTGTAAGTAACTCGCGATAGCAAACTCCTCGAATACATCATACTGCCGCCCAAAGCGGATTGTAAAACTATCCCAAGAACGGTAAGTAGACATCGCCATCATCCTTGCCACAGCTAGTCCTTGGTTTGGGGGTGCATCCAGCGTGTAGTTTCCTCCTTGCCAATTTGGATCGGCATAAATTGCCTGTCTTTGGGCTTCACTTAATCCAATACACCAAGCAGAATGTCTACCAGAAACAGCAATGGGTGCAATACCTTTCACCTTTTTTGGATATAATAACGCCCACTCCAGTGCTTGCATCCCACCGAGTGAACCGCCAATTATAAACCGCAGAGATTGAACACCCAGATATTCTAGTAGTGCAGCTTGCAGGTGAACCATATCTCGGATTGTAATCTTAGGGAAGGATACTCCATAAGGCTTTCCCGTTGTTGGGTTGATAGTAGTTGGCCCAGTTGTACCGTAACAACTTCCCAATATGTTGCTGCACACAATAAAATCGCGATCGGGATTGAAGGCTTTCCCTGAACCAAACAAAGGTTCCCACCAATCATCAGCGTCACCCGTACCAGTTAAGGCATGACAAATTACTACCCCATTATCACCTTGAGCATTTAACTGTCCCCAGGTCCGATAAGCAACTTGAACCCCAATTAATACTTCGCCGCATTCAAGTTTAAATGGCACTGTAAGCTGGTAAAACTGGGTTTGTGCTGAGATAAAGTTTGGGTAGATCATATCTGGAAGTGGGGGGATGAGGAAGCAGAGGAAGAATAACTATTGTCCAATGCCCATATAACTAACTCCTAACTTGCCGAAATGCCTGCTCAAAATCCTCTTTAATATCATCGATATGTTCAATTCCCACTGATACCCGCACCAAATCGGATGTCACACCTGCCGAAAGCTGTTCATCATCACTTAGCTGTTGATGGGTTGTGGAAGCGGGATGAATAACGAGGGTTTTAGCATCACCAACATTTGCTAAATGACTCGCCAACTTTACATGATTAATAAAGGCTTTACCTGTCACCAATCCACCTTTGATGCCAAAGTTTAAAACTCCCCCAAAGCCATGCCGGAGATATTTTTTCGCTCGTTCATGATAGGGGTGATTGGGAAGTCCCGGATAATTAACCCATAATACTTGCTCTTGCTGCTCTAGCCACCTAGCCAATTCTAGGGCATTGCTCACATGCCGATCTACGCGCAAAGAGAGAGTCTCTAATCCTTGCAGTAAAAGAAAGGCGTTAAATGGACTCAAACACGGGCCAAAATCGCGTAACCCCTCGACTCTGGCGCGGATAATAAAAGCAATGTTGCCAAATGTTCCACCAGGCCCAAACACTTCTTGGAAATTCAGATCGTGATAACCGGGGGAAGGCTCACTAAATAGAGGAAATTTGCCGTTACCCCAGTCAAATTTACCTGAATCGACTATTACGCCACCGATGGAAGTACCATGCCCACCAATCCATTTAGTTGCAGATTCTACTACAATGTCTGCACCATATTCAATTGGTCGAGCTAGATACCCACCAGCACCGAAGGTATTATCTACAATTAAAGGAATGCCGTTTTCGTGGGCAATGTCAGCTAAAGCGGCAAAGTCGGGAATGTTGAATTGAGGATTACCAATGGTTTCAACGTATAGTGCTTTGGTGCGATCGTCGATCGCTTGACGGAAACTTTCTGGACGATCTCCCTCAACAAACTTGACGTTAATACCTAAACGTGGTAAAGATACTTTAAACTGGTTATATGTTCCCCCATACAAAAAACTAGTGGAAACGATATTATCTCCAGCCTGAGCGATCGTACTGATTGCCAAAAATTGCGCCGCCTGACCACTAGCAGTTGCTAATGCTGCTACACCCCCTTCTAGAGCAGCAATCCGCTTTTCAAATACATCCGTCGTCGGGTTCATGATTCGGGTGTAAATATTACCAAATTCCTGGAGAGCAAATAACCGCGCTCCATGTTCGGTGTCGTCAAAAACGTAAGAAGTCGTTTGATAAATAGGTACTGCACGAGCATTAGTTCCGGGAGCTGGCTCTTGTCCAGCATGAACTTGCAGGGTTTCAAAACGATATTGTTCAGACATCAGCAGTTATTTGAGTTTCCAATTATACAAACTGATAATAATACTATTTGAGCCTTGGGTTTAATTAATCAACGGTAATGTTTAGGATTTGCCGTATTTATTTTAAAGTATTCTTCACACAAATAATTTTATCTGTTCAAAATGCCACAGTCTTGCTAGTATTCATGTACCATAAAAATCATATTTGATTTGTGAAAAAATATAAGTATTTGTAGGGTGTGTTAGACGGAACGTCGTAACGCACCATCAGTTTGGGATGGTGCAATAATTGCTGTAATACTTGGAAAACTAAAGACGGAAATTGAAAAATTGCATAAATTTTCAATTTGCCTCAGTTAAGTACTAGAAAATTTCAATCATTCTGTAATATGTCTGGATTTAACGGACTTTTTATCACTCAATTCGCTCACCCTTTTGGGTGAGTCATATATCAACCGATCAGATGACCTGACTGAAGGAAGCTGAGATTAATAATAAAGAGGACTCTATTACTAAAGAAGACCGATCGCATTTTACCTAAAAATAAGCTTATGAAACTTACTACTTTAATAAAATCTGCACTTATTTTTACTTCTATTACTCTTGTACCTGGAATCGCTAGCGCTCAAGTAGCTACTAACAATAATAGTAGTGAAACAATCGCTATTAACTCTAACAATTTACCTAGTGACTCTACCTATGTTAATTACTTCCAGCCGTTCAGCCTAGTTACTTTTGCTTATCAAGGAGGTCTAAAGCAGCACGGTATTCCTAGTGGAGAAACACTAGTATTTGAAACTCAAAACAGAAATATTATGGCAAAAGATTTGGTGAAGGCTGCTGTTAACGCAGATAAATTGCCATCACAACTTTTAAACGACCAAAATTATCTCAGTGCTGTTAATTTACAACTCAACGCATTACCCGATTATGCAGCTGCTGATTGATTGGTTTTTCTTATATTTTTTTTAAAAGCGAAATTGACCACTATACTATATTTGTGTGCTTGTTACCAATATAAATAAAAGCCTTTTACACACGGCGAATACTGTGTATAAAAGGAAGTTTAATATTGAAGAACGATTTCTAGATTTTGATAGAACTTGTGCCTATAAGTTCTGTTATTCTGTGCTGTAAGTACAGAAAATTGTATAATCAACAGCTTATCAAGCAAAAATTTCGTTTTCTATAGAGAATGACAGAAGTAATTGGAACAGGGAGCCTAAATAACATCGAGTCCATTGAGTTTGAAAAGCGGTGCTTGCACAAAGCCAGAGAAATAGGCGATCGCAACGGGGAAGTCATTTGTTTAGCAAGTTTGGGCAATGCTTATCATTCAATTGGGGAATACCATCTAGCAATTGAGTTTTATCAGCAGTGGTTGGACATAGCGAGAGAAATAGGCGATCGCACTGGAGAAGCCAAGTCTTTGTCTGGGCTGGGCAACGCATATCAATCACTGGGAAAATACCAGCGAGGGATCGAATTTTATCACCAGTGGTTGAGGCTCACCAGAAAAATAGGCGATCGCACTGGGGAAGGTATTTGTTTGGGAAGTTTGGGCAATACTTATGAATACCTGGGCAAATACGATCGGGCCATTGAGTTTTATCAGCAGTGGTTGAATATAACAAAGAAAATAGGCGATTGGACTGGGGAATGCATTTGCCTGGGAAGTTTGGGAAATACTTATGAATCATTGGGGCAGTACCAACTGGCAATTGAGTTTTACCAGCAATGGTTAGAACTAGCAAGATTAATTAGCGATCGCAATGGCGAAGGTATGGCCTTAAGTGGGTTGGGTAATGCTTATAAAGCTCTAGGAAAGTATCAAAGATCGCTTGAATTTCATCAGTATTCACTAGAAATCAGAAGGAATCTTGATGACCAAAATGCAGAAGCAAACACCTGGTTTAATTTAGGTTTGGTGTTAGAAAAAATTAATCGAAAATCAGAAGCGATGCAAGCCTTTTGCAATGCCCGCGAAATTTATCACGCAATGGGACTTGATGCAAGTCTGCAAGATTGTAACCATGCAATTGAGCTTCTTTCTGAAAATATTTCAACTTTAACATCTCACTTCTGGTTTGGGAGATGGTTTAGTCATTTATCGCAGTTGCTCAAAACTGGTTATAACTAGTAAGATATCTCATCACTGACTTAGATAGTATGAGGATGTTTTAAAAGCATTAGCCAATTTCTAATCGTCAAAATAGATTAGAAAACCCACTTTTAAAATATCCTCTGAATATCTCAAGAGGATGGATACTTATTGAATACCGCAACTGAGTTATTGCGATCGAAGGTAAACACAGTAAACGGGTCTTTTTGATTTCCTATCTCCATCCCAGGAGTGCCTACAGGCATTTGGGGAACGGATAAACCAGCAACATTTGGCTTTTCTTGAAGCAGACGTTTAATATCGTTTGCTGGAACGTGTCCTTCGATGACATATCCATTAACAATTGCTGTGTGGCAAGATGATAAGTTATCCGGCACGTTGTACTTTTGTTTAACTGTTTCGATGTCAGGTGTGGAAAAGTCTGTAATTTGAAAACCTTGTGTCTTTAAGTGGTCAATCCACCCGCCACAACAGTTACAATCGGGACTGTGATATACAGTGGCATTTAGCGCTGTTGCTTTTGATAGTGTGTGTTTATCTTGGATACGCTTAGTAGTACTTCTCAGTTGAGCATTAGCTGCAACAGAAGCAGGAAAAACAGCTTGAGCATTACTCTTATGAACAGTGCTTCCCAAGATGCCCAATGTCCCTACTGTTAGACAAATTATTACCACTGCACGTACAGCAAAACGTACCAAGGTGGGAGGTAAAGATTTTTGCCAGCAATAAATAAATTGTTTGTATGACATCTCAGACTTCCTAAGGACAATATTGCATAATTTTGTTGTAACAAATTCTCTTCAAAAAAACCCTGCATACTTTGCGCCCCTCTGCGTGTGAAAACAGTACGCCTTGTTAAGCAATGCTAATACGTCGTCTGACAATGGCATTGCATCCCTCTGCATTTAATAAAAGCTACGAACCCTAGAGGTTGTTTGAAAAGTCATGATTGATGTATAAAATATTTTTTACCCCACCCTAACCCTCCCCTTATAAAGGAGAGGGAACCGGATTGTTCTTGTTTCCCCCCAATACATCCTACGGTGTACACACATCTTTGTACAAATCCAAAATCGTTGCAGATCCCCCTAAATTCACGCCACGTGCTCCACTTGGGGAGACCCCAAGACGCAGTGGCTCCCTAATAAATTGGGGGACTTTAAGAGGCTTTTGCCCCCCAATTTATCGAGGGGTTGGGGGGATCAAAAGCCTATGAGGCAACTCTCGAAGACTTGTGTGTACACTGTAGCCAATACATCGGGGGGATAAGGGGGGGTAATAATGTGATTAAAATTACAGCAAACTACTTTTCAAACAATCTCTTATGCTGTAGAAGTCATTGCAAGAGTGCTAGTATGTCAAATATTGGCATTTTGTCGGTTCTAAATTGTTGTTTTAGAAGACAACTCTACTACATTAGCCCTCTGTTTTCATATTCTTGTTTTGGCGAAGGTACTGAACTATTAACCCATTTGCACCACTTGTAGGACAACAGCAAGCCATAGAATTACTCACTCAGGCTGTCAGACAAAAACGAGTTGCTCCGGCGTATCTATTTGTGGGACCAGATGGTGTAGGAAGAAGTTTAGCAGCAAAGTGCTTTGTAGAATTGCTATTTTCTAGTGAGATGGGAGTCACTGCGGCTTTACAAAACCGTTTGCGTCAGGGGAACCATCCAGCTTTGTTGTGGGTGCAACCGACGTACCAATATCAAGGACAACGATTAACAGCAGTAGAAGCAGCTGAGAAAGGACTCAAGCGTAAAGCCCCACCTGTAATTCGGCTAGAACAAATTCGGGAAATTACCGAGTTTCTGAGTCGGCCGCCCTTGGAAGCACCAAGAAATGTGGTGGTGTTGGAAGAAGCCCAAACAATGGCAGAAGCCGCAGCCAATGCTTTACTTAAAACTTTAGAAGAACCGGGACAGGCGACGTTAATTTTAATTGCACCTACACCTGAGTCTGTTTTGCCAACTTTGGTGTCACGCTGTCAACGCATTCCTTTTTATCGCTTAGATGCACAGTCTTTGGCTGTTGTTCTCACACAAACAGGTCATGAAGAAATTTTGCAAAATCAGGCAGTGCTGAGTATAGCAGCTGGTAGTGCGGGAAGTGCGATCGCATCTTACGAGCAATTACAAGCTATTCCCCCTGAGTTACTCGAAGACTTAAAAAAAGCCCCTGCTTCATACCACAAAGCCTTGGAGTTAGCTAAAAAGATTGATAAAGATTTAGATACAGAAGCCCAACTGTGGTTAGTTGATTATCTTCAGCAATTCTACTGGCAGCGCTGGCATCAACCCAGTATTATTAACCAGCTAGAACAATCTCGCAAATACTTGCTTACTTACGCTCAACCCAAGCTAGTTTGGGAATGTCTGTTTTTATCTATGTGTCAAAAATAAAATAGGGGTCCTACATTACTTAAATCATTACTGTAGTTGATGACGAAAAGTTAATAATCCGTCCCCCTTCTGCCATCTGTTGCGCGGCTTGTTAGCAAGTAAAAAAGTGCCATTAACGTTAATGGCAAAAATCGCGTCAAAATCTTCTTCTGATCACATAGATTAATCTAGTTTTTTTGATTCACCTAACTGATTATCTGCTGTTAAAGTACCCCTGCTCTTAAGCAAGCTAGCAAGAGCGTCTCGTAGAGAGCGTCTTGATTCTGACTCCTGTTAGCGGTAGCGGGGCGTTTAGCCCATTCTGACTTTTGAATTCTTCTTCAATCTCCTTGTCCCCTCATCCTGAATTAAGATTCTGGAACGATCGCAACACCATCTCTAAGATTGAGCAACCCTGAGATAATAACTTTATCTTCTGGCTGTAATCCTTCAATCACTTGGTAATTATTATTTTTGATTTCGCCTAGCTTCACGCGCTTTTGCCGAGCTACTTCTTGAGATCCACCTTGGGGAGATGTTTCGGTTTCAACTACATAAACAAAAGTGTCCCCACCTATACGAGTCATTGCTGTTGTGGGGATTAAAATTCCGGGGCGCTGATTCCAAAATAATCTAGCTCTTACCAATTGATCTGCATGTAGCTGACCGTTCGGGTTGTCAAAAAGTGCTTTAACAAGTATCCCTTGTGTTTCATTATTAGCAGTAGGTGCAATGAAAAATACCCTACTTCTAACCAATTTTTGACCTTGCGTATTCATCACTTCCACTGGCATTCCCTTACGCAATTGCGGCCCTTGCTGTAGTGGCACAGAGATATTGACTTCTAAAGGTCGATTTTGGGTGAGATTAAGTAATGGTGTGGAAGTATTAACTAAATCGCCGACTTTCACAGCCATTGTACCAACTGTGCCATTAAAGGGAGCAGTAATTTTGTCAGACTGGATTTGTTGTGTTTGAGTATTTACATTAACTTGCTGTAAGGTTTTTTCAGCCTGCAATATGTTGGCTCGTTGTGCTTGAATCCTAGAATCAATTGCATCAAGACTAGTCTTAGCATTGGCGAGCTGATCGGCAAGCTGATTGCGAGTTTGTCGAGAGACGGCTCCTTGTTCAGCTAGGATGGAATACTTTTCATAGGTCTGCTGATACAATTGCACATTCGCAACGGAGGATGAACGTTGGGCTTCCAGAGATTTGAGTGCATCGCGGGCATTTTCCAGTTGCAATAAAAATGCCTGAGGTGCGGCATTGTTAGAAGCGATCGCAGCTTGTGGTGTACGATCTACTTGGATAATTGGCGCTCCTTCGGGGACTAAATCTCCCGATTTGACAAATATTTGGGTAACTTGACCCTGAATCCTCGGCTGGAGGCTAATTGAGCGCTGGGACTTCAGGCTAGCAATAAAATCTGAACTTTCCTCAATTATGCCGCTTTGGACTGTGGATATTTTGACTCTTACCCCTTGAGATTGAGTGTTAGCAGTTACAGGCGCAGAATTTTGGGGAGTGAGCAAACGCCAAACTAGGGCTGTTCCGCCCCCTAACAACAGCAGTGCAGGTAAAAATAACCAAAGCCACCGCCGTTTTCCAGAAGGTGGCTCAAAAGAGGTTTGTGGAGTTTTGTCTCCATAATCAGTTTGAGGCTCAGGGGATGTCATGGCTTATGAGGATAAGGAATAAATTAACTAGAATTACATCAAAATTTCATCTGTTGATATTGAAATTACTGATTTAGCATGAGGTTTTGTGGCAAATTATGTGTTACCTCATCCAAATATACAGTTCTGATGATTCTGTCTAAATCTACCCAAAGGTGAATCCGTTCCTTAAAACCTATATAAATCTCACTTGTTTCTTACTTCAGCTGAATTTAAATCCCCAACTTCTTCAAGAAGTCGGGGTTCTTGGTAGCACCTTTGCTCAAATCACTGTAATCACTGTTCCCGGACTCTCATTGGCCAATCTATCCACCGCACATACGGCATAAGTTCCCGCTTGTTGGACGGTAGCAAAGGTTGTGCCAGCCGACAAAATTCGTTGAATTGTCCAAGTATCGCCAGTTTGGCGATAAAGTGTCCAAGAACGAACTGGCTGATTATCTCCAGGCTGCCAACTCAGTTTGCGGTTATTGACTTGTAATCCAATGGGTGGAGGTGGTGGTGTTGTATCTTGCCAAGGCAAAGTTGGCGGTAGCGCAGGTTTATTATAAAGCAGACTTTGGAATTTATCAGCAATGCCCTGACTATTTTCCGTCAAAACAGCGAGATTAAAGAAGATATTCCCCAGTGACAAACGTCCTGCTTGGCTACGACTAATTTTCACCTGCTTTTCAATCTCATCACTCTCTCGACTCTTATTGCTTGGTTCTGTCAAATTGTTACCAGCGTAAACGTGTCTTTGCTTTGTGTTTACCTGTGTCCACCACTGTAGCAACGCCGAATAACTTTGTTGTGCTTGGTCTGTGCGCCAGTAAAGTTGAGGCGCAATATAATCAATCCAGCCTTGTTCTAACCATTTCTTCGAGTCTGCATACAGCACGTTGTAAGCATCCAACCCAGTAATACCAGTGGGTTGTCCGGGGCGATAAATCCCAAAGGGACTAATACCAAATTTTACGTCGGGTTTGGTTGTTTTAATCCCCTGGTAGAGGCGCTGTACCATTCTGTTAACATTGTCCCGTCTCCAGTCGCCAAGGGTGAGTGTACCACCGACTGCTTTATACGCAGAGTATGTTTTTTCATCGGGGAAAGACTGCCCCTCAATAGGATATGGATAGAAATAATCATCTAAGTGAATGCCATCAACATCGTAGCGCTTCACTACATCAAGAATTACGTTGTAAGCTCTGTCTTGAACTATTTTTAGTCCTGGGTCCATCCAGCGTTGAGTTTTCCACAAATAAACGCTTTCTGGATTAGTAGCTGCTATGTGGGGACGGACTGTTTTCGCTGGGTCGGTGGAAGTACTGGCGCGGTAAGGGTTGAACCAAGCATGAAGTTCAATATTGCGCTTGTGACATTCTGCGATCGCAAACGCTAAAGGATCGTAAAATGGTTCTGGTGCTTTACCCTGAGTTCCTGTAATCCAAGCACTCCAAGGCTCTAATTGCGATTCATATAAAGCGTCTCCCTCTGGTCGCACTTGGAAAATCAGGGCATTAAAGTTTAGTGCTTGTAATTTAGTAATAATCTCGGTGAGTTCAGCTTTTTGTTGAGCAACAGGAAGTCCTGCTTTGGAAGGCCAATCACCATTCCACACAGACACAACCCACGCCCCCCGAAATTCTCGGCTATGATTTAACCTAACGCTACCGGCTGGTGTTGGTGTCGGTATTGGTATTGGTATTGGCGTTGGCGTTGGTATTGGTGTCGGCGTTGGCGTTGGTATTGGCGGCTGTACTAGATAAACAGAAGCTATTTTTTCTGCCTGACCTAAATACACCAAAGCTTGATAAATAATCACTGCCACATCTGCACGGGTGGCTGCAAGATTGGGATTGAGTAATTTGATATTTGGGAAACTAACCACCAATCCAGCACTAGTGGCAATAGCTACCTGATTTTTACCATACTCAGGAATTTGAATATAATCTTGATAAATTTGTGGGAGTGCTGAGAGGAGATCAGGTTTTATTTTGGTGGCAATTTCTAAGCCTGCTACCAAGGAAACTAAAACTTCCACTCTAGTAATTCGGTTAGCGGAACGGAAACTTTTATCAGGAAACCCGCTTATAAATGCTTTTTCGTAAGCTGTTTGAATGGCGGGGGCTGCCCAAAAACTAGTTGGAACATCAACAAAGGGGATATACTGACGCTTCTTGGTAACTGTCCCAAATGCGTTGGCGACGATGGCAGCAAATTCAGCGCGGGTAACAGAGTTATCAGGGCGATAAGTGCCGTTAGGCAACCCACTAACAATACTACGTTGGGCTAAGGCTGTAATAAATAAGCGTGCCCAATGGTTTTGAATATCCGAGAA
Organism: Nostoc sp.; assembly: GCF_036917455.1. Lineage (GTDB taxonomy): Bacteria > Cyanobacteriota > Cyanobacteriia > Cyanobacteriales > Nostocaceae > Nostoc. Next base: position 14,277 of record NZ_JBALDK010000218.1, on the reverse strand, counting down.
GGAAGTAGCAATAGATACCATTGTTGATTGCAGCTAGCTGGCCTTGATTTTGATTTCCTTAGTTAATTTAGCAATTTTTTTGGCGTAGGCATAGCCAGGCGTAGGCATCACTGCTGCAATATCTTGTAAACTTTGACTACTGAAGTTTGATTGGGAATCGGGAATTGGTTTTTTCTCCCCACTCCCATTACTAAGTAGGATTTGCAGCTTGGTCAGGAGGATTTGAGTTAGAACGCGCATTCAACGATAGCATCACACGGGAAATGCCACTGAAAATAATGCTGATACCAACTAGTGTCCCAAGAAGCCAGGGCGCATTGAAGGGCCACTGGAACCAAATCATTGCACCTAATACCAGCGTAATAATTCCATTACTTAGTATCCACGTCCAGTTTTGTTGCGGGCGTAACTGGAATGCCAGAATTAACTCGAATGTGCCTTCAGTTACCAAAAAGGTACCAAGTAACAGGGTCAGTGTAAGAACACCCGTATAAGGATAAACGAATAACATTATGCCCGTTGCAATATAGAGTCCGCTTAATAAAAGTTTCCAAATGAAACCTCCGCGATCGCGGGTTTGAGTGGCATACACTAGTTTTGTAAATCCGGCGAAAATCAAAATCGCTGCAATCCAAGTTTCAGCGAATAGGGTGGTGAAATTAGGCGCTGCGATCGCAATCACCCCTACAATACTCAGGAGAACACCAGTTATCAGCGCTCCATTAACATCCTTGTTATTATTTCTAGAAATGTCAGTTGTCATATAAAGTTCTTCCCTAACTCTACAATTACGTTAGGGAATTTATCAGTCACAGCATAGAACCCTAAGATAGACTCATCGGTATTAAATTTTCAGTAGTCACTAGCCCTCATAAGAGTTTTGCAAGACCGCTTAGGCGTTCATAAACAGAGATGAGGCGATCGCCTTCAAGTTCAACAGAAGTATTAGGATAATTCTGAATAGCTCCTAGCAGTGTAACTTCACCATTTTGTTGAATAGATGCACTTAAAGCACTTCGCAGCGCTTGCTGATCTAGTTGTCCTACGGGAGGGTGAACTACCTCACCAATTTGGTTAACTAAAATTGGCCCTGCCCAGCTAGACAGTAAGTTATTTAAAAAGGCAGGATCGGCTTTTATTGGGGCTTTCAGTGCCTTACGAGCTATTTCTGGATCTTGTTTGGCTGCCTCTAAATAAGCTTGTAATGTCGGGGTAGTCTTGCCAGTTTCTGTAAACTGACTTAATTCTTGAACAGAGATTTGCCCCTGAAAAGTACCATATTTTAAAACAACTTGCTCGGCAGCATTCGCATTAGTACTTGAGAGCAGAACAATAGCACCTACGCCTAAAGCTACTGTTCGACTGAGCAATTTAGCGAATTTCCTATGGTTTAATCGATTGAAAATTTGATAAATCTGCATTTTGTCTAACTTCTAATCCTAATGGTGTGGAGCGTACATAGGCAAAAAATGCCCAAGCTTTAATATTATTTTACAAAATTCCTGCTGTGGTAAAGGCGTACAAATGTACGCCTCTACTGGCAATTTGTTGCAAATATTTTTGGAAATGGTGTTATAAAACAGAATTCAGTTGGGTATTCTGACCGAAAAAGCGGATAGCGGAACGTAAAGCCTACGGCATAGCTTTGCTTAGAGCGAGTCCGCGTACCCCTGCTCTTAAGCAAGCTAGCAAAAGCGTCTTGATTCTGAATTCTGAATTCTTCTTCATTTTTTAAAAGTCTTCATCAGGCGAAGCTGCTTGAGGTAGAATTGACTTCTCTTCATCTAAGGTTGGTGCAGGTACGCCCAAATGCTTCCTTGTAGATTCTTCAGCTAGCTTTCGGTCTTGCTCATTCTGGAACTGACTCTCATCTAACAAATGAGGGTTATTTGCCGCTTGATCTCGGCTTGGTCGATAGCCATTTTTCCACCTGTACTTCCAGTCCATAAAATGAAAGGCAAATATACTGCAATTTGATTTCCTAGTTTTTCATGGTAGGCGCTTAATGGAACATGACACTCCTACTAGAGGTTGAAGAGACTCATTCCGAGGGTATAAGTTTTATATCATTTTGAAGGTAAGAATACTCTATAACCTTAATTTTAAGGCGATCGCAAGCAAATATAATAACTTCATCTGCGATCGCTGCCGTAATATCTTAGCAATTTTCACTATTCAAACTTTGCTGCCTCTGTCTTGTGTACTCAAAAATATCTCTATAGATATAACTAAAAGAGCAAATTTTATGAGAATTCCACCTCTAGGATCACGTAATTGTGACTAAAAACGTTAATACTGAAACATGGTTGTAATAAAAAATTATAGCCCAGTAGCAAATAGAGAAAATAGTACAATAAATGGCAACTTCTACAGATCGCACTCAAGAAATTCAAAAACTGCATGAACTAATCAAAGATATTGATTATGGTATGTTTACCACAGTCGATGATGATGGAAGTTTGCATAGTTACCCCATGTCCAAAAGTGGTGAGATTAACTCTGAAGCCACGCTCTGGTTTTTTACTTATTCTGGTTCCCATAAGGTGACTGAGATTGAACACCATGAGCAAGTAAATGTTAATTTTTCATCACCCGAACAGCAGCGATACGTTTCCATTTCAGGGACATCACAACTTGTAGAAGACCGCAACAAAATGCAAGAGTTATGGAAGCCGGAACTTCAAACCTGGTTTCCTAAAGGATTGGACGAGCCTGATATTGCTTTGCTTAAGGTGAATATTAACCAGGTTAATTATTGGGATAGTATATCGAGTTTTAAGCCACAAAAATTAGTTTTTTGATACTACCTCTTTCAAATAATTCAAAATTCGTAATTGAAAAAGATAAATTATGAATTTTGAATTATTTTTATAAATATAGGAATCTGGTTTGATTTGGAGAAAATATCCGTAGGATGTGAGCGCGGAGAGTACGGCATCAAACCCGCAATAATAGTGCGTTACGAACTCCGTTCTAACACACGCTACAATACCTAATTTCGTTCAAAAATCAAATAGTAATCCTATATTTAAAATCCAATGAAAGTAATTTTCGCTTTAATGTAGGATTTCTACATAACCTTCCGTTCCATTAACCCGAATTCTCTGTCCGTCATCGATCAGTTTGGTAGCACTTTCTACTCCGACAACTGCTGGTAAGCCATATTCACGTGCGATAACTGCTCCATGAGTCATCAGTCCACCAACTTCGGTGACTAGTCCTTTTATGGATACAAACAATGGTGTCCAGCTAGGGTCAGTAAAGGAGGTGACTAATATATCTCCATCTTCTAGATCGGCATCTTCCATGTTTAAGATTACACGTGCCCGTCCCTCTATAACTCCAGAGGAAACAGGTAGACCTATAATAGCTTCGGCAGGGAGATTTTTTCGTTTGTACCGACCTACAATGATTTCACCATCAGACGCGATCGCACGTGGGGGAGTTAGTTTTTCATATAATTTGTACTCGGATTTTCGTTCGCTGATAATCTGGTAATCAAGTTTATTTGTGAGTACGACTTCACGAAGTTCTTCAAAAGTGAGATAGTATATATCTTCTTTTTCATGAATAACGTTGACTTGTACGAGTTGTTCGGCTTCTTTGAGTAAAGCTTTCTTATAAACGAAGTAGCGATTAACTATGCCGTATTTTGGATATTCACGATAACCGATAAAATTTCGGATGAAACCGATCGTTCGTTTTGTCTCTTCGGCTTTTTGTTCACCATCCGGTAATTGTTTCAATCGATCTAATAACTCTTGTTCTTTTTTCAAAGCTGACTGTCGCCCTTGCTCAAATTTCCGATTGCTGGCACTAGGCTCAAAGTTTTTGATATTACTGAGAATCATGGGGAGAAGTGTAGTTGGTTTTTCACTCCAACGAGTTTTAGTAATATCGATTTCTCCGGCACATCGCATTCCATACTTGCTGAGATAAGCATAGATAGCGTCTTGGGTTTCCTTTCCACCATTAAACTTAACCAGCTCATCCAAAAAGCTATCATCTTTTACCTGTTGTAAATAATCAATTACTTCAGGATAAGGACGAATCACATCTGCGACATCCAATAGCGCCAGACCCATTTGCGAAGTAATATTGTTTGGTACAGATTGAGAAAGCGTGTCTGCTACGTTTTTTTCACCTAACCACTCCTCAATTTTTTCATTGAGCCATGATGAGGCATTCATAGCCGCTCTAATCACGCCCATATTTTTTGGATCTAATAAACTCTTCCTTAATTGCTGGATGTCTAACAAGATAAAATCCAATAGCTCCAGTCCTGATTTCGTCTGGATGTTTTGTCTCAACTCTTCTAGCGAGGTTTGACTGCGCTTAATCAAATCAGAAACAATTGTCGGATCGTTTTCGATTTGTGTTTGAAACCTCGCAGACGACGTACTTTTATTGTTTTTAGTGGGACTCGGTTCTTTCTTTTCAGCCGATAACGATTTTATAAAGTCTCCTCGCTCTATTATGGTCATAAGTGCGTCTTTTAGGAGCGGATCGTGTTGTCCCATGACATCTAATAAATTTTCTCGGCTCTCAGGTGAAGCCAGTTGAAGTGTGACATCCACAAACAGCCTTCCACCAGCGTTATACATGGGTCGAGCAGCGGTTAACTGCCATACAGACAACCCCAAGGGTTTCAGGGGGTCGGTCATCATTTGTTGATGACCGACAGATATATAAACGTGATTTTCTCGATCGTTCGCTTCAGGGATGGGGTATAAAGTAGTGATTGGCCGGCTCTGGACAATATAAAATGTATCATTAACCAAACACCATTCGATGTCCTGGGGACGGCCGAAATGTTCTTCGATCTTTCTGCCCATGCGCTCAAGCTGTAAAATCTGCTCATCCGTCAGCGCTTGCCTATTCTGCCGCTCAGGCTCAATCTCCTGTTCTTTAGTACCGCCATCTTTTAAGGCGTAAATAGCCAGTTTCTTGGTGGATATCTTCTTATCGATAATCTTGCCGTTACAAACTTTATAGATATCAGCATTCACAAGACCGCAGACCATAGCCTCACCAAGTCCGAAGCTGGCATCAATGGATAACACCTTCCTATTAGAAGTGACGGGATCGGCAGTAAATAAAATTCCTGCCACCTGCGGAAAGACCATCTTCTGAACAACCACAGACAGGTGGACTTGACGGTGGTCGATGCCGTTTTGAAGGCGGTAAATTACTGCCCTCTCGGTAAATAGCGATGCCCAGCACTTGCTGATATGTTTTAGGATTGCCTCCTTTCCGATAATGTTCAAATACGTATCCTGCTGGCCTGCAAAAGAGGCTGTTGGTAAATCCTCAGCAGTTGCGCTGGATCGTACTGCATAGGCATTTTTTTCATCAAGCCTGGAGAGGTGGCGGGCGATCTCTTCATTAATGTCTTGATGAATGGCTATCCCTTCAATCAAAGAACGAATCTCACCGCTAAGTTCACGGATTTTATGCCGGTCTTCCACCTTTAAAAGCGATAACCGATCTAGTAATTCGTTAATTAATGACGTTTCCCCAATAATTCTTTTAAAAGCTTCAGTAGAAATACAAAAGCCATCCGGTACGGAGATTCCTTTAATCCTAGTCAGTTCCCCCAGGTTGGCACCTTTGCCCCCGACAACTGTGAGTTTTGTTTTATCAATATCTTGAAAACAAAGTACAAATGAACTCATCAGTTTGCCTCCTTTGGCAATTCATACTTTGGTAATTTGGACTGCATCATAACCGATCGACTCTCGCGATCGGTGTGCATGGGGGTTGTTATGCGGCGTTAACGAAGTGTGCCGTTCGCAAATGCTTCTCCGACAGGAGAAGGTATCGCTCACTAGCTGCTGCTACCGCGATGCGATCGTGTTTTCAGGATGCCAATCTGCTCGGTTCAGGCAATAAACAAAACAGTCATCATCGCCAAACCTTCGTGGTTCAACAAATTGGAAGCTAAGACGTTCATAGAAGCGGTGAGCGCGAGTATTGCTAGCAAGTGGATCGATGAGGACAGTCGTCACACGCTCTTCGGCAAAACATCGAGCTAGGGCAAGCTGCATCATTCTTGTACCGTAGCCTTTGCCCAAATCTGTTTCTTCCCCAATCCAGATATCAATGGCACGAAGATCCGGTGCAACATCTCCCCAATAACGGCTTTCCTCACGCGCTGGATCGATAATCTGAATAAATCCAATGGGACGACCCTTGATCTGGGCAATCAATTGCTCTCTCCATTCAGGATTGCGACTCAGTTCTACCTCCCAGTTCCAGTCATCGTTAGGATCTGAGGCAATGACATGAGGTTGTTGATCCCAGTGTTGCAGCAGGTTCAAGTCAGCAGGGGTGGCAGGACGTAGATTAATCATCACGACACAAGCCTCGTTTGCTTACGATCGCTTAATCGAGATGTGGTGATAAATCTGGGTTCTACTGTTTGACGCACTCCTTCGTTTGCAATCTGCTTTGGGTCAATTGATTGCAGCAACGCGGCGATTCATTTGTCTGATGATGGTTTTTGCGTCATATCTCATATTCTATGACGCACGGTGTATCTTTACCCCGGTTTTTTGAGCGGATACTTAAAACATCATTTAATCCAGATGTAAAGGATATGGGTAAAAATAAGGCTAAAAAAGGGTTGATTGGGGATATATCTTATCTATAATCTTGCTTTTGAATACTCCCTAAACGAGCAGAATCACGAATATTGTAGTCGGATCGAGTAAAGCGATTTAGCTGCATTTCAAAAAAATCTCGATTGGCTTGTAAATGCTTAAGATTTTTGTCATCTAAAGGATATAAAAGTGCAGTTCGCAAGGCTTGAATTACGGCAGAAGTAACACAGTACATTGACCGTTGAAAACTAACTCCCAACTGAATCAACATATCTTCTTCACCCCGGCAATGTTGGCTGTAGTAATCAATAAGATACGGGGGCAAAAAATGCAACATATCTTGCATTAATAATGTGGGAGGAATACCAGCAGTACCCACTGGGAATACATCAGCGTAAAGAATACCATAATGAAAGTCTTTTTGGTCTTCTGGTACTTGACGCGCTTGAGCATTATAAGATTTTGTGCCTCGGAAGGGTGCGGTGCGGTAGAAAACCGCTTCGACGTATGGTAATGCAGCTTCATATAGCCACATGAAACCCTTAGATTTGGGGACAATTTCGTAGCATTCGCCACGAATATACACATGATGGTAAATCGGACGACCTGCGATCGCAAATATACCATTAACTATGAAGCTCATCGCCTCTGGGACGCTGCTAATGGTACCTTCGTCGTAGCGATCGGACATTTCAAAGAATACTGGGGCCATGATTTCCCAGAATAAGCCCAGATTAGCGTAGTATGACATCTGGCGGCACTGTTCCAAAAACATATCGGGGAACAGTTTGTAAAGCCCCAGCATGACGGGATTGCCTTGGAAGTAAGCTTTAATTGCTCGGTCAGCGTTGGCTTTGTATTCGTCTGAATCTAGATAAGGGTCAAATTGTCCCCCCATCCCTCTGTGCCACAACATCGCCCGCATACAAGCTTCTGCAAATTCCATGTTAATGCGATCGTGGAATAAGTGATGCAACAACTTCGGCATTTTGAAAGTTTCACCCTTCTCCATAAATGCCAAAAGTTCTGGATGTGCAGTGGCTTCACCGCGCCAAATTCGTAAATCGGCATCATCGCCAGCGTAATGATTATGCAGTTCTAAATACTCTTTGGGTAAGAAGTATTTAAAGAAGGGAAGCGGGTTTAAAAATTCGCGTTCGGCAATATAAAGGAGGTTACGCCAGTAGAAATCCATCGGCACAGCATAAGCTTTGTATAAACCGATGATTTGCATCAAATTTTCTGGAGTGTCGGGTAACATTGCACCGCCAGCTTCTAAGCGGTGAATTACTTCAGCGAATTCGTGATTAGAAGGAGGTAATTTAATCGCAGTTTTAATTGCTGTCATGGTAATTTAAATTTGGTAGAGACGCGATTTATCGCATCTGGGGGATAGATTTTGGGATGGATTTTGAGACGCGATTTATCACCGTCTCTACAAGTGTTTTTATCTATTTACTATTTCAGCGCGACTTCAGAGATTACGGTTTTTTCTAAGGGGGGAATTGCGGCCACCATTGTTGTAGTTGTGGATTCACTCCAACGCACTAACCAAGTGGGTTGTACTCCCAAAAAGATGATAAAAGCTGCCAAAATTAAAGCTGGTATTTTTTCAGACCAAAGGACTTTGGGGTAGTAGGCGATGTTATCGAGTCTGCCAAAACAGGTGCGGTTGAGGAGGATGAGAAAATAAACTGCGGTTAATCCACTAGCCACTATACACAAAATTGTTGGAATGGGGAAGGCAGAGAAACTACCTTGAAAGACAATAAATTCCGCGATAAATCCTGTTAAACCGGGAATACCTGCGCTAGCCATTCCACTTAAAACTAGTAAGGCGCTAATTAAGGGTAAACCGCGTATGGGACTCATTAAACCATTGAGTTTATCTAACTCGCGAGTGCCAACTTTGGCTTCCACGACTCCCACCAAGTGGAAGAGAATTGCCAAGATGATACCGTGACTAAACATTTGGGCGACTGCACCAACGAGTGCTAAGGGAGTACTAGCAGCACCAGCTAACAAAATATAGCCCATGTGACCCACGGAACTGTATGCTACCATGCGCTTGATATCTGTTTGAGCGATCGCAATTACTGCCCCATAGATAGCGCTAATTGCTCCCCAAATCGCCAGAGTCGGTGCAATAATACTCCAAGCATGGGGAAACATACCCAATCCAAATCGCAGCAGTCCATAAGTTCCCAGCTTTGCCAAAACCCCACCGAGAAGAATGGCAATTGGTGCTGAAGCTTCAACATAAGCATCGGGTAGCCAAGTATGGAAGGGAATTAAGGGAATTTTAATCCCAAAACCTAAGACTATTCCTGCTAGTAAAAGGATTTGTTTTGTGGTTGACAGATTTTCTGTAGAGACTGCATCAAAAGCAAAATTGGTAGAACCACTTAGCCACACCATACCCAAGAATGTTGCCAGAATTAATGCTCCTGAAACCGCAGTATAAATCAGGAATTTAATCCCAGCATAACCCCGTTTTGACCCTCCCCAAATAGAAATTAGTAAGTAGAAGGGGATTAATTCTAGTTCGTAGAATAGGAAGAATAGTAGCAAGTTTTCAGCGAGGAAAGCACCTGCAACCCCTCCACTTACTAATAAAATCATGGAATAGAACAGCCGGGGGCGTTCAGTTTCTTTGCTGCTGCTGTAAATCGAAATCCAGGTGAGTAGGCTATTTAACACCAACATCAAGATAGAAAGCCCATCAACACCTATTTGATAGCTTAAGCCAAGGGTTTCATTCCAGGGCAAATACTCATTAAATTGCGTTCCTGGAATGCTTATATCAAATTTTAACAGGATAAACAGGTTCCAAAAAAGAACTGTTCCAGAAAAAATTAATGCTGTTAAACGAATCCGATGATTAGGAAAACTTACAGGTAATATTGCTATAATAGCGGCGGCTATAATAGGGAGCCAAATCAAAACACTTAACATTATATTTCTCCTTTTTTATTTGTCCTTTGTGCGTTAGTAATGACCAATGACTAATGACAAAGGACAAAAAATCTAACTTACTAAACTGATTTTGCCAGTATCTAAATCGTAATAACCACCAACTATTTTCAGCTTTTCTGTCTTGATTAATTCAGATAAAACTGACGATGACTTCAATTTTTCAACTTGCGCTAAAACATTGGCTTTACAGGCATTTTCTAACTTATCTCCTGATTTTCCTTTGGTACTTTCTACACTTGGTTGAATTGCTGCAAGCAAAGTTCCAATTTGTCCTGGGACTTGAGCGCCTTTAATAGCAGCTTCTACCGCACCACATCTTTTATGTCCCATCACCATGATAACTTTAGTGCCTAATACTAAACTGCCAAATTCTAAGCTACCAATTTGCTGTGTTGTGGCAATATTTCCAGCTATGCGGCAGACAAATAAATCTCCAAGCCCTTGGTCAAAAACAATTTCTGAAGGGACTCGTGAATCTGCACAACCTAGAATAGAAGCAAAGGGCTTTTGACCTTTGGCAACTTCGACTAAACGTGAATAGGTTTGGTCAGGATTTCTACGTTTTCTTTTGACAAATCTATCATTCCCATCTAATAATTCTTGCAATGCCTTATCGGGAGTAATATCATTTTCGGCTGGGGCTGCTGGGGGTTTTTCGGCTGCAAGTAAGTTTGAGCCAAGTCCGGCTGTCAATACGCCTGTACCGATGGCCCCTGCACCAAACTTGAATAAACTTCTTCTGGAAAGATTGATTTTTGGATGTTGTATGCTCATGAAATTATCCTCACAATATTAATGTGTGCTTGTAATAAAACGGTGTTTGACTAACCAACTGTCGAAATTTGAGAAATCAAATTTAAAAATTGCACTCCCCAAAATGGCCAAGCTACCCACATTCCTAAAAAGCTTACTCCTAGTAAGACGGTTAAGGCGTAGAACTGGGTTTGTCCAGAGGTACTGTATTTTAAACTTTCACCACCTAATAGCGAAAATAAACCAACCAAATTAACAATGCCATCGATTACAAAACGGTCAATCATATCGGCAAGTTGAGAAATTTTGGCAACGCCAAAAATAATGGTTATCCGATATAGTTTGGGGGTATAAAAGTCGTATGCTATCAAGTCTTGTAAACCTTTCCAAGGGAGGCGAATCGGTTTAGGAATATTGCCTAAATAAATCACCCCAGTGATGCTGCAACCGAAAATACTCGACCCAATTAAAAGTAGTACTACATCTTTATTTAAAGCTTCCCAATCTGGTAAGATTGATAAGCTTTGCAACACTAAAGGAAGATGGAGACTAAAGGCAAGTAAGATTACCATTGGCAAAATCATCGGCCAGTGTGCTTCAGGCGATCGCTGACTCATTTGTGTAGCTTTACCACCAAAAATCAAGCCAAATTCTCTGGTTAAACTCACTGCTGTCAAAGCGTTTACAGCTATCACTACTCCTACTAACCAAGGTTGGGTTTCCCACAACCCATCTGCTAGTTTTACCAACGCCCAAAAACTACCCAATGGTGGAAAACCAATTAATCCCAAAGTCCCGACGATAAAGGCTATTGCTGAAATCGGGCGACGTGTCCACAACCCGCCCAATTGGGTAACATCTTGAGTGATGCTATTCCAAATAATTCCCCCGGTACTCATCACCAACAACGCTGCGGATATAGCATGGGTAAGTACTAACAACAGCGCTGCTTCGTCTTGTTGCGTTCCCACAGCAATGAATACTAAACCCATGTATGCACTGACAGAATAGGATTGACAGCGTTTAAGATCGATTTGAGCGATCGCAATTAAAGAAGCACCAAGTGCTGTCAATACCCCAATGGCTACCATAGCCGAGGAAACTATGGGCGACAGGCTTAACACAGGTTGCAGTTTTATCAGTACCCATGCACCACTCGCAACTACTACCGAATTCCGCAAAATTGTACTAGGAACAGGGCCTTCCATTGCCTCATCTAACCACAAATGCAGGGGGAACTGGGCACATTTACCCATTGGCCCGGCAATTAAGGCTAAACCGACTAGTGCCATTGTTGTCGGGTTGACGTTAGCAGTCGCCGCCCATTTAGCTAGTTCTGGATAACTCCAAGTTCCGGCGAGGGGCCATAATGCTAACACACCCATCAGCAAGAATAAGTCTCCCACCCGCTTGGTTAAGAAAGCATCTCTCGCACCTGAGACTACTAATGGCTGGCTAAACCATAAGCCAACTAGTAGATAGGTTCCCAGCGTCAGGACTTCCAAAATTACATAGCTGAAGAACAGGTTATTACACAGAACCAGGGCGCATAATCCTGCTTCAAATAATCCTAATAAGGAATAGAAACGTCCCCAACCCCAATCCATCTCCATGTAACCGATGGCATAAATTTGCGCTAGCAAATTCAAACCAGTAATTACAACTAAAGCGCCGACGCTAATCGAGGATATTTCTAAAGCAATGGTGAGGTCTAAACCAGCCGTAGATAACCAAGGAATAAATACTTCTTGGGCTGGTTGATTCCAAGTTGCTTGTAAGGCGATCGCACTATGCACAAAAGCCAAAAATGTCATCACCAAGTTTATATAACCCGCCGGTCTTGGCCCCGTTTTCCGAATGATCCCCGGCGACCAAGGTACGGCTAACAAGCCACCTATTAGGGCATAGCAAGGAACTAGCCAAACAGTCTCAAGTAGAAACTGAGCCATCAACTTACCTCTATAATTGTCATCAAAAATTTGGGGTTGTGAATCAACTTGCGTCGATCCCTGTCAACCCGCCGACTTCCTACGGTCACTGAGCTTCTTCCCTTGAGGGACTTTGAGCGCAGCCAAAATAAGCCGAAAGTTGTTTAAGTGCGGCTACGCCTACGTAGATAATGAAACTTTATCTTTGTTTAATTTTGTTAGAAACAGCTTACCGTTATTTTTGTCAAAATGGAATTACTTATCTAAATAAATTTGAGATAATTACTCTAAACAAATCTTATATAATCGACTATTTGAGTAACGAATAATAGCTATTGTTTTTTATCTATGAATGTAAGGATTCAGGTCTAAATTTGAGAGAGTAAGGACGGGAAAGACTGATAATTAACAGAGCCAGCCATTAGAGCTTGTGCAAAAAAATCAATACCAGTTCTTATGCGTGATAGCTGGTTCAAGCTTTGTCGGTCTAAATCTTGAGGCAAGTTTTGGTTCATATTTTGTGATGCTTTCCCTCAAGTGTCACCTTTGTCAATACTCTGCCACCTGAATTCTTACACTTTTACTAAATTTCTCTTTGAGAATTTGTACTCGTAATGTCACAGTAGTAGTTATCGTATCTGCTTGCTCGTTCTCATAAAAGTATTTCACGGACGAGTAAGCTTTTTCTACCTTCAAAAACTTTTTGAGTAAACGTACATCATCTTCCTATCTGCGTTCGTCCTTGACGTTGCCGAAGGCATCGCCTGACTCATGCCATTACTGCGAGAGTGAGCATTAAACCTGTAGCCCTTATTCTGCATAGCTTAGAGCTTTTCTTAGTGCCATTCGACCCTATATGCGCTTGTGCAATTAATTTTACTTTTTACTCAACACTCTCACTGGGCACGAGCGCACTGTTTTGCTGAGGTTTAGACGGTGTTTATAGTGGTTGCTTTGAATTTGAGCAAAGCGATGTGCCGAATGTATTCTTCGCTAGAGTGATTCGATACCAAATTCACTAGGGCGATCGCTGACAATTGTAAACGCTTGCTCCAGAGAAATTTCTGGTCTTCTTAAAAAAAATATTCTCTAGTATCACAACCGTAGTTAAAACCCACAATTACTACGTACTCTTTTGCTGGGTCATAGTTATCAATGCAAGCGCAAAACTGAGCATATAATATCGGTTGTCTTGCGGCTGCTGTTGAAAGTTGCATTATTTACCAAGCTTCAGTGCCTTTAGCAGTATAATACATTCTGTTTCCTAGCTGCGATACACCTTCAATCACTGAAAAATTATTGCCACCAGTATGCTCTATTTGGAGTACTTTATGCATATAAAGGTAGCCCCTGCCTAGTTTTTGAAAAAACTTCCATGCTTGGGCGCTAAACAGGATTTCACCCATTAAAACCAGATTTTCGGCAATTTGCTGTTCAGATATCATAGTAATTTCTTCTGATTCCGGAATTATTCTTCAAAATTACTCAATTTGGCTGGATATGAGTGGTTTGACTCATAGCGTAGACACTTTTTAGAGGCTTGCCGTAGGCATCAGATTACTATCAAAATGGATATCTAGCTCACAGCGGTTTGAAAGTAGTACCCTGGGTAGTTCTAGAATTCGCGAACCGTTGCGATCGCATGAAGTAAAACCTGTGGATCTATAATGCTAGTGCTAATGTACTATACCAGGCTTCTGAATCTGCTGGAGCCGTTTGATTTCGATACTCTCCAGATGTACAGAGTTTTTTCAAAAATCAAATAGGAGTTCTATATTGATTTTATTTATATTTTTGAAAAACTAATATGTTATTTAATGTATATGATGCTAAAGCAAGAGGAAGTATAATTAAAACTTCCGCTAAGAAAAGATTAGTATTATAATTAACTAATAATTTCAATAATAACATTTGCAGAAAGTAGATAATTACATAAACTCCTATAAATCGAAAAATTAGAGTGTTGTTCTGATTTTTAAAAACTATCCCTCCAGTTGTTTTAAAATTGAAAAAGACTC
>NZ_JBALDK010000217.1:0-53415 GCF_036917455.1 Nostoc sp. | reverse complement strand
ATACTAGCAATTCTTGACTTAATCCAACTATCTAATTGAGTTAGTTCATTTGTGACTTTTTTAGTATTGCTAGTATAAGTATCAGCATCTCTAGATTCTAGTTTTTTCAGGTTACTATTAATTACCTCTACCATCCTGATAGCATTCTTGGTATTATGCCAAACATGAGGTTCAATTACATTTTTGATCCCTTTTTGAAATTGTTGTGGTTTAGACACTGCAAGTTGACCAACAGCAACTTTGGGTACAGGGTTTTTAGTTGCTTTAATTAATTTGATGAGATTTGGTTCTAAGTTATAGCCATTATAGAGAATAAGATTAGCTTGCTCAATAGCTCTATGATCTTCCGGCTTTGGTTTATAAACATGAGGATCGGCACTAGGATCAATTAAGCAGGTGAGGTTAACTGTATTCCCAGCAACTTGTCTGGTTAAGTCACATAATATACTTGTTGTTGCTACAACTTTGGGAAGATTCTCATTTACCTGGGTATCAGTTTGAGTAAATGTAGTTCTTGCAGCTTGATTTCCACACCCAAAAAATCCAATCGTCAAAGCAATAAAAATGACTCTGAAGGAATTAGTTGATAGTAATTTTTTTGACATCCTCACCTCATACTGGATATATAAAAAAATAATCATTATCAGTAACAGATTAGTGAAATATCAGGAGTAAGCCTTCAACAAGGAAGAAGTTAAAGTTTAAGGCAAGAGGGGCAAGCCTTCGGCTAGGAAAATTGTATAAGGCGAAGAGGAATTAATAGACTCTCTGCTTTCACACTTTCCTTTTACCCAGCGCACATTCAGCAATTTTTGCTTAGTGAAGCAATAGTGCGGTTTTATAGGCAAAATGTTAGTTAATTTCACGCGACAGACTGGAAAACTGGTAGAGCTAATAGCACAATAATAAAAGCGATGCTGGGAAGCCTCCGGTAAGGAGTGGAGTGTTGTTCTCTCACCGAAATTAAAGGGGCTGTGCCATTGCGCTTACTACCGCAAAGATCGCAAATCAACTGGAATTATCAGGTTAATGTATGGAACGGAGTAACGCTGGGGCTTATTGAGCATACGGGTTGATTTCGCAAACCGAGTCGTGAATCTAAGGCAATTGTAGCTGTGGTTTTGTAAGGTGTGAGCATATAGTTGTTACAAAATTTGCGAATTGGCGATTTTTTGATTCATGCCCAAAAAATCTAAAATATAAAATTCGTAGTCAAGTATATAGAAAAATTCCTCAAAGCTGATATTGGTGAAGATAAACAATGGTCATTTTAGTTATCCTCGTTAATACCCTCATTTCGCTAATACTACTCTATGTGGCTTGGCGGATGTGGCAACTTAAGCAGCAGCTAGCATACATTGCAGATAGATTAACTTTCTATGAAATTTGTACCCATAGAGCCTTGAATCAAGCACCCGAAAACATTTATCTCAGCCAGGAGAATATTTATCAGTTACGGCAGAGAAATCAAGGGCTACAAATGCAAATCCAACAAGTGCGGCAAATTATCAGTCTACTTTTGCAAGGACAGCAAATCTGGCAGCGTTATTTTCGGAGGCGACAGTTAATATCCGGGAAAAGAGCTATTGCAAAATGAGTTATATCAAGTTCACATGAACATTTATAATTAGGTCTGACACGAGGGTGTAAAGATCGGGTGGCATAGGGAGGGAAGCAGGAAGTTTTCAATTATAAGTAATTAATGGTTTTAATATTTAATGAATAAAAGCAACATTTTTGGCTGATATTTTGTCACGATAGATTAACTGACTAAAATCGGTAGAGTCTTGCAAGGAGAGAAAACCCACCTAAACCCGCATTTCTCACAAGTTTGAGGCGAAGGAGGGGCAGAGGGGCAGGGGAGGCAGGGGAGGCAGGGGAAGCAAGGGAGGCAGGGGAGGCAGGGGAAGCAAGGGAAGAAAAAACTAATACTCGCATTTCTCACAAGCTTGAGGCGAAGGAGGGGCAGAGGGGAAAGAACTTGGTATTTGAACTCTCCTCAGCTCCCCTGCTCCCCTGCTCCCCTGCTCCCCTGCTCAAGCGCAGGCTTAATCGACCTGTGGTGAGAAATCCGGGCTAAAATAGGTGTAAGGAGAGAAACAACATGTCTAATAACCGTTCTGGAGTATTTATTGGCGGTTTTATGCTGGGAGCTACCATCGGTGCGTTAACCGGTTTGCTCGTGGCTCCACGCACAGGGCGCGAAACGCGTAAAATTTTAAAAAAATCTGCTGATGCTATCCCAGAATTAGCAGAAGATTTATCAACGAGTGTGCAAATCCAAGCAGATCGTCTCTCTGCCAGCGCACTACGAAACTGGGATGAGACTTTAGATCGATTACGGGAAGCGATCGCAGCAGGTGTAGATGCCAGTCAGAAGGAAAGCCAAATCTTAAAGCGGCAAACATCTGCTGAAAACTCAGATTTTCTTCCCCAACAATTAGAACGCTCATAAATGATATCACCGTGATTGACCCCCTGTTTTGGTTGGGACTCTCCTTACTTTTAGTCGCCACAAGCTTGACTGCGGTTTTAGTGGCGGCAATACCGGCTTTGCAGGAGTTAGCACGCGCGGCTCGCAGTGCAGAAAAGCTATTTGATACCCTCTCACGGGAGTTACCGCCCACTCTAGAAGCTATTCGTGTAACTGGTTTGGAAATCACTGACTTAACTGATGATGTCAGTGAAGGTATAAAAAGTGCCAGTCAAGTAGCCAAACAAGTCGATCAAAGTCTTGATAATGCAAGAATTCAGGCTCAAAATCTGCAAGTAGGTACACGCAGCATCTTTGTTGGTGCGAAAGCTGCTTGGAGAAACTTCACCCGCCAGAAACCCACGAGGCGAAACAGCGATCGCTTACCAAGCAATGAACAACCACCACTAACGTTGCGAGAACGAGAAATGCTCAGGCAAGAAAATCGCCGGATAAAAACGGAACTATATCGCACTCATGAGGGTTACAACGACGCTGCTAATTGGGAAAGCAATTTTGATGACGAAGATTAAATTGATTGGGAATGGGAAGATCGAGGAGAAATAAGCGATCCCCAATGCCCGATTACCAAAAACGCTTTGCTTTGATCCCTTACATTAGAGTAAAGTAAACAAGTGTAAAGAACTATCATTTTTCTAGTACTCTTTTAAAACAACTTGTTCACTTCTACCGTTGATATTTGTATAAAAACGTCCATGCAATCTTGTTTTTGGCGACGAATTCTGGTATCTATTGCAGTATTTTTCCTGGCTGGGTCAATTTGGGTGATGCATTCTCCCCCAGCACTGGCTTATGACAATCCTGAGTTACTCCCTGACACCTTTACTCCAGTTGTAGACTTAGCTAAATCTCTACCTGTGCTGCAAGAAGAAAAGCTTGTCAAAGATTTAGAACAGTTTGAAGCCGATACGGGCTGGAAACTGCGAGTATTGACCCAGTATGACCGCACCCCAGGTCGGGCAGTGATCAAATATTGGGGTTTGGATGACAAAAGCATTTTACTAGTCGCCGATTCTCGTGGCGGTAACATCCTCAGTTTTAGCGTTGGTGATGCTGTTTATGAACTTTTACCCAGAACATTCTGGATAGAACTGCAAACCCGCTTCGGTAATTTGTACTTTGTCCGCGAACAAGGCGAAGACCAAGCCATTCTGCAAGCTTTAGAATCAGTTAAAGGCTGTTTGCTCAAAGGTGGTTGCAATGTTGTTCCTGGACTGCCACGAGAGCAATGGATTCTCACCTTGATTACCTCAGTCATTGGTGGGGTAATTTGTGGATTTGCAGCTCAACCCCGCGAGAAAGGACAAGTTTTTGCTTGGCAATGGGCTTTAATTTTCTCACCTTTGTGGGGAATCTTATTTATCGCCTTTGGTATTGGGCCAGTGGTGACGCGCACAAGCGACTGGCTACCTTTAGTTCGCAATATCTCTGGTTTTATTATCGGTGTTTTGGTTGCCTACCTATCTCCTATTTTCAGTCGGTCTTCTTCTAGTAATGAGTTATGAGTGCTGAGTTAGAAGTTATGAGTTTTTAATTAACTTATAACTCCTAACTCCTAAATGCCTGAAGCTGATAAGCTGAAAGCTAATATTTAAGAAGCTCAACAAAAATGGAATGGCACGTAACTGATGCTCAAAGTTTAGCAATCATTGACAATGAAATTGAAAATCATGTTCTTTCACCCGCAGAATACGAGATTGTGCGGCGGGTAATATACTCTACAGCTGACTTTGAGTATAAGTCTTTGATTCGTTTCTCTGAGCGTGCCTTGCAAGCAGGAGCAGCAGCACTAGCCGCGCGGACCACGATTGTGGTAGATGTGCCGATGGTACAAGTAGGTATTGCCTACGAAATTCAAAACACCTTTGCTAATCCGGTGTATTGCAGTATGGAAGCTTTGACACGACCTCAAAAAGAAAAAACTCGGGCAGCTTGGGGAATCGAAACCTTAGCAAAGCGTTATCCAGAGGGCATTTTTGTAGTAGGTCAAGCGCAAACAGCACTAACAGTACTAGTAGATTTAATTGAAGCTGAAGAAATTAGACCTGCTTTGATAATTGCGACTCCAGTGGGATTTGTTGATGTTGATGAAGCGAAGGGGCGTTTACAAGACTCCCTAGTGCCTCATATTACTATTGAGAGTCGCAAAGGTAATGCAGTTGTAGCAGCTGCGATCGTTGATGGATTGGTAGACTTGGCTTGGCAAGCCTATGGACAAGATAGAAGTCGGGGAAGTTAGGAAAGTCGATAAGTCGATTGGATTGTACTTTTTATGTAAAATATTATTTAAAATTACTGAAGATCCTGATATTTTTGTTAAGTAGTGCCGAGAAAGGAGCCTTTTCTTGTGGTAATTCAAGGTTTCAGATTAAGCGCATATCTTGCAATTCCCGTGGTGTTGAGTTTTTTGGTTGAGGGAGACAAGATCAAAGTATCTTCAATTGAAAATCTTCACCAGGTATCCACTAACAAGGAAATTATCCTACCCATTCGTGAGCTAATCAGCACTAAGACGAGTCCGAAAATATACTATGTTAGTGGTAATGGAAACGACAAAAATAGCGGACTCTCTACTTCATCCGCTTTTAGGACAATTCAAAAAGCAGCAAATCTGACTAACCCTGGCGATACAGTATTGATTATGAACGGAGTATACACAAATTCCGCTCAAGCTGGGAGTGCAGTCACTATTCAACGTTCTGGAACTGCAAAATCATGGATTAGGTATAAAGCATATCCCGGTCATTTTCCAAAAATTCAACATAATACATGGAACGGTATTCTGATTTCAAAGGGAGCTTCATATATCGAGCTAAATGGGCTGGAGGTGATAGGGAACAATGCCAACATCACCCTTGATTATGCATTAAGTCAGAAGACTAATAGATCGAATCGGTTTACAAGCGGAAACTGCATAAACATTGACGGACGAACCAGTGGTCATGTTCATCACATAAATATTGTGAACAACAAAGTGCATGGCTGTGGAGGAACAGGTATCGCAGTAATTGAGGCTGATTATGTGAAGGTGGATAATAACACTGTATTCGATAATGCTTGGTATGGTGTTTATGGTGGTAGTGGTATCTCAATGTTGCACAATTGGAATTCTGACAGCAACCAGGGATACAAAATGTTTGTTACCAACAACAAGACCTATAACAATCGCATGTACATCCCTTGGATTGAAGTCGGTAGGATCACAGATGGTAATGGCATTATTATCGATGGTTCCAGGAATGAGCGACAAGACTCAAAGTTGGATGCATATATAGGGCGTACTTTAGTTAAAAACAATCTTGCATTTAATAATGGTGGTTCAGGCATTCATTCATTTTTAAGCGATCATATTGATATTGTAAATAACACGGCTGTTTTAAATAATCAGAGTCCAGAAATTAAGGGAGGACAGATATTTGCCCATACCTCATCTGATGTCAGAATTCTAAATAATATTCTCTATGCTTTTCCTGGTAAAGATATTAACGTTAACACTAAAAATCAAAACGTTGTTTATGACTATAATATCTATATCAATACTTCTAAGATAAGTGTTAAAGGCCCTCACGATATTGTTGCAGATTCCAAGTTCTTAAAAAAGTATCCCACTCTAGAGAAAACATCTCGCGATTGGAAATCGCGGCTAGATAAACAAAACCCGCCAACGCGGACATATCTAGAGCCGAAGTCGGCAGGTTTTGTTTGTGGGCCAGTCACCTATCGTTTGAAAGGGAAGCTTATAAAGGTGGGATGCTCTCTGTAAAATACAGACATCGTTTGGTCAACTATCCATACAGCAGTTTTGTTTTTAAATGGGTACAAAACGTAGGACTCAAAATCACAGATAAAAAGTTTCTATCTCCTGCCTCAAAACCCTTAACTTTGTATTTCATGTAAAGGAAAACTGCTAAGTTCCCACCCCAGTCGGAAGGTAGGTGGGAATCGTTTACTCCTCTACTCTCCGCCGCCGACGCGGCTTTTGTTGGTCTTCACGCAAGCGGCGACCGACTTCATTAAAGAAATCCCGCCGCAGATAAGGATAATCGCTAATCCACAAATCACGACTGGGAATGTATATATCGCTGAATTGTTCAATGCTGCTCAAATCTGCGCGATTTGACAGCACTACCATTTCGGCAATTTGACCGCGAGTAATAACTTTGTGGGCAGGACGTAATGGTGCTACAAATTCAACGCTAAACCCTGTTTCATCACCCACCTCTAAGTTAATCTGTTTTTCTCGGTTTTCCACAATCACCAATTCGCCTTTGTTGTTGACTGTTTCGGTTTTACCCATCAATTGGTCTGTAATCCACCAATCTAGAACTCGACCACGAAAAAAGCCACCATACTTGTAACGGCGGCATTGCAAATTCCGCATACTTGCTTGAAACACTGGATACCACAACCAAAAAAAAGCGCTAACTATGCCCAGCACAAATACTATTGAAGCAAAAGGAAGCCTAAAAACGACTGTTAAAAGCAAGATGGCAACTACGGCAACTACCGAAATTAAGAGCCGTTGCAAAAAATTTGAGAATTTCCCCCAGTAGTACTTATACTGCAAACCAGTGGCAATCAGGGGGATAACTTGTTCAAATTTCTGGCGAGTCAGTGGTACTAACATGAGTGCTGAGTGATGAATGCCCAATAGTGAGTTTAAAGTATCTTTTCTAATCCATATACTAACGACTTTAGCGCTAAAACTTGGCGAATCGCTAGTAGCACTCCTGGCATATAGCAAGCGCGATCGCTCGTATCATGTCGTAAAGTATAAATCTGTCCGGCTGCGCCAAAAATAACTTCTTGATGGGCAATCAATCCTGGCAAGCGCACGCTATGGATTCTAATCCCTTCATCTGCTATACTGCCTCTTGCTCCTGCTAATTTCTCCGTTTCTTCTACAAGAGCAGGGTTAAAAGTTTTACCCAATTCTCCTAGTAACTGCGCCGTTTGAATCGCAGTACCACTGGGAGCATCAGCTTTTTGGTTGTGATGCAGTTCGATAATTTCTACGTGGTCAAAATATTTGGAGGCTGCGATCGCAGCTTGTTGCAATAGCACCATGCCAATGGAGAAGTTCGGAATAATTAGACAACCTGTGCTAGCTTTGTCGGCAAAGTCTGCCAAATCTTGAATTTGTTCTGGACTTAACCCAGTGGTGCCAACAACTGGACGAATACCGTAAGCGATCGCACTACGAATATTGTCATAAACTGAATCTGGGTGAGTAAAGTCTACAATCACCCCTGGAGGAGATTGTCTATCACCAGCCACATACCCTAACATCGGTTCCAATTGATTGGTAATTGGCACTTCCAGAGGTTCGCTTAAACCCGCCAATTCTCCAGCGTCTTTATCTTGATGTTCCAAACTGTGGTCAATTGCACCCACTAGGTTTAAGTCAGGCGCTTGTGCCACCGCCTTAATCACCTCACGGCCCATTTTACCAGCAGCACCGTTGACAATAACCGGGATAGGAGCTTGATTCGTCATAGGTCGAGAAATACTTGTTTGAGCTAACAAAGGAATTGTAAAGACTTTAGCGATCTAGTAGCTAGCTTTTCAAATCTCTGGCTTAGTTCTGACAACCTTAATTTATGCAGCTAACCGCTCAGTTTTTCTACCTCTAAAGCAGAGCAGTTCTCATTTTCATCCCACTATCTTAGCCAGTAACCCATTTTATTTACTACATCTCCAAAAATAATCCCACACCGTCCCTGATAAGTAGTTCTTATAAAGGCTATCAGTCTTTGTTTTGTCAAGTCTACTTGACTACTTGTAATATAGTTGTTATATTTATTTACATAACTTAGCAAAGCCCAAGCTTAACTATCTAACTGGTGTTAGCTAAGAAAAACAGATTTCGGTATCGCTACATCTCATCGACATTTGGACTTCTCCCATCTACCTCGGCTATTAAGTCGGGGTTTTTTGTGTCCTCGATAGTAATTAATGTGATGTGCAACTTATGCCGTCACAAGACCATTGAACTGTAATGGTTTCAAATCAAACAGACGACTTTTGATACATCTAGTCAGTACAATAGCGATCGCGCCCCTTATGTTTGGCATTGTACAGGGCTTGATCGGCGGAAAGGATGAGTGTATGTGGGTTGATGTCGCAAGTGGGTATAACAGAACTAACACCCAAACTAAGAGTGACAATATCCTTAATATCAGACTGTGCATGGGGAATGGCTTTATTGTGAATTGCTTGCTGAATACTTTCTGCTACTTTGATTGCTCCTAGTAAGTCAGTATTGGGGAGAAGTACTGAAAATTCTTCTCCGCCGTAACGCGCTACTAAATCACCAGGACAATGAACCATCTGTTGCATTGTTTGCGCGATCGTAATTAGACAATCATCGCCTCCAAGATGACCATAGTAGTCGTTGTAAAGTTTGAATTTATCAACATCGCATAAAATCAGTGATAAGGGTTGTTGTTCTCGTGCAAGACGTTTCCATTCTGCTTGTAGTCGTCCATCGAAGCAGCGACGGTTAGCCACCTGAGTCAAACCATCTAAATTTACCAGTTGTTCTAATTTCTGATTTGCATCTTCTACTTTTTCTTTAGCAATTACTAACTCTGCTGTTCTTTCTTGTACCCGTTGTTCCAAAGTTTCCAAAGATGTTTGTAACTGAAGTGCCATGTTGTTAAACGATTTTGCTAGTTGGCCTATTTCGTCTTTTGAGCTAATTTCGGCACGGATATCTAAGTTACCTGCGGTAAACTCGAAAACTATATTTGTAAGATAAATTATTGGCTTTGTTAGCAGTTGCCCAATGGCAAAAGCGATGATTGTCACTACTGAAGCGATAATTGCAAATAGAAACATTGCGTCACGAATTTGCTTTTCTACAGGTACTAGGGCAACAGCAAGGGGTTGGGCGAACAATACAGACCAAGGCTTATATTTTAAACGAGCGATCGCAATCAGATTAAGCTGATTACCTGTTTCTGACAAAGATGCAATTAAAGACGATTGCTTGCTATCCAATGCTTGCTTAAGTTTTAACTCATTAGTTGCCAATTCCTTGATAGGTGAATTAGGCAAACGCCCTTCCCTTTGTAATTGAGTTACCACATGTAAAGGCAGAGTTATAATGGATTTAAAAAGGAGTTTTGGTGCAATATTATGTGCTATATAAATATTATTTTCATCTAAAAGAATAGCAAAAGATTTTTTTCCAGACCGTTCAGTTTCTCGATTTACTAACTGTTGAACAACAGTAGCATTGTATGAGACACGCAATACACCTAATATATCTCCTTTGGCATTGCGAACCGGACTGCTAAAATAGAGAGTAACAAGGTCAGTAATTCTCGGCGATCGCTTCATGCTAGAAACAAAGGATAACTGAGTTTGCAGTGGTTTCTTAAAATAATCTTGAACTGATTCATCTTTGCTAATGTCAAGTGTACGTGTATCCAAGACATTTTTCCCCTTTAAGTCGAGCAAAGCATAAGAGAGAATATTCAGCATATCTTTGCGACTAAGACGGATTAATGTTTCCGTCGCCAATTGCATTTCGGGACTGTCATATCGCTGTTTTGGAGTGAGGCTGAGGTAGCGTGCCAAACCTGGTAAAAGCGCCTCTACGCGC
Organism: Nostoc sp.; assembly: GCF_036917455.1. Lineage (GTDB taxonomy): Bacteria > Cyanobacteriota > Cyanobacteriia > Cyanobacteriales > Nostocaceae > Nostoc. Next base: position 43,312 of record NZ_JBALDK010000217.1, on the reverse strand, counting down.
ACGGCATTAAGATTTGCATCAATAAAAGCATCTATTCTGTTACTGGTTTCGTTAGCCGCCGCAGATAGGGCTTGTTGAGCGTTCTCAGTTAGTACTTTTTCAGTTGTCTGTTTGTTGATAAATGCCAATAACAGCAACGGAATAAAAGCAACAATGAGAAATGAAGCGATCAACTTTGTACGGATACGGCCCAAAAGAGATTGCTGCATGGCATTAAATTAGGAAGCAGGGTTCAAGAAAGAAGAATTAAACAAACTTTTTAGCTCAGGAATGCGCGTCACGTTTCCAGCACGAATAAAAAAATCTGCATATATCTTGGCAGTTTTGTAAATGGAATTAGGGTTACTAGATTGAAATAATTGTTGATTTTCACCTAAATCAGTTAAGTTTACTCCATCTAAAGAAAGTGTACTGGTAGGAATTTTTAACGCTTTGCTGACGATTGCATTTCCTTCTTGAACATTTGCTTTCCAGTAGGCCGAGGCTTGCAGCCATCCTCGCACAAATGCACGAATGTCTTCGGGGCGATCGCGGACTGTATCACCGCGAAAAATAATCATATCTACAATCAAGCCAGGAGTTTGTTTGCTGGTAAATATGATATGTCCTCCTAATTTAATAACTTTAGAAAGATGAGGTTCCCAAGTGTGTCCGGCTTGAATAACATTATTTTTCAGTCCTTGAGGAATTTCTAAAGCTTCTAATTTAACCAACTTCACATCATCGCTGGTTAAGTTAGCACTTTTAAACATCTCAGTCACGAAAACTTCACTAAAACCGCCTAGATTTGCGCCTAGTTTTTTCCCTTTCAAGTCAGCGACGGTTTTAATTTTTGATTGAGCGACTACCACATCTCCTCCTGTTGATTCATCTATAACTAGCACGCTTTGTATATCTGGATTTGTGGCACTCAAGATGATAAAACTTCCTAAAGATAATGAAATACCATCATACTTACCTGCGCTGAAGTTTGCTTGTTCTAATTTTGTGTATAGTTTATAAATTATTTCCACATCTACACCTTGGGCTTTGAAGAATCCTTTTTCTTGAGCAATGATACCTGGATACTCTCCAACAAAAGATCCATGTATAACTTTCAAGGGAGGACGTTTGGATTCAGTTGGTGTCCAAGCATGGCAAGCAAATAGTATATAGGTAGTAATAATAAAAAAAGCAACGTATTTAAGTAGATTAAACATAGAAGATTTTGCCAAACATATAACCGTAAAATTGAGTTTCATATTCGCAGACAATTAGTGGCTGTCCCTGTTTTATTACCCTAATAAGATGATAGTTAAGTCGCCACAGAGCCATGTTGCTGTTTTCGATAAAATAGACCTCTTGCAAGACCCAATAAATTATACCGTGTATCTAAAAGTTTACACTGAGTGAGTTTCTAGTCAAGAAAGATGGATGAAAAAAGAGGCAAGGGCAATAATTTCACACCGCTTCATCAGTAAGGTGATACACCAGAGAGTATTTGCCAAAATCTAATGCCTTATCCGAAGCGTCCCTGTTGGTGGGAGAATAATAACGACAAACTATCCAAGCCTGGTGTTGTCTCCAGCCCAAAGGAATCTGTATAAATGTGGAAACGAATTGTATTAATTTTGCTATTGGTATTGAGTTTTAGCCTAAGTAATTCTGATGTAGCGGCTGCGGCTGGACTCAAAACCTTTATAGACTCTAATGATGGCTATCAGTTTTTATATCCTAACGGTTGGCTGCAAGTTAAAGTTGCTAACGGCCCTGATGTGGTTTTCCACGATTTGATTGAGGTGTCTGAAAATGTTTCTGTTGTGATTAGCCCAGTTCCAGAAGGCAAAACTTTGTCAGAATTGGGAACGCCAACAGAAGTAGGATATAAGTTAGGAAAAGCTGCTCTTGCGCCTCCCGATTCTGGTCGTTCGGCTGAATTAGTTAATGCCGCACAGCGAGAAGTAGACGGTAAAACATATTACCTTTTAGAGTATGAGGTTAAACTTCCCAATAAACAGGAACGGCACAACATCGCCAGCGTCGCTGTAAGCCGTGGTAAAGTTTTTACCCTCAACGCCTCAATTCCTGAAAAACGTTGGCCAAGAGTTAAAGGAATGATTGATGAGGTTGTAAATTCTTTTTCTGTTTATTAATTGGGAATTGGAAATGGGGGATGAGGGGACAAGGTGAATAACTAATGCCAATGCCCCATACCCAATGCCCCATGCCCAATACCCAATTAACAAGTTTTTTATAAATCTTATGAAAATTCCACCTTTTGTACTTGCTTCAGCTTCGCCAGCCCGTCGCCGCTTGCTGCAAACTGTTGGTATTGAACCGATAGTTCAAGCTAGTGACTTTGATGAGTCGCAAATCCAATTAAGTGAACCAGCAGAATTGGTCAAAACCCTTGCCCAATATAAGGCGGAAACTGTAGCCCCACAGTTTGAATCGGCTTTGATTATGGGTTGTGATTCAGTTTTGTTTATGAATGGTGAAATTTACGGTAAACCAGCAGACATTGCTGAAGCGATCGCTCGTTGGCAGATAATGCAAGGTAACTTTGGCGATTTGTACACAGGTCACATATTAATTGACACAAACCAAAACCGCACAATAGTCAAGTCTCAAGTTACAAGAGTTTATTTTGCTCAAATGAGCGATCGCGCAATTCTTGCTTATGTTGCCACTGGTGAACCCTTAAAGTGTGCTGGAGCCTTTGCAATTGAAGGTTTTGGTAGTTTCTTTGTCGAAAAAATTGAAGGCTGTCACACCAATGTAATCGGACTCAGTTTACCCCTGTTGCGGCAGATGCTCGCAGAACTGGGATACGATGCCACAGATTTTTGGCAATCGTCTTCTGTCGAATGACAAATTACCAATGACTAATAACTAAATTGCCTGATATTAAGTATTGCCTCTCCATGATCTGGAATCCAGGCTAGCCATTCATCATCTGAAACCGGACACAATAAAAGTGCTTCGTCAAAACTAAAGGGGTTGGGAAGTAACAAAAGTTTCACCCAAATAGAAGCCCTTAACTGCTGAAAACCTTCCAGATTCTGCCTTCTTGGTTGCACAGCAAAATCTGGTCTCCGAGAATCTAGTTTCATAGCTTTCTATTAGCCTCCAGAAATGGGCTAATTTAAAATTATTTCTGTAATCTAGACTACAAAATAAATAATCTTTGTGAAAAGCATCTGTCGTATAACTTTACGTTGGCTGGGTGCAAGTGTTTGCTTATATTGCAGACTACAACAGGTGTGGCACGACAGGTTGTAGACTGGGCATTAGATCGCATTCCCAACTAGCTTATGTCATTTACTTCTATGCCCTCGCTGCGTGAGCAACAACATCCCCTAATTCGTCAGCTAGCTGATTGTATTGAGGCAGCTTGGCATCAGCACCTGGATTTATCGCCCTACCATTTGCCTGATGAGTTGGGGTATGTAGAAGGTAGACTTGAAGGTGAAAAACTGACGATTGAGAATCGCTGCTATCAAACGCCCCAGTTTCGGAAAATGCACTTAGAACTGGCGAAAATCGGAAATATGCTGGATATTTTGCACTGCGTCATGTTTCCCCGTCCAGAATACAACCTACCGATGTTTGGTTGCGATTTAGTTGGGGGTAGAGGTCAAATTAGTGCAGCGATCGCAGACCTTTCTCCTATCCAAGCAGAGCGCACCTTACCAGAATCTTATACTACAGCACTGACACAGCTAAAAGTGCTTAACTTTTCCCAACCCCGTGAATTACCAGAATGGGGAAATATTTTTTCAGATTTTTGCATCTTTGTGCGCCCCAGTTCCCCAGAAGAAGAAGCAATGTTTCTATCGCGGGTGCGAGACTTTTTAGACATTCATTGTACCCAAGCGATCGCTTCACATCCTGTTTCAGTTGAACAAGTTACACAAAATCTCGCCGGACAACACAACTACTGTACCAAACAGCAGCAAAACGATAAAACCCGTCGCGTACTAGAAAAAGCCTTTGGGCCAGCTTGGGCAGAAAATTATATGACCACAGTTTTATTCGATCTCCCAACTTAATCATCTTCCCATCTCACCTATCTGTAGGTTCTGTTACGTTTTCGCATAACAGATAAATGTAGAATTCATTCAACGAGAGTTTAATGGAGTCCCAAAATAGCAACAGGGAAAATAGTCAGGTCTTTGAAGCAAATATCACAAAATGGTTTGTTGTCTTGGTAGGTGCAAGCAACTAGCTCTGCTAATTCATTGACCAGAAAGTTAAGGAAACTCTGATGTTAGGAATGCTCAAGTTGACAGATATTTTTTAGTTAGTTAATCGTTGATTGACTTAAGAAAGACTAACTTTTGTAGCAAGATTGTATCCAAAAAAGGCAACAGTCTATTTTTGATGTTTCTTTTCAATTTTGTGACTAACTGTAGTCGTAGTGAATGTAGCAGTACAGTACCGCATCATACCAATTTGGAATTTTGTGTAGAAATGTGATATGTACCGTCTCTACATCTAGATTCATCCTGCTTGTGAATTCTGCTAATTCCCATTGCACTCATGTCTCAATAATACTCAGAGTTATTGAATAGCCAGCTACTATAGCGCTTCTTGGTTTCAATACATACCTAACCCTCCAGCCCTTTCCCTGCTAGCGTTGGGGAGTAAGCCTCAAAGCCTCTCTCCTAAAAGCAGCTGCGGTGTACACACAAGTCGGATTTCCCCCCCTTAATCCCCCCGTTTATTGGGGGAAACACAAAATCTAATTCCCTCCCCAATATATCGGCGAGGGTTAGGGTGGGGTAAAACCTTGGTTAGTCAGCAGCTATTTTCAGACTTGTGTGTACACCGTAGGCTAAAAGCAGAGAGGTCAGTGTGTTGCATACAAAAGAAGACATCGCTATAGAAAACACCATTTTGTAAAGCCATAGTGTTGAGCGTTCCATTAGGCAATGGATTTTAAGCCATACCCAGCTTTAAACCACTGTTGTTTGTCCTAAAGCAGCTGGCTGTTGATTAAAAACCCTTTTATTTTACTTCCATCAGCACAATTCAGGTAAACGGGCAACATACTATGTCAAGGGTGACTGAAAAGCCAAAGCCAACTGAGCAGGCACTTAATCAAGAACAACCTAAGATTTGGTGGGGTATCGCTGTAGCTGTGCCAGTAGTAATCGCGGCTGGGATACTAGGTACAGCGAAAATTGAGCAGCTGAAAAAACTCTCTACACCCGCACCCGTAATGCCATCTACCAATAGCATTAGTGCTGTAGGGCGTTTGGAACCGCGAGGCGAAGTTGTTAAATTATCCGCCCCATCATCGGGATTAGCGCCATCATCACGAATTCAGCAACTTCTGGTGAGAGAGGGTGAACAGGTAAAGCAAGGCCAAATTGTAGCAATTTTGGATAACCGCGATACCCAAATAGCCGGACTAGAAGAGGCGAAAGCCAAAGTACAAGAATCCCGTGCGAATTTAGCGCAAGTTAGGGCCGGATCTCCAAGAGATATTCAAGCTCAAAGAGCAGTTGTTGCTCGCTTACAAGCGCAGTTTATTGGCGAAAGGGATGGTCAACAAGCAACGATCGCGCGGATTGCAGCCCAGTTAAGTGGAGATAAACTCGTTCAACAAGCAACAGTAAATCGCCTAGAAGCTGAACTGAGTGGGCAAAGAGAAACTCTGAGAGCAACGCTTACACGGATTAAAGCCCAACAGCGCAATGCCCAAGTTGATGCTGGGCGCTATGATTTTTTATACAAAGAAGGTGCGATTTCTCAGCAAGAGCGGGATAGTAGACGTTTGAATGCAGTAACTGCTAATCAGCAGGTGGCTGAAAGCCAAGCTACCCTCAAGCAGACATTAGCAACTGTACGACAGCAACTTGCTGAGGCTAGAGCTAACCAAATACAAAATTTAGCAACTTTGCAACAGCAGCTAATCGAAGCCAAAGTTAACCGTGACAAGACTTTAGCAACTTTGCAAAGACAAATCGATGAAGAAAAGGCCAAACTGAGCAGGATAATGGATGTGAGTCCTACCGATGTGCAAGTAGCGCAAGCTCAAGTTAGTAATGCGATCGCAAATGTCAGAAAAGCCGAAGCAGAACTAAGGTTAAGTTACGTTCAAGCACCAATCGCTGGAGAAATTTTAAAGGTTTACACCAAGTCAGGCGAAGCCATAGGTGCAAATGGCATTGCTGAAATTGGACAAACCAGCCAAATGTATGTGATTGCTGAAGTCCCTGAAGACAGCATTGGTAAAGTGCGTATTGGTCAAAACGCCACTATCAGTAGCGATAATGGAGCATTTAGCGGCGAATTAAAGGGAACTGTCACTGAAATTGGCAGAAAAATTGGTAAAAAAGACGTGCTGAATACAGATCCAGCAGCAGATGTTGATGCCAGAGTTGTAGAAGTGAAAATTGCTCTGCCTTCAGAAGATAGCCAGAAAGTTTCTGGTTTAACTTACGCTAAAGTTGTTGTCGAAATTAATAACTAATCAAGTTAGAGGTGAACAGTATTACCAATTTGTGATTTGATATTTTGGATTGGTAATCTTCTTCATTAGGCTGTTTTATCCATTTTAAAAACTTTATAAATAATCTCTGATAAATTACAGCAGATTGTAATTAACTGAGGTACATAACTTAGACGGCAAAGCCAGACATAAATAATTTTTAATTCTGACATTCTCTTGTAACTGCTAACTGTGCTGGGATGCATATAAAATGAATCAAAAAATACCTCTGTCGTGGCTACAACTAACAAGAGAAAAAACTCGCCTAGCTGTAGCTTTGGCAGGAATTGCCTTTGCTGATATCTTGATGTTTATGCAACTCGGCTTCCGAGATGCTTTGTATTATAGTAACGTTCGATTTCATAACAGCTTGCAGGGCGATATTGTTTTAATTAACAGTCAGTCTAGTGCTGTTCTGGCAATGAGGAGCTTTTCTCAAAGACGGTTATATAAAGCTTTAGATTTACCCGCAGTCCAATCAGTACATCCTATATATTTGGACTTTACAATCTGGAAGAATCCTATAACAGGTCGTCCTCGTAGTATCCTGATATTTGGAATGAACCCAGAAACTAATATAGTTAACTTACCTGGCGTTCAGGAAAATTTAGATAAACTTAAACTGCCTGATGTAGTTCTATTTGACCGTTCTTCTAGGGTAGAATATGGGCCCATTGCTGCTAATTATGACCAAGGAAAGACCGTAACAGCAGAAGTACGAAGGCGGCAAATTAAAGTAGGGGGACTATTTACATTAGGTGCATCATTCGGCGCAGATGGAAATTTAATTACAAGTGATGTTAACTTTCTGCGAATATTCAGTAATCGTCAACCAGGATTAATTGATATTGGGCTAATTAGATTAAAGCCAGGAGCAGATGCTGAAGTTGTTACCCAAGAATTACGAAAGTATTTACCTAAAGAGGTAAATGTTTTAACCAAGCAAGAATTTATTGATTTTGAGAGAAATTATTGGGCAAATAGTACAGCTATTGGCTTTATTTTTACATTAGGGACTGTTATGGGTTTCATTGTAGGAACTGTGATTGTTTATCAAATTCTTTATACAGAAGTTGCAGATCACTTAGCCGAGTACGCTACTCTCAAGGCAATAGGTTATACACAAAATTATTTGTTAATGGTTATTCTTCAAGAGGCTTTACTGTTAGCAGTATTAGGCTATTTCCCTGGAATTGTTTTTTCATTATTTATGTATAGCAGTGCCAGAGATGCAACGCTCTTACCAGTTTTCATGAGTTTTGATCGTGCCGTAATGGTATTGATTTTGACTATGCTAATGTGTATTATTTCCGGCGCGATCGCAGTCCGCAAATTACGTTCCGCGGATCCAGCAGATATCTTTTAATTAATTCAATCTTAATTAAGGCTTGTTATTAATAAACAAAGCTTATGATTGATGGTTAATAAAACCTAATTTCTCATTCAACTTCCAGTTACATTTTGGAAATCCTAACTTATAACTCACAAAAATATGATAGAAAAAGAACCTGTAATTGCCATTAAAAATCTCAATCATTACTATGGCAAAGGCGCACTGAAAAAACAGATATTATTTGACATCAATCTAGAAATTTATTCAGGTGAGATTGTAATTATGACCGGGCCATCAGGTTCAGGGAAAACCACATTACTGAGCTTAATTGGTGGTTTGCGGTCTGTACAAGAGGGAAGTTTGAAATTTTTAGGTGAAGAACTCGTTGGTGTCAGTCAAAACAAACTGGTACAAATGCGACGCAACATTGGTTATATTTTCCAAGCTCACAATTTGCTAGGGTTCTTGACTGCAAAGCAAAATGTGCAGATGGCGGTAGAGTTGAATGATAATATTTCTCAAACAGAAGCAGTGGCTAAATCAAAAGCTATGCTGGGGTCAGTTGGTCTAGAAGAACGAGTTGATTACTATCCAGACAATCTTTCTGGTGGACAAAAACAAAGAATTGCGATCGCACGCGCCTTAGTCAATCGTCCCCCTTTAGTACTGGCAGACGAACCAACAGCAGCATTAGACAAACAATCAGGACGCGATGTTGTCGAAATAATGCAAAGTCTAGCCAAAAATCAGGGAACCACTATCTTATTAGTGACACACGACAACCGCATTTTAGACATAGCCGATCGCATCGTAGAAATGGAAGATGGTCTTTTAACTCGTAATTCTTCAAATACAATAATTCAGTCATAACTCCCCAATCAGAAATTTAAACTCATCACTAGCTCTTTCAAGCTGGACAACAATTCCTCTTTTCTCTGTGTTGCGCCAGGTGCTACAACGGGGAAACCCCCCCAACGCACTGGCTTCTCTGCGCCTCTGTGGTTCAATAAAATACTTTTAAACAGCAGAGGCAAAAGAGACGCAGAGATTTTAAGAGTCGCATCTGTCGTTTTTGCGTTACAAAATATTAAGCAAGGGAAATACACATCCCTCAAATCCAGTAGCAAGGCTGCGAGTCTCAATTAGAATCAGTCAGCCCTGCTAATATTCAAATACAGTAATTAAATGCAGCAATTAAACACCAAATTGACTCTCAGCATATTTTGGCGGCAATGCTTGGCGTTCCTACTAGGAATTATTATATGGTGCGTGGCTAATCCTGCACTGGCAGTAAGCTGGACTCATCCACTGTCATTTAGTAATGCAGAGTTGTCAAGACGTGATTTTTCTGGTGACAGTTTGCAAGCTGCGGAGTTTTCTAACGCCAATATGGAACTAGCTAACTTTTCAAACGCTGATTTGCGGGGAGCAGTCATGAGTGCTTCGGTGATGACAAAAGCAAATCTCCACGGAGCGGATTTAACTAATGCAATGGTCGATCAGGTAAACTTGACTAAGGCCGATTTGAGCGATGCAGTTTTCAAAGAAGCTCTTTTGCTCCGTGCCATCTTTAATGATGTGAATATAGACGGTGCAGATTTTACAGATGCAATTTTGGATAGAGCGCAAATCAAAGAACTGTGCCAGAAAGCCAGTGGTGTGAATTCCAAAACAGGCGTGCAAACTCGTGATTCTTTAGGATGTCAATGAAACGTGTTGGTGTAATTGGTGGCGGACAACTTGCCTGGATGATGGCGGATGCAGCACAGAAACTAGGAGTAGAATTAGTAGTACAAACTCCAAGCGTTCACGATCCGGCCGTGTCTATCGCTCAGGAAACTGTTTTTGCACCAGTTGATGATGCAAGTGCTACGGAAACATTAGCTCAAAAATGCAATGTCATCACCTTTGAAAATGAATTTGTGAACCTGCAAGCTTTATCTCTTTTATCAAAGAAAGGTGTTTGTTTCCGCCCCAAATTAGAAGCTTTAGCTCCTCTTTTAGATAAGTATCATCAACGCTGCTATTTACGAGATTTGGGATTACCAGTTCCTCAATTTTTCGCCCTTGACGAGGTAGAAAATCTCCAATCAAAAATAGAATATCTAGGTTTTCCCGTAGTTCTCAAAGCCCGCCGCCACGGTTATGACGGTCAGGGTACTTTCATAATTAAAGATTTTGCTACTTTAGAGCAAAAGCTAAGTTATGAAACTACAACAAAACCTTTAAATAAATCACTTTTTTTGTTAGAAGAATTTGTCCCTTTTGAAAGAGAACTAGCAATAATTGCAGCTCGTTCTGTGGACGGAGAAATTGTCACTTATCCAGTGGTAGAAACGCAACAAGAACAACAAGTGTGTCGGCGAGTGATTGCGCCAGCCGAAATTACACCCAACCAAGTAGCAGAAATCGAAGCGATCGCACATACTCTGTTAAATAGCCTAGAAGTGGTGGGAATTTTTGGAATTGAGCTATTTCTCAAGGCTGATGGCAAAGTGTTGGTAAATGAAATTGCACCACGTACCCACAATTCTGGGCATTTTTCTATTGATGCTTGCGAAACTTCCCAGTTTGAGCAACACCTCCGAGCCGTTTGTGGTTTACCTTTAGGAAATCCAGATTTACAGTGTACTGGTGCTGTAATGGTTAACCTACTGGGGTATGAAAATTCTCACAGCGACTACCAAAGCCAGCGTCAACAAATAGCAGAAATCCCCCAAGCGCACGTTCATTGGTACGGGAAGACAGAATCGCGTCCTGGGCGAAAGTTAGGACATGTCACTGTTTTGCTAGATGCTCAGAATCAAGAATCGGCAAGTGCATACGCCAACGATATCGCCCACACCATAGAATCTATCTGGTATCCAGGTAAATAGATCGGAAAGTTTTGATGTTGAACACACAACATCTTTTTGAAAAGCTATAATGAGTGAGTTGCACTACGACGTTGGTGACTGCCATCAAGTTTTTTGATCTATGCCTTTAATGACAAGGGAGTCAACTGTTTTCGTGGCAGTATACCGGGCATGTACCCGGAAACTTTAAACGAGGAATTTAGGTTCCCACCTGGATAAACCCAGGTCATAAACTTAGGTAAAACGGCGTCGCGGTGAACTTAAAATTATTAGCTCCCAAAGTCAGTTAGAATTTGGGAGCTTTAATTATTTCAATTTTGTTTGTCATTTCAAAATGAGTGAACTGACGGTAAATATTACCATATTTTTGGGAAACCTAGATATTAAGGTCTCAAGAATTAAGCCCTATGGTCAGTATTTACGGATATCATGTTAGCAAAGAACTCTACAATGGTTCTCGAACCTTAGTTTATCGCGCTAATCGAGAAACTGACCAAAAATCTGTGGTGATTAAGCTGATGAAAACTGCTTATCCCAGTTTCAGTGAATTGATCCAGTTTCGCAACCAGTTCACCATCGCCAAAAATTTGAATCTACCTGGAATCATCCAAACCTACAGCCTAGAACCTTATCAGAATGGCTATGCGTTAGTGATGGAAGACTTTGGGGGAATTTCTCTCAAAGATTATTTAACCTCTGACCAGACGCGATATATTGCATCTCTACAAGAGTTTTTACTTTTAGCGATCGCACTGTGCAATACATTAGATATTCTAATTCGTCATCGGGTCATTCACAAAGATATTAAACCCGCCAATATTTTAATTAATCCCCAAACGAAAGAAGTTAAGTTAATAGATTTTAGTATTGCATCTCTGTTGCCACGAGAAACTCAAATTTTGATGAGTCCTAACGTGTTAGAAGGAACTCTTGGCTATTTATCTCCAGAGCAAACTGGACGAATGAATCGGGGGATTGATTACCGCACTGATTTTTATTCTCTAGGTGTAACTTTTTACGAGTTATTAACAGGGCAATTACCATTTAAATCACACGATCCGATGGAATTGGTACATTGTCATATTGCCAAACTTCCGCTTTTAGTACATGAGATTAATCCGCAAATTGCGCCTGTACTCTCATCCATTGTGAATAAACTGATGGCGAAAAATGCTGAAGACCGCTATCAGAGTGCATTTGGGTTGCAATATGATTTAGAAAATTGTTTGGCTCAACTCAAAGAAACAGGCAAAATTGTAAGTTTCCCAATTGCTCAACGGGATGTGTGCGATCGCTTTATTATCCCAGAAAAACTCTATGGTCGTGACCATGAAGTTGAAACTCTGCTCAAAGCCTTTGACCGCGTTACCAACAATCAGAAGGAACTAATGTTAGTGGCTGGTTTTTCTGGTGTTGGTAAAACTGCTTTGGTCAACGAGGTTCATAAACCCATTGTCCGGCAGAGAGGTTACTTTATCAAAGGCAAATTTGACCAATTTAATCGTAATATTCCTTTCTCCGCTTTTGTACAGGCATTTCGAGACTTAATGGGACAATTACTGAGTGAAAGTGATGTCCAATTGTCAACTTGGAAAAATAAAATTTTACAAATGCTGGGGGATCAGGGGCAAGTCATTCTTGAGGTAATTCCCGAACTAGAACAAATTATTGGTCAACAACCACCTGCAACAGAAGTTTCACCAAGTGCAGCCCAAAATCGCTTTAATTTACTCTTCCAAAAGTTCATTCAGGTATTCACTACAAAAGAACATCCATTAGTAATTTTTCTCGATGATTTACAGTGGGCTGATTCTGCATCACTCAAATTGCTCCAGTTGTTGATGAGTGAATCAGGAAGTGGCTCTTTACTTTTAATTGGGGCTTATCGAAACAATGAAGTATCTACCACGCATCAGTTGATGTTGACTTTAGCGGAGATTCGCAAAGCCAATGCCACAATTAACAACATTACTTTAGCTCCGTTAAGTAAAGCTAGTTTAAATCAATTTGTAGTTGATACCTTGAGTTGTTCAGATAAAACTGCCCAACCTCTAACGGAACTCGTCTATCAAAAAACTCAAGGAAATCCATTTTTTGCAACCCACTTTCTCAAAATATTATATGAAGATGGACTAATTACTTTTAATTCCGATCGAGGGTACTGGCAATGTGATATTGTTGCTGTCAAAGCACTTGCCCTTACCGATGATGTTGTAGAATTATTAGCGTTACAATTGCAAAAGTTGCCAGCAGCAACGCAAGATGTATTGAAATTAGCTGCATGTATTGGCAACCAGTTTGATTTGCGAACCTTAGCAATTGTTTCTGAACAATCGGAAACCGAAACGGCAGCATCTTTATGGAAAGCTTTACAAGAAGGGTTAGTTTTACCTACTACTGAAGTTTATAAATTCTTTCAATATAATGGGCATGATTCTGACTTAAATCCGTTAAATTGCAATGTCCAAGTTCCCATCTATAAATTTTTGCATGACCGAGTGCAACAAGCGGCTTACTCTCTGATTCCAGGTGAGCATAAACAATTTACCCATCTTAAAATTGGTCAATTACTCTTGCAAAATACCTCTGATTCACAGCAAGAGGAGCGAATTTTTGAGATTGTCAGTCAATTGAATCGAGGAATATTACTAATTACCCAACCGACTGAACGTCAACAATTAGCTCAATTAAATCTGAATGCTGGTAGAAAAGCGAAAGAAGCTACTGCTTATGTTGCAGCAATTCATTACTTCTATTCGGGAATGCAGCTGTTGACAATTAATAGTTGGGAAATCGCTTACGAATTGACTCGAAGTTTATACGAAGAAGCTGCCGAAGCTGCTTTTCTCAATAACGAGTTTGACCAGATGGAATCTCTCATCCAGGTTGTAATCCAAGAAACAACCACTTTCCTGGATAGAGTGAAAGTTTATGAAGTTAAACTTCAAGCTTATCAGGTTCAGGGTCAACCATTGCGAGCGATCGCAATTGGGCGTGAACTTCTCGCTCAACTTGGGGTGACATTACCTGAATCAGTAACACCTCCAGACATTCAGCAATCTGTAGTTAACACGCTCTCCACCTTGGCTGGCAGAAGTATTGAGGGCTTAATTGATTTGCCATTGATGAAAGATCCCAAAGCTTTGGTTGCTTTACGGATTATGGCTAGCATCGCTCCCGCCATCCATCAGGCTGCGCCTTATCTGTTCCCAATTATTGCCTGTGAAGAGGTGAATTTATCTCTTAAATACGGCAATGCACCACTTTCTGCACCAGGGTATGCAGATTTTGGAATTGTACTTAATATTTGTAATCAACTGGAGTCAGGCTACGAATTTGGCAAGTTAGCTTTAATGCTTGTGGATAGATTTCAAGCAAAATCTGTTCAAAGCATGACTATATTTAAGGTTGCTGCATTGAATCAATCTAATAAACAACATATTTGTGCCTCAATTAGTTTATTACAGGAATCTCATAATATTGGATTAGAAACAGGCGACTTTTTTCATGTGCTTGCATCCATGATTTTCAAGTTATTCTATGTATATTTAAGTGGCACAGAAGTTTTAGAAGTCTTGCTAGCAAATATTAAAGCCTACGAGTCTAATTTTGCTAAAAATCAGCGTTTATTAAACTGGTCTAGTATAGTCTGTCAAAGCATTAAAAATCTAACCGAATATAGCGATAATCCAGAATGCCTAATTGGTGAAAATTGTCAAGAAGAACAACTTTTATCCGCGCTCATCAAAGAAAACGACGAATTAACACTCCACATATTTTTCTTGAGTAAGTTAACACTCAGTTATCTGTTTGAGAATTTTCCGGCGGCAGTTGAAAATGCAAATCAGGGAGAGCAATATCTCAATGGTGGCGCAGGAATGATATCTGTCCCTATTTTCTACTACTACGATTCTTTGTCTCGGCTTGCTGTCTATTCAACGGCTGAACCGTCTCAACAGGAGCAATTACTTTTGAAGGTTAGCGAAAATCAAGAAAAATTGCAGTTTCGAGCTAAATTCGCACCGATGAATTTCCAGCACAAATTTGATTTGGTGGAAGCAGAACGGCATCGGGTTTTGGGCGAAAAAATAGCAGCAATAGAATTGTACGATCGCGCCATTTCTTTAGCGAAAGAAAATAAATACATCCAAGAAGAAGCCTCGAGCAATGAGCTAGCTGCCAAGTTTTACCTAGACTGGGGCAAAGAAAAAATCGCCCAAGTTTATATGCAAGAAGCTTATTACTGCTATGCTCGTTGGGGTGCAAAAGCCAAAACTGAGGATTTAGAAAAACGCTATCCCCAACTCTTGGCTCCCATCTTACAAGGGCAGCATCATCGCTTGCAACTGAATTCAACCGTCGAAGCATCATCATTTCCGCATCAAACCATCCACACGAACCTTTCTAGCAGCAGTATCTCTGAAGCCCTCGATTTTGCCACTATTTTTAAAGCCTCACAAGTTCTCTCCAGTGAAATTGAATTAGAGCAATTGCTCACTACCCTTTTGCAAGTGGTGATGGAAAATGCTGGGGCACAAAAAGCTGCTTTACTTGTACTTCAAGAGGGCGACTTAGTGGTTGAAGCTATAGCCAGCATCAACGAAGGAGTCACTCTGGTATCTATACCATTGTCAACCAGCGAGGGCATTCCCATTACACTGGTAAACTATGTCAAACGCAGCTTAAAAACTGTTGTGCTACATGATGCAACAGCACAAACAGATTTTATCGGCGACTCATATTTTATGCAGCAACAACCTAAGAGTGTGTTGTGTACGCCGATGTTAAATCAGGGTAAACTCATCGGGCTGCTATATCTAGAAAATCCGTTGACAATTGGGGTATTTACGAGCGATCGCATTGAAGTTATCCAACTGCTATGCACCCAAGCCACGATCTCTCTAGAAAATGCCCGTCTTTATCAAGAATCTCAAAATTATGCCCATCAACTAGAGCGATCGCTACAAGAACTCAAGCAAGCCCAATTACAAAGGGTGCAAAGTGAAAAAATGGCAACCTTGGGCAATTTGGTTGCTGGAGTAGCACATGAAATTAATAATCCTATTGGATTTTTACAAGGCAGCCTCAACAATGCCAAAGAATATACTCAAGACTTACTCGCTCATATCCAATTGCTTAAACAACATTATCCCACTCCAGCGATCGCAGTCATTGAGCATGGCGAAAAAATTGACCTAGAATTCTTGATTGAAGACTTTCCAAAATTAGTGAGTTCGATGAAGGTGGCTTCAGAACGAATTGAAGACATTAGTACCAGTCTTCGTACCTTCTCCAGAGCCGATACAGCCGAAAAAGTTGCTTGTAATCTCCATGAAGGGATTGAAAGTACCCTGTTGATTTTGAAGTATCGCCTCAAAGCTAACGAAAAACGTCCAGCAATTGAAGTCATCACCGAATATGGAAAATTACCACTAGTTAAGTGCTTTTTAGGACAATTAAATCAAGTATTTATGAATATCCTTGCTAATGCAATTGATGTTTTAGATACATCCAGTGAGGGGCTTTCTTTTGCTCAAGTGCAAGCCAATCATCATCAAATATTGATTCATACCGAAGTATCCAGCGACCAAAATATGGTGGTAATTCGTATCAAAGATAACGGTCAGGGGATGCCAGAGGAGATTAGAGCCAGGATCTTTGACCACCTGTTTACAACTAAAGAAGTTGGGAAAGGAACGGGATTAGGATTAGCGATCGCTCGTCAAATTGTCGAAGAAACCCATTATGGGCACTTGAGTTGCAATTCTGTGCTTGGCGAAGGAACAGAATTTGTCATTGAGATTCCAGTATTTTAACTAATTTGTGATTTTCCTCTTAACGCATAATGCGTCTAATTTTTCGGTAGTGCAGAGAACAGCGATCGCATAATTATTCAAATCTGTATAATTTGATTCTAAATTAGGTATCGTTCAGAGTTAAGATGACACAATTGCGTCAAATTGTGGTTAAAACTACAAAAAATTGTTAAAACAACTAACTAATACCGTATTTCCAGCCTCGGTCTTCCGACTAGAGAGTGGTTTAACTTTTATTCATCAAGAAATTCCCACGACTCCCGTTGTTGTGGCGGATGTTTGGGTGCGTGCTGGAGCCAGCCTAGAGCCAAAACCGTGGTTTGGCATGGCGCACTTTTTAGAACACATGATTTTTAAAGGTACGGCGACGCTACCGCCTGGAATGTTCGATTCCAAAGTTGAAAACCGGGGTGGCGTAAGTAATGCGGCGACAAGCTATGATTATGCTCATTATTCACTCACTACAGCTGCCCCTTATTTAAAAGATACTCTACCCTACTTGGGAGAACTCCTACTCAATGCGGCAATTCCAGAAGATGAATTTAGCCGCGAACGGGATGTGGTGCTAGAGGAAATTCGCTCTTGTCAGGACGATTCCGACTGGATAGGATTCCAAACTCTGATTCAAAGCATTTATCCAAATCACCCTTACGGACGTTCGGTGCTGGGTACTGAGCAAGAACTGATGCAACAGTCACCAGAAGCAATGCGCTGTTTTCACCATGCCCACTATCAGCCGGAAAACATGACAGTGGTAATTGCTGGGGGTATAGCGCAGCAACCAGCTTGGGAAATGGTAAATCATTCATTTGCTGATTTTGCCGATCGCTCCAATTGTCCGCAGTTTGAGAAAGTGCCAAAGCCAGTCATAACAGGAATTCACCGTCAAGAATTATGTTTACCACGCATAGAGCAAGCGCGATTGTTGATGGCGTGGCTGGTACCTGGAGTAGAAGATATCCGTACTAGCTATGGTTTAGATTTTTTGTCAGTGTTATTGGCAGAAGGGCGGACTTCGCGTTTAGTGCGTGATTTACGAGAAGATTTGCAATTGGTACAAGGAATTTACAGTAGTTTTTCTCTCCAAAGAGAATCAAGTTTATTTACAATTACTGCCTGGTTAGAACCAGAAAATCTGGAGGAAGTTGAATCCTTGATTTGCGCTCATTTAGATGATTTGCAAACTAAAGGAATTAGCGAACAAGAAATTGCCCGTGCCCGTAGACTGCTGTGTAACGAGTATGCATTTTCTATCGAAACACCAAATCAGCTTACAGGGCTTTATGGCTATTACAATACCATCGCCCAAGCTGAATTAGCTGTGACATATCCCCAGCAGATTCAGTCTTTCGATGCCCAAGAACTGCAAAAATTAGCTAAACAGTATCTCTCACCACAAAATTATGCGGTTACTGTCTTAAAACCCTGTTAGTTATTGGGCATGGGGCATTAGTTTTTGACAAAGGACAAAGGACAAATGACAAATGACAAAGAACAAATGACAACCTTGCTGCAAAAATCGCCTATCCATCGCACCGGATTGAATAATGGGATTGTCGTGCTGGCATCAGAAAATCCGGCTGCGGACATTATTGCAGCGCGAATCTTTGTACGGGCTGGTAGTTGTAACGAAAACCGCGAACAAGCAGGGTTAGCACATTTGCTATCAGCAGTGATGACAAAGGGATGCGATGGACTTTCTAGTTTGGAAATTGCTGAAAAAGTCGAGTCTGTAGGGGCAAGTTTAAGTGCGGATGCTGGCACTGATTATTTTTTGCTGTCTTTCAAGACGGTAACATCCGATTTTGAGGAAATTTTAGCATTGGCAGGGCGGATTTTGCGATCGCCTACTTTTCCTGAAACTCAAGTGGAACTAGAACGGCGGTTAGCACTCCAAGATATTCGTTCCCAAAAAGAGCAACCGTTCAATGTTGCTTTTGAGCAAATGCGGCAGGTAATGTACCAAAATCACCCATATTCCATGTCAGTGCTGGGAGATGAAAGCACCATGAGCCGCTTGACTCGTGCCGATTTAGTGGAGTATCACCAAACTTATTTCCGTCCAGATAATGTAGTAATTAGTATTGCTGGTAGAATCACACCCACGGATGCAGTCACGTTGGTAGAAGAAGTTTTTGCTGATTGGCAAGCGCCAGCCCAAGCACTGCCAATACTAAATTTACCTGAAATTAGGGTGGAACCGCAGGTAAGAATTAAGCCAGTACAGACACAACAATCAATCGTGATGCTCGGTTATTTGGGAACATCGGTGAGTTCTGTTGACTACGCCCCACTGAAATTGCTGTGTACCTACTTGGGAAATGGGCTTTCTAGTCGCTTGTTTGTCGAATTACGGGAAAAGCGCGGTTTAGCTTACGAAGTATCTGCCTTTTATTCAACAAGGCTATTTCCAGCTTCATTTGTAGTATACATGGGTACAGCACCAGAAAATACCAGCATCGCCCTAGAGGGACTGCATACAGAAGTAGATTTATTGTCTACCGCCGAAGTATCTGAAAGCGCCCTCCAAGCTGCTAAAAATAAAATTCTGGGGCACTACGCCTTGGGTAAACAAACGAATGGGCAAATTGCTCAGATATACGGCTGGTATGAAATTTTGGGCTTAGGAATTGATTTTGACACTAAGTTTCAAGAATTGATCGCGGCGGTGAGTGCCAAAGATGCGATCGCTGTTGCTCAGAAATATTTAAAAGAGCCTTACCTATCTTTAGTTGGTCAAGAAGAAGCAATTAATCGAGCGATCGCATAGTCTTGCTTGCAATTGATTATGTGCGATCGTAAATAGAGCAGCTGTTTTTTAGACCAAGCGGCTGTACCATTAGCATGAGAATATTCTGGGAGTAAATTCCATGCAAAGCAGCCTGACAGCAAGTATTTTGAGTTACTTAAAATTACTAGATCCAACTGTAAATCGCTGTAAAGTGGAAAAACGGCAAAAGGGTTGGTGCCCAAATAGGTCTAAATCTTTATCAGCCATTGGAATACTCTTGTACTCTGCTACGCCTCTGCTTATTGCCTCAACATCTGTAGTATCAATAGCAGCACCACAAAAAACTGCCCAAGTAAATCCTGGAGATAGCATCAACCGCCCTAACCTCAAAGTTGGTAGCCAAGGCGAACGCGTATCTGAACTTCAGGCAGCTCTAAAACTTTTGGGTTTTTATTCTGGTGCAGTAGATGGTATATATAGTCAAAATACAGCTAGTGCTGTTTCCCGGTTTAAACAAGCAGCTGGCTTAAACCCAGATGGCGTTGTTGATGCCAGCACTTGGCAAAGACTTTTCCCTAATCAACCAGTAGCAGCATCAACTGTTCCTTCATCCCAGCCAAGATTTAACTCAGCTACGAATTTTCCTGTTCCAACCCAAGCTAGCAACCTCACCAACGTTGCAAATCCCAGCCCCAACCCCCCCAGACAAGCCGTAACACAAGTTGCGACTCGCCCTGAGCCAAAACCTACTAGTCCAAAGAAAGCTGCAACACAAGCTGCAACACAAGTTGCAAGCAACCCTGAGCCAAGACCTGCTACCCCAAGAAAAACTACAACTTCAAGCACACAGAAAAAACCGAATCGCACTACATCAACTACTCAAAGTCAGTCAAACACATCAAATACAACTACTAAGCGAACCCCTGGTATTCAATACACCTCCGAGGGAATGCCAATTTTGCGTATAGGATTACGTGGTTCTGAAGTTGTGAAGTTGCAACAACAACTGAAAAAGCTTGGTTTTTTGAAAGGCGATGCCGATGGAGACTTTGGCGAGACAACCGAGACAGCTGTGAAAGCTGCACAAAAGCGCTATGGTTTAGAAGCTGACGGTGTAGTTGGTGGCTCTACCTGGGAGGTTCTTTTGCGGCGTTAGTATCGCCAGCGTCTTCTTTGCCTGTAACCAAAGACGCGAGCAAGATGCTCTGAAGTTTTAATAACTTATTTTTTGCAAATCCCAAAGGTATAGAGGTTTTTCAACTTTGAGGAACTTCTATAGGGGTTTTGCGCTTTAGGAATTTAATCCGGTACATCCTGCAATACGATAAAGATACACCTGACTTTTCACGGTATCTGGAAAACCTTTCTCTAAATCTCTCTTCTAAGAGGAGAGACTTTAAATTTTCCCCCTTCCCGACAAGGGCAGGAGATTAGGGGATTAGGTTTTTTGTAGGTTTATTGTATAGCACAAGCCTTGGTGGTTAGGACATCAACAGATGATGAAACTTCGACCCAAAAAGACTTTTCACCCAGTCCCTTGCTATAAATGATGTGAAAAGTCAGAAAGATAGACCGATTAAAAGTATCTCTATGCCAAGACAGAAAAATTACATTGCTTTTGGACTAACAAAAGATGATGGGAACTTTTGGAGTCAAGCACAAGAACACCTGATCGTGTTACAGATCGCAACTGTCAACAGTGAAATTAATTAAACTTACTGCTAATTCCTCTAAAAAAACTTATGCAACACTTTTTATTAACTTGGCTCGGTACTGCGGTAGCGTTATTTCTGACTGCTAATATTGTTCCGGGATTCTTTATCAAGAATTTTGTGGTTGCCTTAGTCGCTACCCTTGTTATTGGTCTGGTTAATGCATTTATTAGACCAATTTTGCAGATTTTAACTTTTCCGATTACCTTGCTCACCTTCGGTTTATTTACATTGGTAATCAACGCTTTAACCCTTTGGTTGGCAAGTGCTTTAACTCCTGGTTATGGTTTTGAGATTCAGGGCTTTTTACCTGCTTTGTTAGGTTCAATTGTGCTAGCTGTTGTTTCTAGCATAATTAACTATTTATTGAGAGTTGTTGACTAAGTAGGTCGGCGTAATTAAAGCTAACTGGCGAACGCGAACAGGGTCTCTGACAGAGGGCTGTTACATAGTCGGGGCATCGACTATTAAGTTAGGTGATATTAGACAGTCCGAGACTGCAATTGCTGTTTGAGCTTAGAATCCCCCGTTTTCTAAACGGGGGAGAATGTCAAGCGAGTCCCGTTAGAAAATTTAAAAAGCTGCCAAAATGGCAACCAGACTCTGATTAACCAAGTTAAATTGAATGAAGATAAACGACTTCAAGGTTTTTTTTTATTAGGGTCTACCACGCAAGTAAATTCCTTTGAACTAATACTATAGCAAGGGACTGAGGACTGGGTGAAAAGTCTTTTTGTGTCTAAGTTTCATCATCTGTTGATGTCCTAACCACCAAGGCTGTTGCTATAACTAAGTGATTTACAAAAAACCTATCTCTACTAATTATTTGGAGAAGATTTTTCTCAGCAGATAAATATTAATAATCAGGTTTGGCATTTGCTGCAACAGGAATATAAAATGCGTATGGGCGTTGTTGTTGAAGTACGCATTAGCCCCAAATAACGGGCAACGTCTGTATACATTCCTGTTCACTTCAGTAGCAAATGGCAGAGTGGGAGTTTGAAAGCTGACTGATATGCTTCCTCCCACTCTCTTTTTATGGAAACAGAATTCAGTTAGCTGTGAAATAAAAGAAGCCTCACATCTCACTCTTAGGAGCATTCCGTATCCCGTAAAAATTCGATAATCGCTGCATTCACCTGCTCAAAAGCACCTGTTGATGCATCATGATAGCAGTTAGACAAAATTTTTAATTTGGAATTGGGAAGATGCTGATGTAATTTTTCCCCATGACTAACAGGAAACCAACTATCTCGATCGCCCCACAAAACTAGTGTAGGACACTGAATTGCACTCAGATTATTTTGGATTTGGGTAAGCATATTTGGTTTATTTGCTTGCCAATTCTCGATTTCTCGCGCTGCTATTTGTAACTCTTCAGCAACTTTAGCGATCGCACCAGGAAATTCAATAAACGGGTAAGTAATCCAATAGACATCTTCCTGTGTCAAAATGGACGGATCAAATAATACCCCACGTCTTTCCCTTGCCATTATTTCTCTCAATAGAGGTGCAAACAAATATGCCAGACGTAAGGTGTCAATTGTTTGGATTATTTCTAGAGGAGTTTGGGCAAGTAACGACATAGCCCAATGGGGTAAATGTTTGGTAAAAACAGGTACGTTTACGACTACAAGCTGTCCAATTAACTGCGGATTTTCTTGAGCAAGGGCAAGGGCAACTAATCCCCCCAGAGATTCAGCCACAATCACTACGGGTTCATGACATAATGCCTGAATAATTCTTTTAAACTCAAGAATTTGATGACTGTTGTGTTCTCTACGAAACGATGGTTTTTCAGAAAAACCAAAACCTTTGGCATCAAAGCAAATTACCCGGAAATGTTTAGATAATGCGGCTACACTGTGTCGCCAATTATAGCTCCAACTACCCATGCCATGTAATAAGATTAGCGGTTTACCTCTACCTTTTTCGCCATAGGAAATTTGTACAGGATAACCTTGAGCATCAGTAATAATTAGACTTTGCCGCCCTTTAGGAAAAGTAGCTTGCCACCAATCTTTCATTCCATTATCAATAAATAATTTAACCACCTGTTAAGGCGTTCCACAGCATTCTAATTAGAATCACTGGTAATGCTATTAAAACTATGGACATCAGTAACAATCCAACCAAAAGGGCAACGATAAACAACCTATCTGCACTCTTTTGCTCGCTCGGAAACTTTAAGTATTCTTCTAATAGCTTGATATTATTAGTGTTAGCTCTCCAGGCAAAATCAAAAAAATCTCCCAAAACGGGAACAGTACCTACCAAGCCATCAACAATTACATTGAAAACCATTTTGCCTAAAGTGGCTCTAGATACACCCAGACGCGCTGCTTCTAGGATGATGTAGCTAGAAAACATGACTCCCAAAAAATCACCACCAATAGGTATAAGTCCTAAGATTGGATCTAGACCAAAACCAATCTTAGTACCAGGAATAGTAACAATGTTATCTAGCAGCCGACTTAACTGACGCAGGCGCTTCAGGGTGGGTGCTTTGGCATCAGGCTCAATCATCGAAAACCGAGGAGAAGAATCCGGCATGAAGGCGATCGCTTATTTATATTGAATGAATCGTTAGACATTTTACTCCCCTACTGAGATTTGTCAAAAGTTTTCTCAGGGATTTACAAACTAATATTTTCATTAAATTGTGACTGCGCTTTTGGGCGTATATCTTCACCGACTGTCACGTTCAACTGATCGCCGATTAACAGAACAGCAGCGCTCATTGACAGCCAGAGCATTAAAACTATCACGGCTCCTACAGCACCATACACTTTATTATAATTCCCAAAATTTGCCACATAAAGCCGAAATAGAGCAGATAATATTGCCCAAAAAACAGCTGCTAAAATTGCTCCAGGCATCATTGGCGTACCTGAGTTCCATGCACTTGGCCCATAACGATAGACAAAGCCAAAGGCGACAGCAACAATACTTAAGGCTAATGGCCAACGTAACAGCTTCCAAAGATGCAATAAGAAGATCAAGGAACCATTTTCCCGTACTACCATTCCCAAAATCCAGTCGCTGGTGAACACTAAAAAAGAAGCCAGCACTAAAAGTAACATAGTACCGACTGTTAATCCGAGAGAGACAAGCTTGGCTTTCCAAAAGGGGCGTATCTTTTCTGAAGGAATTTGATGGATTTGGTCGAGGGCTGTCATCGCGGTACTCACCGCCCCAGAGGCAGTCCAAATTGCTAAGACAAAGCTCAGAGAAAATAAACCGCTATTTTTGGAGTTGGTAATTTCTGTGGTAGCAAAATCACGGATCAGAATTAAGGCCTCGTCAGGTAAGATTTGACTGAGTTGAAGCGCTAGTTGTTTAAAGGTGGCTTGCAAAGATTCTGCTAATAAGCCAATGGCTGTGATCAGAGCAAGAATTGCTGGAAACAGCGATAACATGGCATTGAAGGCGATTTCCGAGGCAAGTCCCAAAAGCCGTCTTTCCATTGTCCTGGCAAAAGTTTTTTTGAGCGTGCGCCAATTGAGGTGGCGAAAGAAGCGAAAAAAACGAAGCTTTGGCATAATTTAGAGTTAAAACTGGTTAGGTTTCTTAACTACTGTGCCAAATTTTGTGTAGCGATCGCATTTATCTTTTTACCGCAAGAATACCGAGTCGGGAGCAGGGGGCAGGGGGCAGGGGAAAAAGAGATAATTTTTCATTCTCCGCTTTACAAAAGCAGCATTCTGTCGATTGACAAATGACAAATGACTAATGACAAATGACATTTATGAATCAAGACTTAACACAACAGTGGTTGACAGAAATCCAGGTACTCAGAGAGCAGATGGCGGGACTTCAGGGCGATCGCGATGCGGCTTGGGAAAGTGCCCAAAAATGGCGACAGCTTTACAATATAGAAGCAGAACAACGCCGCACAGATGCCCAACTATCGCAACAGGCGATCGCATCCCTCAAGGCAGACTTACATAAACTTCGAGGTATTGAGGTCGAGACACTGGCTGCTGAGACACCAGTAACACCGATCCAACAAGAGATAGAACAACTAAAATCTGTGGAGGATTTGCAACCTAAACTCATCGCCGCGATCAAAGAACGCGATCGCCTCTTGCAAGCTTTAAAAACTGAGCAGGATAGCCATGCCCAAACCCGTAATAGCCTAACTACTGCTTTGGGTGATGCTATTGATAGTTTGACACAGGAAAGAGCCAGAGCAGAAAAAGAGAGTAAATGATCTGCCGCTAAACCTTCAGGCTTTTTAGGACTAGCCCTTTAAATACTAACAACAAAATATACTGAACCATCGTTAGCTAATTCAGGGATAAAACGGGTATGGTAATGTCTTGTTTGGCAAGCGATCGCTAAACTGCATTCAAACTCTGTTTCTTCCTTAGTTTGGAAAACTTACCCAAGCTTGCGATCGCAGCTTTCATAGCTGTAGGTGCATCAAACAGGTTTGCAGCGCGGACTTTAAATTTTTGCTCCTGGCGTTAATCACCTGTTCCATCAAAATCAGTTGCAGGGAAAGGAGTTTTTCTTTCTTCCTCTGCCTTTCCTGGTTTCTTCAGTCAGTGACGCTTTGCAATTACTGGAATAAGGTAAAAATAATAGGGCATGAGGATGATTACCTCATGTAACTAACTCAAGTCCAGGTAAAATTCCCATGCTCAAGCGTTTAATTGTGATTGTGACTGCCGCTATCCTCTTTAGTAGTTCCTTGACGCTGGCAGAGAGTAAAAAGCCGAAAGTACCGGATAAATTTCCTCCCAGTCCCCTAGAAATTACCACACCCGACCCACTGCTACCCCGTTTGCCCAAGGATAAACAGCCGTTAACTCTCCAAGAACAGCAAAACTTAGAACCAGCGCTAGATGCCTTAAACCAAGAAGCAGCAGCGAAACTGCAAGCAGGGGAGCCGGTGGCGGCGTTTGAAATTTGGAACCGAGAACTTCGCTTGCGGCGCTTTTTAGGTTCATTAGCAGAGGTGCAAGCACTATCGCGAGTTGGGGCGATCGCTTGGAAGCAAAATGATGGAGAAGAAGTGCAATATATTACGCAGCGATTGCAAGCAATTCAAAAGCAGGCAGAATCTCAGAAAAAAACAGCCCAAGTCGATCTAGAATTGTGGCGAGCGCTAGCCCAAGCTTACGAAAATGTGCGATCGATTAAACTAGCTGTAGAAGCTTACGACCAGGTTCTATTAGTGGTACGTCAGCAAAAAGATACAACAGCGTTAGTAGAAATGCTTAAGACAATTGGGGAACTACATTTAAGTTGGTTTGATTATCCCAAAGCTGCCCCAGTCTACGAAGAACTGTTGGGTTTCGCTACTTCCCAAGGCGAACGTGTAAACGAAATAACATATCTGCAACGGCTAGCTTACATTTATGAGCAGACACAACAACCGCAGCAGTCATTGAATGTACTTAATAAACTACTAGAAATTTACGTTAGTGAAAATAATCTTACTAAAATACCAGAATTAAAGCTAGCGATCGCTTCAGATTACGAATCTCTAGCAAAGAAAGATCCTAACTTACTACTAGAAGCCTTTAAAAATTATCAAGAGGCTTATACCACTGCTTGGCAATTAAAGGAGTACGTTCCAGCCGGTGACGCTTTGCAAAAGTTAATTGCGCTGTACCGTTCTCAAGGACAAATAGACGAGGCTTTGCAGGCTAGCCAAATTCTTGTGCAGACAGAGGCACAAGCTGCCAACTTTTACGGGATGATGCAAGCTTATGACCAAATTGGGCAATTGTATATAGAACGCAAAGATTTTCCTCAAGCATTAACAGCTTTTAAACAAGGGTTGGAACTAGCGCAACAACTCAAACATGAAGAAGCATACTTTAGTGGACAAATTGAAAAAGTATCGAAGGCAAATTTATAAGCAATATTAACGCTATTCAATCCCTGAATTTTGGATTATGGATTGAAATACTAAAAATTTCCAAATGATAGAGTTTCTGAAATTGGTAGTGAGGATGGCTAACCCTTCATCAGAGGGCGTTACGAACTCCGTTCTAAGACAACGCCAGTTGCTACAACGGAGGGAACCTCCCAACGGGAAAACCAGTCGCCTACGGCGCTGGATTCACCACAACGCCCTGGCTCCTTTACAATACCTAATTTCGTTCAAAAATCAAATAGTAATCGTATATTTACTTATCTAAAATTTTTGTTGAAAATTGCAAGTTAGAATAACGAAAACTTCTTAAGAATGCTAACAAAAGCATAGTGAGTTCTTCGACAACCGGGTTGATGTCAGGATGCTTTACTCATAAACATACATTATGGATTCTGTTCAGGTTGAAATAACTGCGCCACCGACTCTGGAAATTTCCCAGATTGCCTCACCAGCAACAGCACTTTCTCCAACCTCTCGAATTCCTAAGGATGCGATTCGCACAAGTTTAAAAGCCTCCACTGCTGATTCTGTCTTAGCATCGGTTTACTCTCTTGGAACTGGCGGCATTTTACTCAGCAATTTCTTAGTGGAATTGGGTGCTAGTCCAGTAGTATTTGGGATGCTTTGCTCTATCCCCATGTTGGTCAATCTGATTCAGCCTTTGGGTGCTTACTTGTCTGAACGTAGCAGCAGCCGCTTTCAGTATTCTCTTCGCACACACGGAATTGGTCGGCTGCTATGGCTAGTTCTAGTAATCGGTATTGTAGCTGTAAGCTTGGAAGTGATTAATACTCACCAGTTAGTGATATTGACACTCTTGATTGTCCTATTCAGCAATCTTTTGGGAGGATTAGGAACTGCATCATGGCTAAGTTGGGTAGCAATGATAGTTCCCCGACAATTGCGAGGCAGATATTTTGGGACACGCAATAGTGCTGCTAACCTTACCAATTTGGTTTGCGTACCAATGGCTGGTTTAGCTGTCTCACATTGGTATGGTGGAACTCTACAAGGCTATGGGGTGGTTTTGTTAATAAGCATTGTGTTGGGAATTGCGGGATTGGGATGTCAGTATTTTCAAGTAGATATGAATCCGCAATCGCAAAACACTTATTATGGCAAGTTAATTCAAACAAGTGAGATTCAATCAGAGGTTATAAAAGATGAATCTTCGGAAGTGGCTCAATCAATTCACCCACCACAAAACCAATTAGCTAATAGTGTTTGGAAAAACTCTAACTTTCTAAGATTTCTGCTGTATTTCAGCTTCTGGAATCTTGCTGTTAACCTCAGCAGTCCTTTTTTCAACCTCTACATGCTGGACAGGCTGGATTTGGATGTAAGCTATGTGACTATTTACAACAGCCTTCAGGCAGGGGCCACTTTGCTAATCCTGATTCTATGGGGAAAATTAGCAGACAAGATAGGCAATCGTCCCATCCTCATCTCTATTGGGGTTTTGGTTGCAGCTACACCACTGCTATGGCTAGGGATTGGCGCTAATCGCCTTGATATTTGGTTGTGGCTACCTCTGTTACACATTTTGGCTGGAGGTACTTGGGCGGCGATTGACTTGTGCATTAACAATATACAAATAGCGATCGCACCAACTCAAAATCAGTCTATCTATTTTGCGACGGCAGCTGCCGTTGCTGGAGCAAGTGGTGCTTTAGGCACAACTATAGGCAGCTTCATTATTCAATTTGCTCAGTTTGGAGGCTTACTAGGGTTATTCGCCCTCTCTGGCCTATTCCGACTAGCAGCAATTGTTCCACTAGTTTTTGTCAAAGAGCCAGGAAGGTGAGGGGGCAGGGGAGAAATCAATTCAAAATTCAAAATTCAAAATTCAAGAACTCCTGCCTCCTGCCCCATGCTTTATGCTTTATTCTGCTGCGGTAGAAGTTAAAGACATTGTTTCCCACAAAACCATGTGAGGTGGTGTTAGTACAGGCTGGTGTAGAGCAATTAGCTGGGCTAAAGTATTCTTTAATTGGGTACGGGGTACGATATCATCAACAAAACCATGCAGGAGCAAATCTTCAGCAGTCTGAAAATTTTCGGGGAGTTTTTCCCGCAGGGTTTGCTCAATCACTCGCCGACCGGCAAAACCAATGGTTGCTTTGGGTTCTGCCAAAATGATATCGCCTAACATCGCAAAACTAGCGGTAACACCGCCTGTTGTCGGATTGGTCAAAACGGGAATATATAATAATCGCGCGTCTTTATGGCGCTGTAGGGCTGCGGAGATTTTCGCCATCTGCATCAAGGAGAGCATTCCTTCTTGCATTCTCGCGCCGCCGGAGGTGCAGACGATAACAACAGGATATCGCCGTTGAGTAGCTTGCTCAATCATCCGAGTGAGTCTTTCTCCCACAACCGAACCCATACTACCACCCATGAAGCGGAAGTCCATAACCCCAAGGGCAATGGGCAAACTATTGATTTGACCTAAACCAGTGTGAACTGCGTCTATTAAGCCAATTTTATCTTGTGTTTCCCGCAAGCGATCGCTGTAGAGTTTGCGATCGCGAAATTCTAGCGGATCGGTTGGACGCAAATGCTCGTCTAGGGGTTTCCAGGTATTGTTATCTATCAATTGACGAATGCGTTCATCGCTATCTACCCGATTGTGATGACCACATTCGATACAAACCATCTGATTGGCTTTCAGGTCTTTTGTGTATGCCAAAACACCGCATTTAGAACATTTATGCCACAAACCATCAGCAATTTCACGTTCTTGGCGTTCCAGGCTGGTAGATCCTGATTTCCGCCGATTTGCAAACCAATCAAATAGAGACTTTAAACCACGTGATTCTTCGTTGTTAGCCATTTTTTATTTTATTTTAAGTGGGTATGAGGTTGAAAACATGTCAAACCGTATTGGGTTGTCCTTAGTCATAAGTCATTTGTCTTTACTAATGACTAATTACTACATCGTCAAACTACGCTTTTAAGCAATTCAGACCTTAATTATCATCTTTGGTTGCCAGCTTAACGAAAATACTTATGCCAATACAAGTCTCTTGCTCTTTTTTTCAGCAGACTTAATTATATGGACGTACTGACAAAGCTATGAGAATACCAACCTCCAAATAAGATGCTCTCCCTCTCCCACTCAAATCAATGATTCGCATCGCTAGTGTTCTGAATAAGCAGCATCTGTTGTACTAGTTGTGCTTGCCAACGGTTAATCGTTGTTAAGAGGGTAATACAAGTCACAAGCAGAATATTATCAAAATATGAAGGGCAGATGGGGTAATGTTGGTTACAGTCACGAATTATAAATATTTCTTATGAAAGGTTCTTGGGTGTGGGGCATTACTTACACCCCCAACTCCAATTCAAGATGGTGGAAAAAATAACCGTAGGTAGCTAGACAAAATAGCTTCACCGCTAAATATGGTAATCGCAGATCCTAAAGCCAGAAAAGGGCCAAAAGGCATTTTTTGTCCTAGCTTTTGTCTTGATGTCTCTTGACTCACGGCTTTGTGTTTATGCATAATAACACCACTCCCAATTAAGGCCCCCAGCGCACAGGCAATAAAACTAGCTAAGAGCAGATATTTCCAGCCTAACCAGGCTCCCATCATGGCTGCTAACTTAGCATCACCTGCGCCCATTGCAGTTTTCCCAAAAGCAATTGAACCCAATATGGCGATCGCATCAAATAGCCATAAGCCTAAGACTGCACCCACTATCGCCATCATAAGGTGATTTACCAATGCCACAGAACTTCCTTCTGATAGATAACCAACCACCATTTGGAATAAAATGCCTACCACTAAACCCGACTGAGTAAGTGGATTAGGTAGAGTCATTGTATCTAGGTCGATAAGCGATAGTGCTAATAACCAACTACAAAAAGCCCAATAGCCTATTGTTAAAGTAGAAACTTGAAATACTAAAAAAACTAACAAAAAAATTATGCCCGTCACCCCTTCTACCACGGGATAACGGACAGAAATTTTGCTTTTGCAATATCGACATCGCCCTCTTAATGAAATCCAGCCAAATACTGGTACATTGTCGTAAGCTTTTAGCTGGTTTAAGCATTTAGGACAACGAGAAGGTGGCCAAAGAATTGACAACCCAGCAGGTAGCCGATAAACAATAACGTTGAGAAAACTACCAATAGATGCACCCAAAGCAAAGACCATTACACTCGCTGGAATAGCGAACAAAATGTCCATACAGTCATTAGTCCTTTGTCATTAGTCCTGTGTCATTTGTCGTTTATCTTTTGTCTTTTGTCATTAGTGATTTGTCCTTTGTCGAGAACTAATGACTAATGACTAATGACTAATGACCAATGACCAATGACCAATGACCAATGACTAATACATGTGTGATTCAATTTGACTTAAGGGTACAAAACACTCTTGAGGTAAAAGAACTGGTTGGTTAGTAAAAATAACCTTACCTCGATGAGTCACACGATTAATTGCTACACCGGAAGGTTGTCCCGCGATTTCGGGGTGGACTTCACAGTGAGTATAGTATATCTGCCCAGCAGCTCTGATTACAGCAGGATCAATCAAAGGCGATTGGTTCTTTGGGGCGGTAAAATTTACTTGTCCTTGTCGTAATGCGTACACTATCGACTGTTATTTGATTGCTAGATTTCACTTTAGTCTACCCGAAACTTATAGCAAAGGTTGCCAAATTGCCCAGTTTGCTCTAAAAAATTATTTTTGTTCAATAGCTTTAATGAGTGAGTCTCCCATAGCGCGGCAACCAAGGAGGTTTTTTCCTGGAGAAATTATATCCCCTGTGCGATCGCCTTGCTCTAAAACTTGCAATACGGCTTGTTCAATGTTATCTGCTGCTTTAGGTTGGTCTAAACCGTAACGTAACATCATCGCCGCACTCAAAACCTGCGCTAAAGGATTTGCCTTATCTTGTCCAGCGATATCTGGGGCGGAACCATGAACTGGTTCAAACACACCAGGCCCAGAAGCGCCCAAACTCGCTGAGGGTAGCATCCCAATACTACCGGTAAGCATGGCAGCAGCATCAGAGAGAATATCACCAAACAAATTGCCTGTAACAATGGTGTCGAACTGTTTGGGAGCGCGTACCAACTGCATAGCAGCATTATCTACATATAAATGAGAGAGTTCGATATCTGGATATTCTTGTGAAAGTTGGGTGATGCGATCGCGCCACAACTGAGATACTTCTAATACGTTCGCTTTATCCACCGAACAAAGTTTACCACCGCGTTTTTTTGCCGCTTCAAATGCCACCCGCCCAATGCGTTCAATTTCCGATTCTGTGTAAACCATTGTATTTACACCGCGTTTCTCACCGTTTTCTGTGGCAAAAATCCCTTTAGGTTTACCGAAATAAATTCCACCAGTGAGTTCGCGCACCACCATAATATCCACGCCTTCGACAACTTCGCGTTTCAAAGTCGAGGCATCAATTAGCTGGGGCAAAATTTTCGCTGGGCGCAAATTGGCAAATAATCCCAAACCTGCGCGTAGCCCTAACAAACCTGCTTCTGGGCGTAAATTAGATGGTAGGGAATCCCACTTGTAACCACCAATCGCAGCAAGTAACACAGCATCACTGTTACGGCAAGCCTCTAGAGTGGCAGATGGTAAGGGTTCCCCTGTAGCGTCAATTGCTGCACCACCGATGAGGGCTTCTTGGAATTCAAACTTTAGATCGAATTGCTTCCCTACGACTTTCAGCACGTCTACCGCCACTGCCATAATTTCAGGGCCAATGCCATCGCCGGGGAGTAGAGTAATGCGGTAGTTCTGGGTCATAGCTGATTATTACTAGGTAAATGCTTACAGATTAAATATCATACCTAGCAAAATGTATCGGTGGAATTTTTAATTGATTTGGGTGCGGCTCTAAGAGGTTGAATGAACAAGTCTTTGGCTGTGATTTTAGGCACTTATTGATCCCCCCTAACCCACGCCAGTCGCTCATGGGGGAAACCCCCAAGACCGCGCTGGCTCCCCTTAAAAAGGGGGAACCGGAATCAAAGTCCCCGAATTTATCGGGGGATTTAGGGGGATCTAAAACTTTTGATACCGATAAGAGGACTTGTTCATTCATCCTCTAACGTAATCATCTGGCGTTGTCTGAAACTATTATTAGGAGTTTTCCTAATTGAGCGGATCGAAACGCTGCAAAATGAGAGCGATGAATACTACTGGCAAACCTACACCCATACAAATGAGAGCTTGAATAAATGTCAAAGGTGTGGTGTTAAATATTTGATTCATCATGCTCCACTGACTGAATAGACATTGTAAAATCACTACAGCCACAATTCCGATCGCAGGTGCATAGGCTATGCGTGTGCGTTTACCTTGGATTCTGGCAACTAGAGATGGTAAAAGCTGGGTAATGCTTAATAGGTAAAAGATTTCTGCTGCCACCAACCCATTAATCGCCATCGTGCGTGCCAAGGCTTGATTGTCTGTAGTTTGAAGTATCCATTGAAATACCCCAAAAATTACTAGCCAATTGAAGACGGAAATCGCTAAGATGCGCTGGAGTAAACTACCTGATAAAAGCTTTTCTCTGGGGTTGCGCGGTGGTTGCTGCATCACTTGTCCAGATTTTGGCTCAAAGGCTAAAGGAGCAATCAACCCGACCGAACTGACCATGTTCAGCCAGAGAATTTGGATTGGTAAGATGGGAAGTGCAGTAGATAGGAGAATAGCAATTAAAATCGTCATCGATTCTCCGACGTTAATCGGCAGCAAGAAGGCGATCGCTTTTCGCAAGTTGCGGTAAACCCCGCGCCCTTCTTCCACAGCAGCTTCAATTGAGGCGAAGTTATCGTCAGTTAGAAGCATATCCGCCGATTCTTTGGCAACCTCTGCCCCGGCTATGCCCATCGCTACACCAATATCTGCCTGTTTGAGAGCGGGAGCATCGTTGACACCATCTCCAGTCATCGCCACAATTTCGCCCTTGAGTTGCAATGCTTTCACCAGATGCAACTTTTGTTCTGGAGCAACTCGCGCAAATACCATGCCTTGCTCGGCCGCTTGGGCGAATTCTTTTTCATCCATCTGAGTTAATTGTTGTCCGGTGAAGACCTGTTCTTCAGTCGAGCAAATTCCCATTTGGCGGGCGATCGCAGCTGCCGTTAGCGCATGATCCCCAGTGATCATCTTCACCTGAATCCCCGCAGATTGACAGGCGTTGACTGCGGCGATCGCTTCCTGACGGGGCGGATCGATTATGCCTTGAAGTCCCAAAAACACCAGTCCTCGATCGAGATCATCGCGATTAAAAGAGTGTTTAGCCGCAACTTCTTTTCTAGCAAAAGCTAGCACTCGTAATCCTTGGTTTGCCATGCCAGCAACTTCCTGTTCCACTACGGCAGGATTGAGCGCAGCCTGTTGTCCTTGAGCATCGAACATGCGATCGCATCGTTGGAGAATTGCCTCTACAGAACCTTTGAGATAAATCACATTGAGCGATCGCTTTGCATCCAATTCATGCAAAGTTGCCATGTATTGGAATTGGGATTCAAAGGGAATAGTGTCGATTCTGGGTAATTCTTGCTGTAGATTTTCTTGCGTCAATCCCACTTTATTAGCAGCCGTAATCAATGCTCCCTCGGTTGGGGTTCCGATTAAATTCCACTGTCCGTTTCGCCATTCGATGTGAGAATCATTGCACAGCAATCCCGCTTCCAGAGATTCCCAAACAGCAATATGTCCATTTTTATTGAAATCAACAGGCTGCTGATTCATGAGGATTTCACCCTCTGGGGCATAACCAATACCGCTAACGGTGTAGTGTTGCCCACCCGCATAAACATTTTGAACCGTCATCTGATTTTCAGTCAACGTGCCAGTTTTGTCAGAGCAAATAATAGTTGTACTTCCCAATGTTTCCACTGCGGGTAACTTGCGAATAATCGCGTTCCGTCGTGCCATTCGGGAAACCCCGATCGCCAACGTGACTGTGACAATTACAGGTAATCCTTCGGGAACCGCGCTGACTACCAGAGCCACAGCTGCTTTGAAAACATCAATCCAAGATTCGCCCTGTCCTAATCCGACTGCAAATGTCAGGGCAGCCAAACCTAAGATGACATACAACAAGGTTTTGCTAAACTTGTCAATATTTCGCGTCAGTGGTGTTTTCAGATTTGTGCTACTTTCAATTAACTGCGAGATTCGACCGGTTTCGGTGGCATCTGCGATCGCTACTACAATCCCTTCTGCTTGTCCAAAGGTGATGAAACTTCCTGCATACACCATATTGCTGCGTTCGGCTAATGGTGTTTCGATAGCCAGCGATGGAGTTGCTTTCTCCACCGGAACAGATTCGCCTGTTAAACCAGACTCGTCAACTTGTAACCCACGCACACTTAATAGCCGCAGATCCGCAGGTACTTTATCCCCAGATGCTAGCAGTACCAAATCACCCAGAACAAGTTCTATCGAAGCCAGACGGGTTTTTTGACCATCACGAATCACAGTTGCTTCGGTAGTGACAGCTTTAGATAGAGCAGCGATCGCACCTTCTGCTTTCGATTCTTGAATGTAGCCAATGATGACATTAATTAGGGTGACACCAAAAATTACTCCGGCATCTATCCAATCTTGCAATAGCAGCGTTACTACTCCTGCCGTCAGCAAAATATATAGTAGTGGTTGATTAAATTGCTCTAAAAATTTTAGCCAAGGACTTTTGCCATCTTTAGTAGTTAGTTGATTTGCACCCATCTGTTGATGCCGCGTGGTAGCTTCTTTATGAGTCAAACCTGCCTCTGGATGACTGGCTAACATTTGTAAAATCTGCTGTTCCGCCAGAGTATGCCATTCATAGTTGAGTAAATCTTTTGTGGAATCAGCAAAAGTATCTGTAGCGATCGTATTTGTTGTCATCTCTGTCTCCATGCAGTAACTGTTAAACGAATTCGTAATTAATATTCATCAGATTTAATCTGGATTTCTCTGTTTAAATCTGTACTTTTCTTTTTTTCAAATTGGTGTTATTACGAGAATCTTTTGCTAAGTTCATAAATATGCCACTCTCGCACGCCCCAGTAACGGAGAATCGATTCTGCTTGCCATATTTCATCTAATGTTCCCTCTACCTTCACCAAAAATTCTTCTTGGAAGGTAGTTGGCTCATAGAGTATGGGTTGCCTTTCGGGAGCAAACCAACCTTGAAAAGCACCATACACACTGCCAAAAATTGCACTTGCTCCACCCGCCAGCAGTGTACCCACCACAGATTCAACCGCTAATACCGGGCCAAAACCGGGAATAACTAATACGCCAAGCCCAGCTGTGAGTGCCAGGAAGCCCCCGGTTGTTCCTCCTGTAATTGCGCCTGCTTTAGCACCTTCTATCGGAGTCATGGTATGTTTAACCGCATTAGCATCCTCGTGCAAATTTTCGTGTTCAGAGTCTAAAGTGAACACAGAAATTTTATGCATAGGAAAGTCAATTGCTGTGAGTTCATCAAGCACTTGTGTTGCAGCATCACGGGTAGAAATGATGCCTATTGCATTTTTAACTGGATGGAAATTTATCACAACATCTCCTATAAAAATAAATACTTTGAAAACGAAAATTTATTAATATGTAAATAGTAAAAAGCTAGATTTTTTGAGTTTGATTGTGAGCCTTATTATTACGCTTATCTGCTTCTATTTCAGGATTACCGATAAATGTGAATGAAAAGTGAATAAATCATTTATCGTACTCACTTTTCACTTTTGAATCACATTTATCCCTCAAGCTAAAAGGCAACAGGGATGAATGAAGTAATTGATTATTGGAGATGTGTATGAGCTTTAAGAAGATTTTGGTAGCAGTCGATGATTCACCTGCAACTGCAACAGTATTTGCAAAAGCGCTGGAGTTAGCCCAAAAAGACGCTGCTCAGTTAATGATTGGTCACAGTATTGAGCTAGCAACTTCTAGTCAACTCACTGTGAACTTAGTAGATTTAGAAATAGAAACACAACAGGCACAGGGTTTACTGCGGTTCTACTATCAGAAAGCGAAAAAACACGGTATTCTAGCAGAATTTAGTTCTCACACAGGCGATCCTGGAACTAACATCTGTGATTTAGCCCAGAGTTGGGGAGCAGATTTAATTGTGCTTGGTCGCAGAGGACTTAAGGGATTTGCCGAACTTTTAGCAGGAAGTGTGAGCAATCATGTCGTTCATCACGCTTCATGTTCCGTTCTGGTTGTTCAAGGTCAGTAGTTCCCTCACAGACATGCAGACTGAATATGAGTTGGACAATACATCGGGTTCTTGTTAGCAGGAATAACCGTTTTCATTCTGGTTTTCCTCTCAACTCACACCCATGAAAATATACACTGAAATCGAAATTCAGGCATCAGATGAGCAAGTCTGGAATCTACTCACTGATTTTGCCAGTTTTCCACGTTGGAATTTGTTTATTCGTCAAATTAGTGGGTCGCTGAGTGAAGGGGCACGGCTAACTGTTCACTTTCAGCCTCCGGGTAAAAATATTATAACCTTTCGCCCTACGGTGATTACGGTAGAACCTAATCGCAAATTGCGCTGGTTAGGACACTTTTTGATACCAGGATTGTTTGACAGTGAACACAGCTTTATCATTGAGCCGTTAGCAAGCGATGTCTACGACGGGCTAGGCCTACGCGTTTTGTTCATTCAACAAGAATCTTTCCACGGCTTACTAGTACCTCTCTTGGCTCGTCGATTAAATATCGACGTTCGCCAAGGGTTTGAAGCCATGAACCAAACATTGAAAAGCAAAGCGGAACGTATTGAAGAGAGAAACAGGAGGTCAGAAAGTTTATATAGTTAGCTTTTATAACTTTTCCCAACTATATATTCACTAATTAATTATTTCTACTAATCCTATCGGAGCTACTATTCCTGCTACTATCCCTAACCCGCATTTATCACAAGCTTGAGGGGAAGGATGGGCAGAGGGGCAGAGGGGCAGAGGGGCAGAGGGGCAGAGGAGCAGAGGGGCAGAGGAGCAGAGGAGCAGAGGGGCAGAGGGGAAAGAACTTGGTATTTGGACTCTCCTCTGCTCCCCTGCTCCCAGCATTTTTGGGTTGGTGAAGTACTAGCTTTCTAAAGTCTTATGCAGCTTCACAATAATTTGGTATCAAATAATTTTGGTTATTAATTAATTTTTTCAAACTCTTTCATGTTTTCAAGGACATAAGCTAGTGCGCTTGGTACTACCTAAGTTCTCTTTTAGGCAAAGTTGATCAAGCGCCTAACTTTCTGCATGAATGCTACTAAAACCCAGACTATGACTGTGGAACCCACACAGAAACAGAACCAGCATTGCATCGAAAATCAGCCCAGCCCTCATCATTTGTTGTGATGGGTTCGCTGAAATGTTCAGTGATGTCAATGTAAGTGCTGTTGGGTTGCCCAACTTCCATCCACTTAGTCCCCTCTTCCCCATTACTCAAAACAACCGCCATCCCGCCAGGATGTTCTTCGTCTCCTAAGCGTGTCCAGCCGATTGTATTCGCGTGATCGAAATAATCGTATTGGTCGCCATAACCATAGGTTTGACGGGCGTGCAGAAATTTATCAATTATCCATTGATGACTATCGAGCCAAATCTCATGCTCATTGCCATCTGGGCCCTTATCTTTATAATGAGCACCATAGTAATCAGCATGGAAGATACAGGGATAACCATCACTTCGCAGTAGAATCAACGCATAAGCCAACGGTTTAAACCAGCTTTCTACTACAGACTCCAATGACTGCAAAGGTTGAGAATCATGATTCTCTACTAAAGTAACGGCTAAAGCGGGTTGCTGTTGCACCAAGGTGTTATCAAATATCTGCCGCATGTCGTAGTCACTGCCTTGTGTGCTAGCTGCGCTAAAGTTATAGTGCAATGGCGCATCAAACAACAACACATCGCCACCAGTGACGCTAATGAAATTGTGCAATGCTTCAATTTCATAAGACCAATACTCACCGACGGCAAAGAGATCGCGACCTGCTTTTTGGCGACAGTGATGCAGCCACTCTGGGAAAAAGCCCGCTCTAACGTGTTTAACGGCATCAAAACGAAAGCCATCTATATTAGTGGTTTCTACAAACCACTCACCCCAGCGATTCAACTCGTCGCGAACTTCTTGATTCTCCATATCAAGATCGCATCCCATGAGATAGTCGAAAGCGCCTTTTTCTAGGTCAACCTGTTCGTCAAATTGTTTATCTTTAAACAGGTAAACTGCATTCTCTCCTTCGTTGTAAACATTGTAATCAACCGCGTCGAAGTGCCACCAATGCCATTCCATATCGGAGTATTTGCCCTTCCGACCTGGGAAGGTAAAGTGAGTCCACACTTTTATAGTTTGCATCTCACCGATTGCCTCGTGGCGATTCTCTGGATTGTAGGGAGTTGCTTCCACCTCTTCAGCTTCGTCTGCACCTAACTTGTGGTTGAGGACAACATCCGCATACACTCGAATGCCAGCATCTTTTGCAGCTTTGATAGCAGCGATATACTCGTCTTTTGTGCCGTACTTTGTCCGAACCGAGCCTTTCTGGTCAAACTCGCCTAGATCGTACATATCGTAGACCCCGTAGCCGACATCGAAGCCACCCCCTGTTCCTTTGTAAGCTGGGGGTAACCAAACAGATGTAACACCTGCATCAGCTAACTCTTTGACTTTATCTTTAAACTCATTCCAAAGATTGCCATCTGGAGGGATATACCAATGGAAGTACTGCATCATTACACCATTCAATTGAGCCATTTGTATCCCTCTAGTTAAATATTACGATAAATTGTTATTGCCAACACAAAAATTATACTTGAAGTTTTGTTTGATGTTTCTAAATAGAAAAAAGTCTACTAAAAAACTGCGATCAACTCATATTGTTTTCTTCTGTAGATGATAGTTCTTGAGCCAAGTTTTTCTGGAGTGCTTCTAATACCGCGATCGGGTCAGTCGGTTCCTGCATCAATTGAGCTTCCGAATCGTGCCGATTTACCACATCAGGCAAATCGGTACGGAGTTCTTCTAATAGAGCAATAATCTTGGCAATTTTTTGCTCGGAGAGTAGGTTAAGCTGTAGCATCAGTTGCGCCCTCTGTTCGGCAAAGTTTTCTTGACGAGTTTGTCGCACTAATACTCCAGTTGAAATTACCAATGCAGCAGCGTCTAAGCCTTGATTTGACCAGCTAAACGGGGGTAAATTGAATGGTAAAAGGCGCTGAAAAAAACTGCCAAAAATCCACAAAGCTAGTATGAGTAGCAAACTATACATAAATGCCGATCGCCCAAAGAATGTAGCGATCGCTTCTAGTATGCGTTGGTGGGCGGGAATATCTCGAACTTCCTGGGTATGAAGTGAAATAATCGCTTCAATATTTTTGGCAATCGGGTCTGGTAATGGAGCCACGATCACTTGATTTCGAGAAGCTTTATCTTTAAGTTCGTTAGCACCTGAACTGAGGTGTTTGTTAGCTGTATCGTCTGCGTTGTTTCTCATGCAGCAACTCCTGAATCTGAATTTTACTTGATTATTGCTTATCTTCTGATACTGTCGGCAAATGGGAAAAGTATTGATCGTTGGTAAGAGTTTGAAGCCTGTTTTGGTTTCGTAATATAGTTGAATTTATTTCCGCCCACTTACTTAGCCTGAAATACTGTCAATGTTATTCCACAAATTCATAGCGTACTAACTTTCTAACATCCTGACGAGGTAGACCTAATTCTTGGGCAATTGTCGCTTCTATTTGGTTGAATTCTATCGTTGGAAGTTCTAATTCCAATCGCTTCAGGATGGGATCTGCTGTTTCTACTTCAACCTGAGTAATTCTCTTAGTTCGGTTGACGGCGGCATTAATGAGCAACACATTGACTGATATCCGAGCTTCGAGTTGGGTATCTGACTGAAGTTTATTTTCCGTGGAATTGGGTCGGCTTAACTCTTGGGCAGCTAGGAAACTACAGCCAAGCCAAAACGCAACCGCTACCAGTGGTAGAGGCAACCAAAACTCTAATCCCAGCCCTTGCAGCCAACGTTTACTAATACGCCACACATTACACCTACTTCTGATTTTGCTAGGTCACAGTCGATCTATATCCAAATGGGATAGACAACTTCTCAAATGTGACTGATGAAAGACGTTGAGATTGCTTCAATGCATTATTCTAAACAAGCACAAATGTATATTAAGTGTATATAAGGTGATGAAAATCTTACTGGTAGAGGACGATCCAAAGCAATTAATGCCACTACAAATGGTTCTCTCTCAGGCTGGACACAGCGTTGATGGTGTCAAGGATGGTGAAACCGCTCAATGGCTTTTAGCTGAAAAAGAATATGACTTGCTGATTTTGGATTGGATGTTACCTCGGATTAGTGGAGTGAGTTTGTGTCAACAGTATCGGGCGGCAGGAAAAACAGCTCCTGTATTAATGATCACGGCAAAAGACACCACACCAGATAAAGTTATCGGCTTAGATGCCGGAGCTGATGATTACCTAGTCAAACCAATTGATATTATAGAGTTCATGGCGCGGGTGCGGGCATTGAGCAGGCGATCGCCTCTCTGGCAAGGAGACACTCTCCGCTTGGCAGACCTCGAACTTCACCTCGATACACTAATTTTGGAACGCCAAGGGGCGACTGTATCCCTTTCCAGCCAAGAATTTCAGTTGCTAGAGTATTTCATGCGTCATCCCCGCCAAGTCCTGACTCGCAACCAAATAGAGCAAGCCGTATGGGAGTGGGGTAGTGAGCCAGAAAGCAATGCAATCACCGTTATAGTTCGTAAACTTCGCCAACGTTTGCAAACATTAGCAGCAGCTGATTGGATTGAAACTGTATATGGTATGGGTTATCGTCTCAACCCACCAGAACTAACTTGAGATTTAAAACGCCTGAGACGGAGAATAGGCAGTAATGTAGTTCAATTACAAGTCTTGTAATTACGAATTACGAATTACAAATTAGCATCAGTTGTGTTTAACCGCAGTCGTCGTAACTTAGCTCGTTGGTTTACCCTTTCAATGGGGTGCATTCTCATTCTTTTTGCTGGAGTCATTTATAATCTTGAGGTGAAAGACAAGCTTAAAGCATTAGATCAACTGCTTTATAAAAGAGCAGAGTTAATGGCAGCCAGTTCACAATATCGGCTGTATCAAGGACAAAAACAAGTCGATCTGAGCAATATACCGCTATTGGGTAGTGGTTCTCACCCTGCTGATATTGAACTGGTCTATGTTCGCTGGTATGACCCGAATGGCAAACTCAAGCGGTTTTTTGGGACTCCACCTCCAGAACAGTTAAAAACATTATCTGGGTTTCTCACAATTAAGTCCTTTGACCCATTTACAGACAAAGTGCTTTGGCTGCGTCAACTCACTCTGCCTGTTCAAGGAGGAAATTCGGTCATCGGCTATCTGGAAGTAGCTATCCCTCTGACAGAAACTC
Source organism: Nostoc sp. (assembly GCF_036917455.1). GTDB lineage: Bacteria > Cyanobacteriota > Cyanobacteriia > Cyanobacteriales > Nostocaceae > Nostoc. The sequence goes on along the minus strand of NZ_JBALDK010000217.1, from coordinate 1,068 downwards.
AAAACGATCTCAAAGAGTTTCTGTTAATGTTGAGCCTAGCTGTACCTATAGCGCTGGGGTTGATTGGACTTACAGGTTGGGTACTCGGTGGCATAGCTATGAAGCCTGTTCAGCAAGCATATAATCAACTACAACGCTTTACATCAGATGCTTCTCATGAGTTGCGATCGCCCCTTTCTGCAATTTTAACCAATGCCCAAGTTGGGTTACTAATGGCGGCAGATCGTCCCCAAATCCATCCTTCAATGGAGAACATCATCGATAGCGCTAAGTTGATGAGTACCTTAGTCAATAACTTATTGTTATTAGCTCGGCATCAAGGACAATTAAATCCAGAATCACTCAAAAGGGTAAATCTTAATGGCTTATTGGAAAATCTAGTTGTTCATTACACTACTATTGCGGCAAAAGCATCGCTCAAGTTCATTAGCCATTTGCCAGAACAACCCATTGAGTTGTGGGCTGACCCCGATTTGCTGCGGTTAGCTGTGGAAAACTTACTCAACAACGCTTGCAATTACACTCCGTCTGGTGGAACTGTTTGGTTACGCTTAGAACCTCACTCAGATCGGGCAGTAATTCAGGTCATTGATACTGGAATTGGAATTCCAGAGGCAGATTTACCTTATATTTTCGATCGCTTTTACCGGGTTGACACAGAACGTACAAGAGAAAGCGGCGGATTTGGGTTAGGATTGGCGATCGCTCAACAAATTGTCCAAGCTCACGGTGGTCACATTCATGTGATGAGCAATGAGGGTAAAGGCTCGACGTTCCAGATAAAACTACCGCTTATGAGCCATTCCTAAATCACCTTTAACAGATGTGAGCAACTCGCCAAATAAGGCACTGTTAGAAGATGTTTGAAAAGTCCTCTCGTTGGTAGCAAAACATTTCAGATCCCCCTAAATCTTCCTTAAAAAGGGGGACTTTAAGAAACTTTTGCCCCCCTTTTCAAGGCTACGGTGTATACACAAGTCTGAAAATAGCTGAAGAACTCAGGTTTTACCCCACCCTAACCCTCCCCATATAAAGGGGAGGGAACCGGAAATATTATTTCCCCCCTTT